>JAXMHA010000034.1:0-17637 GCA_046347015.1 Lysobacterales bacterium | reverse complement strand
GACGCGGCGGTGGCCGAAGCCTGGGTTGCGCGCCTGAATGCCCGCATGACCCGTGAAAACGGAATCGGCCAGCCGCGCTACCACGCGCGCATGCAGCCGGCGACGAGTGAGCATGGGCCGGCGCTCGTGCTGGTGCGCCGGCAGCACGGCCTCGACCAGACCGAAGTCATTCCAATGGCGTTCTTCGCCGGCCAGGAGTTCGCGCCACTGGCGAACGCCGCAGCGGTGCTGCGCGGCCTGATCCAGCCCGGTGCGTCGGTGCGACGAGGAAATCGCTCGCAGCCGGTCGCCGGATTCGCTGCCGCACATGCCTGGTTGATGGAAGAAAGCCGCCGCGGACGGACCATCAACCGCTTCAAGGGCCTTGGCGAGATGAATCCCGAGCAACTTTGGGAAACGACCGTCAATCCCGAAACACGGCGGTTGTTGCAGGTCGGGATCGATGATGCGCTGACGGCCGACCAGCTGTTCTCGACGCTGATGGGAGATGTCGTCGAACCGCGCCGTGAATTCATCGAACAGAACGCCCTGAAGGTCGCGAACCTCGACGTTTGATCGGCCCGGCGTCGTCGCGGGCGCCTGCGTTTGCCGGCAGTACGGACAGTCGTTCACGCCCTTGCAGGACCAGCGGACGGTGACGTCTGGCTGGCGATCCGGTCGTGGTTGCAATGCAGCACCGGCCGTCCTTGTGCGACGGCGCGCCGCGGCTGTACTCTCCCGGCAGCGGGCATTCGTCCGCAGAAGCCCCGTTCCATCCGCCATCCAAGTCCCGAGGGTGTCGCCATGCGTTTCGCCAAACTGACCCGTCCGATCGTCATTGCGCTGCTGTTGGCACTTGCGGTCGGGGCGCTGGCTGCCGGCGACAAGGACAAGAAAAACGAATACCCCAACGCGACGCGCCAGGAACCCAAGCTCGAGATGTCTTCCGGCGACCAGCGGCAACTGAACAAGGCTGCCGATCTCGTCAACGACAACAAGGCTGCCGAAGCCGAACCGCTGATCCAGAAGGTTCTGGAAAACGATCGTGCCAGCAAGTATGCACAGTCGTTTGCGCATGAATTGCTGGGACAGGTCTACTACGAGCAGGACAAGAGTGCGAACGCCATTGCCGAATACCAGAAGGCAATCCAGATCGACGGGCTGCCCAACAACCAGCACTTCCAGGTGCTGTTCATGGTCGCGCAGCTGCAACTGCAGGACGAAAAGTACCAGGACTCGTTGGCGACCCTGGAGCAATGGGAAAAACTCACCGGGTCCCAGACGGCAGAGGAGCAGGCATTGAAGGCCAATGCCTACTACCGTCTCGACAAGTATCAGGAAGCCGCCGACACGATGAAAAAGGCGTTGTCGATGACCGACAAGCCACAGCCGAGTTGGCAGCAGATCCTGATGGGGAGCTACTTCGAGCTCAACCAGTACGACCAGGCGGCGGACATCGTCAAGGCCGAGCTCGCGAAAGACCCGAACAACATGAAGTTGATCAACAACCTCGCCACGATCTACGTGCAGGGCAACAAGGACCAGCAGGCGCTCGAGGTGCTCGGGCAAGCCAAGGCCAAGGGGCTGATCACGACCAGCGACGACTACGTCCAGCTGGCCAAGCTCTATTCGGTCGCGAACCAGCCGAAGAGTGCCGCCGAGACCATGAAGGAAGGTTTCGCCAAGGGCATCATCAAGCCGGGCTACGACACCTACAAGCTCGAGGGCGATGTGTGCACGCAGGCCGAGCAGGATGACTGCGCGATCGAGGGCTACGGCAAGGCCGCGCCGCTCGCCAAGGACGGCAACATCGACTATCAGCTCGGCTACGTCTACTACTACGCGGACAAGCCGAAGGACGCCGTGGATGCGTTGACCCGCGCGATCACCAAGGGCGGCCTGCGGCAGGAGGGCGAGGCCTACATCCTGCGCGGCGATGCCTACAGCGCACTGAACGAAAACGCCCCGGCGACAGCCGACTGGGAAAAGGCCGCGACATTTCCCAGCACCAAGACCATGGCGGAACAACGGATCCGCGCCATCAAGGGTGGCGTGAAGCTGAAACGCGCAAGCCGGCCCAAGACGGGTGCGGGGACGCAATGAAACTTTGTGCCCGGCGGCGCAAAGCCCTTGTCGTCAGAGCCGGACGTGTTGTACCGTGCCCGACCCGCGCTCGACGTTGCGCTGCGCGGTCTCGGGGGATGATGATCGTGCGCAGCTTCGGCACCGGACCCGCATAGGTTCTTCCAGATGGCCGATTCCCATCCAGGCAGCCACGATCGATTCAGTTGGCGGCGTGTCTCGGCGCTGACGGTCGCGTTCGCGCTGCATGCGTTCGCGTTCATGATGCTGCTGGCGCCCGTTGCTCCACCGAGCGCCAAGGACAAGACGGTCGACAAGAAGGTGATGGTCGAGTTCATCGAGCCGCCACCGCCGCCACCGCCGCCGCCACCGCCGCCACCCGAGCCGCCGAAGAAGCCGCCACCGAAGATCATCGAGAAGATCAAGCCGCCACCGACGCCGCCGCCGCCGGAACAACCGCCGGTGGTGACCGAGGAACCGTCGCCAATGTCGGTTCCGGCTCCGCCTCCGGCCCCTCCGGCTCCGCCGCCGCCGCCGCAGGACATCGCGCCGAGCGAGGACATCAGCTACCGCAAGTTGCGGCCGCCGAAGTACCCGATCCAGGCGGTGCGCCAACACGTACAGGGTACGGTGATCCTGAAGGTGTTGGTCGGCCCCGATGGGCGCCCGCAGGACATCACGGTACAGAAATCGAGTGGTTCACGCTTGCTCGACAACGCCGCGATCGACGCCGTGAAGACCTGGATGTTCAATCCGGGATCGAAGGACGGCAAACCGAGTTCGGGATACGCGTTGGTTCCGATCGACTTCCATTTGTCCGAACAGTAACCAAAAGTAGGGTGGTGCCATGTTGCAAGATGCCTCTCAGACTGCGCCGGCAGCCCAACCAGCCGCCGTATCACCCGCTGCGGTAGGAGCCACCGGGCTCCCGCCTGCCAGCGGCGGCAACACCGCCCAGGCCATGAGCGCGATGGGGTTCCACGACCTCATCCGCAACTTCGACCTTCTCGGCTGGATCGTGTTCGTGGTCCTGTGCGTGATGTCGATCATGTCCTGGTACTTCATCGTCGCGAACTTCCTGCGCAACACGCTGATCCGCTCGCGCATGGAACGCGTGATCCAGACGTTCTGGGATACGCCGTCGACGCAGGACGCGGTTCGCTACATGGAAGAGCAGTCGAAGGGCGAACCATTCTCGAAGATCGCCCTCGAGTGCGCATCGGCCGCGGCACACCATCAGCGCAACGAAGGCAGCCGGCTGGTCGAGGCGCTGAACCGGTCCGAGTTCATCGATCGCGCGCTGCGCCAGGCGGTGGCCCGGGAGAGCCTCCGGCTCGAGGGTGGCCTGACGTTGCTCGCCACGGTTGGATCGGCTGCCGTGTTCGTCGGCCTGCTCGGCACGGTGTGGGGCATCTACCACGCCCTGATCCGGATCGCGGCTTCCGGCAACGCGTCGATGGAAGCAGTGGCGGGTCCGGTCGGCGAGGCGCTGATCATGACGGCGTTCGGCCTGTTCGTTGCGATCCCGGCGGTGCTGGCCTACAACTTCTTCGTTCGCCAGAACCGTGTCACGTACGCTCGTTTCGACGAGTTCGCGCATGATTTGCACGACTTCTTCGCGACGGGTTCGCGTGTCGAAGCGGGTGTTGCGCCGGTCTCAGCGAGGAAATAAGCCATGGCAATGAGCACCGGCAGCAATACGGGCGGCCCGATGGCGGAAATCAACGTCACGCCGATGTGTGACGTGCTTCTGGTGCTGTTGATCATCTTCATGATCACGGCCCCCCTGATGTCCCACAAGATCCGCATCGACCTGCCACAGGCGAATCCGAATACGCAGGAGCAGAATCCGCCGGAGCCCATCGATCTCGCGATCAAGGCTTCGGGTGACCTGTTCTGGAATGACGAGCCGGTCACCGAGGCGATGTTGCAGGCGCAGCTGCGCGTCGCCGCGCAGAAGAACCCGCAGCCCGAACTGCAGATTCGCGCCGACAAGACGACGGAATACCAGATCCTCGCGACCGTCATGGCCGATGCCAAATCGGCAGGCATGGTCAAGATCGGATTCATCACGACCTCGCAAACCGGCGGCAACTGACGCCACCCAGGCTGACGCGGCGGCCATGCGCCACCGCGTCAGCGCGAGACAATCTCGAGATATCGACGCACCGTCGGCGCAAGGCCGGTGTAGAGGGCCTCGGCAAACAACGCGTGGCCGATCGAAACCTCGTCGATGAACGGCACGGCGTCCAGCAGATCGCCGAGGTTCGCGAGGTCGAGGTCGTGACCCGCATTGACGCCGAGACCCGCGAGGCGCGCCGTTTCCGCCGCCGCGACGCATGCCGCCAACTCACGCCCGGCGTCGCCTCGCGCATGGGCCAGGGCGTAAGGACCGGTGTAGAGCTCGACCCGATCGGCACCGAGTTCCGCAGCCCGGGCGATGCCGGTTGACGTCGTGTCCATGAACAGGCTCACCCGCGCACCAAGCGACTTGAGCTCCGCGATCAGCGGCGCCAGCCGCGCCCCGTCACGGGCGAGATCGAACCCATGGTCGGAAGTCAGTTGCCCGTCGGCATCGGGAACCAGCGTCGCCTGTGCCGGGCGCGAGGCCTGCACCAGCGCGACATAGCCGGGATACGACCCGCGCGGTGGCGCGAACGGGTTGCCCTCGATGTTGAATTCGACGCCGTGGCACACGGCGGCGATCTGCGGAACGTCGCCCGCCCGGATGTGCCGTTGGTCCGGCCGCGGGTGCACGGTGATGCCGTGGCAACCGGCAGCGATCGCGGTCCGCGCGGCCTCGACGGGATCGGGCAGCGAACCGCCGCGTGAGTTGCGCAGCACGGCAACCTTGTTGACGTTGACGCTGAGTGTCGTCATGAACCCCACTTCTCCCGCACTCCGGCCCCGATCGTCCCAGCGGCGAAATCCGCGCCATCCGCATTCGGCACCTTGTGGATCGGTTTCCGGGCAAGGCTACCAGTCATCGCGCGGACCGCTCGCCGTGAAGAGTCCTTGCTGCCAATCGATCGCCGTGACGCGCCGCGCGGCATCGCGGTGGAAAGTCACTTCGAGTACGCCGCTGGAATCGCAGAACCGGTCTTCGCCGCAACTCATCGCCAGCCAGCGGGTATTGCCGGTCAACTGCAACGAAACACCCCCCCCGTCAGGCCGGACCCGTGCCCGAAGCGCGTCGGTCAGCCGATACTCGCCGGCGTACTCCGCCAGCCGGCCGGCAGCGAGTGGCGACGTGGTCCGTACCAATACCGGCGCCTTGAGGCTCAGGCGTTCGGCACGGATGTTCATGCCGCCTCGATGCAGTGTCATGGCCATGACCGTTCCAGTCTGCCGCTGAAAGGTCAGCTGGGCATCGGGTCCGTACTCGAACGCATCATCGTCGAACGCCCGGAGCGGGACCGGCAGGTGCCCGGATTCCTGCCCCGCCAGGCGGCCGCCCCGATCCCGCACGATGAACTCGCCGCCACCATCGAACTGATAGAGCCCGGCGAACTCCGCCCGCGTCGCGTCATCGAGCCGAAGCAAGCGCCGCGGCGCGGCGGGCGGCGCGAGCCCCGACAGGAAGGCAATACCGATGGCACTGAGGTCGCATCCGGAGTTCCCGAGCAGGACGAGGCCTTGCTGCAGGTCGCTGCGCCAGCCGACGAACGCGGCGAACCCGCCCGTGATGCCCGCCTGCCACATCAGGGGCCATGACTGCGTTCCCGATTGCACCATCACGACCTGCCACCCCAGCGTCGTCGCACCGCCACCGGCGGTTGCGAGTTGCGCCCGTGTCGTCACGAGGGCATTGGCCAACGAACTCGCCGACGGGCGCAGCTGGGCGGCCACGAGCGCCAGCAGGTCCGGCAATGTCGAGCGCAAGCCCTCGGCGCCCGCCATGGCTTCGTGCTGCCAGTGCAACGCCGGCTCACCGTCACGGAAGCCCGTCAAGAGGTGTGGCACCGATCCGAAACCCGTGCCGTGCAACCCAAGGGGAGCCAGGACTTCATGGGCCAGCACCTTGCGATAGTCGTCCTTGTAGGCTCGCCCCAGGGCTGCCGCAAGCAGGGCCTCGCCAAGGTCGGAGTACCGGTAGGTCCCCGCCGGCGCCACGGCCTGCAAATGCGTCAGCATCGATTGCAGCTTGCCGTCGTCGAAGTCGGCGTACGGATCGTCGATGTCCGCGGGAAACAGGTTGGGGGGCAATTCGGGCAGGCCGGCGGTCTGCGTCGCGAGTTGTTCGATCGAGCGCATCGACAGCGCCCGATCGGCGAATCGGACCTTGTCGAAGGCCTGCGCGAGCGTCGTGCCGCGACCGATTCGTCCTTCGGAAATTGCACGCGCCAGCAGCAGCCCGGTGAAGGCCCGCGTGACCGCGCCGATTTCGTAGGCGTCATCGCCGAGGGGCGACGCTCCATCCGGCCGCGTCGCGCCGAGGAACCACGAGTCGCGTGATGCGTGGTCGATGAGGCCGATGGCGACGCCCTGGAACCGGCCGTTGGCAATCCCGGCCTCGATGGGCTGCCGTAGCGAAGCGGGCAATTCCGTCGTGCCAAAGGCGGCCGAGGGGCAGCCCAGCAGAGCCGAGAGCAATCCGAGGCGCGGCCACCAATCCGACGAGAGGGTCATGCGGCAAGGTTACCGCCGCATGCGGCCTTCGGCGTCGATCCGGTTCACCTTCAACGCGTACTCACCGGCAGCTTTCCGGAACTGCCTTCCACATGACCGGATCCCAGTAAGCCCCGTGTGACGGGTTGTTCCGCTGGTCGGGATTGAGCCGTGCCGCAACGAGGTAGGTCATGTCCGGTTGCACGTCGATGGTCAGCTTCTTGTACTTCGAACCCGCGAGGCCGGCATTGCGCGCCGCGTCACTGAACGAAATGTATTGGCTTTCGATGTTCTCGGCGACTGTGAGCGTGTGCTCGCCGGCGTCGACACGGAACGAAGGCGTGCCTTGCGGACCCGGGGCAACGCCATCGATCGCGATGATGACTGCGGCGTGCAAATGCTGCTGGCGCGGTGCGACATCGAATGCGCTGATCCGCCCGCAGCCTTGTGGCGGATCGGCCGCAGCGGTGGCTGCGGCACCCGCCGCCGCGACGGCGCTGCCGACCATCAGGTGCATCGCCGGGACGTAGACGGTCCGGAGGTTGCCGCCCACGGAGAGGTTGCGGCCATCCCTCAAGACACCGAAATCGATGCGTTCGCCGTTCCGCATTGCCGCGACGGAGTCGCGCAGCACTCCGGCCGCCGCGGCATGACCCTTGCCGTCGGCGCCCAGCGCCACGAGCGAACGGCCGTCGATGGCGGTCAGGATGTCGCCGGCGCGCAGTCCCATCTGATCGGCACTGCTGCCCGGCGTGACCGCCAGCACGTGCAGGCCATCGCGGGCGTGTTGCGGACTGGCGCTGTCGACCAGCACGCCGAGTGTCGTGACCTGCTCCGCCGGCGTGTCGATGTCGAGCGAGATGTCCTGCCCGTTGGTCGGGCCGAGAGCGCCACTTTGGATCAGGTCGAGCATCGTCAGCCGCATTTCCTGTCCGACCTTCTGCGCGATCGCGTCGCTGCCGGCGTCGGGCGGCGGCGCCGCGACCGCAACGCCGGTTCCCGCCGTGAGCAGCGCGGACAGCGCCAAGGCAAGGGCGCGGCGGTGGCCGGCCCGGGACGAAATGTTCGTGTTCATCGATTCATCCTCCTCAAATGCGTGTCGTCGCGCCCGTTCCCTGCGATGCCGCAATCAGCGTGCGCAGCAGGACATTGCGTTGCTTCCAGAGCGGGGCCAGCTCGTCGGGTGTCGCGCCACGGTCGTAAGCGGACTGCAGCGCGGCATCGATCGTGCCGAGTCGTGCCAACGCGGGGCCCCGCGTGCTGTCGCCAGCTCCGAGTTCGCGCCATTGAGCTTCCAGGGCCTGCGATTCGGCTTGGGCTCCGGTCAACGGGCTTGCGGGATGATGACCGACGAACCTGGAGCGGTTCGCGAGTACGCCGCCGCCGAGGATCACCAGCAGCGCCGCCGCCACGGCGCTCCGCGTCCACCAGTGGCTTCTGGTCGCCGCCGCACGACGCGCGAGGATGCGCGGCCACAATCCATCGGGCACGGGAAACTCCGGCAAACGCGCGAGGCCTTCCCGCAATGTCCGGTAGTCGCCGGGCACCGTGTTCATGATCTGCTCCGGGCCAACGTCGTGGACGGTCGCGTTTCGTCCTGCAGCCGCTGCAGTGAACGCGCGAGGACCGTCTTCGACCAGCTCTCGGTCATGCCGAACCGCATCGCGATGTCCGTATGCGTGAACCCCTCGAGTTCGTGCAGGATCACGACCGCGCGCGCGGCGCCGGGCAGTCGGCCCAGGGCTGCCGCGAGATCGAGTTCCACGTCGGCATCACGCGAGCGCGCCGGAATCCGGTCGAACAACCGCTCGGGGTCATCGCCTTCCCAGGACCGATTGCCGCGCAACACGTCGATCGCCCGGTTCGCAACGAGGCGCTTCAACCACGGTCCGAACGGCGCATCACCACGATAACCGCGCACGCCATCGAACAGCTTGACGAAAACGTCCTGCACCACATCCTCCGCCGCCGCCGGTTCGCCGAGCATGCGCAGCGCAAGTGTGTAACTGGCGCCTGCATAAAGCCGGTAGATCGACTCGAACGCCCGGACATCACCGCGCTTCGCCCGGGCGAGCGTCGTCTCGTCAAGCGCACCGGAGAACCCGGCCGCCTCGCGCTTCGCTCTCCCGTCGGCCATTGCATCGTTCATGACGGATCACGGCGCCGGAACGTCGCGTCATCCATGTCGAAGCTCAGGCCGCGGCGCGGCCACGAAACCCCGGACGGGCCGCGGCGGCCCTTGCCACGCGAGCGCCGCAATCAGCGCGGCCGCAGGCGCAAAGGCCAGGAATCGCCAGTCTTCCCGCCGTCCGAACCCAAGTGGCAGGGACACGAGTTCCCCGATCCCTCCCGATTCGTCGATCGAAAACTCGACCCGGTCGAGGCCCGAACTGATGCCTTCCCCGGTAGCCTTCAATATCGCTTCCTTGTGGGTCCAGAGCGCAATGAATGCGCGTTGGCGAATGAGCGCCGGCAATCGGGCCAAAGCCGCCGCTTCGGCTTTCGCGAAAAACCGTTCGGCGATGCCGTCGATCGTGGTACGTGGCCGGTCGAGGCTTTCGATGTCGATGCCGAGAGGCTGTTGCCGCGCGAACGCTACGAGTACATCAGTGCCGGAATGGCTGATGTTGAATTCGATGCCGGGGACGTCCGGTACGACGGGCTTGCCGTGCGCGCCGGATTCGATGCGAGGTGGGGCCGCGAGGCCGGCGTAGGCCATGAGCCGGCACAGGACTTCGCCACGGGTGGCCGCCGACACGGCCCGCGGCGGCATCGTGCGTGGCCACGCGACGTGCCAGACGTGGATCTCGCCCGGCTCCAAAGGTGGCGTCCCGGTGATGGCCTCGAACGTGGCGCCCGGAAGCATCGTCGCAGCCCGGCTCGCGGCTGGAACCTGGCCAATCCGGCCTCGGCGCGCCCGCGTCAGCGGACCAGTCGCTCTTCGACGAGGTGCGAGACGACCGACGGATCGGCAAGCGTCGACGTGTCGCCAAGGGCTTCCGGCTGGTTCTCGGCGATCTTGCGCAGGATCCGCCGCATGATCTTGCCCGAGCGGGTTTTCGGCAGGCTCGGCGCCCACTGCAAGTGGTCGGGAGTCGCGATCGGCCCGATTTCCTTGCGCACCCAAGAGACGAGTTCCTTGCGTAGCGCCTCGTCCGCGGTCTCGCCGGCCTTCAATGTCACGTACGCATAAATACCCTGCCCCTTGATGTCGTGCGGAAAGCCGACCACGGCCGCCTCGGCGACCTTCGGGTGCGCCACCAGCGCGCTCTCGACCTCGGCGGTGCCGAGCCGGTGCCCCGACACGTTGATGACATCATCGACACGGCCGGTGATCCAGTAGTAGCCGTCGGCATCCCGGCGCGCGCCGTCGCCCGAGAAATACATGCCCGGATACGTCTTGAAATAGGTGTCGACGAAGCGCTGGTGGTCGCCGTAGACCGTTCGCATCTGGCCGGGCCACGAATCGAGCAGGACGAGGTTGCCTTCGCAGGCGCCCTCGAGCACGTTGCCGTTGGCGTCCACGATCGCCGGCTGCACGCCGAAGAACGGCAAAGTTGCCGACCCCGGCTTCTGGTCGATGGCGCCCGGTAGCGGCGAAATCAGGCTTCCGCCGGTTTCCGTCTGCCACCACGTATCGACGATCGGGCAACGGCCGTCGCCGACGACCCGCCAATACCACTCCCAGGCTTCCGGGTTGATCGGCTCACCGACCGAACCCATCACGCGCAAACTGGCCCGGGAGGTCTTCCTGACGGGTGCCTCGCCTTCGCGCATCAGCGCGCGGATGGCCGTTGGCGCGGTGTAGAACAGCGTCACCTTGTGCTTGTCGATGACCTGCCAGAACCGGCTCGCGTCCGGATGGTTCGGTACGCCCTCGAAGATCAGCGTCGTCGCCCCGTTCGCAAGCGGCCCGTAGACGATGTAACTGTGTCCGGTGACCCAGCCGACGTCGGCCGTACACCAGTAGACGTCGTCGTCGCGCAGATCGAAGATGCACTCGTGCGTGTAGGCCACGAACACGCCATAACCCCCCGTTGTGTGCAGCACGCCCTTCGGCTTGCCGGTCGATCCGGAGGTGTACAGGATGAACAGGGGGTGTTCGGCCTCGACTTCCACTGGCGTGTGCGTCGCCGGCTGGCCTTCCATCAGCGAATGCCACCAGCGGTCGCGCGGCGGTTGCATGTCGATCGCACCGCCGGTATTGCGCACGACGACGACGGTCTCGACGCTGTTCATTTCGGGGCGCGTCAAGGCTTCGTCGACATTGGCCTTGAGCGGCACCCGCTTGCCGCCGCGACGGCCCTCGTCGGCCGTGATCAGGACCTTGCAACGCGAATCGGCGACGCGACCCGCCAGCGCATCCGGCGAAAATCCGCCGAACACGACCGAGTGCGGCGCGCCGATCCGCGCGCAGGCCAGCATGGCGATGGCGGCTTCCGGGATCATCGGCAGGTAGATCGCCACGCGGTCACCCTTGGTCACGCCGAGGTGGGTCAGGAAATTCGCGCACCGGCACACTTCGGCGTGCAGCTCGCGATAGCTGATGCGCCGTGAGGTCGCCGGGTCGTCGCCCTCGAAGATGATCGCGGTCTTGTCCCCGCGGGTCGCAAGATGGCGGTCGAGGCAGTTCGCGGCGAGGTTCAGCGTGCCGTCGGCGTACCAGCGGACGTGCACGTCCGGCGCGACGAAAGAGGTGTCCTTGACCTTCGTGTACGGCTTGATCCAGTCGAAGCGCTTGCCGATCCGCCCCCAGAAACCTTCCGGATCACGTACCGACTCGGCGTACAGGCGCTCGTAGTCCGCGCGCTTGATGCGCGCATGCGCCGCGAATTCGGCTGGAACCGGATGAAGGGTGGCCATCGGATTCTCCTCGACTGGATGCGAATGGCCCCAGTTTGCCACCATCACGCGGCCGCGGCTTCCGCGGTGGTCCACTCGCGCCAGGCCGCGCAAGAAAAAGGCCGGGACTCGGCCCGGCCTTTCCCCCTCCCTGACGTCCAGGCTCAGGCGGTCTTGCGGACGAACGAGATGATCACCAGCAGGATCACGGCGCCGATGACGGCGTTGATGATCGAGGCGATCATGCCGCCTCCGATCTCCAGTCCCGCCATCGGCAGCAGGAAGCCGGCGATGACGGCGCCAATGATGCCGACGACGATATTGCCGACGAGGCCGAACCCGCGGCCCTTGACGATCTGCCCCGCCAGCCAACCGGCCACGGCACCGACAATGAGGAACACGATGATTGCGGTCAACGACATGACCTCTCCCTCCGTTGCTGCCACGATGGCAGGCCGACGGATTGTGCGGCAGGTCTCCTTTCGAGGCATGACGCAGTGCGGCGAAGCACTGGTGGCCCGGTCGGTCAGTCGGGCGGCGGCATGTCGCGGGTCGCGGGTCGGGGTGCTGCGGTGGCCTTGGCTTCCGGTGGGCCGGGTCGATGCACCCGCTGCAGTGCTGCGAGATCCTGGGGGCTCGCCATGGTCGACTCCGGCCGTGCGCTGGCGGCGACCCGCGCGGCCGCCATCGACAAGACGACGCCGACGATGCCGCCAAAGCCCAGCACGAGACCGACGCCGAGCCAGCCGGGGGAATGCGTCGTGAACGCCAGCACGAACCCCGCCATCGCGATCGCGGCCATGATCCAACGCCACATGCCGGAATCCTCGAACCCGTTCGTTCGCCTTCGCCGCACCGGCACCTTCAGCCAATGGCAGGCGATGGCGTGCATGATATAGCGGCGAGGGTGGAGCCGCGTGGCCGCGCGCCTTTGTTCGGTGAATCTTCCGTGGCCAATGGTCATCACGCCGGAGAAGGGACCCCATGGAAGCGTTGTCGCAAATCGCACTCGCCGCGGGCCTTGCGTGGGCGAGTGGCTTCAGGCTGTACCTGACGATCCTCGTCGTCGGGTTGCTCGGCCACTTTCACTACCTGGACCTGCCGCCGACCCTCGCGGTGATCACGAACCCGTGGGTGCTCGGCGCCGCCGCCGTGATGGCGATCGGCGAGTTCGTCGCCGACAAGGTGCCGTGGTTCGATTCGTTGTGGGATGCGGTGCACACGTTCATCCGCATCCCGGCCGGCGCCTTCCTCGCGTGGGGCGCAATGGGCGACGCGACACCGGCTTGGCAGGCCGTGGCGGCGATCCTCGGCGGTTTCATCGCGACCGGCACGCACCTGACCAAGACTGGCACGCGGGCACTGTTGAACACGTCCCCCGAGCCGGTCAGCAACTGGACGATGAGCTTCGGCGAGGACGGCATGCTGCTGGCGGGACTGTGGCTGGTGTTCCACCACCCGCTGGTGTCACTCGTGCTGCTGATGGCGTTCCTCGTGTTCGTGCTGTGGTCGCTGCCGAAACTGATCCGGCTCCTCGGCCGCGGCCTCGCGCGGCTGCGCCATCCGCCCGGCCGGTTGGCGATCGATCGCTGACACACGGTGCCACCTTCAGTGTCTGCCACGCCGCCGCAATCGTGTCCAACCGTGGCGAAAGCGTCCCCACCAGGAATGGCGGCGCCGCGCCAGTGCCCCGCGGACGCCAATGAACTTCAGCCCGGCGCGCGTGACGAGTCCATCCTCGATGTCGCGCGCCACCAGCTCGAACGGTCCGAGTTCGACATGGTCGCCGACGTGCACACCGTGTTCATAGCGGCGCGTGAAATGCTCGGCAATCGTCGAACGCGCATCGTCCACGGATACCGGCAGGTCGTAGAACCCGGCAATCTCGCCGAGCGGCACGTTCGCGGCCAGGCTGAACTCGCCGAACATCTCGCGCTCGGCCGCGGCCGCCTCCTCCGGCGCTGCAAACAACCAGTCGAGATGCGACGACCTTCCAGGCGGGGTCCACAGGTAGGCGTAGTCGCCGGGTGCGATCGCGGTGACGTCTTCCGGCATCCGGATTTCTCCGCCGCGCACGATCAGCGCCAGCCGGCTCCAACCCGGCAATGACTTGCCGCTCATGATCGCCGAACCCGCGGGCACCGGATAACCGATCAATTCGCCCTCGAGCGCGCCGGGAAGGTCGAGCTCGACGCGGCGCACGTCGCGTTCCCGGTGCGGCAGCGCGACGCCGAACAGGCGCGCCGCCGCGCCGAGCGTCCATCCCTGCACCACCAGCGACGCCAGCACGACGACGAACGCGACGTTGAAGATCATCGCCGCCCCGGGCAGGTGCACCAGCATCGGGATCGATGCGAGGAAGATGCCGACGGCACCCCGCAGGCCGATCCACGAGATGAAGGCGAGTTCACCGCGGCTGTAGCGCCGCAGTGGTGCGAGGCAAAGGAACACGGCAAGTGGCCGGCCGACCAGCATCAGGAAGGCGGCGATGCCGAGCGCAGGCAGCAGGAAATCGACGAGGCGGTGCGGCGAGACCAGCAACCCCAGCACCAGGAACATCACGATCTGGCAGAGCCAAGTCGCGGCGTCGAGCGTGCCGAGCAGGCTGCCGAGGCCGGTTTTCACGCGCCGCCCGGCGACGAGCCCGGCGACGTAGACCGCGAGGAAACCGCTGCCACCGAGATAGCCCGTGACGCCGAATACCAGCACGGCGGACGCGATCGCGAACAGGGCCGACAGCGCGTGTCCGAGCTGGAACCGCGCAAGCCCGGCGGCAATCGCGAGGCCTCCGGCGATGCCGAACACCCCGCCGACCACGAACTGGACCGCGAACTCGCTCAGCAGGCCTCCGGCCGAAACCGAGCCGGGCGCCAACAGGTACTCGACCAGCAACGTCGTCAGCAGGATTGCCGCCGGATCGTTCGCGCTGGATTCGATTTCGAGGGTCGTCCCGACCCGTTCGCGCAACTGCAGCCCACCCGAACGCAGCAGGAACAGCACGGCTGCTGCGTCGGTGGATGCGACCACTGCGCCGACGAGGATGCTGTGCACCGCATCGGTACGCAGCAGGAAATGCGCCGCGACACCCGTCAGGACTGCGCTCAGCACGACGCCGACGGTCGCGAGCAGCAGCGTTGGCGCCAGCACCCGCTTCACGGCCGCGAGCGGGGTGCGCATGCCGCCGTCGAACAGGATGATCGCGAGGGCCAGCGAGCCGAGCCGGTAGGTTCCCGTGTAGTCGTCGAAGCGGATTCCGCCGGGTCCATCGACTCCGGCCAGCATGCCGATCGCGAGGAACACCAGCAGCAGTGGCGCACCGAAGCGCCGCGCAATCAAGCTCGACACGATGCCCCCCAGCACCAGCACGGCGCCGCCGGCAAGCAGCCAGTAGGTCTGTTCGATCGTGTGCATCGGTATCGCCGCGATGATACCGGTGCGTCCGGGATCGGGGTGGCGAACCGCCGATCAGTCGACGAGTGGCCGCCGGAACTGGACCGCCTCGGACAGGTGCGCCGCGCCGATGGCGTCGCAGCCATCGAGGTCGGCAATGGTGCGGGCGACCCGCAGCACGCGATGGTAGGCGCGCGCCGACAGCCCGAGCCGCTCGACCGCCCGCTGCAGCAATGCCTGTTCGCCGTCGCCGAGGGCGCAGGCACGCTGCACGGCGCGCGCATCGAGCGCGGCGTTGGTGCGACCGGAGCGATGGATCTGGCGCGCGCGTGCCGCGATGACCCGGGAGCGCACCGCTGCGCTGGACTCGGCGTCTCGCCCGGCGCGCAATTCCTCGTGCGGGACGCGCGGTACCTCGACGACGAGGTCGATGCGATCGAGCAGCGGACCGGAAATGCGCGACCGGTAGCGCGCGATGGCATCGGGCGTGCAGTGGCAACGGCCGGACGGGTCGCCGGCGTAGCCGCAGGGACACGGGTTCATCGCCGCGACGAGCTGGAAACGTGCCGGAAACTCGGCCCGTCGTGCGGCGCGAGCAATCGTGATGCGGCCGGACTCGAGAGGTTCACGCAGCACCTCGAGTACCTGCCGCCCGAACTCGGGCAGCTCGTCGAGGAACAGCACGCCATGGTGCGCAAGCGAGATCTCGCCCGGCCGCGGGTGTGACCCGCCACCCACCAGGGCGACGCCGGACGCCGTGTGGTGTGGCGCGCGGAATCCGCGTTGCCGCCACGTCGTGCCGTTGCACGGCAGGCCGGCAATCGACCGGATGGCCGCGAGTTGCAGCGCCTCGTCGTCGTCGAGAGGCGGCAGGATCCCGGCCAGCCGGCTCGCGAGCATCGTCTTGCCGGTACCGGGCGGGCCGATCAGCAGCAGGTTGTGGCCGCCTGCGGCAGCGACCTCGAGCGCGCGCCGCGCGTGTTGCTGCCCGCGTACTTCGGCGAGGTCTGGAAGCGCGGATGGCTCGTCCCCGTTCGTGTCCGGCGCCGCGCGGGGAAGCGCCTCGCGGCCGGCGAGATGCGCGCAAACGGCGAGCAGGCTGTCGGCAACCCGCACCTGCGCACCTTCGACGAGGGCGGCCTCGGCCCCGTTGCCGCGCGGCACGACGACGGTTCGCCGCGCGCGCGCGGCGTGCAGTACCGCCGGCAGCACGCCATTCACCGCACGCAGCTCGCCCGAAAGGGCCAGCTCGCCCAGGAACTCGTGCCCGGCCAAGGCGTCGGCTGCAATGCCGCCGGCCGCGGCAATGATGCCGAGCGCGATCGGCAGGTCGAAACGGCCACCATCCTTGGGCAGGTCCGCGGGGGCGAGGTTGACGGTGATCTTGCGTTGCGGGTAGTCGAGTTGCGCGTTGACGATCGCTGCCCGGACCCGGTCACGCGCTTCCTTGACCGCGGTTTCCGGCAAGCCGACGATCGAAATGCCCGGCAGACCGCCGGCGAGGTGGACCTCGCAAGTCACCAGCGGCGCGTCGATGCCGTGTTGCGCCCGCGTCAAGGCAACCGCAAGACTCATGGCGGCGCATTCGCGGGACAGCCATCCGGGACATCACCGGATGCGCCGGCGGAAACAGGCCGGATCTCAGTGGCGCACGGCATCGGGGGGCGGCGCCTGGGACTCCAGGCTCGCCACCTGCCGCTCGAGCGCCTCGAGCTTCTCGCGCGTGCGCATCAGGACACAGCGCTGGACGTCGAATTCCTCGCGCGTGACGAGGTCGAGATCCCGCAAGCCCGCCTGCAACGTGCTGCGGAAGGTCGTGGCGAGGTCGTCGCGCACCCGCGCGAGATCGGCAGGCACGAGCGCCGCCAGGCGGCGGGCCAGCTCGTCGATGCTCTGGATGGTCGTCATCGTTCCTCCCGGATACCCGTGTGGCCGCGAGCCCGGAGAGGGTATCGGTTCGTGCCGGTGGACGGAAAGGGGTCGGCGGCAGGACTCCCTCCCCGTCCGCCGACCGGTGCGTCCTTGCCTGGTGCCGGCAGTGCCGGTACCCGTTCCACTGGGGATCAGTATCGGGGCACCGGCACGAGGTGGGAATCGGAAAAGGCCGCCGCGACGTGTAGGAAAAAGTCGATTCGTGATTCGCTATAGTCGTGTCGTGCCGCGCCCCGCGGGCGCCGACTTCGGGAGACCTTCGCGATGCGCATGGTCATGGCCATCATCAAGCCGTTCAAGCTCGACGACGTCCGCGAGGCCTTGGCCGAGGCCGGCGTGCAGGGCCTCACCGTCACCGAAGTCAAGGGCTTTGGTCGCCAGAAGGGTCATACGGAACTGTATCGCGGCGCCGAATACGTCGTCGATTTCCTGCCCAAGATCAAGATCGAGATCGCGGTGCCGGACGACCTCGTGGAACGCGTCACCGAGGCGATCATGCACAGCGCCGCCAGCGGCAAGATCGGCGACGGCAAGATCTTCGTGTGGCCGATCGAGCACGTCATCCGAATCCGCACCGGCGAGCTCGATGCCGACGCCCTGTAGCGGCCACCGGTCGGAAGGCGAACGATCAGGCGGTCAGCGGACGACGATCCAGATCGCCAGCAACGCGAACAGCGCCGCCGCCGCGATCCGGCACGCGCGCAGCGGCAGCCGATCCGCAAAGCGTGCGCCGAGCCAGACCACCGGCACGTTCGCCAGCAGCATGCCGAGCGTCGTGCCGGCGATGACCTGCCACAGCGGATG
>JAXMHA010000033.1:0-20078 GCA_046347015.1 Lysobacterales bacterium | reverse complement strand
ACGACATCGACGCGCAGCGGCACCACCGGGGTGGCGCGCGTGCCGCCGGGGCGGCGCGATGAGCGTCGCCGCCGGCGCTGCGTGGCAGGCGCTGTCCGCTTACGCCGAGCGCCATCGCTCGACGACCATCGCCGGGCTGTTCGCCGCCGATCCCGGCCGTGGCACGCGCCTCGTCGCCGAGGGGGCGGGCCTCTACATGGACTATTCGAAGCAGCGCATCGATGCCGAAGGGATCGGCCTGCTGCTCGACCTCGCGCGCGAGCGCGGGCTCGAGGCCCGCATCGGCGCGATGTTCCGCGGCGAACACATCAACCGCAGCGAGAACCGGCCGGCCCTGCACGTCGCGTTGCGGATGCCGGGTGGCACGCCGCTGGTCGTCGACGGCGTCGACGTGGTCGCCGAAGTGCACGCGGTGCTCGACCGTATGGCCGACTTCAGTTCCCGCGTGCGCGACGGCCGCTGGACCGGGCACGGCGGCAAGCCGATCCGCAACGTCATCAGCATCGGCATCGGCGGTTCGGACCTCGGGCCGGTCATGGCGTACGAGGCATTGCGGAAATTCAGCCGGCGCGACATGACGTTCCGCTTCGTGTCGAACGTCGACCCGACCGACTTCACCGAGGCGACGCGCGCCCTCGATGCCGCCGAAACGCTGTTCATCGTCTGCTCGAAGTCGTTCGGCACGATCGAGACCCTGACCAACGCGAAGGCGGCGCGTGCGTGGTGCGTCGGCCAGCTCGGCGACGCGGCCGCGGTCGCGAAGCATTTCGTCGCGGTGTCGACGGCCGAGGACAAGGTGCGCGCGTTCGGCATCGACCCACGGCAGATGTTCGGGTTCTGGGACTGGGTCGGCGGGCGCTATTCGATGGATTCGGCGATCGGCCTGTCGACGATGATCGCGATCGGCCCCGAGGCCTTCACCGACATGCTGGCCGGCTTCCATGCGATGGACGAGCATTTCCGCTCGACGCCGCTCGACCGCAACCTGCCGGCGCTGATGGGCCTGATCGGGGTGTGGAACGGCAACTTCCTCGGCGCCGAAACCGTCGCCGTGCTGCCGTATGCCGAGTACCTGAAGCGCTTCCCGGCGTACCTGCAGCAATTGACGATGGAGTCGAACGGCAAGCACGTCACGTCGGCCGGGCAGCCGCTCGACTACACGACCGGACCGATCTACTGGGGCGAGCCCGGCACCAACGGGCAGCATTCGTTCTACCAGTTGCTGCACCAGGGCACGCGCCTCGTGCCGTGCGACTTCATCGGTTTCGACCGTTCCGACAACCCGCTCGGCACGCAGCACGACCTCCTGGTCGCGAACCTGATCGCGCAGGCCGAGGCGCTGGCGTTCGGCCGCGATGCGCGGCAGCTCGCCGCCGAAGGCAGTCCGCCGGCGCTGGTGCCGCACCGCGTGTGCGAAGGCAACCGGCCCAGCACCACGATCTTCGCGCCGGCGCTGACGCCGCGCTCGCTCGGCAGCCTCGTCGCGCTGTACGAGCACAGCGTGTTCACGCAGGGCACGATCTGGGACATCGATTCGTTCGACCAGTGGGGCGTCGAACTCGGCAAGCAGCTCGCGCTCGAGAGTTTCGCCGAGATCACCGCGGCGGCGCCGCAGCCGGGAAGGCATGACAGTTCGACAGCGGCGCTGATCACCCGCTACCGTGCACACCGGGAGGCCGCGTCATGAGCGAGCACATCAGTCCGCTGGCGGGCAAGCCCGCGCCGAAGTCGATCCTCGTCGACGTCGCGAGGCTGGTCGCGGCGTACACGGACGAGCGCCCCGATCCGTCGGTGCCCGCGCAGCGCGTCGCGTTCGGCACGTCCGGCCATCGCGGTTCGTCGTTCGACAAGAGCTTCAACGAGTGGCACGTGCTGTCGATCACGCAGGCGATCTGCGACTACCGCAAGGGCAACGGCATCGACGGGCCGCTTTGCATCGGCATCGACACGCACGCGCTGTCGCCGCCGGCGTACCGCAGCGCGCTCGAGGTGCTGGCGGCGAACGGCGTGACGACGCTGGTCGCGAAGGATGGCGAGTTCACGCCGACCCCGTCGGTGTCGCTCGCGATCCTCGCGTACAACCGCGGGCGCACGGAGCACTTCGCGGACGGCATCGTCGTGACGCCGTCGCACAACCCGCCCGACAACGGCGGCTTCAAGTACAACCCGCCGAATGGCGGACCCGCCGACACCGGCATCACCGGCTGGATCGAGGCGCGCGCGAACGCGTATCTCGAGAAGGCGCTGGCAGGCGTCGCACGCGTGCCGTTCGACCGGGCGCGCAAGGCGGCGACGACGCACGAGCACGATTTCCTCGGCGCGTACGTCGGCGCGCTCGCCGACGTGGTCGATTTCGACGCGATCCGCGGCGCGAAGCTGCACCTCGGCGTCGACCCGCTCGGCGGCGCCGGCGTGCACTATTGGGCGCCGATCGCCGAGCGCTACCGGATCGACCTGTCCGTGGTCAGCGGGGAGGTCGATCCGCAGTTCGCGTTCATGACCGTCGACTGGGACGGGAGGATCCGCATGGATCCCTCGTCGCCGTATGCGATGCAGCGCCTGATCGGGCTGAAGGACCGCTACGACGTCGCGTTCGCCTGCGATACCGACCATGACCGGCACGGCATCGTCGCGAAAAGTTGTGGCCTGATGCCGCCGAACGACTACCTCGCGGTGTTGTCGGAGCGGCTGTTCACGCATCGCGACCGCTGGCCGCAACGGACCGCGGTCGGCAAGACCGTCGTGACGACCGCGTTGATCGACCGCGTGGCGAAGAAGCTCGGGCGCAGGCTGTACGAGGTGCCGGTCGGGTTCAAGTGGTTCTCGGCCGGCTTGCTCGACGGCAGCCTCGGGTTCGGTTGCGAGGAGAGCGCCGGCGCGTCGTTGCTGCGGATCGACGGCACGCCGTGGACTACCGACAAGGACGGCATCGTGCCGGCGCTGCTGGCCGCCGAGGTGACCGCGAAGAGCGGCCGCGACCCCGGCGAACTGCATGCGGCGTTGACGGCCGAACTCGGCACGCCGTACGCCGACCGCGTGCAGGCGCCGGCGAACTCCGCCCAGCGCAATGCGCTGAAGAAACTGTCGAAGGCGGACATCCGCATCGACAGCCTCGCGGGCGAGAAGGTCGCCGCGATCATCGACCACGCGCCCGGCAACGGCGCGCCGATCGGCGGCATCCGGGTGTCGACGGCCAGCGGCTGGTTTGCCGCGCGGCCCTCCGGTACCGAGGACATCTACAAGATCTACGCCGAAAGTTTCCGTGACCGCGCGCATCTCGCGAGCTTGCTCGGCGAGGCGCAGCAGGTCGTCGACCGCGCGATCGCGAAGGCCTGAATCCGATGTTCGCGCGACACTCCGAGCGCCATCGCACGTTCCGCGTCCAGTGGTTGCGGGCGGCGGTGCTCGGCGCGAACGACGGCATCGTGTCGACGGCGAGCCTGATCCTCGGCGTCGCCGCCGCCGACCTGCCGCGTCACGACGTGATCGTCGCCGGGCTGGCGGCGCTGGTCGCCGGCGCGATGTCGATGGCGGCCGGCGAATACGTGTCGGTGCATTCGCAAGCCGACACCGAGGCCGCGGAATTGAGCCGGGAACGGCGCGAACTCGCGCAGAACCCCGATGCGGAGCATCGCGAGCTGGTCGGTATCTACATTGCGCGCGGAATCGAGCCGGCGCTGGCCGAAACGGTGGCCCGGCAGTTGATGGCGCATGACGCGCTGGGAGCGCACGCGCGCGACGAACTCGGCCTCGGCGAGGCGCAATCCGCGCGGCCGGGACTGGCCGCGGCGGCGTCGGCGGCGAGCTTTGCCGCCGGCGCCGCGTTGCCGATCGTGATCGTGGTCGCGGGGGCGAACGCCGGCCTGCCGGTGTTCGCGGCCTCCCTCGTTTGCCTGATACTGCTCGGCGCGGCGGCAGCGCGCCTCGGCGGCGCGCCGGTCCTGCGCGGCGCGGTGCGCGTCGGCTTCTGGGGCCTGTTCGCGATGCTGGTGACGACCGGCATCGGCCGCTTGATCGAGATTGGCCCGTAGCGATGGCAACAATCCTTCACGACGAGGACACGACATGACCTCAACAGCGCTCGAGCAGACCGCGATCGACACGATCCGCTTCCTGTCCGTGGACATGATCCAGAAGGCCGACAGTGGCCATCCTGGCCTGCCGCTCGGCGCGGCGCCGATGGCGTATGTCTTGTGGACGAAGTTCCTGAAGCACCACCCGGCCAACCCGCATTGGGTCGACCGCGACCGTTTCGTGCTGTCGGCGGGCCACGGCTCGGCGCTGCTGTACAGCCTCTTGTACCTGACCGGCTACGACCTCACGCTCGACGACATCAAGCAGTTCCGCCAGTGGGGCAGCCGCACGCCCGGCCACCCCGAACGTGGGCACACGCCGGGCGTCGAGACCACCACCGGGCCGCTGGGGCAAGGCATGGGCAACGTGGTCGGCATGGCGATTGCCGAAGCACAGCTTGCCGCGCGCTACAACCGCGACGGCCACAAGGTCATCGACCACCACACCTACGCGATCGTCAGCGACGGCGACCTGATGGAAGGCGTCGCGTCCGAAGCGGCGTCGCTCGCCGGGCACCTCAAGCTCGGCAAGCTGATTTGCCTCTACGACGACAACTACGTGACCCTCGCCGCCGGCACCGACATCACGTTCACCGAAGACCGCGCGATGCGGTTCAAGGCGTATGGCTGGCATGTGCAGACGATCGAGGACGGCAACGACTGCACGGCGATCGAGAAGGCGATCAAGCGCGCCAGGGGCCGGAAGGACCAGCCCTCCCTGATCCTGGTGCGCACGCACATCGGCTACGGGTCCCCGGTGCAGGACAGCTACAAGGCCCACGGTTCGCCGCTCGGTGCCGACAATGTCGCCGCGACCAAACGCAAGCTCGGCTGGCCCGTCGAGCCGCCGTTCCTCGTGCCGGACGCGGCGCTGGCGCACTTTCGCGAGGCGCAGAAGAAGGGCAAGGGCGCGGAAGCCGGTTGGAAACGCCGCTGGAACAAGTATGCGAAGGCGTTCCCGGATCTCGCCGCGGAACTGCAGCGTTCGTTCGACGGCAAGTTGCCGGCCGGCTGGGATGCCGGCATTCCCGTGTTCCCGGCCGATCCGAAGGGACTCGCCACCCGTGTCGCGGGCGGCAAGGTGCTGTCCGCGATTGCGCCGAAGCTGCCGGCGATCAGTGGCGGATCGGCCGATCTCGATCCGTCGACGCACACCGCGGTGACGGGGCTCGGCGTGTTCTCGCCGGGCAAGGAGCCGGACGAGCAGGGTGACACCGGCGAAGCGTGGAACTACGCCGGCCGCAACCTCCATTTCGGCGTGCGCGAGCACGCGATGGGCGCGATCGCCAACGGCCTCGCCGTGCACGGCGGCTTCATCCCGTACACCGCGACGTTCATGGTGTTCTCCGACTACATGCGCCCGCCGATGCGGCTCGCCGCGCTGATGGGCGTGCACGTCGTCAACGTGTTCACGCACGACTCGATCGCGGTGGGCGAGGACGGCCCCACGCACGAGCCGGTCGAGCAACTGGCCGGGTTGCGATCGGTGCCGAACCTCAACGTGATCCGCCCGGGCGATGCGAACGAGACCGCGGTCGCGTGGAAGGTCGCGATCGAAACTCCGGACCGCCCGACCGTGCTGGTGCTGTCGCGCCAGAACGTGCCGACGCTCGACCGCGCGAGATACGCCAGCGCCGAGGGCCTGCGCAAGGGCGCCTACGTGCTGTTCGACGCGCCGGGAGGCGTGCCGGAACTCATCTTGATCGGGACCGGCGCCGAGACCGACCTCGTGGTGAAAGCAGTCGACCGGCTGCAGGCCGAAGGCATCAAGGCGCGCGCGGTGTCGATGCCGAGCTGGGAGCTGTTCGAGGCGCAGGACCAGGCTTACCGGGACTCGGTGCTGCCGCCGGCGGTTCACGCACGCCTCGTCGTCGAGGCCGGCTGCCGGCAGGGCTGGGAACGCTGGGTCGGCGACCGGGGTTCCGGCGTCGGCGTGAACCGCTATGGCGCGTCGGCGCCCGGCGGACTCGTGCTCGAGAGGTACGGGTTCACCGTCGACAATGTCGTCGCGAAGGCGAAGGCGCTGCTGTCGTGACGGCCGGGGCGAAGCCCGCGCCGCGATTCAAGGTCGGCGAGCACGTGCGCTGGAACTCCGAAGCCGGGCTCGTCAGCGGCACGATCATCCGCATCCACGTCCGCGACACGATGTACAAGGGCTACGTCCGGCATTGCAGCGCCGACGATCCGCAGTACGAAATCAAGAGCGACCGCACCGAGCACATCGCGATGCACAAGGGCGGTGCGTTGACGCGGATTGGGTGAACGATGCCGGATGTGGTTCCAGCCCGACCGGAACGGGTCTTCACGATCGGCCATTCGACGCGGCCGATCGACGACTTCATCGGGCTGCTGGTTGGCGCCGGCGTGCACGCAATCGCCGACGTGCGCCGCTTCCCGGGGTCCCGCCACCATCCCGAGTACGGACGCGAGGCGCTGGCGGCGACGCTCGCGGTCCACGGGCTCGGCTATCGCTGGCTGCCCGAACTCGGCGGCCGGCGCCGGCCGCGGCCGGATTCGCCGAACACCGCATGGCGCAACGAAGCGTTCCGTGGTTACGCCGATCACATGGCGAGCGACGAGTTTCGCACGGGATATGCCCACCTGCTCGAGTTCACCGCCGCGCAACCGACGGCCATCCTGTGCGCCGAGGCCGTCTGGTGGCGCTGCCATCGCGGGCTGATTTCCGACCGCCTCGTCGTCGACGGCATTCCGGTCTTTCACATCCTCGGCGCCGGCAAGGCGGCGGCGCACGTCCTGAAGCCGCCGGCGCGCGTCGTCGACGGGCGCCTCACCTACGCGGCGGAAGGTGTCGAGTGAACCGTGGCACGCCTGCGTCAGCCAGCCTCGGCGGGCGCCCGCACTTCGGCCAGCAGCACGTCGACGCCGGCGGGTGGCCGGATCGCGCGGGCCGGAATGTCCTCGCCGCGCCGCCAGCGGCCGATGGCGTCGCGTTTCGCGGACCCGGCGACGAGGAACAACACGCCGCGCGCGCGCGACAGCCGCGCGGCGCTGAGCGATACGCGCTCGGGCGGCGGCTTCGGCGCGTGGAACACGGGCAGCGCGTCTGGTGCATCGACGGCGTCGCCGAGGGGTTGGCCGGGAAAGAGGCTGGCGGTGTGGCCGTCCTCGCCGAGGCCGAGCAGCACGCAGTCGAACAGTCCGACGTCGCGCAGCGTCGTGCGGTATTCGGTCGCCGCGCGCTGCGCACCGAGTTCGCCCGCGATCGGGTGGACGTTGGCGCGTGGAATCGGCACGTGCCGGAGCCAGGAATCGTCCGCCATGCGGCTGTTGCGTTCCGGGTCGTCCGGCGCGACGCAGCGCTCGTCGCCGAACCAGATCCGCCAGGCCGGCCATTCGGCGTCGACTGCCGCGAGGCGGCGGTACGTCTCGCGCGGTGTCTCCCCGCCAGCCAGCACCAGGTCGAAGCGGCCGCGCGCGGCAATTCCCTCGCGCGCCGCGGCCAGAATTCGCGCCACCGCGGCCGCGGCCATCTCCGCACGGTCGGCATACTCGACCCAGCGCGTCGCCACCGTCATTCCGCTTTCACCGCATGGCCGCCGAACTGATGCCGCATTGCCGCCAGCAGCTTGTCCGAAAACGAATCGGTGTCGCGCGAGCGCAGCCGCTCGATCAGCGACAGCGCGATCACCGGCGCCGGCACGTTGAGGTCGATCGCCTCGGCGAGGGTCCAGCGGCCTTCGCCGGAATCGGCGACGTACGGTGCGATGTCCCGCATCGCCGGGTCGGCCTCGAGCGCGCGCGCGGTGAGGTCGAGCAGCCAGGAGCGGATCACGCTGCCGTAGCGCCAGATTTCGGCGCACTGGTGCACGTCGAGCGCGAACTCCTGCTTGTGCTTCAGCACCGAGAGGCCTTCGGCGTACGCCTGCATCAGTCCGTATTCGATGCCATTGTGGACCATCTTGACGAAGTGGCCGGAGCCCGAGGGTCCGACGCGTCCCCAGCCCTTCGCCGGCCCGGGGGCGAGCGTCGCGAAGATCGGCCGCAGGTGCTCGACGACCGCGGCGTCGCCACCGACCATCATGCTGTAGCCCTGCTCGAGCCCCCACACGCCGCCGCTGGTGCCGGAGTCGACGTACGCGAGGCCTTTCCCGGCCAGTGCCTCGCCGCGGCGCAGCGTGTCCTTGTAATTCGAATTGCCGCCGTCGATCACGATGTCGCCCCGCGCGAGCAACCCCGTCAGCGCGTCGAGCGTGTCGTCGACCGGCTTGCCGGACGGCACCATGATCCACACCGCGCGCGGCGAATCGCGCAGCGCCTTCACCAGCGCCGGCAGCGTATCGACGGCGTCGCCGCCGGCTTTGACGACGCTCGCGCGCGCGGCGGCGTTCGGATCGTAACCGACAACCCGAGTACCGCCCCGCAGCAGCCGCTGCGCCATGAAGCTCCCCATTTTTCCAAGACCGATCATCGCGAGTTCCATCGTCGTTCTCCTGTAGTTCCGGGCCAGAGGATTGCCGCACGCCCGTGGCGCGCGGCGGCAGGCGGGCGGTTCGACTGCAGGCACGCGGACAGGCCTCGCGGCGTCGCCTGTGGAGCGCAACGCCGGAACCAAGGAAGCCACTATGCCACGCCACATCGAACATACCCTGACTGCATCACCTGCGGTCGCGTTGCTTGGCGGTCGCGAACTCGCGCTCGCGCAGTTCGCCGACGGCACCCGTCGCGCGATTTGGCACGCCTTGCCGTCAACTGCTGGTCGGCGTCGCGCGCGCATGCCGACGACATCCTGTCCGCGACCTCGAGAATGGCCGGCTGTGGTCGGCGAGTGGGCAGGGTGCACGGTGCCGGCCGTGCGCAGGTCGGGTTCGGACACGGCACCGCGCGCTTCGCGCAGGACCTCGAGGGTGCGAAGCCGCGGTGCTCGAATGCGCGGTGTTGCGGGATCCGCCTGCCCCGGTGCGTCACCTGACGCTCTCGAATGCGGGCACGAGGCCGCGCCGGTTCGAGCTTGCATCGGCAGTCGAGCTGGTCATCGGTCCTGACGGCGCCGACGCCGCGCATCCGGCGTTCTCGAAGATGTTCGTCGAGACCGAGGCCATCGACGGCGGCCGGATGTTGCTGGCTTGCCGGCGGCGCGCAGCGGCGACGAGAAGCCGATCCGCGCGGTGCATGGGTGCCGCATCGACGAGGCACGCTCGACGCCGCTGGCCCGAGACCGATCGTGCCCTGCTGCTCGGACGATGCCGCCCGCTTGCCGATCCGCGGCTGTTCGACGAAGGCGTTCCGCTGGCCGGCAGCGCGGGGATCGTGCTCGATCCGGTGTTCTGCCCGCGCCGGCGCAGGACGCTGGCGCCCGGCGCGACGCTGCAGGCGACCTCGCTGGACGCTGCCGGGCGACGAGCGCGATGCGCCATGCGGTGCGCTCGATTCGGTGCTGGCGCGTGATGGCGATGCGCTGCTCGAGGCGTCGCGCACGGCCGACGACTCGGCGGCAACCACGGCATACCAGACGCTGGTCGCACCCCTGTTGCATCCGGACTTCGCATGGCGCGGCGACCTGGCGGCACTCGCACGTGGCCGCGGCGGCGCGCCAGCGCTGTGGGCGCATGCGATTTCCGGCGACCGGCCGATCGTGCTCGCGCGTCGATGGCGATGCCGGTGCTGCGCTGGCGTCGGAATTGCTCGCCGCGCAGCGCTGGTGGCTCGATCGCCAGCTCGCGGCGGATGTCGTGCTCATTGCGCAGCCGGCAGGCAGCGAGGCATTGAAGTCCCTCGTTGCACGGGACGGACCCGCCAAGGATGCGGGCGTTGCGGCGTCTGTGCTCGATGCGGGCACCCTCGACACGGCGGCGATGGACGCGCTGTCGACCGCCGCGAGGAAGCCGAGCTCGATTCGCGACGGGAACCTCGCCGCGCAGTGCGTGCAGCGCTCGCCGAAGGCGGGAACACGTGCCGGCCATCGCCGCGGCGGCGAAGGCTCCGGGACCGCGCGGGGAACCTGCAGCACCGGTTCCCGCGCTCGAACTCGACAATGGCTACGGCGGTTTCGCCACGATGACGCGAGTACGTGGTTCGCCTCGACGGCGACACGGCGACACCGGCACCGAACATCGTCGCCAATCCGATTTCGGCTTCATGGCGACGGCCGAAGGTGGCGGCCACACCTCGTCGGGCAACAGCCAGCAGAACCGCATCACGCCATGGTTGAACGATGCGGTCACCGACCCGCCGACCGAAGTGATCTATTTGCGTGACGCCGACAGTGGCCGCGTGTGGACCGCGACTGCGGAGCCGATCCGCGCGGGCGGGACCGGCGTGACGCGCCACGGCATCGGCTACACGCGGTTCGACCGCAGCGTCGATGGCATCGGATCGTCGCTGCTGCTGTTCGTGCCGCGCCAGGGTCTGGTCAAGTTCGCCCGGCTCACGTTGCACAATGGATCGCCGCGCGGCGACTCGACGCCTGTGCCTGGTTCGACCTCGCGCTCGGCCCGGCCGGGCACGTCGACCGCTCGACGATCGTCACGTCCCGCGACGCGGACAGCGGTGTGCTGCTGGCGCGCAACGCGTGGCGCGAGCCGTTCGGTGAGCGCGTCGTGTATTGCGACCTCGTCGGCGCCGGGTTCTGGACCTGCGACCGCCGCGCGTTCCTCGGACCGGCGGGTGACGCGGCCGCTCCGGTGGCGCTGGCGGGCGAGGGGATGCCGGCGGGCCGCTGCGGAATCGGTGTCGACGCATGTTTCGTGGTCGGGCGCAGGGTCGAGCTGGCTGCGGGCGCGACGTGCGAGCTGGTCGTGTTGCTCGGCGAAGCGGGCAGTGCGGACGACGCGATCGCGGACGTCGCGCATTGGCGCGCCGCCGACCTCGATGCGCAGCTCGCCGAAGTCACGGCTTTCTGGAACGACACCTGCGGCACGCTCACGATCGCAACACCCGCGCGCGGCGCCGACGTGCTCGTCAACCACTGGTTGCCGTGGCAGGTGCTGTCGTGCCGCGTGTGGGGACGTACCGCGTTCTACCAGTCGAGCGGCGCGTACGGATTCCGGGACCAGTTGCAGGACGTGATGGCGCTGTGCGTGTCGCGCCCGGACATCGCGCGGGAGCACCTGCTGCGCGCCGCCGGCCGGCAATTCGTCGAAGGCGACGTGCAGCATTGGTGGCTGCCGCCGACCGGCGCCGGCATTCGCACGCGGGTCGTCGACGACCGGCTGTGGCTGCCTTGCGTCGCCGCGCACTACGTCGGCGTGACCGGCGATGCGTCGGTGCTGGACGCCGAGGTGCCGTTTCTCGCCGGGGAGCCGTTGCGTCCCGACCAGACCGACAATTTCTTCACACCGCAACCGGCGCAGGAGTCGGGCTCGCTGTTCGAGCATTGCGCACGGGCGATCGACGCCAGCCTGGCGGTGGGCCCGCACGGCTTGCCGTTGTTCGGCACCGGTGACTGGAACGATGGCATGAATCGGGTCGGCAAGGACGGCAAGGGCGAGAGCGTGTGGATGGCATGGTTCCTCGTCACGGTGATCCGGGAGTTCGCGGTGTACGCGGACGCGCGTGATGCCGCGCGCGCGCAGCGCTGGCGCACGCATGCCGGCCGCGTCGTCGCCGCTGCCGACGCGGTGGCCTGGAACGGCGACTGGTGGCAACGCGGCTGGTACGACAACGGTGACACGTTGGGGGCTAAGGGTGATGCCGCGTGCGAGATTGATTCGATCGCGCAGTCCTGGAGCGTGTTCGCCGGGATGCCGCCGCAGCGGACCGCGGCCGCGATGGCCTCGGTCGACCGCCTGCTGGTCGATCGCGATGCGCGGCTGATTGCACTGTTCGAACCACCGTTCGACAAGGGTCTTCGCGATCCCGGTTACATCAAGGGTTATCCGCCGGGCCTGCGCGAAAACGGCGGGCAGTACACGCATGGCGTGATCTGGTCGGCGATCGCGTTCGCGATGCAGGGTGACGGCGACAGGGCCGGCGAACTCCTCGCGCTGCTCGATCCGGTGAGTCACTCCGACAGCCGCGCGGGGGCGGACCGCTGGAAGGTCGAGCCGTATGTTTCATGCGCGGACGTCTATACCGCCGCGGGCCACGTTGGCCGCGGTGGCTGGACGTGGTACAGCGGGTCGGCGGGTTGGCTGTACCGCGCCATCGTCGAATGGCAGCTCGGCCTGCGCGTGACCGGCGGCAATCGGCTCGCCATTGCGCCTTGCCTGCCGCGCGCGTGGCCCGGCTACCGGGCGACGCTCCGGTACCGCGGCAGCCGCTACGCCATCGAAGTCGACAACGCCGCCGGAACCGGACACGGGGTCACGCGGGTCGTGGTCGATGGCCGCGGGATGGACGATCCGCGTGCGCCGGTCACTCTGGCCGGCGATGGACGAGAGCATTCCATCCGCGTGACGCTGGGCTGATTGTGACGTCAGCCCACGATCGCAAGCTTCACCAGGACCAGTTCACCGCCGCCGCGCACCACCAGACGTTCCGGCATCGCCGCGGCGTCGGCGCGCAGTGTCGCTCCGGCGCCGAGCGGCCATTGTCCGCCCTCGCCCTCGCAGGTGGCGCTGCCGGCGTGCACGTGGACGAGCCAGCCGGCGCCGGGCTCGCGGAACAGCACCATTGAGTCGACGAGCGGGCGTGCCAGCACCGTGGCGCGGGCGAACCCATCCCGGGTCATGACGTTGAAGTCGCGCGTCGGGCCATCGACCAGGCGGCACTGAACGTTGTCGGCGCCGTCGAATTGCAGGTGCTGGAAGCGCCGGGTGAGCCGCTCGCGGCGGCCGCCGGGAAACTCGAGTTCGACACCGGCGCCTTCCAGCAGCACGAGGTCGCGCGACACGCCGGGGACCATCGAGAATGGCCCATCGGCTTCGACGTCGGCGATGCTGACCCGCCACTGGAAAGCTTGCGCGGGATCGGCTGGTTCACGCGCGATTTCGGTCGTCCAACCGCCACCGTTCAGCCAGCGCATCCGCCGGTAGTCGCTGGCGCCGAGCACGCGCAGCGCGCTCATTCGCGCGCCGCGCCGGTGCCATCCGCCCGGTGGTAGGTGTAGACGAGCGTCGTCTTGCCGAGGAAGTCGATCGTCGTGTTCTGGCGACCGTCGAGCCGCCGCGCGACGCGTTCGGATGCGGCATTCTCGGCGCGGATCAGGCTGATGACCCGTTCGGCGCCGAGTTGCCGGAACGCGAAATCGAGCGCGGCGCGCCCGGCTTCGGTCGCGTAGCCTTGGCGACGGAACTGCGGCCGCAGCATCCAGCCGAGTTCGATGCCCGGCCAGCCTTCCGGGTTGTGCAGGCCGGCACGGCCGATGAACTCGCCGCCATCGCGCAGTTCCAGCGCCCACATGCCGTAGCCGCGCAGCGTCCAGTGGCCGAGCAGCATCGCCATCGAGCGCCACGCGTTCATGCGGTCGATCGGATGGCCGTCACCGATGAAACGGGTGCTGCTGGGGTCGGCCAGCATTTCGGCGTACGGCTCGAAATGCCGTTCGTCGAGGGCGGTGAGGCGCAAGCGCGCCGTCTCGATGACGGGAATCGCCGACATTCCGGAATCAGCCCAGCAACCGGGCCAGGGCCGCGGTCGACCGGCGCAGGCTTTCCGGCCAGTCGAAACCGACGATGGCCTGCCCGCTGGCGGCGTCGACGAAGGCTTCGTGCTGGCCCGGGCCGAGCAGGTGGCGATAGTCGACGGTGACTTCGGTGCCGGCGGCGAGGTCGGCGGTCGCGATGACGAAGCCGAGGTGCCAGAGTCCGGTCGGTTCGAATGCATGGTTGATGCAGCATTCGTCGGGCCATTCCGGCGCCAGCGTGAAACGGTCCTCGAACCAGCGTGCGGCGGCCGGCAACAGGGAGGCGGAGTCGGCGCGCGTCGCAATGTCGGTGAACGTGAAAATGCGGTCGATGTGCGAAGGCGCCGTGATGATTCCGCCGCCGGCGACCGGTTCGTCGAGGAACAAGCCGTTGCCGGCGCCCGGAATCGTCGAGCGTTCGATGTGGTAGCGGGGAAGGATCATGGCGGTCGCCTTGCGGCGGCCGCGGAGTTTAGCACCGTCCGGGAAATCCCCGCCCGTGCCCGGGCACGCGCCCGGTCGCCGCGGGTTCAGGCGGACAGCGACCTGCCGGGGCGCGGCGGCGCGTCCCGTGGCGCGGCCGTCGGTTGGCCGTGGGCCCGCGGGGCGCTGGCGGCGTCGGGAACGATCAGGATGAGCGACCGGTTCTTCTGCAACGTGATCGGGCCGATGCCCTTGACGCGGCCAAGCTCGTCGACGCTGCGGAACGGGCCATGCTCGTTGCGGTAGCGGACGATGGCCTCGGCCTTGACGAGGCCGATGTCGCTCAGACCTTCGGCCAGCGTTTTCGCGTCGGCGTGGTTGATGTCGATGCCGGTTTCCGCGACCGCGGGTCCGGCGATGGCGAGGGCGAGGGTGAAGATCAACGTGGCAAGCAGGGATTTCATGGCGATCGTTGTCGATGCGTGGCCGAAGTTCATCGCCGCGCGGGCGAAGGTGCGGGCACGATAGGTCATCGCGTGCCCCCTGGCGAGGGCCCCGCGGGCTCCGCGCGTGTCGGCGATCGTCGCCGGATCGTGTAGGAAATTTCCTGCAACGGCGCCTCCGGCACCGGGTCGTTACAATGACGTGAGGTTCCGCCCGGATCGGAGGAGTGATGGATACTCGTGCTGCGCAGGGCTTTGTCGGCAATCTCTGGGATCGTGACATCGTCCCGCGGCTGACCGAGTACATCCGCATTCCGAACAAGTCGCCGATGTTCGACCATGACTGGGTCGCCCACGGCCACATGGACCGGGCCGTCGCCCTGCTGGCGGACTGGGCGCGCGGGATGCTGAAGGGCATCCCCGGCGCGACGCTCGAAGTGGCGCGGCTCGAAAGGCGGACACCGTTGATCTTCATCGAGATTCCGGCCTCGCCCGGCGGCGGTAGCGCCACTGCGCTGCTTTACGGCCACCTCGACAAGCAGCCCGAAATGACCGGCTGGTCGCCGGGCCTCGGCCCGTGGACGCCGGTGCTCGATGGCGACCGGCTGTACGGCCGCGGTGGCGCCGACGACGGATACGCGATCTTCGGCGCGCTCGCGGCGATCGCGGCCTTGCGCGACCAGGGCGTGCCGCACGCGCGTTGCGTCGTGATGATCGAGGCCTGCGAGGAATCGGGCAGCAACGACCTGCCGTTCTACGTCGACCATCTCGCACCGCGCATCGGCCAGCCGTCGCTCATCGTCTGCCTCGATTCGGGATGCGGCAATTACGACCAGCTCTGGTTGACGACGTCGCTGCGCGGCATGACCGGCGGCAACCTGAAAGTCGAGGTGCTGACGGAAGGCGTGCATTCGGGGGACGCCTCGGGCATCGTCGCATCGAGTTTTCGCATCCTGCGGACGATCCTGTCGCGGCTCGAGGACGAGGCCACCGGCAGCATCAAGCCGAAGGAACTCCACGTCGAGGTACCGGCGGCACGCGTCGAGCAGGCGCGCCGCACCGCGGACATCCTCGGCCCGGACGTGTTCGCGAAGTTCCCGTTCGTCGACGGCATGCGGCCGATGGCGGACGATCCGGCCGAGCTGGTGTTGAACCGGACGTGGCGCCCGGCCCTGTCGATCACCGGCGCGGGAGGACTCCCGCCGCTCGAGGATGCCGGCAACGTGTTGCGTCCGTTCTCCGCGGTCAAGCTGTCGTTGCGCTGCCACCGACGCTCGATGCGGTTCACGCGGGTGACTTGGTGCGCCGCTTGCTGGAACGCGACCCGCCGTATGGCGCCAAGGTGTCGTTCGAGCTCGAAAAGGCCGGGACCGGCTGGAACGCGCCAGCGCTGGCGCCGTGGCTCGAGCGGTCGGTCGAGTCGGCCTCGCGCGAGTTCTTCGGCAAGCCGGTCGCGTACCAGGGCGAGGGCGGGTCGATCCCGTTCATGGGCATGCTCGGCGAGAAGTTCCCGGCTGCGCAGTTCCTCGTGACGGGCGTGCTCGGACCGCACTCGAACGCGCACGGGCCGAACGAATTCCTGCACATCCCGACCGGCAAGCGGATGACGCTGTGCGTCGCGCATGTGCTGGCGGACCATTGCCGGGAGTTCGGCGGCGCCGGATGACGCCGTGCGTCGCGTCAGGGCTCGGCCCAAAGGCGCAGCAGGTTGTGGTAGACCGCCGTGAGCTGGAGCACGGCGCCGGAATCCGCGTTGGCGCGGGTCAACGTCTGGATCGACGTGTCGAGTTCGAACAGCATGCGGCGCCGCGCTTCGTCGCGAACCATGCTCTGTACCCAGAAGAACGACGCGACCCGTGCGCCGCGCGTCACCGGGCGGACTTCGTGCAGGCTGCTCGACGGATAGGCGATGAGGTCGCCGGCGGGCAGTTTCACGTCATGCTCGCCGTAGGTGTCCGAAACGACCAGTTCGCCGCCGTCGTATTCGTCCGGTTCGCTCAGGAACAGCGTGCACGACACATCGCTGCGCAGGTGGCGGCCGTCGCCGAGCGCCATCACCGAACCATCGATGTGGAAGCCGTAGTGCCCGCCGCCCGCGTAGCGGTTGAAGCGCGGCGGCAGGGTGCGCAGCGGCAACACGGCCGCGAAATAGAGCGGGTTGTTCGCGAGCGCGGACAGGACGGCCGCGCCAAGCTCGCGTTTCAGCGGTGACGCGTCCGCCAACTGCAGGTTGCGCTTGACGAGGGAACCCTGGGCGCCGACGGTTTCCCGCCCGTCGACCCAATCGGCGGCGTCGAGCGCCGCGCGGAACTGCGCGACCTGGGTGGCGGACAAGACGGCGGGGATGTGTGCCAGCATCGGTCAGGCGTCCGGATGGCGTCGGCGGCGCGTCATCTTCGCATTGCCGCGACGCCGGCAACGATGCGGTCGGACGCGGGGTTGACTTCAGAATTTCATCTTCACCGTGACCACGGCCGAACGCGGAATGCCGGGGACATAGCGATAGCCGCTCTTGTTGATCGCGGCGACATAATCCTTGTCGAACAGGTTGTAGACATTGAGCTGTACGTCGAAATTCGCGTTGAACGGGTAACTCGCCATTGCATCGCACACCCAGTACGGCGAGGTCGTGGCGGGCGTGCCGATGGCGCCGTCGGTGCCACGCTTCATCTCGCCGTTGTAGCGAACCCCGCCGCCAATGACGAGGCCGGATGGCAGGTGATACGTCGTCCAGGCCGTGAACGCGGCGTCGGGGGTGTAGGCGAGATCGTTCGACCCGTCCTCCGCCACGCTGGTGCCGGTTGCCACCTTCGCATCCATCGTCGTGAGGCCGGCGGCAATCGACCAGTCGTCGGTGATCTGGCCGACCACGCCGAGTTCGAGGCCCTGCACGCGCTTGCGGCCGATCTGGTAATAGAGCTGGTCGACCGGGTCCTGCACCAGATCGTTGCTGACGGTGGTGCGGTAGAGCGCGGCGGTCAGCAGCAACCTCGAATTGAGCAGTTCCCACTTGGTGCCGAGCTCGGTGGATTCGGCCTTTTCGGGATCGAAGATCGGGTTGTCGAGGCTGTTCGACGCGGCGCTCAGCGCCAGCGCGTTGCCGCCCGGTGGTTGCTGCGAGATCCCGTGGTTGAGGTAGACGCTGCCGTTCGGGGTCGGCTTGTAGAGCAGGCCGGCCTTCCAGTTGAACAGGGTGTCCGACTTGCTCGCGTCAACGCCCGGCACGACCGAGCCGGGTGGAAGTTCGCCGCAGGCAGGCGCGCCGCGGGCGCCGCAGATGACGAGGCTTTCGAAATCGGTCCGGTAGTGGTCGAAGCGGACGCCGACGTTGGCCTGCCAATGCGGATCGAAGGTCAGCGCATCGAACAGGTAGACCGCTTCGGTGTCGGTCCTGCCGTGGCTCATCGCCCCGTTCGGACCCCAGACGAGTCCTCCCTGGTGGGGGTCTGGATCATAGAGATTCGCCGGTGGCCACGCGCTGCCGTCCAGCGCGCCGAGCCCCGTCGTGGCCGCTTCTTCGCGGATCAGTTCGAGCCCCGCACTGACGTCGTTGGCGACGCTGCCAGTGCCCGAATGGAAGCGCAGGTTGGTCTGGTTGGTCGCGATGCGGTTGGTCTGGTCCTTGAAGTTCGGCCGGTCGCGCTCGATCATCCAGGTGGATGGATCGTCGAGGTCCGGCGTGATGAAGTTCGCGCTGGTCGCCGTGAAGGAGGTCAGCAGGTAGTCCTGGTGCGTGCGCCCCCAGCGCGTCGTGTTCGTCAACGACGCCGCATTGTCGAAGTCGTGGTCGACCAGCAACGTCGCCATGTCGGTCGTGTTGTGGTCGTGATCGTCGGCCGTGCCGTAGAAGTTGCTCGGGTCGACGCGGGGCGCGGTGCCGATTTCCGGACGGCCGGGATCGGGCGAGGTGTAGCCGGGCAGGCCGATGGTCGGGATGCCGCCGTCGGGAACGTTGTCCTGCCGGACGTGCAGCAGGTCGACGTACACGCGCGTCGGCGAGCCGAGGCCGAACGCGATCGTCGGGGCGATGCCCCAGCGGTCGTTCTCCACCTCGTGGCGCCCGGGCACGCCGCTGTCCTGGCCCATGACGTTGAGGCGGAACGCGGCACCGTCGAGGCCCGCGATCTCCCGGTTGAAGTCCGCGGTGAGGCGCTTCTGGCTGGCGGTGCCGTACGACAGCGCGCCGGTCGCGAAGTCGTCGAGCAACGGCTGCTTGCTGACGAGATTGATCGAGCCGCTCGGCGCGGTCCGCCCGTAGTCGCTGCCCGAAGGCCCCTTGGTGACTTCGATCTGCTGGATGTTGAACAGGTCGCGCGACACGCTGCCCATGTCGCGTACGCCATCGACGTAGATGCTGTTCGACGTGTCGAAGCCACGCATGTAGACGGTGTCGCCGGTGGATGTCGTGCCGTTCTCGCCGGCGTAGAACGTTCCGACGCCCGCGGCGTTGCGCAGCGCTTCGGTCAGCGTTGTCGCCGCCTGGTCCTGGACGAGGTCCGACGGAATGATCTGGATCGATTGCGTCGTGTCGATGAGGGGCCTCAGGTATTTCGGCCCCTCCGCCGAATCCACCTTGTAGCCCTCGACATGATGGCCTTCGACCTCGATGGTCGGCAGGTTCTGCGCGCTGGCGGAGTCGGCGAGGGCGGTCGAGTCGGACGCGGAGTCCGCTGCCGACACCGGCTGCGACAGGAGCGGCAGCGTGAGCGCAATTCCGGCCGCCAGCGTCGCGATCGGCGCACGGTCGGCCCGCGCCCAGCGCGGCGCCAGGTGCCGTCGGCTCTTGATGTACGGCGTGGTCATTCACGATCCCCGGCAAATCAGCGCGCGACCCCTGCTGGAGCCTTGCAGGTCGGCGATACTGAATTCGAACACAAACGAGAATCGTTCGCAATATGTGATGGGGCGGCTGTCTTGCGGTCCCGGCAGTCCACGTCGCGACGCGGTTTGCCGGCAAACGGCGATCCCGGGAAGGGCGACCCGCGGGAGGGACCACGGCACGGGCGGCGGAAGGTGTTGGCGCGCGGCAGGAATGGAGGCCCTCCTGCGGAACCGGATCGACAGGCGGAACGCTGGCCGTCGTGCGGTGCCGGCCGCCGTGGTGTCGAGGTCGCTACGCGACGGATTCGAAGCGGTTCGCGTCGCGGTTCTTGCGCACGCGCGCGGGATCCCAGATGCGCCCGTTCATCGCGATGTAGACCCCGTCGCCCAGGACCTGGACCGCGCCGACCGCGCAGCCGATGTTGAACACGGCGTCGGAGCCCCGGAACAGCGCGGGATTCAGCGCGCCGGTCAGCACGATGACCTTGCCCGCGATGCCGGCCAGCTGCCGAGCCGTTTCGACCATCGTGTCGGTGCCGTGCGTGACCAGCACGTGGCGCCCCGGGCAGCCTTCGACCGCGGTGCGGATTGCCTGCCGGTCGGAGTCGTCGAGGTCGAGGCTGTCCTTGCGCAGTACCGGCACGACGTCGAACGTGAAGGCGACTCCGAGCGTGCGCAGGATCTCGCCGATCTGCGGTTCGCCGACTTCGTACCGGCTCTTGCTGTCGAAATAGATCTTGTCGATCGTGCCGCCGGTCGTCACGACGGTCAGGTGCTGCAGCATCGGGTCGCTCT
>JAXMHA010000032.1:0-22437 GCA_046347015.1 Lysobacterales bacterium | reverse complement strand
AGGAACCGGGCGACTTCGCGATAGCTCGTTGGGGGCAGCGACGCGATCGTCAACTCCGGGTCGGCGCCGACCATGCGCAAACCCCAATGCACGGGGCGCATGCCCCACAACCTGACGCTGCATCCGTGTGGATTGCCCGACACACTCATGACCGATCTCTCGTGGTGACCGTGAAAGTTTCGCCCGAGGTGCGACAACCCGCGTCGCAGCGGATGCATGGGGCTAGGATGAGCGACGATGCCTCGACCAGCACACCAGTTATCCGGCATGTCTTCGTCCTTGTCACTTTTTGATTCGGATCCGCCAATCCGCGCACGCGAGGAACTCGCGCCCGGCGCAAGGGTGCTGTGCGGCTTCGCCTGGGACATCGCGGAAGAACTCGTCGCGGAATTCGCGCGCATCGCAGCGGTGTCGCCGTTCCGCCACCTCGTGACACCGGGCGGCCAACGAATGTCGGTCGCGATGACCAACTGCGGTGCGGTCGGGTGGTACAGCGACCGGCGCGGCTATCGCTACACGGAAGTCGATCCGGAAATCGCGAAGCCTTGGCCGGCGATGCCGGAAGTGTTTGCGCGGCTCGCACATGACGCCGCCCGCGAAAGCGACTTCGACGACTACGCGCCGGACGTGTGCCTGATCAATCGCTACGAAGCCGGCACTCGATTGACCTTGCACCAGGACCACGACGAGCGCGATCGCCGCGCGCCGATCGTGTCGGTGTCGCTCGGCGTGCCGGCGACCTTCCTGTTCGGCGGCCTCGAACGCAAGGATCCGCAGCGGCGCATTCGGCTCGTTCACGGCGACGTTGTGGTGTGGGGCGGCCCGTCGCGGATGCGCTACCACGGCGTGCTGCCAATCAAGGCGGACCACCATCCTTTGACCGGCCCGCTGCGCTACAACCTGACTTTCCGGGTCGCGCGTTGAGCTTGCCGGGGGCTTGCTTGTGCACTAGATTGGTGCAATGAACCGCACCATCGGGGACGCCGACCTGCTCGAAACCCTCGCCACCGGCGTCGCGGTGCTGGACGTTCACGGCGTCGTCACGCGAGCAAATTCGGCGTTCGCCGAACACACCGGAATCGGTCGGACGCGCATCATCGGCCGCACGCTCGAGGTCCTGCGGCCGAATGGAGAGCAACTGCACGCGCTGGCGTCGCGAGCCCGCGCCGAGTCGCGCGTGCACGTGTGCCACGATGCCGTCGTCTGCGCGGCGCCGGAACGTGAGTCGCGCCTCGATGTCACGCTGACGCCGCACGCGGACGGACTTCTGGTCGAGGTGCATCCGGCAGCGCCGCGCGCGGAAGCGACGCGCGTGTCCGAGTCATTGCGCGGTTTCGCGCACGAAGTGCGCAATCCGCTCGCGGCGATTTCCGGCGCGGCGCAGTTGCTCGGGCAGCGCGCGACGGATGCCGGGCAACGCGAACTCGCGCAGTTGATCCGCGACGAGAGCCTGCGTCTTGCGACGCTCGCCGAACGCTTGCTTGGTGCGCGCAATGTGACGGCGACGCGCGCAGTCAACGTGCATGCGTTGCTCGAACGCGTCATCGAACTGCTGGCGGCGGAACGGCCGGATGTCGTCGTGGTGCGCGATTACGACCCGACCCTGCCTGCCTGGCACGGCGACCCCGATCGCGTGTTGCAGGCGTTGCTGAACCTCGTGCGCAACGCGATCGAGGCCGAGGCGCAACGTGTCGTGCTGCGTACGCGCGACGAAGCGGGCTTGCGCGATGCGACCGGGCGACGGGTCGCCGCGCTGCGCATCGAAGTCGAAGATGATGGCAACGGCGTGCCGGACGCGATCGCGCAGACGCTGTTTGAACCGCTGGTGTCGGGGCGCGTGCACGGGACCGGCCTCGGCCTCGCGCTGGCGCGCGAAATCGCCCGCGAACACGGCGGTGAACTGGCGTATCGACCGCGCAATCCGGGTTCGTGCTTCGTGCTGTTGCTGCCGCGTCATCCACGCACACCGGAGCACGGCGCATGAGTGAGATCTGGATCGTCGACGACGACCGCTCGGTGCGCTTCGTGCTGGCGACGGCGTTGCACGACGCCGGGTACACGGCCATCGAATTCGCCGACGCGGAATCGGCCGAACGAGCCTTGGCGCGAAGCGCGCCAAATCTGGTTCTCAGTGACGTGCGCCTTCCCGGCGGCGACGGGCTTGCGCTGTTGCGCGCGATCAAGCAGTCACGGCGGGACCTGCCGGTGATCGTGATGAGCGCGTTCACCGACGTCGCAACGACCGCGGCGGCCTACCGCGAAGGCGCCGTCGACTACCTCCCGAAACCGTTCGATCTCGAGCAGGCGCTGGCTTCGGTGCGCCGTGCGTTGTCGGCATCGGCGGAAGCGGCGCCTTCCGGAATGCCGGACACGCCGCGGCATGCGTTGCTGGGGGAAAGCCCGGCGATGCGCGAAGTGTTCCGGCGCATCGGACGCGTCGCCGCGAGCGACCTCAACGTGCTCATCACCGGCGACACCGGCACCGGCAAGGAACTGGTCGCGCGCGCACTCCACGAAGAGAGCACGCGCCGCGCGCGGCCGTTTGTCGCACTCAATACCGCGGCGATTCCGGCCGAATTGCTGGAGTCGGAGTTGTTCGGCCACGAAGCCGGTGCCTTCACCGGCGCGCAGCGGCGCAGCGTCGGACGCTTCGAGCAGGCCGAAGGCGGCACGCTGTTCCTCGACGAGATCGGCGACATGCCGCTGGCGCTCCAGACACGCCTGCTGCGGGTGTTGGCCGGCGGCGAGTTCTATCGCGTCGGCGGGCGCGAGCTGATCCGCGCCAACGTACGCGTGCTGGCGGCAACCCATCAGGATGTCGACGCGAAGGCTGCACGCGGCGAGTTCCGCGCCGACCTGCTGCATCGCCTCGACGTGGTCCGGATCCGCCTGCCGGCGCTGCGCGAGCGGCGCGGCGACGTGCCGCTGCTGGCACGGCGCTTCCTCGCCGATGCCGCTCGCGAGTTGAAGGTGCCGGAGAAGCACTTCACGCCGGCCGCGCTGGTTGCGCTCGCAAAACGGGATTTTCCCGGCAACGTCCGGCAACTGGAAAACCTGTGCCGTCGCCTGGCCATCATTGCACCCGGCCCCGGGATCCGACGCGAGGATCTCGACGAAGCCGGCGCCGTCCAGCCGGCACCGCCCGGCGGGGAAGCGGCTTGGGAATTCGCGCTTCGCGCGTGGGCCGAAGGCGAACTCGAGAATGGAGCAAACGATCTGCACGCGCGCGCTCGCGCTCGCTTTGATCGCATCCTGTTGGACGCCGCGCTCGCCGCGCACGACGGGCATCGACAGAAGGCGGCGGCGGCGCTTGGCGTCGGGCGGAATACGTTGACGCGCAAGCTCGGCAGTTCGCGCGCGCGACGGAAGGGGGCTAATCGTGCGGATTGACGAGGCTGTTCAAGACGTGGTCGCGCCAGACGCCGTCGAGCCGGAGGTAACTGTGCGCGAAACCTTCACGCTGGAAACCGAGCCGCGCGAGCAAACGCTCGCTGCGGACGTTGCCGGGGACGTGGTTCGCGCTGATCCGGTGCAGGCCGAACGTCGTGAATGCGATGTCGATCGCGTGCGGCAGCGCCTGTGTCATGAGCCCGCGCCCCTCGTGTCCGGCGTCGATGCCGTAGCCGAGGTAGGCCGATTGCAGCGCACCGCGCTGGATGCCGTCGAGCGTGATCGTGCCGACGACGCGATCCGCGTCGAGCAACACGAGGCGAAGCGCGCGCTGCGCCGCGAATTCGCCGGGGTAGGCGTCGATCCGGGCCTGCCACCAGTCCGGCGTGTAGAACGCCTCGTCACGAGCCGGCATGCTGGCGCGCAGCTGCTCCCGGTTGCGGGTCTGGTAGTCCGCCATCGCCATCGCGCCGGCACGATGGAGACCCGCGAGGCGGCAGGATTCGACGACGAACTCGGGGTGCTGCAAGGTCATCTGTCCCGCCAAAGGGCGCCGGGGAGGGTTCCATGATCGATGCGGCGGTCGCGGTACGCAATGCGCGCGTCGACGACGCGCCGTTCCTCGTCGAATGCAACCTCGCGATGGCCCTCGAAACCGAGCGCAAGTCGCTCGATCGTGGGGTGTTGACACTCGGCGTCGCGGCCGTGTTCGACGACCCGCGCCACGGGTTCTATCTGGTTGCCGAATACGGTGGCGCGCCAGCCGGGTGCCTGCAGGTGACCTTTGAGTGGAGCGATTGGCGCAACGGCGACTGGTGGTGGCTGCAAAGCGTGTACGTCGTGCCGGATGCGCGACGGCACGGCGTGTTCCGTGCCTTGTTCGCGGAAGCAGAAAAGCGTGCGCGCGCGGCCGATGCGGTCGGGCTGCGCCTGTACGTCGAGCAGGGCAACGATCGCGCGCAACGGACGTACGCCGCGCTCGGCCTGCGCGATGAACCGTACCGGATGATGTTCCGGAAGTTGCGGACGTGAAGGCTCCGGCCGGGCAACGCTGGCGCCGCAACGTGGTGGATGCGATTGGCCTTGTCGGGCTGCCGCTCGTTGCGGCGCTGCTGCCGTGGCCGGTCGGCTTTCGCTTGCTGAGATGGCTGTCGCGGCGGGGGTCGTTCCAGCATGGCGCGGCCGAGGTCGCGTGGTCGGCCGCCGCGCCGTTGCTCGGCGCCGCTGCCGGTCGCGAGGCGACGTTCGCGCAGCGTTTCCGGCTGCTGCGATGGGTGGAGCGGTGCGACACGTATCTTTGCGTGCTTCGCAGCGAACGGTGGTGGCGGCGCCATATCGCGGTGCGCGGCGAATGGCCGGCAGCCGGCGAAGCCTGCGTGCTGCTGACGTTCCACTGGGGCGCTGCGATGTGGATCTGGCCGGTGTTGCGCGCGCAGGGCATTCCGGCACATTTCCTCGCCCGTTCGCCGACGGCCCACGATCTCGGCGCGAGCCGGGTGTCGCTGTGGTACGCGGCGTTGCGCACGCGCCTCCTCGGCCGCCGGGGTGGACTCGGTGCCATCTTCACCGGCGGCAGCCGGGCGCGGGCCCGCGCTGCGCTCGCCCGCGGCGAGGGCATCGTCGGCATGCTCGATCTGCCGGCCCAGGACGGGCGGCCGGCGGCCGGCGTGACATTGCTCGGGCGACCGGCACGCTTGCCTGCCGGTCTGGCCGAACTCGCGATCGGCGCCGGCGCGCGGATCGCAATCTTCAGTGGTGGTGTCGATGGCGAGCGGGGCAGTCGTGACCTCTGGGTCGAAACGCTGCCCCGGGGCGCCGATGCCGGAACCGTCCTCGAGCGCTATGCGGCCCACCTCGACCGGCGCCTCGCCGAAGAGCCTTCCGCATGGCAAATGTGGAGCGAGTCGGCCGCGATCTTCGTGCCTTCCGATGCGCCATCGCGCCACGCGTGACGCGGTGAATCGCCATTGGGGCTGCCTTACAATGCCGGCCATGCCGCAACCGCCACGAATCCGCCCCGATCGCGGCTTCCGCCCATGACGACGTTGCGCAAGGTGGCGGTCGTCGGTGGCGTGCGCATTCCGTTCTGCCGCAACAACACCGCGTATGCCGACGTCGGCAACTTCGGGCTCGCGGTGAAGACGCTCGGCGTGCTGGTCGAACGCTACGGGCTGCACGGCGCCGAGCTCGGCGAGGTCGCGTTCGGCGCGGTGATCCGCCACGCCTCGGACTGGAACCTCGCCCGCGAGGCCACGCTGTCGTCGGGCCTCGCGGCAACCACGCCCGGCATCACGACGGCGCGTGCGTGCGGGACGTCGCTCGACAACGCGATCATCATTGCCGACAAGATCGCGACGGGACAGATCGACGCCGGCATTGCCGGCGGCAGCGACACGACGAGCGACGTACCGATCGTCTATTCGCGGCGGCTGCGCGAGCGGTTCCTGACTGTCAATCGCGCGAAGACACCGATGGAGAAGGCGCGGGCCGCGCTCAAGGGATTTTCGTTGTCCGAGTTGAAGCCCGAGTTTCCCGGCGTCGCCGAGCCGCGCACCGGGCTGTCGATGGGCCAGCACTGCGAACGCATGGCGCGCGAGTGGAAGATCCCACGCGAGGCACAGGACGAATATGCGCTGTCGAGCCACCACAAGCTGGCCGCGGCGTACGAGCGCGGCTTCCTTGCCGACCTCGTGGTGCCGTTCCGCGGCGTCGAGCGAGACAACGTGCTACGCACCGACACGTCGGTGGAGAAGCTCGCCAAGCTGCCGTTGGCGTTCGACAGGACATCGGGCCAAGGCACGTTGACGGCCGGCAATTCGTCGGCGCTGTCCGATGGCAGTGCCGCGGTGCTGCTGGCGAGCGAGGATTGGGTGGCCGCGCGCGCCCTGCCAGTGCAGGCTTGGTTCATCGACGCGCGGGTTGCCGCGGTCGATTACCTGCACGGCGAGGGCCTGCTGATGGCGCCGACCATTGCCGTACCGCGCCTCCTCGACGCGCACGGACTCACGTTGCAGGATTTCGACTTCTATGAAATCCACGAAGCGTTCGCCGCGCAGGTGTTGTGCACGCTACGTGCGTGGGAATCGGCAGACTATTGCCGCAACCGGCTCGGACGGGACCGGCCGCTCGGCTCGATCGATCCTGCCAGGCTCAACGTGACCGGATCGAGCCTCGCCACCGGCCATCCGTTCGCCGCGACCGGCGCACGCCTGGTCGCGACATTGGCGAAACTGCTGGCGGAGAAAGGCTCGGGCCGCGGACTGATTTCGATCTGCACGGCCGGGGGCATGGGCGTTGCGGCGATCCTCGAGCGGACTTGAGCGACGACGCGGCGATCACGACGAACGATCGACACGGGGGAACCACGATGGAAACCAACACCTACGCACTGGTTTTGACCGGCGGCGTGCTGCCGGGACGCGACCCGGACACGGTCTGGACCGAATTGGCGGCGTACTTCCAGATCGAGCCGGCGCGCTTCAGCGGCCAGTTGCTGCCGCGCGCGCCGCTGACGATCAAGGAAAGTCCGGTGCTCGCCAAGCTCGAGAACCTGCTGACCGGCATCGAGGCCCATGGCGGGGAAGCCGAAATCGTTCCGCTCGACGGCGAGGCGGCGGTCTACGCGCTGGTCGGCAACATCGCGCGTGGACCGTTGCCGCGCAAGTTCATCGAGGAGCGGGTCGCGCGCGGCGAATGGCCCCGTACCTTGAAAATCGCGCCGATCGGCAGTTCCGAATGGCAGCCGTGGGTCGATGCCGCGGCCGTGGCGGCGCCCGCAGGTACCGCGGTAGCCGCATCCGCGGTCGCGCCGGAGGCTGGCGTGGCGGCAATCGCACCGGCGGCACCGAAGCCTGCCGTCATGCCGGCTGCCGAGGTCGCGCCCGCCACGGACGCGGGCGGGATGTCGCCATCGTGGGGCGGTGGTCCGCTGCCCCCGGGACCCGCGATCCACGCGGGATTCTGGCGCCGCTGCGCGGCCTATGTCATCGACGGCATCCTGCTGGCGATAGCCGCGACCATCGTCGAAGTGGTGATCTCGGGCGGGTCGCTGGCCGCGCTGGCCAAGGGCGATGTCGGGGCCGCCATCGGCGGCGCCTCGCTGATGATGCTGGTCGCGTTCGTCGGGTCCTGGCTGTATTTCTCGCTGTTCGAGTCCGGCAAGCTGCAGGCGACGCCGGGCAAGGCGGCGATGAACCTCAAGGTCGTCGACGACCATGGTTCACGCATCGGCTTCGGCAAGGCGACCGGACGCTACTTCGGCAAGATCGTCTCGTCGATACCCCTCGAGATCGGCTTCATGCTGGCGGGCTGGACCGCGCGCAAGCAAGCACTGCACGACCTGATGGCCGGGACGCTGGTCGTGTTTCGCGGTGTCCAGCCGACGGAGCCATTGCCGACGATACGGCCACCGATGCCGTGGTACGGCTGGGTGGTCAACGTGCTGTTCGTCGTCGCCGTGGTCGGCGGCGCGTTCGGCTATGCCGCGCTGATCGCGTGGCTGGTGTCGTCCGGGGTCGATCCGAACAGCTTGCCTTGAGGCGCGCGGCGTCCGGGATGCCCCGACCAAGGCATCCCTCGCGTCACCGGACCGAGAACAGGCTCCCGCCGGAATCGCTCCGGTAGCTCATGCTGCGGCGCTTGCGCATGCGGTCGATCACTTCCTCGCGCCGGGCTTCGGCCCATTCGACCCGCTTCGTCTTCAGCGTCGCCGGGTCGACACCGCGCAGTTTCGCTTCGCGTTGCCGGTAGTCGTTGAAATCGTCGTAGGCCTCGAGCTCATAGTGCAGTTCGCGCACGCACAACTCGATCATGATTGCATCGTCGAGATAGCCGAGCACGGGCACGTCATCCGGGATCACGTCCTTCGGGTTCGCGAAGTAGGTGAGGCACGCCAGGACCCGGCTCTTGTCCTCGTCGGGCAGGGCGAAGCCTTCGTCGAGGACCATCGAGATCATGTTGTCGAGCTTCGCCAGCCGCTCGGCGATGAAGTTCGGCAACTCCACGCTCCGGCCGCCCGCCAGCAGCTTCATCGCCGCGTCCGTCACGTCTTTCGCCGACAGGCCCTTGGCCTCGCGCTGTGCCGCATGCATCGAGTCGATGAAGTGTTGCAGGTCGGCATCGCCGAGATCGATGTTGATCGTGAGTGCCATCGGAGGACTCCCCGCGGAAGGTGACGCGCCAGACTGCCAGCGGGACGGCGCGTCGTCAATGCGCGCCGCGACGTCGTCTCCCCGCCGGCCGGAGGGCTCCGGCTGGAAGGGTATCGGGCCGCACAAGGGTCAGAGGACGCCGACGAATCCCGCGCCGAACGCCGTGATGATCCGGGTGTAGATCGTTTTCATCGGCAATTCGACGTCCGGGAAGTCGCCGACGTCGGTGTAGCACTCGTGGAAGCGCGGATCACCCGGCGGCAAGGGCTGGCAGCCGGGTTTCAGCTCGAAGCTGGACGCGTAGCGGAATGGCCAGATGTCGAAGATCGGCAGCGCGGTCGACAGGTCCGCGAACAGGTCGTTGAGCTCCTCGATGAACTGCGGACGCTGGCGCCTCGCGATCGTCCAGGCGTTGCGTGGCGCGGCGTCCTCGAGGATCGCCTCGCGCACCCGCGCCGAGACCGCCCGGTCGTGGATGATGAAGCCGGACTCGGTGTTGGTGTTGTCGGACCGCGGGTCGAAGTTGTGCGAGCCGATCATCGCGACCGACTGGTCGATGACCAGCGATTTCGCGTGCAGCCCAAGCCGCACGCCACCCTGCGTCAGCGGCGAGGGGCCGTAGCGCTGGTAACGGCCCGAGTTCGGGCCGCCGCGCAGCGATGCGTAGCCCCGGATCATCCGCGCGGCATCGGTCGGGAACGGCTTGAACTCGTGGATCTCGAACCCGAGCCGCTTGAGGTAGCGCTTCTTGTACTTGTACGACAACGCGTAGACGTAGAACGCGTCGGTGGCGGCGAGCGAATTCGTCGACACGATCACCGGCACCGGCGGATCGTGCTTGCGCAGCGACCGGAAGATCCTGCGTGCGCGCCGCGACAAGACGAGGTACGGCGTCTCGAAGACGACCTCGGTCCGCGCGCCGGCGACGAGGTTCGCGAGTGTGTCGGTCAGGATCCTGTCGCCCGGCCGGTCCGGATGGCGCGGTTTCCCGGGTGCGTCGGAAAAGTAATCGACGCCGCCGGCGCGCAACACGAAGCGGACGAAGTGGTCCGCGATGTAGGCCGGGTCGTCGGCGCGCTCGCGCAGGTTGGCGATCCGCGCCCAGTCGGCGCCGGTTGGGGGTGGCAGCCGCGTGCCCTGGCCCGCGTCGGCGACGATGCGCTGGTTGACGTCGTTCAGCCGCGTCAGCGGCACCGCCTCCGGGTCGTTCCAGAACTCGTTGAACGAGCGCCGCATCTCGCGTCCGGCGCCCGGGCCCGTCACCAGCACGTCGCGGTCACGGTAGTCGAATTCCGGGTCCCAGTCGAAATAGCGATTCTCGTAGTTGCGTCCGCCGGCGATGCCGATGTCGTCGTCGACGAGGAACAACTTGTTGTGCATGCGTTCGTTGAACTTCGAGAAGCAGCACAGCACGCCGGCCGCGAACTCGAGTGGCGGCGTCACGGCCTTCGAGAACGTCGGGTTGTAGACGCGGAACTCGAGGTTCACGTGCGCACGTGCAATTCGCGACAGCCACTCGACGTTGTCGAGCGAGAACAACTGGTCGACGAGGATCCTGACGTGCACCCCGCGGCGCGCCGCAGCGAGCAGTTCGTCGAGCACCAGCCAGCCGGCATCGTCCTCGGCCCAGATGAAGGTCTGGATGTCGATGCTGCGCCGCGCCGCGCGGATCAGGTGGACGCGCAGCAACAAGGCATCCTCGCCGTGCTCGAGCACGTTGACGTAGTGCACCGGTGCGCCCGGCCGGCTCGCGGCCCGCGCCGCCGCGGCGAGCGCGTGGTAGGGCGAATCGATGGCGCAATGGTCCGCCCTCGCGCATGTCACGGTGGTCGCGCGCGACGCGGCGACGACGGCGTCGGCGCGCTTCGCGAGCTGCCGGTCGAAGGCACAGCCGCCAAGGGCCAGCGCGGCGAGCGCCAGCGCGGCGAGGCGCACGACCGGGGGCGTCACGGCGCCAGCCGCGCGGTCGCGGGTACCGCATAGATCCGGAGCGCCAACCCGACCTTGTCCGACAACGTGCCGAGCCGCGAGTGCATCCCGAAGTCGGTGCGCCGGATGGTCGCCTTCGCGGTGACCGCGCAGTCGTACGCAGGATGCGGGCACGTTGCGGGGTCCAGGCGGAAACTGACGGTCCGCTCGATGCCGCGGACGGTCAGTGTGCCGGGCAGGTCGCCGCCGGTCTCGATGCGGCGCAACGGGAACGCGCCGGACCGGAAATGGATTTCCGGGAACTGCGCGACGTCGAAGAACTCCGGTGACTTGACCCATCCGGTGTAGACCCGGTCGTCCATGTCGACGCTGCTCGCGTCGATCGTTGCGTCGACCCTCCCTTCGTCACGCCCGCGATCGATGGTGACCGTGCCGGCAACTTTTCCGAATCGCCCCTCGATGCGAAAGAGCCACAGGACCTTGATGCGGAACTCGGCCTCGCAGCGCGCGCTGTCGAGTTGGACGGTTTCGGTTGCGGCCCCGGTGTCGGCGACCGCGGGGACGCAGATGGCCAGCGCGAGCAGGACGGCGGTGGCCGCAATGCGCACGGATCCGCCCCCTGTCACGGCCACCAGAATTGACGAATCTCGGCGCTGCCCGGCTCGAGCGCGCGGCCTTCCGGCACGACCAGCCGCACAATGCCTCCGGGGGGCAGCCCGCGGCCCATGTCGGACGCGCCGGTGCTGAGCAGCGCCGCCACGGATTCGAGACCCGGATTGTGGCCGACCAGCAGGAGGCAACGCGCATCGGAATTTTCGTCGAGAACGTCGATCAGGGTGCCTGCCGACGCATCGTAGATGCGGTCGTCGATGTGCGGTTCGCCGAGTCCGAGCACGGCGAGGACGGGCGCGCAGGTCTGGCGGGCGCGCATCGCGGCCGAGCACAGGATGCGGTCGGGCGCGACGGCCTGGCCGGCGAGCCAAGCCGCCGCCGCATCGGCTTCCCGATGGCCATGCGCGTCGAGCGAGCGGTCGTGGTCGGCGATGCCGGCCGTGGCCGGTTCGGCATGGGCGTGGCGGAGCAGGACGATTTCACGGTTCGGCATGACCGGACTCCGTTCGGACTGGCGATTCGCCCGAGTTACGATCGGCCGTGCCGGCGCCGCCAGACCCGCATCGCGATGATGCCCGAGAACCCGCTACCGCCGTCAAGCCCGAGGATCCGCGTGGGCGGCCACTCAATCTGTCTCCCGCGCTGCCCCGTCAGGCATCCGGTCCGGTCATCGGGGCCGCGTCAGTCCGAGCCCGCGTCATCCTCGTGGCCCGCACCGTGGCGTTCGTGCTGTTGCTTCAGGGCATTGTCCAACTGGTCGTCGCTGATCGAATCGGCGCCGCCGCTCAGGCGCTCGAAGCGCTTCATCGATCCGGCCTCGAATTCGGCCTTGCTGATCTTGCCGTCCCCATTGGCGTCGAGGCGCTGGATCATCCCGCCGCGCTTGGACGAATGCCGGCCACCCGAATGGGCGGCCGCTTCGTCCGCGTCGATGTAGCCGTCATGATTGGTATCGAGGCGCTCGAACCGTCGGTCGACGAACGCCTGGTACTCGGCCTTGGTCACTGTGCCATCGTGGTTTGCATCGATCCTGTCGACGAATGACTTGCGGGATCCTTCCTGGGCGTTCGGCGCACCCGGTTGGGCTGCGGCGGCGCCCGCGGTCAGCAATGCGGCGGCGAGGGAGACGGCAATTCGTGTGCGCATATCGGTAGCTCGGCAAGCGGCCGGATGACCGCACGCTTCAGGATCGCGTGACGGCGCGATTCGTTCCGCCGCGCGGGCGGGAATGTTGCAAATAGAAGTAAAGCTGCCGCCGCAGCCGCGCGCGCGTCAGGCGGCGCGCTTCAGCCAGCGGAACAGCTTCGACCAGTCGTCCTGATGTGACTTCAGGAGTTCGGACTGATAGTCGAAGATGCTCTTGCCGAGTGCGCAGACGAGAACGTACGCCTGCGTGTCGCGGAGCTCGGCCACGACCGGGAACGGCAGTTCGCGCATGGCTTCGAGCGCCTGTTGCGTGGCGTTGGTCCAGGGCTTCAACCGGTTGGCGACGAGACCCACCGGGAGCCGTCCGCGCTTGATGGCCGGGATCTTCGCGAGGCCGGAAAGGAACGCCGACGTGGCTTCGAGGTCGATCGTGGAGGGCAGGATCGGCACCAGCACGGCGTCGATCGCGTCGACGAGCTCGGCCACTTCGTCAGTCTGGATGCCGGCAGGGCTGTCGATCACCACGCGGTCGGTTCCCTCCGGAACGTGGCGTGGCCAGTCGCGCCGCAGGCCTGCCAGCGGCAGGACCGGAGTCGCCAGTGGCGCCCGCTTCTCGCACCAGTGCAGGCCCGAGCCCTGGCGGTCGGCGTCGACCAGCACGGTGTTGCGACCTGCCAGTGCTTCATGCGCCGCGAGATTGGTTGCGAGCGTGGTCTTGCCGCAGCCGCCTTTCGAGCTGGCCACCAGGATCTTCTGCATCGCCGACTCCCGAGGGGTGCACCGGAGGCGGCAAGGGTACCCGTGCGGCGCGCCGAGGGAAAGCGCCGCAAGTCATGCAGAACCGGAAGTCACTGTGCCGACGTGCCGGCCTTGAGCTCGCGGTAGCGCGCGATCTCCTGGTCGAATTTCGCTGCCGCTTGCTTGCGCTGGTCGGACTTGCGGTCGATGTTGCCGCGCTGCACGTCGATCTGGCCGCGCACATCCGCGATCCTCGCCGACAGCGGGGCCGGCACGGCCTTGCCTTCGTGTTCGTACTCGGCCGCGTGGTCGAGCAGGCCGGCGAGCGCGGATTCCTGGCTCTTCAGGCTGAGGCGGGCGCTCTTGACCTCTTCGTCATACAACTGGAGCTGGCGCTGCTGCGCACGACGCAAGTCATCTTCACTCGGATAAGCGACCAGCATCTGCTGGTCGGTGCGCCGCTGCTTGGCCTCGGCTTGTTCGCTCGCCCGCTTTTTCGCAGCCTCGGCCTCGGCGGCGGCCTTTTGTTCGGGGCTTGCGGCCGGGTCGACATGGCGCACGACGATGCCTTGCGAGTTGACGATGTCATAGCCGAGCACCGCGGCGTCGGGTGGCAATGCATCGCTGAAGTGCAGCGCACCATGCGCGTCACGCCACTTGTAGCGGTTGTGCCCCGCGGTCGCGTTGCCGGCGGCGTGCGCAACACCCGCGCCGGCCACCGCAAGCACCACCAGCAACAGCCATCGGTTCGAGTTCATGCGGCGCAGTATAGGCATGCCGGAAATCTTCCGATGCGGTACCCGTCACGCCCCGTACAGCTCGCGGTAGGCTTCGAGGCGGGTACGTTCCGGGGCGCTGCCGGGCCGGCCGGCGGTGTATTCGATGAGGTCGGAAAAGGTCGCAATGGCAATCACCGGTACGCTTTCGACCCGCGCGAGTTCGCGGGTGGCCGACTCGCTGCCGGTTCCACGCTCCTGCCGGTCGAGCGCGATCAGGACGCCGGCAACATCGGCACCGCGGGCCCGGATCAGCGTGAGCGACTCGCGCACCGCGGTGCCGGCGGTGATCACGTCGTCGACGATCAGGACCCGCCCGGCGAGCGGTGCGCCGACCAGCACGCCGCCTTCGCCGTGGTCCTTCGCTTCCTTCCGGTTGTACGCCCACGGGACATCGCGGCCGTGCCGTTGCGACAGTGCGATCGCCGTCGCGGCCGCGAGCGCGATGCCCTTGTAGGCCGGGCCGAAGAGCCGGTCGAACCCGATGCCGCTGTCCTGCGCCGCATCGGCGTAAGCGGCGCCGAGCGCAGCCAGCGCGGCGCCCGAATCGATCCGGCCGAAATCGACGAAGTACGGACTGATGCGTCCGGATTTCAGCGTGAACTCACCGAACTGCAGCACGCCCCGGGCGATGGCCATGTCGAAGAACGCGCGTTGGTGGGGTTGCAGCATGCAGGCAGCGGGCAGCCAGTGGATGGTTTTCGGCGCGGCATGGAGATTAGGGGAATCCCGGGTCGACAGCCAGTTGTCCGTCGTTGTCGCGGCGTTCCCGTGCGGCCCGGCCTGGCGGCCTTCCCGGTCGGACGAGCGGCAGCCCGCCGCTTGCTATCCTTCCGTCCACCTCCCGTCGGCCGCTGCCCGATGAAGATCATCACCTTCAACGCCAACGGCATCCGCTCGGCCGCGAGCAAGGGCTTCTTCGATTGGCTGCGGGCGCAAAAAGCGGATGTCGTGTGCGTGCAGGAGACCAAGGCGCAGGAGGATCAGCTCTCCGACCCGCTGTTCCGGCCCAAGGGTCATCACTGCTTCTATCGCGACGCGGTGACGAAGAAGGGCTACAGCGGCGTCGCGATCTATGCGAGGCGCCAACCCGACGAGGTGCTGACCCGGATCGGCTGGAAGCCGTTCGACGACGAGGGCCGCTACCTCGAGGCGCGCTTCGGCAGGTTGTCGGTGGTGTCGCTGTACGTGCCCTCCGGATCCTCGGGCGAGGAGCGGCAGGCGTTCAAGTTCGAGGCGATGAGGAAGCTGCGCCGGATATTCGATGGCTGGCTCGCAAGCGGCCGCGATTACGTGTTGTGTGGCGACTGGAACATCGTGCGCGGCGAACGCGACATCCGCAACTGGAAGTCGAACCAGAAGAACTCCGGCTGCCTGCCGGCCGAACGCGCGTGGCTGAACGGGCTGATTGCCGACGACCACGGTGACGGGACGCCCGCGCCAGCCACCGGCTGGCTCGACACGTTCCGCGTGGTGAAGCCGGATGCCGTCGCGTACACATGGTGGTCGAATCGCGGGACGGCACGCGCCAACGATGTCGGATGGCGCATCGACTACCAGATCTGCACGCCGTCGTTGCGCGGCGCGCTGCGTGCGTGCGCGATCACGCCCGCGCCGCGCTTCTCCGACCACGCGCCGTACCGGGTGGACTACGCCGCATGACCGCGGGTACCGGCGGCCCACCCGCGCGCCCATCCGTGTGGCGCGCCTTCGCGACGCCCGCCGCCGGCACGATGTGCCTGTTCGGCTTCTCCTCGGGGCTGCCGTTCCTGCTGGTCGCCGGGACCCTGGCGTACTGGCTGAAGCAGGACGGCATCGTGCTGCGCGACATCACGATGATCGCGAGCGCCGGCATGACCTATGTCTTCAAGTTCGTGTGGGCACCGTTGCTCGACCACTGGCTCCCGCCCGGATTCGCGCGCCTCGGTCGTCGCCGGGGCTGGTTGCTGCTGGCGCAGCTCGGCGTCATCGCCGGGCTGCTTGCCATGGCTTGGTGGACTCCCGACCGGTTGCCGTTGTTCGTGTTCGCGACGCTGCTGGTCGCGTTCTTCGGCGCGACGCAGGACATCGCAGTGGATGCCTATCGCATCGAGATTGCTTCGCTCGACGCCCAGGGCGCGCTGGTCGCGACGTATTCGCTGGGTTACCGGCTGGCCTTGATGCTGGCGGGTGCTTTCGCGCTGATCCTCGCCGACCATGTCGCGTGGCGCACGGTCTACGTCGTGATGGCCGCGGCGATGCTCATCCCGATCGTCGCCAATCTCGCGGCGCGGGAACCGGACGTGCCGCGGCCCGCGCCGGTGCGATGGCGCGACGCGATGCGCGATGCGGTGGTCGACCCGTTCACCGACTTCTTCCGCCGCTACGGGTCCCGGCTGGCGCTCGCGGCACTGGTGTTCATCCTGCTGTTCAAGATTCCGGAACAGGCCACGATCGGCGGCATCATGAGTCCGTTTTATCGCGACATGCATTTCTCACTGACCGAAATCGGCGCCATCACCAAGATCTACGGCGTGTGGATCGGAATTGCCGGCGTGTTCGCCGGTGGTGGGGCGGTGGCGCGCTTCGGCATACGCCCGACCTTGCTCGTCGCGATCGTCGTGTGCGGCTTGAGCAACCTGCTGTACATCGCATTGATGGCGCATCCGGGCAACCTCGTCGCGCTGACGGCCGTCATCTCGTGCGAGAACTTCACGCTCGGGTTCCTCGGGCCACCGACCGTGGCGTTCCTGTCGTCGTTGGTGAACGTGCGCCACACGGCCACCCAATATGCATTGCTGTCGTCATTGCTGAACCTGCCCGGCAAGGTGCTCGGTTTCTTCGCCGGTGGCATCGTGATGGCTTCGGGCTACCGGGCGTACTTCCTGATCACGGTGCTGGCGGTGTTGCCTTCAGCGGCCTTGCTGGCCTGGCTTGGCCCCCGGCTTGAAGCACGCCGCGGTGGGCTGGAGGCCGCGGCGTCCGGTGCCGGCAGGCCGCCCCGAACGTGCAACAATTGACCGCATTCCGAATGCCCCCGAGTGGACGCAGGCGTCCTGACGCATGGTCGATCTCCTGATTCGCGGCCTCGACGACGAAATCATCGAACGTACCAATCGGATCGCCGAGGAACGGCGATGGACCGTCGACGACGTGCTGCGCCATGCGGTGCGCTTCGCGCTCGGCTTCACTTCCGACGACCTGCTTGGCCACGGCCGTGCCGGCGACTTGCGAGGCGTCTGGAACACCGGCGAATCGGCCGCGTTCATCGACGCGGTGCGGGCCCTCGAAAAGGTCGACGACGCACCGTTGTTCCCGGACGCGCCGGAAGCCGGTGACGAGCCGCGCGAAGGTTGATTCCGCCGTTCGTCGCTGGCCGGCGCGATCAGGCGCCAACCGGAGGCGCGGCGTGGATCGCCCCGAGTACGCGAGACCCGCGTGCTCCGGTGACCGAAGGCAGGTTGCCGGGAGTACCCGCGAGCCGCGACCGTGCGAGCCATGCAAAGCCGATCGCCTCGACGAAGTCCGGGTCGAGGCCGAACCCGGCCGTCGTGGCCAGCGCCGGTGGATTCCGGCCGGCGAACGCCAGCGCGAGTTCGGCACGCAGGGTATCCATCAGGGTCACGTTGTGCACGCCGCCACCGCAGGCCAACACGTCGCGCACGTCCGGCGCCTGCAGGCACAAAGCCCGCGCGATCGAGCGTGCGCTCAGAGTGAGCAAGGTCACCTGCACGTCCGCCGGCGCGATGCCGGGCGGCAGCCTGGCGTCGAGCCAATCGAGGTTGAACACCTCGCGACCGGTGCTTTTCGGCGGCGGCCGGGAGAAGTACGGATCGTCGAGTAGGCGGGCCAGCAGATGGGCATCGACGCGTCCGCTGCGCGCCCACGCGCCTTCGGCGTCGAACGGACGGTCCAGATGGCGCGCGATCCACGCGTCGAGCAGGCCGTTCGCGGGGCCGGTGTCGAAGCCGATCACGTCCCGGCCCGGCGCGAGGATCGTGAGGTTCGCGATGCCGCCGAGATTCAACACCGCGCGAGTCCCGATGGGGTCCGCCAGCACCGCGGCATGCAACGCCGGCAGCAGCGGCGCGCCTTCCCCGCCCGCCGCAACGTCGGCCCGGCGGAAATCGGCAACGGTGGGGATGCCGGTACGCTCGGCGATCGTCGCCGGGTCTCCCAGTTGCAGGGTGAAGGGCGGCGAGGACTGCGGGCGGTGGCGCACCGTCTGGCCGTGCGAACCAATTGCCCGGACGGCAGCGGGCTCGATGCCGGCGCCGGCGAGCAGCGATTGCGCGGCCGCGGCGAAAGCAACCCCGATTTCGATGTCGAGGCGGCCAAGCTCGTCGAGGGTGATGGCCGCGCCACCATGGGCAAGTGCGAGGATGCCCTCGCGCAGGGCTGGCGCGTACGGCGTCGTCGCAGTCGCGACGACTCGTGGCTTCGAAGTCGCGTCGGGATTGCCCGCGAACGCCACCAGCGCAGCGTCGATGCCGTCGGCGCTGGTACCGGAAATCAGGCCGAGGAACAGCGGATCGGCCACGACGGAACGGGGATCAAGGATCCGCGCGGGCGAGGCGATAGCTGCCGAGGAAGTCGAGTTTCGCGAGCAACGGTTTCGACTGCCGCCGGAACGCGATCATTTCCGACGGCGGCAGCGGCTCCGCCTTCGGCATCGTCACCGTCAACGGGTCGCGGTGCACGCCGTCGACGCGGAATTCGTAGTGGAGGTGGGGTCCGGTGGCGAGGCCGGTCATGCCGACGAAGCCGATGACCTGACCCTGGTGCACGCGTTGGCCGACCTTTTCGTTGGCGAACCGCGACATGTGGCCATACGCGGTGCTGATGTCGCGGTTGTGCTGGATGACGACGAAGTTGCCGTATCCGGACTTCCAGCCGCGGAAGATGATCTTGCCGTCGCCCGCCGCCTTGATCGGCGTTCCCATCGGCGCGGCGTAATCGACGCCGCGGTGCGCCCGCATGTAGCCGAGGATCGGATGCATGCGGGCGACCGAGAAGCGCGACGAGATGCGCGTGAAGTCGACCGGCGTGCGCAGGAACGACTTCCGCAGCGGGCGGCCATCTTCGCTGTAGTACTGCGCCTCGCCGCTGGCGTCGGTGAAGCGGATTGCGGTGTAACGGTGGCCCTGGTTGATGAAGGTCGCGGCGATGATGTCGCCGTCGCGCAGGCGCTCACCGTCGCGGTACACCTCGTCATAGATCACGCTGAAGCTGTCGCCGACGCGCAGGTCCTGCGCGAAGTCGATGTCGTACCCGAACGCCTTGGCGAGCTTCAGGATCATCGCGTCGCTCATGCCGGCGCGCTCGCCGGCGTCGAACAGCGAAGTCCTGAGTTCGGCGTGGGCGACTTCGATGCGGCGTTCGACCGCGCGGCCCTCGATGTCCTGTGTGACGGCGCCGGGCGAGAAGTGCATGACGACGCGGGTCGCATCGTCGCGCTCGAAGCGCATCGCCGCGAGGTTGCCGTCGGCGTCGCGGGCGAACGCGAACTCCTGGCCGGGCCGGATGTTGCGCAGGGAGGATCCGTTGCCGGGCGCGTCGAGGGCGCGTTGCAGATCGGACGCGCTCAGGTTCTCCTCGTGGAAGATGTCCGACAGCGATTGCCCGGTCCGGACCTTGACGACTTGCCAGTCGGGGCCGGCGGCGCCCGCGGCGAGTGCTCCGATGCCGGCGTCCGCGACGCTTGCCGCCGGGAGTGGCGGCAGCGGCAGGGCGACGGTCGTGTGCGGTTCGGTCATCACGTCCCGCCGGGTCGCATTGGCGCCGACCGGCATTACCGCGCCGATCAGGACGGCGAGGACGACGGCAGCGGCGCCGAGCACCCAGTGTTCGTTGCGCCAGCGCAGCGGCGACGAAGCCGCCGGGGCTTGGAATGACCAGCCGGTGAAGCGCGAATAGAAGTCGAAGCAGCCGCGTTGCACACGACGGCGCAGGGCCCGGCAACGGGTGATTCCGGTGGGTGCTTGATGATCGGCGGCGCTCTCGGTCACGGATCGCATTCCCACGGGCCGGCGCGTACGATAAAGTTCGAAGTCCGATCCGTCAACGACTTTGATCTCGGAATTGGCAGTCGTTACGGCCACTTAACGCGGGTCTAACATCCAACTTCCCAAGTCGGCGCGCGTCCCGGACGGAGGCATCCGCCGTGCGTGCGCCGCGCGTGCGTGACCAGAGGCCGTCATGTCCGGAATCGAAGCGGCGCTCGACCTGATCGGCCGGGGCGCCGACGAAATCATCAAGCGGGACGAACTGGCGGCGCGGCTGGCGTCGGGCCGGCCCTTGCGCGTCAAGGCGGGCTTCGACCCGACCGCGCCGGATCTGCACCTTGGCCATACGGTGCTGCTCAACAAGATGCGGCAATTCCAGGACCTCGGCCACACGGTGATCTTCCTGATCGGCGACTTCACCGGGATGATCGGCGATCCGTCCGGAAAGAACGCCACCCGCAAGCCGCTCACGCGCGAAGACGTGCTGGCCAACGCCGAAACCTATGCCGCCCAGGTCTTCAAGGTGCTCGACCGCGAGCGCACCGAGTTGCGGTTCAATTCGGAGTGGTTCGGCACGATGGACGCGGCAGGCATGATCCGGTTGGCCGCGTCGCACACCGTCGCGCGGATGCTCGAGCGCGACGATTTCGCCAAGCGTTACGCCGCGCAGCAGCCGATCGCGATCCACGAGTTCCTGTACCCGCTGGTGCAGGGCTACGATTCAGTGGCACTCAAGTGCGACGTCGAACTCGGCGGCACCGACCAGAAGTTCAACCTGCTGATGGGTCGCGCCTTGCAGGAGCAGCACGGGCAGGCGCCGCAGGTCGTGCTGACGATGCCGCTGCTGGAGGGCATCGACGGCGTCCACAAGATGTCGAAGTCGCTCGGGAACTACGTCGGCATCAACGAGCCGGCGATCGACATCGTCACCAAGACGATGAAGATCGACGATGTGCTGATGTGGCGCTGGTTCGAGCTGCTGTCGTTCGAGAAGTCGCTGGACGACATCGCGCGCATGCGGCGCGAGGCCGCCGCCGGCGCGGCCAACCCGCGCGACTTCAAGCTGGAGCTTGCGCGCGAGCTGGCGACGCGCTTCCAGGGCGCGGCGGAAACCGCGCGGGCACTCGCCGGTTGGCACGCGGTCGTCCGCGGCGAAGGCGATACCGCGTCACTGCCGGTGTCCGAGATCCCGGTTCCGGCCGAGGGTCTGCGCCTGCCGGCGCTGTTGACGGCGGCGGGACTCACGACCAGCAACTCCGAAGCCAATCGCAAGCTGCGCGAGCGTGCCGTGCGGGTGGATGCCGAGGTGGTCGAGGATCCACAGCGGCTGTTCGGCCCCGGGTTCGAGGGCGTACTGCAGGTGGGCAAGCGCAATTTCGCGCGGGTCGTGTTGAAGCCGGGACCCTGAGATTCCGCAACGCCGGGCGCGGCGTGCCGCCGCGCCCGGATTTCCCTGCTGGGGTACTTTACCGCTCAGTTCGTATCCATCGTGATGCGCGACGCCGCAATGTCGCCCACCACGGTGGCAAGGACCGTCGTCCCGTCCGGCGCATATTGGACGAGCGTGAACGTGCCGGTGTACCCGCTGTTGTCATTCGCGAGATTGATGTTTTCGCGGATGTTGACCGGCCCGATGAAAGTCTGGCCAGTGTCATCCCACGCCAGCGCGAAGTGGTTGAGCGCGTAGCTGCGCTGCCCTGTCTTCGTCCACACGCCCATGCAGAAGTTGCCCGAGGCGGACTTCCGGCCGGAGTTCATCAGCTCGGTGCCGTCGGCATGCCAGGTCACATAGCCCTGATCGACGACCGTGCCGTCCGGCGGGCCGCCGGCATTGCCTTCGGCGGTGAAGGTGAACGCGTACATCCCGGTGATGAGCGGCTTCAGGATCCAGTCGGGGTTGGACGCTGCCGCTTGCGGCGCCGGGTTCATGCCGGGCAGTGACCACGTCAGGCTGGCGGCGGGTTGCGACGGGTCATAGCCGCAAGCCTTGGCGTTGTGGCTGATGGCGACGGCGGACAGCCCGATCAGGGCGGTCGCGATTGAAATGTAGAGACGATTGTTCATGGTGAGCCTCTTTGGGATGGGTTCGCGGCTGGCCGGTGTAATTCTTCCCGCCATCCTCCCAATACAGTGCGCATCGGAGAGCCCAAGGTCATGATGTTTCGATAGGGAAATTGGCAGAGTTCCGATCGCAACGGGTGGCAAGGGCTTCCGTGGGCAGGTGGGGCGCACGACCAGCATGAAAAGCGACAGGCGCTCGGAAGTTCAGGCGTGTCGAGGTGCGTTCGCCTTCGCGGACGTGGAAGTTGATTCCACCGCGCATCGTGTGTTGCGCAGCGGCCGTGACATGGCGGTCGAGCCCAAGGCCTTCGCGGTCCTGCTGGAATTCCTGGCGCATCCCGGCGAATTGCTGACCCGTGACCAATTGCTGGATGCGGTGTGGGGACACAGTTTCGTCACGCCCGCGACACTCAACCGCATCATCGCGCAGTTGCGTCGCGCCCTCGCCGACGACAGTGGACACCCCCACTGCATCCAGACCGTCCACGGCCTCGGTTATCGCTTCATTGCGCCGTTGCGCAAGGAGATGCCGAAGGACGAGTTGCCGGCCCTGCACTTCGCGCCACCGGCCCGAGCGCGGGTGCCTGAGCGAACGGGGCCTTTGATCGGCCGCGAGCACGACGTCGAACGGCTGGCGCAATCGCTGGCGGC
>JAXMHA010000031.1:0-23612 GCA_046347015.1 Lysobacterales bacterium | reverse complement strand
CCGCGGCGTACCGGAAATGGGGATCCAGCGGCAGGGTTCCCTAGCCCCGCTTGCCGGCGGCAAGGGACTCGTTGCGCCCGCGGAAGACGAGCGGGGCGGGCTGCGGGCGGGAGGCCCGTGGCAGGTTCGCGGTTGCGACGATGGCGCGCACGGCGTCGTGGTGCGGCGACTTGTCGCACACCGGGTCGGCGTTGGCGGCGTCGCCGGACAGCATGTACGCCTGGCAGCGGCAGCCGCCGAGGCAGCCGAGCTGCTCGCTGCAACTGCGGCAGGGTTCCTTCATCCAGCCGGTGCCACGGAAGCGGTTGAAGCCCTCCGAGTCGTACCAGATCGACCGGACCGGAGTGTCACGCACGTTCGGGAACGCAAGGCCCGGAAGCGAACGCGCCGTGTGGCACGGCACCGCGGTGCCGTCCGGCGTGATGCACAGCAGCGTCGTGCCCCAGCCGTTGACGCATTTTTTCGGCCGGTTCGCGTAGTAGTCCGGCACGACGAAGAACAACTTCATCCGGTTGCCGAGCTTCGCGCGCCAGCGGTTGGTCGTGGCCTCGGCCCGTTCCAGTTGCTCACGCGTCGGCAGCAACTGGTCGATGTTGAGCTTGGCCCACGAGTAGTACTGCGCGTTGGCGAGTTCGACGTAACTCGCGCCGATTTCGTCCGCGAAGGCGATGATCGCGTCGATGTGGTCGATGTTGAGGCGGTGGATGACGCAGTTCATCACCATCTCGAAGTCGTACTTGCGGATCAGCGCGGCAGCCTTGCGCTTGAGGTCGAAGGTGCGGGTCGAGGAGAGGAAGTCGTTGACCTCGCGCGTGGAGTCCTGGAACGACAACTGGATGTGGTCGAGCCCGGCGGCCTTCAGCGCGGCGATGCGCGTCTCGTTGAGGCCGATGCCGGACGTCAGCAGGTTCGTGTAGTAGCCGAGCGCGTGTGCTTCGGCGACGAGGACTTCGAGGTCGTCGCGCTGCAGCGGTTCACCGCCGGAGAATCCGCACTGTACCGAACCGAGCTCGCGCGCCTCGCGCAATACCCGGATCCAGTCGTCCGTCGCAAGTTCCGCCGTGTGCTGCGCGAAATCGACCGGGTTGTAGCAGAACGGGCAGTGCAGCGGACACGCATACGTCAGTTCGGCGAGCAGCCAGTACGGCGGGCCGATGGCGGTGCTGGTGGCGGGAATTGCGGGAATCGCGTTCATGGGATTTCGAGCCAGCGTTGGCGGACGGCGAGTTCGACGAATGCGACGACGTCACCCTCGAGTCCGGCCTGGCCAAAGGCCTGTTCGAGGTCGGTGACGATGGCGGCGATTGCGCGCGTGCCATCGCAGCGCTTCAGGATTTCCCCGGCGCTGCCGTTCAGCGTCACCATGCCTTCCGGATACAACAGCACGTTGGCCTGCTGGGCCGGCTCCCACTGCAGGCGGAACCCGCGTCCGATGCGGGGCACCGACACCGGCGTGATCGGCGCGGCCGGTGGCGGCGCGGCGGCGCTGGCCGGGGTCGTGTCGTTCATGGCTGGCCCTCGAGGCCAAATGCGCGCGCCATCGCGTCATTCATCTGCCACAGCACGTCGAGCTTGAACTGCAGGATGTCGAGCGCGCGAAGCTGGGCCGCGTGCGTGTCGAAGTATTCGAGCGTCAGCGCCAACGCCTGTTCGACGTCGCGCCGCGCCTGCGAGACGCGGTTGCGGAAGTAGGTGAACCCTTCGTCGGCGATCCACGGGTAGGACTTCGGCCAGTTGGCGAGGCGTTCCTTGTGGATCGTCGACGCGAACATCTCGGTCAGCGACGCGGCGACCGCTTCCTGCCACGGCGCGCGGCGGGCGAAGTTGACGTAGGCGTCGACCGCGAAACGCACGCCGGGCAACAAGTGGCGGCAATCCTCGAGTTCACCGCGCGGCAGCCCGACCGCGTGCGCGAGCTGCGTCCAGGCCTCGATGCCGCCGGCATCATCGCCGTGGCCATCGTGGTCGAGGATGCGCGTCACCCAGCGCCGCCGCCATTCGCGATCGGGGCAGTTCGACAGGATCGCGGCGTCCTTGATCGGAATCGAAATCTGGTAATACCAGCGGTTCGCGACCCACAGCCTGATCTGTTCCGGCGTGGCGCGGCCTTCGTTGAGCACGCGATTGACCGGATGGCGGATGTGGTAGACCGCGCCCTTTTCGCGCAGCTTCGCCTCGAACTCGGCGCGGGACCACGGGGCCGTCATGCGTCGAACTCCATGCCGTCGAACGCGAGCTCGACGCCGGCCGCTCGCACCGCGGCGTGTTCCGGGCCGTCTTCGTCGAGCATCGGGTTCGTGTTGTTGATGTGGATCAGGATGCGCCGCGTCGACGCCGGTAGCCGCGTGAGCTCGGCGAGCGTGCCGTCGGGTCCGCCGACGGCCCGATGGCCCATGTCACGCGCGCGCCGCGATGACAGGCCGAGCGTGACCATTTCGTCGTCGGTCCAGCAGGTTCCGTCGACCATCACGCAGTCGGCGGCGCGCATCGCGGCGCCGGCCCCGGCATGGGCGGCGCCGAGCGCCGGAGCGTAGAAGAGGCTCCGTCCGGTCGCGACGTCCGCGATCGTCAACGCGATGTTGTCGCCGGCGGCCGGGCGGTCGCGGTGCGGCGAGTACGGCGGCGCATTGGACGGAATCGGCATCGCCTTCAGCGCGAGTCCCGGGACCGCGGGAATGGAGAATGTCGTGTTGTCGGGCGCGATTTCGTTCCAGGCGACGTCGCAATAATGGGACAGCAAACGGAACAGCGGGTACCCATCCTCGAGATCCTCGCGCACTTCGGCGGTGCTCCAGATTTCGAGCGGCTGGCGATGTTCACGCAGCATCGCGAGGCCCGTCGTGTGGTCGATCTGCGCGTCGACCAGCACGATCGCGCGGATGCCGGTGTCGCGGATCGCACGGGCGGGCTGTGCGCCCGGAAAACCGCGGATCTGGGTCAGGATGTCGGGTGACGCGTTGCACAGCAGCCAGTTCGCGCCGTCCCCGGTGACGGCAATCGACGACTGCGTGCGCGGCCGTGCCTTGATCCGGCGGTTGCGGGCGCCATCGCACAGCCGGCAATTGCAGTTCCATTGCGGGAATCCGCCACCGGCGGCCGATCCCAGGACGTGGATGCGCATGCGCGCCGGTCGTGAAAAAGGGGCGGCGCGACCGGCACGACTGCGGCGTCCTGGCCGGTCGGACCGCCCCGTTGGCTCAACGGATGGCGACGTACATCGTGATTTCGAAGCCGAGACGATGGTCGATCGCTTGCGGAGTTTCCCACTTCATCGTGCCGATCCTCTGTCGGGTGCCCCTGCGGCCATGGAATACCGCAGGGGCGGCGGATACAAGTCGGCATTGCCGGCTCCCATGTGGGGGTCGAGTTTCCGCACTCGGGGTCGCGGTGGCATGGCGATCATCACGAAACTCGACTAATGATTTTCGTGAGCCGGCCCGTCATGAAGGGGCGCTGCGGTAGCATGCCGTCGATGGTGGACGAAGCGACCATTCCATCCTTGGCCACGATCCCGGGCGCCGATGGCGGCATGCTCGACGCCGGTGGCGGTCATCGTGTCGCGTGGCAGGCGAGCGGTGAGCGGGACGGCATTCCCGTGGTGCTGCTGCATGGCGGCCCCGGCTCCGGCAGCAGCCCGCGCCACGCCGATCCGTTCGATCCCGCGCGCTGGCGGATGGTGCAGTTCGACCAGCGCGGCTGCGGCGCCAGCACGCCGACCGGCGCCACCGCAAACAACGACACCGCGGCGCTGATCGCCGACATCGAATCCTTGCGCGAGCGGCTCGGCTTCCGCGCGTGGTTCGTCGCCGGCGGATCGTGGGGCGCGGCGCTGGCACTGGCCTATGCGGCGCGGCATCGCGAACGCGTGACCGGCCTGCTGCTGCGCAGCGTGTTCCTGACCGGGCGCTCCGAGACCGAAGCGTTCTTCGCAGTGGGCCGCAAACAGTGCCGGAAGCCGCCGCGATCCTTGCGGCCGATGCGCCGGCCAGCGGCGGCGAAGACACCGCGGCCGCGCTCGATCGAGCGCTGGCGGGAGATGGCGATCCGGCACGGCGATGGCGCGTCGCGTGCGCGTGGCTGCGGCTCGAGTCGGCGCTGGACGGCGTGGCGCCGGATGCGGTTCCCGATTTCGGCACGCCCGCGGCGGAACGGCTGGCCGCGAAATACCGTGTGCAGGCGCACTACCTCGCGCGCGAATGTTTCCTCGGCGAGCCGGCGTTGCTCGCGGCCGCGGCAGCGCTGTCCGGCGTGCCGACTGCAATCGTGCATGGTACGGGCGACCTGATCTGCCCGGCCGCCAACGCCGGGCGCGTCCACGCGGCGTTGGCCGGCAGCCGGCTGGCCCTGGTGCCCGGCGCCGGGCACGGACCGAACCATCCGGGCATGGTGCGGATGGCGCACCGTGCGCTCGCGGCATTCGCCGCGGATGGCAACTTCGGTGGCTGGACGGGCGCTGGCGGAGTCACGGTGGCATGAGCCTGCGCCTGCAGATCAATCTCGTGCTGGCGTTCGTGATCGCGTTCTTCGTCGCGGCGCTGCTCGTGTTCCAGATCCTCGACACGCGGGACAGCGTGCACGAGGAGACGACCGCTGCAAACACGGTTGCGACGCACCTGATGCGCGAAATTGCGACGCTGTACGCGCAGTCGAGCCTGCCGGTGGTCGAGACCTCGCTGCAGCGGCTCGGCCATGTGCGTTCCACCGAAATCACGTTGCGCGACCTCGACGGCCACGTGCTGTACCGGTCGCCGCCGCCGACCTACAAGGCCGGCCGCTTCGCGCCGGCGTGGTACGCGCACCTCGTGCAGCCGGCGCCGATGCGCAGCGAAATGGAGTTCTACGACTCGACCCTGACCATCGACGCGAATGCGTCGCGCGCGGTACTCGACGGCTGGGACGACACGGTCACGTTGGCGAAGGTCGGCGTGGCGACGCTGCTGCTCGGCAACATGCTGGTGTTCTGGCTTGCGGGCCGCGCGATGAAACCGTTCCGCACCATCGTCAAGGGCCTGCAAGGGATGGAATCCGGTGACTACCGGACCCGCCTGCCGGATTTCCGCGTCAGCGAGGCCCGCTCGATTGCGCGTGCGTTCAATCGCGCCGCGCAGTCGATCGAGGACAACCTCGACGCCCGGCGCGAAGCCACGGCGGCGACGCTGCGCGCGGAGCACAGCCGCGAACTCGCCGCCGCCGTGCGCGAACGCATCGAGGACGAGCGTCGGCAAATTGCCCGCGAGCTGCACGACGAGACCAGCCAGTCGATCACGGCGATCCACAGCATGGCCCTCGCGCTCGCGCGTGGCGGCGATGGTACCGGCGTGAAGGAACGTGAGACGGCCAGGCTCATCGCCGACACCGCCGGCCGGCTGTACGCGGCGGTGCACGATTTGATACCGCGGCTCGACGCTCCGGAACTCGACGAACTCGATCTCCCCGAAACACTCGGTTCGCGGATTGCCGGCTGGCGCCACGAACACCCCGGTGTCACGATCGATGCGCGCTTGTCGTTGCCGGCGGAGCCACTCGGCGGCACTTGCGCGCTGGCGACCTACCGGATCGTGCAGGAAGCCGTGTCGAATGCCTTGCGCCACGCCGGCGCGACGCGGGTCGTCATCGCCATCGACAGTACGCCGACCGCACTGCACATCATCGTCCGCGACGACGGTCGCGGACTCGGCGCCGAGTGGCAACGGCCCGGCCACTTCGGTGTCGCCGGCATGCGCGAGCGCGCCGAGGCGCTCGGTGGCACGCTCGCGGTCGAAAGCCCGGCGGAGGGTGGGGTGCGCGTCAGCGCGATCCTGCCGCTGGCATGACGGCGGCCGCTCCGATCCGCGTCATGCTGGTCGACGACCACGCCGTGGTGCGGGTTGGCTTCAAGTTGCTGCTTGGGGCGTGCGAGGACATCGACGTCGTCGCCGAAGCGGGCAGCGGCGAGGACGCACTCGGCCGGATCGCGGCGGTCGCGCCGGATGTCGTCGTGATGGACCTGTCGATGCCCGGTATCGGTGGCTTCGAAACGGTACGCCGCCTGTTGGCGCACCAGACGCAAGCGAAGGTCCTCGTCTTGTCCGCGCACGAGGATTCGGCCTTCCCACGGCGCGTGCTGAAGGCCGGCGCGCTGGGCTACCTGGCCAAGCGCAGCGCGCCGGAAGCGTTGATCGAGGCGGTGCGCACGGTCGCCGCGGGGCGTTTGTACCTCGATGCCGCGACGGCCCGCGCGCTCGCGATGCGTGACCTCGAAGGCAATGCCGGCGCGGTCGACGCCTTGTCCGAACGCGAGTTCGCGGTGTTCATCGAGCTGGCGCAGGGCCGCTCGGTCGGCCAGATCGCGGAACAGTTGTCGCTGTCACCGAACACGGTCGGCACGCACCTCTACAACATCAAACAGAAACTCGGCGCCGGCAACCAGGCCGAGCTGACCCTGATCGCGGTGCGGAATGGGTTGATCGAGCCGTGAAAGCTTCCGGGCGCCCTTGGCGGCCCGTGGTCGTAGCCGTATCGTCGATGACTTGAACGATCGGCGCCTTGGGTCGGCTGTCGTTTCGCTTCATTGCATTTCAGCCTCTTCCGTCACGGCCTCGCATAGCAAGCCCGCTGGGATCGCTTGGCAGTTTCGCGCTGCGGGTGGCGGCTGCCAGATGAGGCCACACGCCGGCTCCGCACCGAGCTGGCGGCTTGGAACGTACGAAACGGATCGCAAGCGGCAAGTTGCCTCGTCGACGAGGTGGCAGGCATCCGGGGTAGAAGGTGCGGGCGGCCCCTTGTTCCGGCGAGTTTGTGATATATACTAGCGGTACATACCGAGAGACCGATACCCCGGAAGCACGCCATGACCGATACCGCCAAACTTTTCATGACCGGCCGTAGCCAGGCCGTGCGATTGCCCAAGGCGCTGCGCTTCGAAGGTGAGGCAGTCATCGCCAAGCGCTTCGCCAACGGCGTGGTGCTGTTGCCGATGGCCGATTCCTGGGCCGTGCTGCGCGAGGCTGCTGGCGAGTTCGAACCCGGCTTTTGCATGGTGCGAGAGCAACCCGCGAGCCAACAACGCGCGGACTGGGCGCCATGACGCCGCGGTACCTGCTGGATACCAACATCTGCATCTACATCATCAACCGGCGGCCGCCGGAAGTGTTCCGCCACTTCGACGGTGTCGCGGCTGGACAGATCGGCATTTCCAGCATCACCCACGCCGAACTCGACTTCGGCGTGGCCAAGAGCGGCTCCCGGCGCAACCGCGTGGCGCTCGACAAGTTCCTGCTGCCGCTGGAAATCATGCCCTTTGACGCGGACGCCGCGCGCCAGTATGGCAAGTTGAGGACGCAGCTGGAACTTGCCGGCACGCCGATCGGCGCGCTCGACACCCTGATTGCGGCGCACGCACTCGCGCTTGGCATCACGCTGATCACCAACAACACCCGCGAGTTCGAGCGCGTACCGAAGCTGCGCCTGGAAGACTGGGCCAGCGCCCCGTGAGTACGGTGGTGTCTCACGCCTCGCGACTCGTCTCTGCGATGATGGGCGGATGCCGCTCGACAACTTCCATCCCGCCGTCGCGGCGTGGTTCCGCGGCCGCTTCGGCGAGCCGACGCCGGCACAGCGCGAGGCGTGGCCGGCGATCCAGTCCGGCCGCCATGCGCTGATCGCGGCGCCGACCGGTTCCGGCAAGACGTTGGCAGCGTTCCTCGCCGCCATCGACGCCCTCGTGCGCCGCGGCGTGGCCGGCAACCTGCCGGATCGCACCAGCGTCGTCTACGTGTCGCCGCTGAAGGCGCTGTCGAACGACATCCAGGTCAACCTCGAAGCGCCGCTGCTCGGCGTGCGCGACGAACTGCTGCGCCTGTGGTTGCCGGATGTCGAGATCCGCACGATGGTGCGCACCGGCGACACGCCCGCGCCGGAGCGCGAGCAGATGAAGCGGCGCCCGCCGCACATCGTCGTCACCACGCCGGAATCGCTGTACATCCTGCTCGGTTCGGACTCGGGCCGGCGCATGCTGGCTTCCACCGAGACCGTCATTGTCGACGAAATCCACGCGCTGGCGCCGAACAAGCGCGGCGCGCACCTCGCGCTGTCGCTCGAACGGCTGGACGATCTGTGCGACCGGCGCCTCGTGCGGATCGGCCTGTCGGCGACGCAGCGCCCGTTGGAGCGGATGGCGCGGTTCCTGACCGGCGCCGGCGGCTTCACGCAGGGCGATGCCGCGGATTGCCATATCGTCGATACCGGCCACGAGCGCGCGCGCGACCTTGCGATCGAATTGCCGGAAACGCCGCTCGAAGCGCTGTTGACCGGCGCCATCCGCGAGCAGATCCAGCGCCGCATCGCCGAACTTGCGCTGGCGCATCGCACCACGCTGTTGTTCGTCAACACGCGCCGCGAAGTCGAGCGCAGCGCGCGGGCGCTCGGCGAGATCCTCGGCAAGGCGGTCGTCGGCGCGCACCACGGCAGCCTGTCGCGCGCGTCGCGTCTGTCTGCCGAGCAGCGGTTGAAGCGCGGCGAGTTGCGCTTGCTGGTCGCCACCGCGTCGCTCGAACTCGGCATCGACATCGGCGACGTCGACCTCGTGTGCCAGCTCGGTTCGCCGCACGCAATCGCAACCTTCCTGCAGCGCGCCGGACGCGCCGGCCACGGCGTCGGCCGCGTGCCGAAGGCGCGGTTGTTCCCGACCACCCGCGACGACCTCGTCGAATGCGCGGCCTTGCTCGATGGGGTGCGACGCGGCGAACTCGACGAACTGCCGGTGCCGCCCGGTCCGCGCGACGTGCTGGCGCAACAACTGGTTGCCGAAGTCGCGTGCCGCGAGTGGCACGAGGATGCGTTGTTCGACCTGGTGCGCCGCGCGATGCCGTACGCGGCGCTGCCGCGGGAGGCGTTCGATGCGATCGTGCGGATGCTGGCCGACGGCTTTTCGAGCCGCTTCGGCCGGCGCGCGGCGTGGCTGCATCGCGACGGCGTGTACCGGGTGTTGCGCGCGCGGCGCGGGGCGCGGCTCACCGCGATCACGTCCGGCGGCGCGATTCCGGACACCGCCGATTACGACGTGCTGATGGAGCCGGAGAACCTGCGCGTCGGCAGCGTCAACGAGGACTTCGCGGTCGAGAGTCTCGCCGGCGACATCTTCCAGCTCGGCAACCAGTCCTACCGCATCCTGCGCGTCGAGCGCGGCAACGTGCGCGTCGAGGATGCGCACGGCGCGCCGCCGACGATTCCGTTCTGGATCGGCGAGGCGCCGGGCCGCAGCGAGGCGTTGTCGGCCGCCGTGTCGCGGCTGCGCGGCGAAGTCGCGGCACGTCTCGACGGTGGCGACGCGGTGCGGTGGCTCGACGAAGCCGGTGTGGGCAGTGCGGCCGCAGCGCAGATCGCCGAATACCTCGCGGCCGTGAAGGCCGAGCTGGGTTTCGTGCCGACGCAGAACGCGCTCGCCATGGAACGCTTCTTCGACGAATCGGGCGGCATGCAGCTCGTCATCCATTCGCCGTGGGGCAGCCGCATCAATCGCGCGTGGGGCCTCGCGCTGCGCAAGCGGTTCTGCCGCAAGTTCAACTTCGAATTGCAGGCCGCCGCGAACGAGGACGCGATCGTGCTGTCGCTGTCGACCAGCCACAGCTTCCCGCTCGCCGACGTCGCGCGCTACCTGTCGCCGCAGACGGTGCGCGACGTGCTGGTGCAGGCGGTGCTGACGGCGCCGATGTTCGGCCTGCGCTGGCGCTGGAATGCCACCACCGCGCTGGCGCTGCCGCGGTTTTCCGGCGGCCGCCGCGTGCCGCCGCAATTGCAGCGGATGCGCGCCGAGGACCTGCTGGCCGCGGTGTTCCCGGACCAGGTCGCGTGCGCCGAAAACCTGACCGGAGAGCGCGTCGTGCCGGATCATCCGCTGGTCGCGCAGACGCTGGAGGATTGCATCGAAGGCGCGATGGACGTCGACGGGCTGGCAGCGCTGTTGACGGGGCTCGAATCCGGCGCGATCACGATCAGCGCGCACGATCTCGCTGCGCCATCGCCGCTGGCGGCCGAGATCCTGCGCGCAATGCCGCATGCATTCCTCGATGATGCGCCGGCGGAGGAGCGGCGCACGCAGGCCGTCGCCGTGCATCGGCCGGGCGATGCCACCGGCACGCTCGACGGTACGGCGCTCGACGACGTGTCTGCGACACTGTGGCCGGATGCGCGTTCACACGAGGACGTGCATGCGGTGCTGCTCGAACTCGCCTGTGTCACCGACAGCGAGGCGAACGTCCGGCCCGGCTGGACCGATTGGCTCGCGCAATTGGCGCAGCAGCGGCGGGCGGCGCGATTCGACGCCGCGAATGACGGGACATCGCCGCCACTGTGGGTCGCCGCCGAACGCTTGGCGGAATTCGATGCGGTGTTGCCCGGCCGGTCACGTGTTCCCTCGCTGTCGCCGCCAGTGGATGCGGCCGCTCCGGAACCGGGTGATGCGCTGCAGTCGATCCTGCGGTCGCGGCTGTCGGCATCGGCGCCGGTGGCCGCGGATCACCTGGCGCGAACACTCGGCGTGCTGCTGGCCGACATCGAAATCGCACTCGCGTCGCTCGAACAGGAAGGGACCGTGTTTCGCGGCCACATCACGGCAGATGCCGCCACGACCGAGTGGTGCGAACGCACGGTGCTGCAACGGATCCGGCAAACGTCGGTCACGCGGCGGCGTCGCGCGGTCGAGCCGGCTGCGCCGAGCGCGTTCATCCGTTTCCTTGCCCATTGGCAGCATGTCGCACCCGCGGCACGCATGTCCGGTCCGAATGCGGTCGCCGCCATCCTTGCGCAACTTGAAGGCTTCGAGGCGCCGGCGGCGGCGTGGGAGGCGGAATTGCTGCGTGCACGCATCGACGACTACGACATCGCGTGGCTCGACGGTTTGTGCCTCGCCGGGCGGATCGTGTGGCGGCGGCTGCGGCCCCGTGCCGCGGGAGCCGATGGACGGAACGCGCCGCTGCGCGTGACGCCGATCGTGTTGCTGCCGCGCGGCGCGTCCGCGAACTGGATTGCGGCGCGGCCGAACGACGAAACCGCCGGCCCGCCGTCGTCCCGCGCGCAAGCCGGGCCGAGCGCCTCGACGAGCGGCGGCGCATCGTTTTCGCCGAATTGCAGGACTGCGCCGGACTGCTGGCGAGCGAACTCGAGGACGCGCTGGGCGAGCTCGCCGCGAACGGCATGGCGCATGCCGACAGCTTCGCCGGGCTGCGCGCGTTGATGGCGCGGCGCGCAGTCCGCCGTTCGGCGGGTCATCGCCGTCTCGCGCATGCGACGTTGACCGGCATCGCGGATGCCGGCCGTTGGTCGCTGACGTGGCGATCACCCGACGTTGCCGGTACGGCCGATCCCGAACCGATCGCGCGCACGCTGTTGCGGCGCTACGGCGTCGTCGCGTTTCCGGTGCTGGCGCGCGAGGCCGGGTGGCTGCCGCGCTGGCGTGAACTCGTCGCGGTCTGGCGACGCCTCGAAGCCGCGGGCGAGATCCTCGGCGGGCGGTTCGTCACCAGCGTCGCCGGCGAGCAATTCGCACTGCCGGACGCGGCGGCAATGCTGCGGAAGTTCGCTCAGCCGCCCGGTGAAACGGAATGGGTCTGTGTCAGTGGCGCCGATCCGTTGAATCTGGTCGGCCACGTGGTCGCGGGCGACGCCGTGCCCGCTGCCACCGGCAACCGCGTGGTCTATCGGGACGGCGTGCCGGTCGGGACGCGGGTTGCGGGTCGGATGGTCGCAAGCAGCGCTCTCGATGCCGCCGATTCGAGAATCGCACACGGCCTGCTGTTGCGCGGCACGAGGCCGCGCATGGTCGGAACGTCCTGATTGCGCTCTGCGCCGGACGGTCCGGCACCGCGCCCGATGTCAGATGCGGCGACGGCGCGTCTTCACGCCACCGACTGCGCGCCGCTTGTCGTTCGGAATGTGCCGGATCACCAAGCGGTCCGACGTGCCGCGGCACGCGTGCGCGTCGACGACGAGGCGCTTGATCAGGTAATCGTGGCCGCCCTTGGTCAGGTCGACCATCGCATCGCTGGTGATCGCGTAGTCACCACAGGAACTCGCCGTGCAGTCGTACAGGCACAGATCCTTCTTGACCGTCCGCACCGGATTGCTCGCGCCGCAAAGTACGCAGTCTTCGGAGAATCGATTCGTGGTCATGGGTCTGCTCCTGTTGTGGGAAACGTGGATTGGATCGACTGCAAGCGCATGCGGCGGTGCGGAAATCATCCGCGGCCTCGGGGCCGCATGCAGAAACGAAACGGGGGAGATCGGGAATTGCAATCAGGTTGGGTTCGTGGCTCCGGGAAACATGGCGTGGCTTGATCGACGACTGCCGGGTACCCGCTCCGGAGCGACAGTCAGCGCGACCGCGGCAACGTGTCGGCCGTATCGGGGGTGACTCCGGGAGAACCGCTGCACGACTGTCGAAACTTCCGGGGCGGGCTCCGAGGGGCGGGGCCGCCGAGTGACGCGAACCAACGCGTGGAAGTATACGAAATTCCACGACTTTTTGCCAGCGTTAGCACACTTTTCCGCGACAGAACGCCATTTTAACGACTGGGGCGTTTCGGCACGGACCGATCTCGTCGGAAGAAACGATGGGATTCCAACAAGTTGTCCCATGTTGCTTCGAAAGTGTCGAGAAAACGTGGCTGCGTGATGCCCGCTTCAGGCCGGGATCCCCCAATTCCAGCGAGGGTCCGGAATGATGGCTTCGGGACGAAAAAAGCCCGCATCTGGGCGGGCTTTCGTGTTGGCACCGAACTCGATCGTTTCGGGAAATGGCGGAGCGGACGGGACTCGAACCCGCGACCTCCGGCGTGACAGGCCAGCATTCTAACCAGCTGAACTACCGCTCCGCGCTTGCAACCTCGGTCGAACCAGCGCCGCGTCGATCACTCGGGCAGCGATGGCAATCCGGACATCGGTGGCGTCCCCAAGGGGATTCGAACCCCTGTTACCGCCGTGAAAGGGCGATGTCCTGGGCCTCTAGACGATGGGGACCCGTCGGAAACCCGGGAACTCTGGTGGAGCCAGCCGGGATCGAACCGGCGACCTCTACAATGCCATTGTAGCGCTCTCCCAGCTGAGCTATGGCCCCGGGAAGAGGCGCGGGAGAATAGACAGCGCCCCGCGATTCGTCAAGCCGCCCTGTGGCGGGGCGCGCTGCCACTCGCATGGGGTTCAGGCCACGGCCTCCGAAGCCGCCGCGCGCGCGGCGTCGCGCTGCTGGATCGTCCACAGGTGTGCATAGTGCCCGCCGAGCGCGAGCAGTTCCTCGTGCGTCCCGCGTTCGACGATGACGCCATGTTCGAGCACCAGGATCTGGTCCGCGTCGACGATCGTCGACAGGCGGTGTGCGATGACGAGGGTCGTGCGCTCGCGCGAGATCGCGTCGAGTTCGGCCTGGATCGCCTTTTCGGTGCGCGAGTCGAGCGCCGAGGTGGCCTCGTCGAACACCAGGATCGGCGGGTCCTTCAGCAGCGTGCGCGCGATCGCCATGCGTTGCTTCTCGCCACCGGACAACTTGAGCCCGCGCTCGCCGACGCGCGTGTCGTAGCCGTCCGGCAACGACTCGATGAACGCGTGCACATGGGCCGAGCGGGCCGCGGCGATGATCTCGTCGTCGCTTGCGCCGGGGCGGCCGTAGGCGATGTTGTAGCGGATCGTGTCGTTGAACAGCACGGTGTCCTGCGGCACGATGCCGATCGAACGGCGCAGCGATTCCTGCGTCACGTCGCGGATGTCGATGCCGTCGATCGTGACGCGGCCACCAGTGACGTCGTAGAAGCGGAACAGCAGGCGCGCGAGGGTCGACTTGCCGGCGCCGGTCGTGCCGACGACCGCGACGGTGCGCCCGCCCGGCACCGCGAAATCGACGTCGCGGAGGATCGGCCGCGACGGGTCGTACGCGAAGTCGACGTGCTCGAAACGGATTTCGCCGTGCGTCACCCGCAGCGGCTGTGCGTCCAGCCGGTCGCGGATTTCGGTCGGTTCGTCGAGCAGCGTGAACATCTTCTCGAGGTTGATCAGCGCCTGCTTCACCTCGCGGTAGACCATGCCGAGGAAGTTCAACGGCACCGAAAGCTGGATCAGGAACGCGTTGACCAGCACGAGGTCGCCGAGCGTCATCGTGCCGGCGACGACGCCGGCGGCGGCGCGCCACATCAGGAGGGTCAGTCCCGTCGCGACGATGCCGGCCTGGCCGATGTTCAGCACCGCGAGCGTCTTGAGGCTCTTGACGGTGGCTTCCTCGAGTTCGACGAGGCTCTTGTCGTAGCGGGCGAGCTCGTGCCGCTCGTTGTCGAAGTACTTGACCGTCTCGTAGTTCAGCAGCGAGTCGACCGCGGTCGCATTGGCTTCGGTGTCGGCCGTGTTCGCGGCACGGTAATAGCGCATCCGCCATTCGGTCACCGCGAACGTGAAGCCGATGTACGTGGCCAGCGTCGCCAGCGTGATGACGGTGAAGCTCCAGTCGAAGCGCGCAATCAGGATCCCGCACACCAGCGCGACTTCGAGCAGCGTCGGCAGGATCGTGTAGATCGTCCAGTCGAGGAGGTCGGAGGTTGCCGTCATGCCGCGCTCGACGTCGCGGGCGACGCCGCCCGTGCGTCGATCGAGGTGGAAGCGCAGCGACAGTGCGTGGAGGTGCTCGAACACCCGCAGCGTGATGCGCCGCGACGTGCGGGCGAGCACGCGCGCGAACACGACCTGCCGCAATTCCTGGAACATCGACGTCGACAGGCGCAGCGCGCCGTACGCGACCAGCAGCAGCAGCGGTACCAGCAGCGGTTTCGGCGCGAGGTCGAGCGTGTCGATCAGGCGTTTCAGGATCAGCGGCACGCCGACGTTCGCCAGCTTTGCGCCGACGAGGAACAGCAGGGCCACGCCGACGCGCACGCGGTAGCGCCACACCTCCGGCCACAGGCGGCGGATCAGGTCGCGCGTACTGACGTTCAGGCTGGAAGGCATCGGTGGAATCCGGGGCGGGGCTCCGAAATGGGGATTGCCGTGGTGATCGCAACGGGGTGCACGCTATGATGCCGCAACACGTGCGTGGAGATGCCTCATGCGGTGGAAACTTGCGATGGGCGCGATGGCGCTGGGTTTCGTCGCCAGCGGCTTGGCTGGCGCCGTCACGCCGGCGCTGCCGCGCAACAAGGCGCCTGCCGATGCCAAGGTCTTCATCGTGTCGCCGGCCGACGGGGCCACCGTCGACGAGGACTTCGAGGTGGTGTTCGGCGCGAGTGGCGTCGCGATCGTCCCGGCCGGCGACCACCGCCCGGACAGCGGCCATCATCACCTGCTGATCGATGTTGACGAGTTGCCGCCACTGGCCCTGCCGATCCCGGGCGACGCGCGGCACGTCCATTTCGGCAAGGGCCAGACGTCGACGGAACTGCATCTCGCGCCGGGGACGCACACGTTGCAACTCGACCTTGGGGACGCACTGCACATGCAGTTCGACCCGCCGGTCGTGTCGCCCCGGATCACGGTGCACGTGGTGGCGAAGCCGGCACCATGAGGGTGCCGGTCAGTCGATGATCTTCGACTCGGCAGTGCCGAGCATTTCGGCCTGCGGCGTGCGTTGCCGCCGGCGCATCAGCAGCGGATGCGCGAACACCGCGGCGATGATGATCGCGACGCCAAGGTAGAACTCGGCATCGAGCCGGCGCTGCTCGCCGAGCAGGACGGCCGCCAGCACGATCGCATAGACGGGTTCGAGGTTCACCGCAAGTTGCGCGGTGAACGCGCTGAGTTGCCGCAGCGCCACCAGCGCCAGCGTGAACGGCAGCAGCGTGCAGCCGATCGCGAGCAGCGCCAGCAGCCACGCGTCGCGCGGGCCCGGCAACACGAACGCCGGTCCCGAATGGGGCAGCCACGGCAAGACGAGGGTCAGGAACACGGCGCCCGCGCCGAGTTCGACGCAGGTCATCGTCGTTGCGCCCGCGCGGTTCACGATGCGCTTGTTGAGCGCGCCGAAAACCGCGACGAACACCGCCGACACGATGCCGACGGCGAATCCCGCGCGCATGCCGTGCGGAATCCCGCCGACGACCAGCACGACGCCGGGCACGACGAGAATCCCGATGGCGAGGTCGCGGAAGTCGAAGTGGCTCCGCGCCAGCAGCGGTTCGATCAGCGCGAGGAAGACCGGCGCGAGCGCAATCGTCGTGGCGCCGACGGAGGCATTGGCAAGCTTGATCGATGCGTAGAACGTCACCCAATGCAGCGCGACCAGCACGCCGATGCCGGCACACGCGGCGGCGAGCCGGGGCGGCAACCGCCGAAGCTCGCGCCGGACGCTGGGCAGGGCCAGGAGCAACGCGCTGACGATCAGCATCCGCCACCACACCAATTGCGAGGCTGGCAGCGAGATCAGCCGGCCGAGGATCGCCGTGAAGCCCCACAGGAAGACGCACAGGTGGATCAGCAGCAACGGTCGGGCGGCGGACGGCGGCATCGGGGAAACGCAAGGGCGGCGGACCGGCACGGTACGCGGAGCGGCTGCTCGAACGCAATGGTGCAACGGCGCCGCACGGTCGCGCCGGGCCGAAAACCCGGTGTCGTGGCCCGGTGCCATAGGCCATTGGTTGGGTTGACTACTGTCAAGTCAACACTATGATTGACTGCGTGGTGCGGTGAACACCTTGGGTGGTACGGGCACAAAGGGCCAGCCATGAACGACAGCGATACCCACCGGCGCAAGTTCGAGAAGGAATTGTCGGCCGGCACCGTGTCGCTGGTATTGCTGGCGGTGCTCGCGCGGGCCCGTTCGCCGATGTATGGCTACCAGATCGCGAAGCGGCTCGAGGAACGCGGCGCCGACGGCGTCCTTGCCGGCAAGCAGAGCGCGCTGTACCCGGTGTTGCGCAACCTCGATGCGGCGGGTTTGCTCGACAGCAGGGTCGAGCCGTCGGTGGCCGGCCCGCCACGGCGCTACTACTCGATCACGGCGCTCGGACGCGCGGTCCTGCGCGACTGGACTGGAGCCTGGACCGCCACCCGCCGATTCGTCGATGCATTGCTGGAGGATTGAATGATGACCGCTGCGATGCCGAAGACCCTGGACGAATACCTCGCGCAACTGCGACAGGCGCTCGCCGGCGCCGATCCGGCGTTGATCCAGGACGCGCTGTACGACGCCGAGGAACACGTACGCGCCGAGATGGCCGAGCACCCCGGAATGGATCCGGAAACCTTGCTGGCGAAGATCGCCGGAAGTTACGGTGCGCCCGACGAAGTCGCGGAAATCTATCGCGACCAGGAGGTGCGCCTCGCGCGCGCCCTGCGGACGCCGCGCCCGCCGGTACGGAAGTCGCCGATCGGACGCTTCTTCGGCGTCGCGGCCGACCCGCGTGCATACGCGGCACTGTTCTACATGCTGCTGTCGCTCGCGACCGGCATCTTCTATTTCACTTGGGCTGTCACCGGAACATCGCTGTCGCTCGGCTTGTCGGTGCTGATCATCGGCCTGCCGTTCATCGTGCTGTTCATCGGGACGGTGCGCGTGCTGGCGCTGGTCGAAGGGCGCATCGTCGAAGTGATGCTCGGCGAGCGGATGCCGCGCCGGCCAATCCATCCGCCGCGCGACCGGCACCTGCTGAGCCGGATCGCCAACATGTTCCGCGATCCCCGCACGTGGTCGACGCTGCTCTACATGGTGCTGATGCTGCCGCTCGGCATCTTCTGGTTCGTGCTGGCGGTGGTCGGTACCGTCGTACCGGTGGCACTGGTCGTCGCGCCCATCGTGCACGGGTTGTGGGCCATCGGGTGGGTCGATTTCGGCTCCGGTGCCGAAGTCAGCTTTCCGACCGACGTGTCGCCGCTTGTCGTCGAACCGCTGATGGTCGTCGCCGGCGTGCTGCTGCTGTTCGCGATGTTGCATGTGGCCCGCGGCGTCGGGCGTTTCCAGGGCGCGCTTGCGAAGGGACTGCTGGTCCGTTCGGGCGACTGACCACGGGCATCAGGGGCGGGCGGCCTCGAACAGCCAGCCATTGAACGGGGTATGCCCCCACAGCGGGGCGTGCGTGACCTCGAGGCCAGCGGCGCGCAATGGCCGCTCGATGTCGTCGAACTCCGGGAAGTGCCGTGCCGGCGCCGCGAGCCAGCCGGAGCGGAACGCGCACGCTTCCAGCAGGCGCGTCGCCGTGAAGCGCCAGTGGTGCGCGCGTACGACACTGCGAACGAGCAGCGATGATCCCGGCGCGACACGGGAAGCGGCGGCCGCCAGCAGTTCCGGCTGCCGGGCCGCATCGAGGTAGTGCAGCACGTCCAGCAGCACGACAGTGCCGGAAAACTCCGGCAGTCCGCCCGAAGCATCCCCCGGCGCGAAGCGAAGGTCCGGGTGGAGTCGTGCCGCGGCGTCGCGGGCTGCGTCGATCTTCGCGGCGTCGATGTCGCAGCCGAGGTACGCACCGCGGAATCCGCGCTCGCGCAGCAGCATGCCGAGCAGGCCGAGCCCGCAGCCGATGTCGAGGATGCCGTCGTCGCGATGGACCGTCTTCGCGGCGATCGCGGCGAAGGCCGGGTCGTGGCGAAGCTTGCCGCGCGCGTAGCCCTGATGCCACCGCGAGCGGTAAGCTCGCGCAATCCGCTCGATCGCATCATCGTGAAGCGAAGCATTCGGCGGCTGCGGCGTGGCGGGGGGCATCGGTCATCGGGCTGGCCGGGTGGTCCATTGTCGTGGCGGACGCGGCCGGTCCGCAATCGGGGCTCAACGGGGGAAGGACATGCGTTCGATCGATGCCTTGCGTTCGCTCGACACTTCGCAGCGGCACACCGTGTTCGCGAGTTTCCTCGGCTGGACGCTCGACGCGTTCGACTATTTCCTGCTGGTGTTCGTGATCCCCGAGGTTGCGCGCGATTTCCACGTCGGCGTGACCGAAGTCGCGTTCTCGTTGACGGTGACGCTCGCGATGCGGCCACTCGGCGCGTGGCTGTTCGGGCGCCTTGCCGACCGTTACGGCCGGCGGCCGCTGTTGATGGTCGACGTCGCATTGTTCGCGGTGCTCGAGGCCGCGTCGGCGCTGGCGCCGTCGCTCGCCGTGCTGCTGGTCGTGCGGGCCCTGTTCGGCGTCGCGATGGGCGGCGAGTGGGGCATCGGCGCATCGCTGGCCATGGAGTCGATTCCGGCGCCGGCACGCGGCATCGTGTCCGGGCTGCTGCAGGAGGGTTATGCCGTCGGCTACCTGGTCGGCGCGTTGTGCTACTACGCGCTGTTCGACACGATCGGCTGGCGCGGCATGTTTGCGCTCGGCATCGTGCCGGCGTTGCTGGTGCTGTACATCCGCCGCAGTGTGCCGGAATCCCCGGTGTGGCGTGCGCAGGCCCACGCCGGGATGGGAGTGGGCCTGCGGCAGACCTTGCGCGGGCAATGGGGCAAGGTCGCCTACCTCATCGTGTTGATGGCGTTGTTCAACGCGTTTAGCCACGGCTCGCAGGACCTGTATCCGACCTTCCTGCGCCTCCAGAAGGGTTTCGACACGCACGTGATCGGCGCGTTGACCGTGGTACTGAACCTCGGCGCGATCGCCGGCGGTCTCGTGTTCGGCGCGCTGTCGGAACGGATCGGGCGCCGCCGGGCGATCGTCGCGGCGTCATTGCTGGCGTTGCCGATGATTCCGCTGTGGTCACATGGCGGGTCCATCGTGTTGCTCGGGATCGGTGTGTTTGGCTTGCAGGTCGCGGTGCAGGGCGCATGGGGCGTCGTGCCGGTGCACCTCAACGAGCTGTCGCCGGATCGCATGCGCGGGACGCTGCCGGGATTCGTGTACCAGAGCGGCAACCTGCTGGCCGCGGTGACCGCGCCGCTCCTGACCTCAATGGCGCAAGCGCGGCATGGCGACTATGGCGGCGTGATGGCGGTCTTCATCGCCGTGGTTGCCATCGCGCTCGCGATCGTCACCGCGCTCGGTCCGGAGGGCCGGGGCGTGCGCTTCGGACCCGCCGTACGGGCGGCTGCCGGCGGATCGTAACCGCGCCGCGGTTGCTGCTACGCTGGCCGCCCGCATTTCGCCGCCGAGCCGCCATGCAAGCCGCCCAGGACACCGTCGTGACGTTCCATTACTACGTGCGGGATGATGCGGGGCAGGACATCGACACTTCCCGCAACAATGGACAACCGCTGTCGGTCCTGATCGGCCACCGGAACATCATCACGGGGGTCGAGAAGGCCTTGCTCGGCCGGGAAGCGGGCGATCGCTTCGAAGCCACGGTGCCGCCGGCGGACGGTTACGGCGAGCGGCGCGAGGGCTTCACGCAGCGGGTGCCGAAGAAATACTTTCCCGAACCCGACCGCCTGCATGTCGGGCAATCGGTGGTGCTGAACGTCAGCGGCGGCGGACAGCGTGCCGTGACCGTGCTGAAGATCGGTTCCAGCGTCGTCGACGTTGACCTGAACCCGCCGCTGGCGGGGAAGGTCCTCCAGTTCGACATCGAGGTCATCGACGTCCGCGCGGCGACGCCCGAGGAACTTGCGCACCACCACGTGCACGCGGCGGGCGGGCACGCGCACTGATCGCGCGGATTCACCGCAGCACGCGTTTGCCGAACGCGAAGTGCTCTTCCCACCACGGGCCGCCGAGGCTTTCGAGACGCACGCTGCCGCCGCTGTTCGGCGCATCGACGAAGCGCTGCTGACCGACGTAGATGCCGACGTGGTCGACGTGCCGGCCGGAGGCGAAGAAGACGAGATCGCCCGACTGCAATTCGTCGCGATCGAGGCGCACACCGTCGAGCTCGCTCATCGCCCGTGACGAGCGCGGCAACGACACGCCGGCCGCGTCCCGGAACACGTAGGCGACGAGCCCGCTGCAGTCGAAGCCGGATTCGGGCGTGTTGCCGCCCCAGTGGTACGGCGTGCCGACCAGCGACATGGCGCGGAACAGCACGGCGTTGGCGGCTTCCGCTCGGGGCGTCCCGGGAACGAGGGGCGGTGCCTCGCGCACCGCGGGCCCGTGGCAGGCGGCCGTCAGGGCGGCGACGAGGGCGAGGCAGCAAAGGCGGGTACGGCGCACCCCGACAAGGTCCGCATGCCGGGGAAGCTTGTCAACCCTCCGGCGCGCGAAGGACGGTCAGGCGCGTGCGCCGACGGGCACGCCGGTTCAAGCGGCGGTGCCGCAAAGTGTCAATTTCGGCCGTGCCGTCGAGTCGCCGGACCCGGTGTTCGACGGTTCCGGAAGTCCGATCCGGCAATCGGTGGAACCCGGATCGATCCGGCGCAGCCGCCGGCAGGCTTCGGCCGCCGCCAGCGGCGGGACCTCACCGGCCGCGAGCAAGCCCCGCAGCAGTTCGCGCTGCCGGATGTCGAGCGCGTCGTCGCGCAGCGCTTCGTGCAACGCTCCGACCAGTGCCGCCAGCCAATCGGCACCATCGGCCCGCAGCGCCCGGAGTAGGTCCATCGAAGTCGCCGTCATGTCGCCCACCCGATTCCTCTGTATCTGGATTGGGGAAGCACGATCGATGCCAAACCGGGATGGGCTGGCCCGTGCGCGCGCGCCGGCGCACAATTCGGAACTCCTGCGTGGGGAAAGGGGAAGGGGACATGCTCGCAACCGGGGTGTGGCGCGGCCTGCGTTGCCCGTGCGGCTCGCTGCTCGCGATGCTGCTGGCGCTGGTGTTGCCGGCAGCGCAGGCGCAGGTTCCGGAGGCCCTGCAGGCACCTGCGCCGGCAGCGCCGCCCGTCGAATTGCCCGCGACTGGGGAGGTACCTGCGGTTCCGGCCGGGAACGAACCTGGCGCTGCCGAAGCGCCGTCGCGGTCGCTTGAAGCGTTCGTCGATGGCGTCGTCGCGGCGTACATGGCCAACGACCACATCGCCGGCGCGACGGTCGCCGTCGTCGACCGCGACCGTGTCCTGATGGCGAAAGGCTACGGCGTCGCGGGCCTCGATCCGCCAAAGCCGGTCGATCCCGCGTCGACGCTGTTCCGGATCGGGTCGATCTCGAAGACCTTCACGTACGTGGCGGCGATGCAGCTCGTCGCGCGCGGCCAGCTCGGTCTCGATGCCGACACCAACCAATACCTGCCGCCGTCCCTGGCGATTCCGGACGAAGGCTTCGGCCGGGTCACGGTCGAAAACCTGATGACGCACAGCGCGGGTTTCGAGGACAGCGCACTGGGGCACCTGTTCTCGCGCGGACCCGGTGGCGTGCCGACGCTCGACGCCTACCTCGCGAAATACCGGCCGCATCGGGTGCGGCCACCCGGCCAGCATGCGGTGTACTCGAACTATTCCGTCGCGCTGCTCGGCGCGCTGGTCGCGCAGGTCTCCGGCGAATCGTTCGAAACCTATGTCGAGAAGCATGAGCTCGAACCGCTCGGCGACACCGGCGTGACGTTCCGCGAGCCGCTGGCCGAAGGCGATCCCCGCCGTATTGCACCCGCGCGTGACGCCGATTTCTCGACCGGGTTTCGCCGCGAGGACGGCGGCTACACTGCGCAACCCTTCGAGTACATCAGCAACATGGCGCCGGCCGGGGCAGGTTCCGCGACCGCCATCGGCATGTCGCGCTGGATGCGGATGCTGTTGGGGCACGGCAGCGTCGACGGCGCGACGATTCTCGATGCGGCGACGTTCGACCGCATGGCGACCGTCGACTTCCGCAATGCCGATGCCGTGGCCGGCATCGCGCACGGTTTCTTTCGTCATCGTTACGGCAAGTACACCAGCCTCGAGCACGGTGGCGCGACCGGCAATTTCCTGTCGAACATGGTGGTCCTGCCGGACGCCGGGCTTGGGGTCTTCATTTCGACCAACACGGACACCGGCCGACCGCTGGTGATGGTGCTGCCGCGCCTCCTGTTCGAACACCTGCTTCCCGATGCCCGTACCGCGACCACGCCACTGCCGGCGCTGCCGGAAAAGGAGCTCGAACGCTACGCGGGCACCTATCGCGGTGAACGCCGCCCGTACTCGACGCTCGAGAAGTTCTTCATCGCGATCGGCAGTGACACCACCGTCGGGCCCGGACCGAACGGCACGCTGGTCGTCGACGCGGGCGAGGGCGCGCACCGCTACGGTTCGCTCGGAGATGGCGCATTCCGCAACCTCGACGATGGCAGCACGATCGCATTCAAGCCGGCCGCCGACGGCACCGTCACGACCCTCGCGACGGGCTATGGCCACGTCGTCGCCGACCGCATCGGCTTCATCGACAAGGCCGCGACGCTCGGCGCCGCCATCGCCGCTGTCGCGCTGCTGTCGATCGGTATCCTGATCGGCGGATGGAAACGGCGATCGTCGCGTCAACGCGTGCGCGATGGCCGAGCGGCCTCCGGCTGGCTGGCGTTCGCCGCGGTCATCTGGCTGGCCTGGATCATCGTGGCCGGGGTCGCGCTCGCCCAGGCAGCGAATTCCGCCGCCACGCTGATCTTCGATTACCCGGGAGCCGGCATCCGCACCGCGGTCGTGCTCGCGTACGTTGCCGCGGCGGCCACGATCGTCGCGGTGTTGACGATCTGGCCGGCATTGCGGGCGCGCGACTGGAGCATCGGCAGGAAGTTCCGGCATGCCGTCGTCGCGCTCGTCATGCTGTTCGCCGTCGTGCTGCTGGTGCGCTGGAACGTGTTGTTCGCACCGTTGTCGCTCGGTTGACGCGCGGCGCGTCGCGAGTGCGGCG
>JAXMHA010000030.1:0-29339 GCA_046347015.1 Lysobacterales bacterium | reverse complement strand
CGCGTCGAGCGCGTACGCGACCTCGGCGCCGTGCTGCGCATCGAAGTCCGCCATCCACGGGTCCCGTCGCCGCTGATTGCGGTCCAGGCGCGTGAACGCGCCGGCCATGCCCATCTGATCGAAGGCGCGGGGCTGGACCTGCGGCTGCATCGCTGGTCGCTGTTTCGCGGCGACGTACCGGTTCCATCCGCTGCAGGGTTGGCCGGCCTGCGTCCGGCGGAGGACCGTTTCGTCGCGTCGTGACGCTTGCGCTGGCGCCCGCAGTCGGACTCAGAACATCAACTGGATGCGCGCTTCGAAGATCCGCGGATCGAGGGAACGGTCGCCGCGGTCGCTCCACGCCCGGACGACATTCAACTGGACCTTGAAATGCGTCGTCAGGTACCAGTTCGCGCCAAGCGTCCAGTCGTGCTCGCGGCCGCCCTGCACGGGCCCGTCGTCGAGGTCGAGCGCGCTGTAGCGCAGCAGCAGCTCGAACGCGCCCCATCGGCCGGTGGGCTCGGCGTTGCCGACATTGCCGGCGTGGTACGGGCGCGACTCGCCGGTCAGCATCCAGCTGCCGAAGACGTAGTAGCCGCCCGCATCGAAATCGGGCTGGCCGCGCCGCGCCACGTTGGCGCGCAACCATTCGCCCTGCAGTGACCACGGTCCGTTGATCCACAAGCCTTCGAACCCGGCGCGATCGATGCCGCCGACGTCGGCGAGTGTCCCGGTATCGACGAGTCGCACCGGCGTCAGCCCGGCTTCCGGCGGTGACCTGAAGCGCGCGTCGGGAGGCTGGTAGACCCCGCGGCCGTCGGTCGTTCCTTCGCGATCCTCGCGCGACGCCGACACCCCGAGGTGCAAGACATCCCCCGCGGACTTGCGCGGCGTCCACGCGACGCGGCCCGCGATCGTCGTGCCATCGTTGTCTCCGCGCAGGTCCTGTCCCCAGTAACCCCCGAGGTTCACGACGTAGCCGGGACGCTCGAACTGCCAGTCGACACCCGTCCGGCGCCCTTCGTAGATGGCCTGGACTGGCAACGCGCGTTCGAGGAAGGCCGTCGCCTTGCTCGACGTGTTGCCTTCGAATGAAACCGGGGTCTTCGAATAGCCGAAGCGGAATGCACCCAGATCCCGATCGAACAACGCCTTCGACTGCAGGCGAAGGGTGTTGTCGAGCCACGCCTTCGCCTGGAAGTCATAGTCGATCTTGATGTCGTAGACGCCCTTCTTCGACAGCGTCAGGCCCAGTTCCTTGCGGCGGTTCGTGTGCGCGTCCGCGAAAACCGCTGCGCCACTCGCATCGCGGTCGTCGGAGAAGGTGTTGACGTCGTAGCGATACACCCCGATCAGCGCAAGTTCGGCGCCGTCGTCGAACGCGAGTCGGGTCGGCCAGTCGTCGTCGGCCCGGGCCATTCCCGAACCCGCCAGCGCGAGCACGGCCAGCGCGGAGATGTGGATCGTGCACGGATGGCGCATGTCCAGTCCTTCGTGGCGGTTCCTGTCCGAACTGCCCGCATTGCCGCCGGACGCAGGTCCGGAGTCCGCGAGCCCGGTATTGCGATGCGACCCCATCGGACGGCAGCGACGCCGCCCTCGCACACTCCCGTCACGGACGTTGCCGACTCCGCGGCGCGTGTGCGGCTACTTCAACCGAACCGGTGCGCGTCGATCCGATCCGGCCAACCGTTTCAGGCGGATCTCGCCCGAAGGCGATGGCACTCCCAATGCCTTCAGGTCCGGCGCAATTTTTTCACAGCACGCGGCATGCATCTTTTGATAGCGGGCCAGCGCGCGTTCGCCGGCTTTCGTGAGCCTCGCGCCGCCGCCGCCAGCCCCACCCTTGACGGCTTCGATCAGCGGCACGCCGAACACCTGGTTCAATTCCTCGGCGAGGTACCACGCATGCTTGTAACTCATCTGCAGGCCACGGCCGGCAGCAGCGATCGAGCCGGTCTCGCGAATGCCTGCAAGCAGTGCCGCCTTGCGCGGTCCGAACGTGAGCCCGGACGGGAATTGCAGGCGCAGCAGGACGGTGGTCGTCTTCTTCTTCACGCAGCGGTCCATTCCCGGAACGGAGTGCTGTCAGCGCCATGATAACCAGCGCCGCGGGCCGCCGCGCGTTCGGATCGATCCGGCCGCCCGGCGACCGGCGCCGCGCAGTCACGCCACGGACTTGCGCATCCGGTAAACCGCGGTATGCAGCGCGGTAACGCCCTGCTCCGCGAACGACGGCTGGACGGCCAGGATATCGCGCTGCTCGGCCCGTTCGACTTTCCAGTGGCTACCGAACAGGCGTTCCACCTCGGGTCCGCCGACGGCGAACGGCGGCCCGGTCATCTGGTGCTGCGGATAGTCGAGCGTGATCAGCAGGCCACGGCAGCCGGCCGGAAGCGCACCGTACACGTCGCGTACGTAATGCTCGCGCATCGGCGCCGGCAGCGCGATCAATGCCGCGCGATCGTAGACGGCATCGCAACGCCCGAATTCCCGGGCATCGACTGCAAAGACGTCGCCGACGATGATCTCGATGCTGCCGGCACCGTGCGCGACCCGATGACGCACGCCGCCGGGCCCATCGCTGCGCTGCGCAACGAGGCCGTTCTCGTGCAGGAACGATTCGATGGCGAGTGGCGCCAGGTCCACGCCCAGCACGTGCAGGCCTTGCTCCGCGAGCCACAGCATGTCGAGCGTCTTGCCGCACAGCGGCACCAGCACCCGCGCGCCGGGCGCAACGCCGAGTGCCGGCCAGTGTTTCTGCAACAGCGGCATCACCGCGTCGTGGTGCCAACCGGTGCGTCCTTCCCGCCAGCGCTGCAACCAGAATTCGGTGTCCATCGAAGCTCCGTGATTGGGTGCCCAAAGGCCCGATGGCCGGGATCGACGCAATACCGGCCCTCAGCGTCCGAGCAGCCGCACCTTGCCGGTCGCGAGATCGTACCCGGCGCCCACCACGTCCACGCGGCCACTCCGTATCGACTTGGCGAGTATCGGTTGCGCCGCACGGATGCGGGCCACGTTGTACGCGACGTTGGCGTCGATTGCACGCGCACCGTTGTGCCACGCCGCATACTGCGCTTCGGATACCGGGCGCGCATCGGTGCCGTTATCCGATCCGGCTGACGTACGGATTTCGGCAGGCTGAGCTCCTCGATCGCGCGCCAGCTGCCACAGTTGCTGTGGCCAAGCACCACCACCAGCGGCGTACCGAGCACGCCGACGCCATGTCGAGCTCGAGGTGCATCATTGTTCATGTAGTTGCCGGCGACCCGCACGACGAACAAGTCACCCGGCCCTGGTCGAACATCCAGTTCGCTTTAACCCGTGAATCGGCACAGCTCAGGATCGGCGCAATGGGATGCTGGGCTTCCGCACGCGCGGCACGGCCGGCGGAAAATCGGCACGTCCGGCGATTCATACGTAACAGGCGTTGCCGTCCAACAGCCGTTGCAACGCCGCTTGCGCCGCAGCGAAATGGCATTTTGCGGCGCGGGTCACTTCCGCCAGCGCCGAGCGGATTGGCGCCATCGCCGCGAAAGCCGCTAGACCAAGCCCCGGCGCGCAGGAAACGACGGCGTGCGGGATCTCGTGCATTGGGCATGGCATCGACTCCCCGGGCGGGAGGTAGCGTCTCGACGCGGTGGCCTACGTCACCGCCCATCGGCAGGCGTGGAACCAACCCTACTACCACGGCAAGGTGAAGCGCGTACCAGTTGGCCGCATAATGCGTGCCGTCGATCGCATTGATCGCCGCTTTGACCGCTCCACCCGCATCGACACCGCCCGCGTGATCCACCGCCGCGCGGCCGAAGCTCGGTGCAGGAACTGGCTGATCGAGGCGCCGTACCGGATGATCCAGCACAACCTCGACCCCGAGGTGGCCGAAAGTGGCGGCGAACTGGTGGTCTACGGCGGCATCGGCCGCGCCGCTGGCTTCGAGGAATGCTTCGATGCGATCCTGAAGGCATTGCGCGAGTTGAATCCGCGACGAGACCCTGCTGGTGCAGTCCGGAAAACCCGTCGGCGTGTTCAAGACGACACCCGACGCACCGCGCGTACTGATCTGCGCCAACTCCTTCGTGCCGCACTGGGCAACGTGGGAACACTTCAACGAACTCGGCCGCAAGGGCCTGATGATGTTCGGCCAGATGACGGCCGGATCGTGGATCTACATCGGTTCGCAGGGCATCGTGCAGGGCACCTACGAGACCTTCGTCGAGATGGGACGCCAAAGTTACGGCGGCAACCTGCGTGGCAGGTGGATCCGCGACTTCTCCGGCCTCGGGGGCATGGGCGGCGCGCAGCCGCTGGCGGCGGTGATGGCCGGCGCATGCATGCTCGCCAGTCAGTGCGCCAACGATCGCGCATCGATTTCCGGCTGAAAGACCGGCTACGTCGACGAGCAGGCGAACGACCTCGATGACGCGCTGGCGCGCATCGATCTTACGAAGGCGGGGTGAAGCCAAGGTCGTGGCCTGCTCGGCAATGCGGCCGACGTGCTGCCGGAACTGGTGAAGCGCGGCGTGAAACCCGACGCCGTCGCCGATCAGACTTCCCGCGCACGATCCGGTCAACGGTTACCTGCCGCAGGGCTGGACGGTCGACAACTCGAACGCCTGAAAGCGATCCGAACGGCACCCGCGATGCCGCGAAACAATCGATGAAGGTGCACGTCGACGCGATGCTTGCATTCCACGCGCAGGACATCCCGACGTTCGACTACGGCAACAACATCCGCCAGGGCCGTTCGACGCCGGTTGCAAGGACGCGTTTGCATTCCCGGGTTTCGTGCCGGCCTACGTGCGCCGCTGTTCTGCCGCGGCATCGGTCCGTTCCGCTGGGTCGCGCTGTCGGGCGATCGAGAACTCCTGAAGACCGACGCGAAAGTGAAGGAACTGATCCCGGACGACACCCACCTGCATCACTGGCTCGACATGGCCGAAAAGCGGATCCACTGGCAAGGCCTGCCGTCACGCATCTGCTGGGTCGGCCTCGGCCAGCGCGACAAGCTGGGCCTCGCGTTCAACGAGATGGTACGCAACGGCGAATTGAAGGCGCCGATCGCGATCGATCGCGATCCGCGCAATTCCAGCTCGGTGGCCTCACCCAATCGCGAAACCCGAATCGATGCGCGATGGCTCCGATGCCGTCAGCGACTGGCCGATCCTCAACGCGTTGCTCAACGCGGTCAGCGGCGCGACGTGGGTGTCGTTCCGCGGCGGCGGCGTCGGCATGGGCTATTCGCAACACGCCGGACTCGTGATCGTCTGCGACGGTACGCCGGAAGCGGACCCAGCATCCGCGCGCGTGCTGTGGAACGACCCCGGCACCGGCGTGATGCGCCGTACACCGATGCCGGCTATCCCGAAGCGATCGCGTGCGCGCGGGAACACGGATGAAATTGCCGATGACGTAGGCGACGCGCGTTCGCAGCTTGGTGCACAAGGTTTCGCGGGAGCGCCGACAGCGCGCGTGGCGCCACGTGGTTGCGCTCACAGTTCGCGCAACAACTGGTGAAAGTACCGGTTCACGACCGGATCCGCCGCCGCATCCTGCGCGTCCATCGCGCAGGTCAGGGCCAACCGGAAAGCCTCGGCCAATGACGGGTTCCGGCGTAACAACGCCTTGAATGGGCGCGGGCGAAGACCGCGCTGCCGTGGCGCTTTAGCGCCGCGGGCACCGGCACGGCGTACGGATCGACCGCAACCGGCCGCGGCAGGCCGGTCGGCGGCATCAGGACGAACTCGGCAATGCGCAGCTGCGGCGCGCTCATCAGGTACATGATGGGTCTCCTTGGCGGTTGGCTTTCGGCCCGCGCCATCCTCCGCGCGGCGTGGAGGATTGCATCCGGGCGGCCCCGGCTCCCGGCAACGCGAGCCCGCGCGACGGGAGCAGGACCCGTCGGTTTGGGTCAGTGCAGTTGCGCAGCCACCGGCACGGCGTCATCGCTGCCTTGCCGGTCGTAGTTCAGCAGCCAGTTCCAGCACCGCCTTCCGTGGTGAGGTTCACCTGCGTCCAGCCGGTGGTGCGCTGGGGGGCGCGCCATCGAGGCGAAGAGTCGCTACGGGCGCGCCGGTGAAGGCGGCGACCGCGTCGTCATTCGCGTGCAGGAGTTGGCGAAGTAGCCGGTGGTCGAGTTCAGCCGGGTCCAGCGGCCGTCGCTGCCGGCAATCGCTGCCCAGCCGCAGTCCGGCCGCGGCATTGAATCGCCGGTACGTGGACGGCTGCGCGATCAGCTCGAAGCCGGTGCTGCCCTGTTCGGTGAATCCGGCGCCATTCAACACCGCGTAGCTCATCGCCCCGAACGGCGTCGGCCGCGTACAGCCGAAGCGGAAGTCACGCCCGACCTCGACATAAGCGCTCATCACGTCGAGGCTGTGCCGCTTCGTACCGGCAACCTGGCCAAGCGTGCCGAGATCGATCCGGCGATCGACGCTCAACTCGTGATGGCCATAGCCGAGGTCGCCGAAGACGTACGAGCCGTTCTTGCCGTTGCGCCGCAGGCCGAAGTCCCACTGTGGCGAGCGATCACGCGCGTGCCCGCCGGAACGATCGAAGCGCAGGCTGCCGTCGTTCCAGCCGAAGCTGCCGCCCACCAGCAGGTGATCGCCGAACCACTGGTCGACGCCGGTGCGCTGGCCATTGAACGATGCGGTGCCCGAGGCCATCAGGGCGGGCACGCGAAGCCCAGGATTCCGGCACAAGCCGAAACGCCGGCTGCCGACCCGAGCAATCAGGTCCAGCAGGCATCGCGGCCTGCTGCAGCAGCGAATCCGCCGCTGCGGCGTACCCCGCTCGGACAGGCTGTCGAACGTGCGGCCGCCTGGTCGAAGTCCTGCAGGCGCTGGATCACCCGACCGACGCAGAAACTGGCGTTGCGTCGCCGTGAGTTCACCGGGCATTCTTGCCCATCGGGTTCACGTTGACCAGCGCCGCGTCGGGATGGCCGCCGAATGCAGCGTCAATGCATCACCGGCGCGATGCGACGGCCATCGCCTGCGCCGCGGCATGCTCTCGGCATCGAAATAGACGTCTTTTTCGAGATAGCGCAGGTCACCGGTGATGAACAAGCCGGGAGACGTCCCACTGCGCCGCTCCCCCGGATACGCCGCCGTCGGCGTGCAGGACCTGAAAACTGACGGGCGAGAGGGCAACGGAATTTCATGGTAGTAGCCCAAGTAGCGGTCGAGCCGCAGCGTGCCATCGATATTGGCGCGGCCCGTCACTGTCAGCAGCCCGCCGTACAACGTTCCGACTGCAGCATCCGGTGGGATCACGACGGCCAAAGTGCCGGCCGCCGTCGAGTAAAGTTTCCGTCGATGTGCGCGGTGATGTTGTATCCGCTGTACATCGATGAGCCCGGCGTCAGGACACCATCGTTTGTGACGTCGCCGGTGATCGTGCTCCACAGAGGACATTGCCGTGATTGATCACATTGCCAATCAGGTTGCCACCCGCATCCAGGGAACCTGCCGTCTGAACCAGCACATCCGAATGCAAACTGGCATGGAGGCTACATCGGGTTGCCATTCTCGATGGTTGTTCCGCCACCTGAAGCGGTAGTCGACAACCGGACCACCAGATGTAAACAGCTCATTGAAAAGTGACAGATCGGTACCCTTGCCCCGCACGATCAGGGCATGGTCACTCTGGCGCCCTCCGACCATGGTCTGATAGTCGGAGTCACCGGTGAACCTCGCTTCGACGATGCAGTCGGCCGCGACGGGCTCCGGACACGCTTCAACGGGTGGCGGCGGCTGGTTCCCGGTATCCGTATCCGTATCCGTATCGGTGTCGGTATCGGTATCGGTACGCACGATGCCGTTGCCGCCCCCTCCGCCGCAGGCGGACAGCAGGCACGCCGAGATGGCCAGGGCGAGCGCGGTCGGAATGATGGTCTTGGTGTTCATGAGGGTTCTCCGTCCGTGACGAGGTGTGTGCACTGGCTCGGCGCCGTCATCGCAACCGCAGCCAGCGACGCGCGTACGATCGCCGTCTGCCGGGGCGGGAGTCCTGCTGGACTTGTGAAAGGTTCTGAAATCCTCTGAAATGCATCGATGGATGGGGAGCAGCGCCACTACGATTTCGCCGGCTACCGGCTGGACATCGTGTCGCGGGAGTTGTCCGGCCCGGACCACGCGCTGATCCCGCTGACGTCCAAGGCGTTGGACGTCCTGATCTACCTGCTCCGGCAACGCAAGCGGGTGGTCGAGAAGAACGAGTTGCTGGCCACGGTGTGGGCCGGACGGATCGTCGAAGAGAACACGCTGACGCAGGCGATCTCGGCGATTCGGCGTGCGTTCGGCGCCGGCGTCGGCGACCACCGCTTCATCGTGACGGTGCCGGGACGCGGCTACCGGTTTGTCGCCGATGTCGACGAGGGTGCCGTGCCGGCATCCAACGTCACGCCAATCCGGCCGCGCGAGCCGAAGACGCTCGCGGTGTTGCCGTTCCGGACGCTGTCCTCGGGGCCGCGTGACGAGCTCTTCGAGCTTGGCCTCGCCGAAACGCTGATCACCCGCCTCAGCCATTCGCGCGAATTGCGTGTCAGCGCGTTGGCGTCATCGCAACATGCCGGCAAGGACGTACAGGACCCCATCGCGGCGGGGCGCCGGCTCGGCGCGGCATATGTCATCGATGGCTCGACGCAGCAGGCCGCCGGCAACGTGCGCGTCAACGTGCGCCTGCTGTCGGTGGCCGATGGTTCGGCCGCCTATGCCAACACGTTCGATGTCGGATCCGACCATGTGTTCGCGCTGCAGGACCGGATTTCCGCTGCGGTGGTCGGAGCCTTGGCGTTGAAGCCGATCGTCGTTCCCGAACGCGCGTGCAGCCCGTGCGATGGCGATGACCCGGCGGCTTACCGCGCCTACCTGCGCGGGTATTACCTGCTGCAACGCCCGAGCGAGGCGAACCTGCACGAAGCATTGGCGGCCCTGCGCCGTACGCTCGATCTCGACACGGCCTGCACGCGCGCCTACGCCAGCATGGCGTTGGCGTACCGTGGACTGGTGCACCTCGACCACGAACCGGACGAGATGTTCGGCCTCGCCAAGGCGGCCGTCGCGCAAGCCTTGCGGCTCGATCCCGATTCCGCCGAAACCCTCGTCGCGCAGGGCCGCATCCGGCACGTCTACGACTGGGATTGGGCCGGCGCGGAGGCCTCGCTGCGGCGCGCACTGGAATTGAACCCGAGCCTCACCGAGGGGCACCTCGCGCTGGCGCACCTGCTGGTCACTCTGGGCCGGTTCGACGAGGGTCTCGAACAGGCGCGCGAAGCCCGCGCACTGGATCCACTGTCACCGATGCTGAACTCGCTCTTCGCCGGATTCCTCACGGCTGCACGGCAACCCGAGGAAGCACGCAAGCAGGTTCAACGCGCATTGGACCTGCAACCCGATTTCTGGATCGCGTTGCACGTGCGTGCCGGGATGGCCATGGATGGCGGCAACATGCGGGCCGCCGTCGCCGACTACAGTCGCGCCGCAGACAGCTCGAGCCGCACCAGCCAGGTGCTGGCGATGCTCGCCGTCGCCCACGCCGGCGCGGGCGAACCGGATGCGGCGCGGGCGATCCTTGCCGAAATGGAGGCGCGCCGCGCCACCACCTACGTACCAGCCACCAGCTTCGCCGCCACTGCCTTGGCGCTGGGCAAGCCCGGCACGGCGCTCGACGAATTGGAACGGGCCCACCGCGAGCGGGACATCCGCATGGTGTTCCTCAAGGTCGACGCACGATGGAACGCGCTGCGCAAGCAACCGCGCTTCCAGGCGTTGGCGCGGCGCATGGAACTGGTCAGCGACCGGGGTTACAGCCGCCTCTGACTGCGCGCTTGCGTTGCGGCAACGCGGGCATGGCATGATGCCGCGCATGAATCCCATTGCCCGTCTTGCCGCAATCACACTGTTCCTCACCGCGTGCTCGGAAGCAGCGCAGCCACCCGACCTGTCGGCTCCGCAATCGCTGACGTCGAAGGCGGGAGCGTATCGCGTGGAGTCCGTGGCATCCGGCCTCGAACATCCGTGGTCGGTCGCGTTGCTGCCTGATGGCGGTTTCCTCGTCACCGAACGGCCCGGTCGCCTGCGCCGGATCGGCGCCGACGGCAAGGTCTCGGCACCGATCGCTGGGGTGCCGAATGTATTCGCGAGGGGCCAGGGTGGCCTGCTGGACGTCGTACTCGATCCGGGCTTCGCCGCGAACCGGCGCATCTGGCTGAGCTACGCCGAACCCGGCGACGACGACACCGCCGGCACCGCGGTCGCGACGGCGACGCTGGGCGAGACCGCGTTGTCCGATGTCCGTGTCGTGTACCGGCAGGTGCCGAAACTCGATGGCAACGCGCACTTCGGTTCGCGGATCGCCTTCGACGGCAAGGGCCACGTCTTCATCAGCCAGGGCGAACGCAACCACAAGTCGATGGCGCAAGACCTCGGCGTGCTGCAGGGCAAGCTGGTGCGGCTGAATCTCGATGGCAGCGTGCCGGCCGACAACCCATTCGTCGGCCGCGCGGGCGTTCGATCGGAAATCTGGAGTTACGGCCACCGCAACATGCAAGGCCTCGCCTTCGATCCGCGAAGCGGGCGCTTGTGGGAGAGCGAACACGGCCCGCGTGGTGGCGACGAGATCAACCGCCCGGAGCCCGGCAGGAATTACGGCTGGCCGGTGATCAGCGACGGCATGGACTACGCCACCAACCGTCCGTACCCGGAAACCAAAGGCCGCGAGGCGCCGGGCATGGAACGCCCGTACCACGTCTGGCCGGTGTCGCCGGGGCTTTCCGGCATGGCGTTCTACACCAGCCATCCGGGTTCGCCGTGGAACGATAGTCTGTTCCTCGGTGCGCTGGCCGGGAGCAGCTTGATCCGCCTGCAACTCGACGGTGAGCGCATCGTCGCCGAGGAACGCCTGCTCGGCGAACTCGGTGCGCGGATCCGCGACGTGCGCCTCGGCGACGATGGCAACCTCTACGTCCTCACCGACGAGGACAACAGCCGCCTGTTGCGGGTCGTATCGCCGCAACCGCGCTGATTCGGGAGGCGGCCCATCGGCTCCCGGACGTGGCAGGGCCACCGACATTGGTTGGCCGCAACCAGCCCGGCGGACGTGCAGGCTTGGGCGTATGCTTTGGCGCTTTGACGGGTCGCCGTCCCCGCCCCGGGCCGAGGATTGACCGGCATGGCTGATGTCTTCGTTTCCTACGCCCGCGCCGACAAGGCCCGCATTGCCCCCCTGGTGGCTGCGATCGAGGCCAAGGGCTGGTCGGTGTGGTGGGATCCCGAGATCAATCCCGGCCAGGAATTCGATGACCAGATCGACGCCGAGCTCGGGGCCGCCAAGGCGGTACTGGTCGTCTGGACGCCGACATCGGTGGTTTCGAGATGGGTGCGCGGCGAAGCGCGGGACGCTGCCGAACGGGGCATCCTGGTACCGGTGCGGTTCGACCAGGCGCGGTTGCCCATCGACGTCCGCGCGATCCACACCACCGACCTCGATGACTGGCGCGAAGATCCCGCGAGCCCGGCGTTGCTCGAATGCCTGCGTGCGCTGGCGTCGATGATCGCGCGATCACAGGCCGCGCAAGCCGCCCACGCGAACGGAACGCCGGCGTCGGGCCATCCCGCGAAGGAAGGCCCGCGCTTTTCGGTCTGCGTCCTGCCGTTCACGAACATGAGCGGCGAGTCCGAACAGGAATACTTCAGCGACGGCATCACCGAGGACATCATCACCGACCTCAGCAAGGTATCGGCACTGCGCGTGATCTCGCGCAACAGCGCGTTCATGTACAAGGGCAAGAACGTGGACGTGCCGAAGGTCGCGCGGGAACTCAAGGTCTCGCACGTGCTGGAAGGCAGCGTCCGCAAGGCGGGCGGGCGCGTGCGGATCAGCGCGCAACTGGTGGATGCGGAAAGCAACGGCCACGTCTGGGCCGAACGCTACGACCGCGACGCCAGCGACATCTTCGCGATTCAGGACGAGATCTCCCAGGCCATCGTCAAGGCGCTGAAGCTGCGCCTGCTGCCGGAAGAAAAGAAAGCCATCGAGCGGCGCGGTACCAGCAGCGCCGAGGCCCACAACCTTTATCTGATGGCGCGGCAGACCTACATCATCAGCCAGGAAAACGACAAGCGCTCGGCCGAAGCGATCATACGGATCTGCAAGCGCGCCACGGAAATCGACCCCGACTACGCGGAAGCCTGGGCCATGATGGCCCACGGCCACCGGACGCTGCGGGAAGTGGAAGGCGGACAGTCCGGAGAAGGACTGGCCGCGATCGAACGGGCGCTGGCGCTGAATCCGAATCTCGCCGAGGCGCACGCGGTCAAGGCCCAATTGCTGCAGCAGGACGACGACCTCGGCGCGGCCGCGGCCGAAGTCGCTGTCGCGATCGGACTCGATCCGGAGTCCTACGAAGTCAACCGCTCGGCCGGCCGCCTGAGCTATCAGTTGCAGAAGTTCGACGATGCCATCCGCTATTACGAGAAGGCGGTCACCCTGATGGAGGCGGACATCAATTCGGGCGCCATGCTGATCAGTTGCTACACCGCGGTCGGCGATGATGCGGGCACCCGCCACGCGGCGGAGCTGGCGCTCAAGCGATCCGAGGCGATGCTCGCGCGCGACCAGAACAACTCCGTGGTCACCGCCTACAGCGTGGACGCGCTCGCCGCATTGGGGGAGACCGATCGCGCCAAGGCCCGGATGGAACGCGCGCTGCTGATCGATCCGGACAACGCCAACATGCGCTACAACTTCGCGTGCATGCTGAGCGTGCGCCTCGGCGACCGGGACGGCGCGCTGGCGCTGCTCGCGCCACTGTTCAGGACCCTTTCCCCCAGCATGCTGTCCTACGCCAAGGTCGATCCCGATTTCGAGTCGTTGCGTGGCGACCCGCGCTGGCAGGCCATGGTCGCCGCCGCCGAAACACGCATCGCCGCAACGGGCAGTCCGGCCGCGCCGGCACCTCCTTCCGCCTGACGATCCACCGGTCCGCAGGCGCGTTACCCGCCGCGTGGCGGCATCTCGCCCACCTGCACTGCCAGCATCGAGATCGAACCGCCGTCGATGCCTGTGACGGGGAACGTGATCCCATCGCCGGGCCGTTGCGCGCCGAGCACGTAAAGAAGCGGCAGGTAGTGTTCGGGTGTCGGGATCGACAGCGCGGCATCGCGACCGAGCGTGGCGTAACCGACCAGCGCCGAGTGGTCGCCGGCCAGCAGCAGGCTCCTCGCACGCGCATCGAAACGCGCCGCCCAATCGAACGGCGCGGCCCCGGAATTGCCCCACGCGAACATGCGCAGGTTGTGCACGACGTTGCCGCTGCCGAGGAGCAGCACGCCCTCGTCGCGCAACGGGGAAAGCTTGCGTCCGAGTTCGTAATGGAACTCCGCGGGTTGCGTGGCATCGATGCGCAACTGCACGACGGGTACGTCGGCAACCGGGAACATGTGCAACAGCACCGACCAGGTGCCGTGGTCGAGTCCCCATTCCGCATCCGCTGCAACCGGTAGCGGCGCGAGCAAGGCTTGCACGCGTCGCGCGAGTCCCGGGCTTCCCGGCGCCGGATATCGGACGGCATGGAGTTCCGGTGGAAAACCGCCGAAGTCGTGGATCGTGCGTGGCGCTTCGGCGACGGTGACCGCAATCCCGTGCCCATGCCAATGCGCCGAAACCGCGAGGACTGCGCGGGGCTTCCCGATCCGTGCGCCAAGGCCACGCCACGCGTCCGTCCACGCATTGCGGGCGAGAGCATTCATCGGGTTGCCGTGACCGACGAACAGGGCGGGAAGTGGGGCGGACATGCCGGCTCGGGTTCCGGCGTGAGGCGTGCGACGGTCAGCCGCCCGGCCCGCTTGCGCGCCGCGCGAGCCAGGCGTCGACAGTCGCCTTCGGCAGCGGGAAGTAACCGTTGGTGACGACGGGATCCACCGCCGCCGCGTCCGGCGTCAGATGCACATGCCAGCCCGCGGCGCGGCCGACCTGCAGGCATTCGTCGACGTCGTGCAGATCGTCCTTGTGGATCGATTCGAATCCCTGCAGCAAGGCATCCTTGGCGCGCGCCTTCGCTTCCGGCTTGTCCGATGCACCGAACAGTCCCCACGCGTGGCGTTCGCCGAACTCGCCACGGCGGTAGCCGCCGATGTTCACGAAGTACAGGCCCAGGCCGCTGACGGGCGGGCGCTCTGCGAGATGTACGCGGTAACCGGCAACGCCATCGACGAAGCACCAGGCATCCACGTGCAAACCGCGGGGATCTCCGAACCACTGGTCGAGGAGTTGTCCATGTACCGCTTCCAGCGAGTCACCGACGGCGAAGGCGACATCGTGCAGTTCGACCCGCGCGCGCGGGGCCGTGCCGCCGAGGACGCATGCGATCAGTCGATCGATCATGGGCGGTTCGCGTCGAGAAGCCGGTTCATGCCACCGGATCGTCAATCGGCGGCGGCGCGTCGCCGCGAACCGGATGCCGCGGCGCGCGGTGGCAGCCGCGTTGCGCGCATTCCCTCGCCTGCGAAGGCCGCGCCCATTCGCGCAACCGCGTCCTCGATCTCGTCCTCGGCCAGCGCGGCATAGCCGAGCAGCAGGCTACGCGTGTACGGACTGCCGCTTCCCGCGAGGAACACGTTGCACGATTCGAGGCCGTGGATCCCGACACCCCGGCGGCGCGCGGCGCTTTCCAGCACGTCGACATCCGGGAAACGTTCGGGCAACCGCCACATCACGTGCATCCCCCCTTGGGCGCCGCGGATATCCACCGCGTCGAAGTGCCGCGCCAGCGCTTGCAGCAGCCGGTCGCGGCGATCGCGATAGATCGTACGGATGCGGCGCAAATGATGTGCGAAGGCGCCGGATGCCATGAATTCGGCAAGGAGTTTCTGGGGCAGCCAAGGTGAGCTGTTGTCGAGCAGCACCTTCACCGCGCTGGCCGCGCCGACGAGGTGACGCGGCAGGACCATGTAACCGATCCGCAGGCCGGCAGCCAGGCTCTTGGAGAACGTGCCGAGGTAAATCACCTGGTCGTGTTCATCCATGCCCTTCAGCGACGGCAGCGGCGCGCGGTCGTAGTAAAAGTCGCTGTCGTAGTCGTCCTCGACCACGTAGGCCTGCGTGCGCGCGGCCCACTCGAGCACCCGCTCGCGCCGGTCCAGCGGCAACGTCGCCCCCGTCGGGTACTGGTGCGACGGCGTCAGGTAGGCGAACGCCGCATCGCGTGGCAAACGCCCGGGCACGATGCCCGCGCCATCCACTTCGGCGGCAGCCAGACGGGCCCCATGACTCCTGAACAAGTTTGCGGCGCCGCTGTAGCACGGGTTCTCGACGGCGACGGCCGTGCCACGCGTGATGAACAGGCGGGCCAGCACGTCGAGGCCCTGCTGGATTCCGTTGGTGATCAGGATCTGGTCCGAGCGCGCGCGAATGCCGCGCGCGACGCCGACGTATTCCGCGATGCTGCGCCGCAAGTCGCGCAACCCCATCGGGTCGCAGTAGCCGCTCATGCTGGTGCGTTGCTCGCGCAAGCTCTGGTGCGAAGCCTGCTCCCATGCCTTCACCGGGAACAGGCGCGCATCCGTCCGGCCCACCCAGAAGTCGTATTCGAGCGGACTGCCGCCATCCGGAACCACCGTGTGGGGCTGGCCATCGAAGACGACGCGCCGGCGGCACGGTGGCGGCGTGTCGTCGGCGCCCGTGGCCCTTCCGCCGACCGACGGGGGGCTGTCGGGAATCACGTTGCCCGCCACGAATGCGCCGATCGGCGAGCGCATCTCGATGTAGCCTTCCGCGGCCAGCCGCTCGTAAGCCAGCGCCACGGTGTTGCGCGACACGCCAAGGTCGATCGCGAGCACGCGGCTTGCGGGCATCCGCGCGCCGGGCCGCAGGCGACCTTCGGCAATCAACCTGCGCACCTGCTCGAACAACTGGAGTTGCAGGCTCTGGCGCGCCTTCGCATCGAGCCTGAGCGGCAATTGCATGGAGCCTCCCGCAACGGTGCCGACCTTGCATCCGCGGTGACCGCGACGGGCCGTAAACCCGCCGGTGCCTTTCATTCCACGGCGCAATCGCCCCGGATGATACGCGGCTTCGGCAGTCGAGACACCGTTCGCGGCAGGCCGATGTGCGCTGCGCGACGCGGCACGCCGCTGAATCCCGCCCGGGCAGTTCGCTGCGGAACGTCAGGCAGCGCGCAACGACTGCATGTCGATCACGAAGCGGTACTTGACGTCGCTCTTCAGCATGCGCTCGTACGCGGTGTTGATGTCGTGCATCGCGATCGTCTCGATATCGCAGACGATGCCGTGTTGCGCGCAGAAGTCGAGCATCTCCTGCGTTTCGCGAATACCGCCGATCAGCGAACCGGCGAGCTGGCGCCGCTTGAAGATCAGGCTGAACACCTGCGGTGACGGGTGCGGCGTCGGCGGCGCGCCGACGAGGCACAGGGTGCCGTCATGCTTCAGCAGGCCGAGCCACGCATCGAGGTCATGCGGCGCCGCGACGGTGTCGAGGATGAAGTCGAAGCTGGCGGCGTGCCTTGCCACCGCGGCGGGATCCCGCGACACCGCGACATCATCCGCGCCGAGCCGCCGGCCGTCGGCGATCTTTCCGGGCGAGCTCGTGAACAGCACGACCTGCGCACCCATCGCGTGCGCGAGCTTGACGCCCATGTGGCCGAGTCCGCCGAGGCCGACGATACCGACCTTCTGCCCGGGACCGACGTTCCAGTGGCGGAGCGGCGAATAGGTCGTGATGCCGGCGCACAGCAAAGGCGCGACCGCTGCCAGGTTGTCCTTGTGCGGAATGCGCAGCACGAAACCTTCGTCGACGACGATGTTCGCCGAGTATCCGCCGAAGGTGTGGCCGCCGCCGCGCAGCAAACCATTGTAGGTGCCGGTGAAGCCGTTCTCGCAGTAGTTCTCCTCGCCGGCGTTGCAGGCGCCGCAGTGCCCGCAACTGTCGACCATGCAACCGACCCCGACGGTGTCGCCGACCTTGAACTTCTCCACGTCGCTGCCGACCGCGCCGACGGTGCCGACGATCTCGTGCCCGGGAACGCAGGGGTAGCGCGTGCCACCCCACTCGTTGCGCACGGTGTGCAGGTCGGAATGGCACACGCCGCAGAACTTGATGTCGATCGCGACATCCCGTGCGCCCGGGGTCCTGCGCTCGATCGTGCAGGGACCGAGCGCCTGATTGGCAGCCCGGGCGGCATAGGCAGGGGTGTTCACGGTGGGTCTCCTTGCAGTGGACGTCGCGCACGCCCGGCGCCGTGCCGAAGTTGCGGCCGGATCAAAGCCATCCTGCCAGCCCGGCAAGGCCGGCGATCGCCGCAATGGGACCCAGCACGGCGCGCGCCCAGAACAGGTACCAGAAATAGCCCGGACGGTCGGCGCGGGTGATTGGCCCGGACGGACCGCCCCGCCCCGACAAGGTCGTGCCGCTGCGAAGCTGGGTGATTGCGGACGCGGTCACGATCAAGCCAGCCAACACGCAGCCGGCCGAGATCACGATGCCCTGCGCGCCCATGGTCCCTAGGCCGCCGGATTCACGGGCACGCGCGCATCCGATGGCTCATGGCGCTTCGGCAATACCCAATCGCCGCGGATGAAGTGGCAGGTATAGCCGTCGGGATAATGCACCAGGTAATCCTGGTGCTCGGGTTCGGCTTCCCAGAAGGCGCCGGCCGGCGCGACTTCGGTCACGACCTTGCCGGGCCACAAGCCCGACGCATCGACGTCGGCGATGGTGTCCTCGGCGATGCGTTTTTGCTCATCGCTGGTATAGAAGATCGCCGAGCGGTAGCTGCTGCCGAGGTCGTTGCCCTGCCGGTTGCGCGTGGTCGGATCGTGGATCTGGAAGAAGAACTCGAGCAACTTGCGATAGTCGATGACGGCCGGGTCGAACGTGATCTCGATCGATTCCGCGTGCGTGCCGTGGTTGCGGTAGGTGGCATTCGCGACGTCGCCGCCGGAGTAGCCGACGCGGGTCGAGACCACGCCGGGCTGCCGGCGAATCAGGTCCTGCATGCCCCAGAAGCAGCCACCGGCGAGAATGGCGCGTTCGGTCGTCATGGTTTCAAGGTCCTGGCTGGAGAAAACATCAAGCACCGCGAAAGGCCGGCCCGCGATCGTCACGGCCGCTGGCGTTCGCTGAAGCACGTACGGTACTCACCGTAGCCCTCCTTTTCCAGATCGGCCAGCGGAACGAAGCGCAGCGATGCCGAGTTGATGCAATAGCGCCGGCCGCCACGATCACGCGGGCCATCGTCGAACACATGGCCGAGATGGCTGTCGCCGTGGGCGGAACGCACTTCGATGCGAACCATGCCGTGGCTCGAGTCGTGCTTCTCGACCACGTTCGCGGACTCGACGGGCTTGCTGAAGCTCGGCCAGCCACAATGGCTGTCGAACTTGTCGCGCGACGTGAACAACGGCTCGCCCGACACGATGTCGACGTACAAGCCCGCCTCGTGGTGATCGTTGAAGGCGTTGCTGAACGGCGGTTCGGTCGCGGCCTCTTGCGTGACCTGGTACTGCAACGGCGTCAGCCGGGCCAAGGCTTCGGGCGTCTTGTGGTAGTCGGGCATGGCAGGTTCGGCGCGATGCGGCGCGACCACGCGCCGGTCGAATCAAGATGGGGCGATGGAGCCGACTGCGCAAGGGCTGCGCAGCAACACTCCAGAGACCGTGCATCGACGGCCCTCATTGCAGCGGGGCAACCGGATCGCAGCCGGCCACGCCACGCCGCGTGACCGGCTGGCAGAATACGCCCGCCCAACCTTGGCCGGATGCAACGACCGATGATCCGCCGCGATCTGCTGAGAGCCGCCACGGGTGGATTCGTCGTGCTGGTTGCCCGCCACGTGCGTGCGGCCGTCCGCGACGATGCGCCTGCGCACCTCGCCGCGCTCGAGAAGAAGCATGGCGGCCGGCTCGGCGTCGCGATTCGGGATGCCGGCAATGGCTGGACCGTTTCGCACCGCGGCGGCGAACCGTTCCTGATGTGCAGCACGTTCAAGGTCGTGCTGGTCGGCGCCGTCTTGGACAAGGTCGATCGACACGCGGAGTCGCTCGACCGGCGGCTCGTGTTCGCACGCCCGGACGTACTCGATTGGGCGCCCGTGACGAGCCGGCACGTCGGCGCTCCCGGCATGACGATCGGCGAGTTGTGCGAAGCCTCGATCACGCTGAGTGACAACACCGCGGCCAACCTGCTGATCGCCAGCCTCGGTGGTCCTGCCGCAGTGACGACCTATGCTCGCAGTCTCGGCGACTCCGCCACGCTGCTCGATCGCATCGAGCCGGATCTCAATCCGTACGCCACGACGACGCCGCTGGCAATGCTCGGCAACCTGCGCGCGCTGCTGCTGGGCGACGCGCTGGCACCCGCTTCGCGGGCGCAGCTTGCGCGGTGGATGCTGGATTGCCGGACCGGGTTGCAGGCGTTGCGCGCGGGATTGCCGAAAGGCTGGCGGGTTGGCGACAAGACCGGATCGTGGGATGGCAAGGGATCCGGCGCGAACAACGACATCGCGATCGCGTGGCCACCGCATCGCAAGCCCCTCCTGGTCACGGCGTACTACGAAAACCCGAATCTCGACACGAACGCGCGCAAGGCCGTGTTGGCCAGAGTGGGACACATCGTCGCAGCGTTGTAGGCTGAAGCCTGCCCGAGGGGAGCCCGGCCATGTCGACGATCGAAACGCGCCTCGCCGGACTCGGGTTGTCCTTGCCGCCGCGGATCAAGGCGCCGCCCGGTGTCGTGCTGCCGTTCCGCTTCGTCCGCGCGGTCGGCAACCGTGCACTGGTCTCGGGGCATGGCCCGCAGGGAGCGGACGGCGCAATGGCGCCGCCGTTCGGCAAGGTCGGCCGTGAGTTGACCGTCGAACAGGGCTACACCGCGGCACGCCTGACCGCGCTGTCGATGCTCGGCAGCCTGCACCGCGAACTCGGCGACCTCGACCGCATCACCCGCTGGGTACGGATTTTCGGCATGGTCAACTCGGCGCCCGGATTCACCATGCAACCCGCGGTCATCAACGGCTGTTCCGACCTGATCCTGCAACTGTGGGGCGATGACGCCGGCGCGCACGCGCGCAGCGCGGTCGGCATGGCCGAGTTGCCGTTCGGGACTCCGGTGGAGATCGAGGCGGAAGTGGAGATTTCGTAGGTTGGCGTGAGTCCTTCGACGGGCTCGGGACGGGCTTGCGAACTCCGAGACTCGCGCCTGTTCGTCAACGCGATGCCGAGGGTAACGGCTTCCACCATCGGTTACGCCAACTGCGCCGGCAGGCGATTCAACCGGTGCGCGGCGAGCTTGACGTAGAACGGCCGCAGCTGCTCGGCCAGTCCGCGCTGGAACGAGGTCAGACTGGAATCGCGCTCCCGGTACGGCGCGAATCCGGTCGAACGTTCCACCGCCGCGTACCAGTGCGGCGCCCACACGCCATCGGATGCGCGTGGGCCCGCCGGCCAGTGCAGCATGGCTTCGGTGAACGGAATCCCGAGTACGGCGCACAGTCCGCCCAATGTTTCCCGCGGATCCTTCAGCACATCGTCCGCATCAACCACGGGCGGCACGCGCCCGAGCCGGTCGCGGACGAGGTCGAAGATCCGCGCCTGCTGCTCGAAGCCGAGTTCCCACGCCGCGGCATCGGGACGCTGGATCGTGAACGACGCGGCCACCGCTTCCGGTTCACGGATCAGGAAGCAACTCGCGACCTGATCGAGCCACTCCAGCGGATCGCCCGGCAGCAGGTGCTGCGTCATGTGCTTCTGGTACCAGATTGCCTTGCCACCGGGGACCGGGCCGGTCAACTTCACGGCGACCTCCGCCGCATCCGTGCTTTGCGATGCGATCACCTCGTCGCGTCCCGGATGGTTGACGCCGGTTGCGGCGAGATAGTGCGCGTAAAAGGGTTCGTCGATCACCGCGGTGTCGCCGCGGTTTTCCCACGCCCGCATCATCGCGGTCGAGATGTTGCGCGGTCCCGACCACATCGCGATCCGCAATGGCCGGCCGGAAAACGCGACGCTCACACGCGCGGACCCTTCGCGCTTTCGTCCTCGACCAGTTGCCGGTAGAGTTTTTGCAGTCGTTCGACCATCGGACCGCGCTGGCCGCCGCCCATGATGCGGCCATCGATCTCACGCACCGGCGTCAAGCCCGCGAAGGTGCCGGTGACACAAGCCTCGTCGGCGCCGTACACGTCGGTCAGGCTGAAATCCTTCTCGAACACCGGAATGCCGTTGGCGCGGCACAGGCGGATCACGTTCGCGCGGGTGATGCCGCCGAGACAGTACTTGCCGGTCGACGTCCACACCTCGCCCTTGCGCACGATGAAGAAGTGCGTGGAATTGCAGGTGCTGACGAAGCCGTGCGGATCGAGCATCAGGGCTTCGTCGTAGCCCGCCTTCTGCGCCTGGATGCAGGCGAGGATGCAGTTCAGCTTGGAATGGCTGTTGAGCTTCGGATCCTGCACGTCGGGCGCGCCGCGGCGCACGTGAACGGTGAACAGGCGGATGCCCTGCTCCACCGTTTCCGGCAGCGGCTCCTTGTACTCGGGCACGATGACGATCGTCGGGCCGCCGATCACGAAACGCGGATCCTGGTGCGGCGTGGCCTTCACGCCGCGGGTCACCATCAGCCGGATATGCACATGCTCGCGCATGCCGTTGGCGCGCAGCACGTCGACGAGTCGCTGCGTCAGTTCGTCACGGGTCAGCCCGATGTCGAGGTCGATCGCCTTCGCGCCCTCGTACAGGCGGTCGAGGTGCAGGTCGAGGAATGGCAAGCCGCCAGCGTGCAGGCGCAAACCTTCCCACACGCCATCGCCAAGCACGAAGCCCGCGTCGAAAACCGAAACTTTCGCTTCGTCGCGCCGCACCAGCTCGCCGTCGAGGCTGACCTTGATCGATGCGTTGCGCGGATCGGGTGCGTAGTCGTGGGTGCCCTTGCTCATTCGCGATGCCCCGTCGTCATCAGGCCGTCCAGATTTCCTTGAATACCCGGCTGAAATTGAGTCCCAGCACCTTGTCGACGACCTGCGCGCCATACCCGTGCCGGCGCAATGCCGCGGCGACGTACTCCAGCTTGCGCGGCGTGTTGATGTCGGGAATGTACGGCGGGCGGTTCTCGCCGGGTGCGCCGACGCCGATCTTCCGGCGGTGCGCCTCGTCTTCCTCGATGGCCTTGAGGTCCTTGCCGGTGACGGTGAAGAACAGCGAGTCGGTACCGATGCCGACGTGGTCTTCGCCGCATACCTTCAGCGCGTGGACCATGTGTTGCATGTAGTCGGCCAGCGTCGGCTGGCGGGAATCCGGCGTCAGGAACGGCAGCATGTAAATGCCCATCACGCCCCCCTTGTCGGCCAGCGCCTTCATTTCCTCGTCGCGCTTGCTGCGCGGATGGTTGAACACCGCGCGACAACCGGTGTGCGTGAACACCGCGGGCTTGGCCGACAGCGCAATGCCGTCGGCCGTGGTTTGCGTGTTGGCATGACTCAGGTCCAGCGCGACACCCTGCGCCACCATCCGCGCGATCGCCTGGCGCCCAAGGTCGGTGACGCCGTCGGCATCGCCGTCGAGGCAGCCGCACCCGAACGGCGTGCGGTGGTTGTAGGTCAGTTGCATCACCAGCACGTCGAAGCTGCGGAACAGGTCGATCCGCTCGAGCTCGGCACCGAGCATCGATGCCGCTTCGAACGAAAAGATCACCGCGATCCTGTCTTCCGGTTTCGCGCGGCCGAGATCGGCATGCCGCTGCACCTTGATGAAGAGTTCCGGGTGCCGCTCGATCAGGGCCTGCGCCAATCCGATGTCGGCGACGGTTTCCTCGAAGGTGCCGTTGGCGCCGCCGAGCGTGCTCTTGAGCGCGGTGATCCCCGATTCGCGGATCGCCTGCAATTCACCGGCGAAGCCGTCGTCCGAGGCCAGCCGGCCGATCGATGCCAGCGTGTTGCCGTCGAGGACGAAGGCGCCGCGATACAGGCGCGCTGTCTCCGGATCGATCGCTGGCGCAATCGGGCCGGCGTTCGCGGCGCTGCCGTTCCCCGCGCCTTGAACGGGTGGCGCGGCGGCACTGGCCACGGAGGGCAACACCGTCGCGAGCAGTGCGCCACCCGAGAGTTCCATGAATCGGCGGCGTGAAAGGTTGGCGCCCACGCTGACTCCCGTGTGCAAGACCCGGCTTGCGCGATCGGCGCACGCTACCACGGTGCACGGACGATTGTCCGTCCCGCCCCGATTGATACGATGTCCCGATGGCCGTCGCCGAACTCGACAACCCCTTCTGGTCGTCGCTGCGCAGCATCCACCGTGGGCTCGCGATTCGTTGCGGTGATGGCGCCGCGCGCTATCCCGCCGGGTTCGCGCCGTTCCTCGGCGTGGCCCATCCGGGTGTTCATGCGGATGACGCGGTTGCCCCACTGCTGGCGCACGATGAGACCGTGCTGCTGCTCGGGGTGCTGCCGGAATTGTCGGATCGTTGGCGGCGCGAGACATTCAAGCCGCTCGCGCAGATGGTGTGCGAAGAGCCGCTGCCGCTGGTCGATGGCCCGGGGATCATCGCGTTGGGCGAAAGCCACCGCGCCGACGTGCTCGCCCTCACCGCGCTGGTGTATCCGCATTATTTCCGGCCGCGCACGATGGAGCTCGGCCGCTATTTCGGCATCTACCGGGACGATCGGCTCGCCGCCATGATCGGCGAACGGCTCGGCACCGACGAGTACACCGAGATGAGCGCGATCTGCACGCATCCGGATTTCACCGGTCGCGGCTACGCGCGCCGCCTGACCGCGTTCCTGACCAACGACACGCTGGCCCGCGGGCGTACGCCGTTCCTGCATGTGAGCCACGAAAACCCGCACGCCTTGGCGTTGTACGAACGGCTCGGCTACCGCCTGCGCCGTGACATCCCGTTCTGGTCGTTGCGGCGCGTCTGACGGAATCGGCCACTGTTTCCGCAGTCTCGGCGACGGGGTATGAATCGCCAGGCGGCGGGTCAAGACCCGTCCTACGCTGCGGAAGCGATGATCATGTGGCGGGTCGAAACTCGCCCTACGGACCGGGAACAGGTAGGGCGGGTCTTGACCCGCCGACTTCAACCGCCTGACTCCGAAGGCTCGCCACGTTCGGCCTCGCGGGTCACGACCACACCATCACCTCCCCAATCGGACGTCAGGCGACCGTCGACCACGTAACGGTGGAACGTGGAATACGGCCAATCGCCAGCGCGGTTCACATGCCCGTGCTTCACGGGGTTGAAGTGGATGTAATCGACGTGGGCTGCCAGATCGCGCTCGTCACGAATGAGGTGCTCCCAATAGCGCCGCTGCCAAATCGCACGCTCCGCCTTCACCACGCGGCACCGCGACCTTGCGTCGACGCGTGTCAGCGAACGCAAAAACAGGGTCTTGATGTGGCGCCATCGGGTGGGAAAATCCGCATCGCCCTCCGGCAATCGCCATATGCAATGCAGGTGGTCCGGCAGTACGACCGCGGCGATGACCTCGAACCGGCGCTGCGAGCGCACAAAGCGAAACGCTTCGCGCAGGGAATCGATGTGATCCACAAGCAGGCGTTCGTCGCGCCGCAGCAGATTGGCGGTGAAGAAGTATGTGCCGCCGGGTATCCGGATTCGTCGGTAATCGGACATGCCGCCAGCTTGGCGCATGGCGGAATGCAGGCAATCGACGGGTTGCGGCGTGTGGTGTAGGAAGATGCCGAATCGGCGCCGACGTCAGTTGGCGGGTCGGGATACGCCCTGCGTCGCCCGGAATCGATGGTCACGTGGCGGGTCAAGACCCGCCCTACGGTGCGGAAGCGATCATCTCGTTGGCGGGTCGAGACCCGCCCTACAGGCCGGGGTGGTAGGTTCGCCGGACGTGTCCACGCAACTGGTCCGGCCAGAAGTATACGGTGCGCAAGTCACCCATTGCCCAGCGTTCGGCCTGGTCGGTGAAGTGCGGCGACTTCGGATCGCCGCTCTGCCCGCCAACGTGGATCGCACGGGCGCTGACCTTCGGTCCGAACTCGACCACGGCCACGAAACTGTTGCCGCTGCGTCCGTAATACTTGTTGGTGTTCGGCCAACGGTGGGCATTGGAGGCCGCCAGCGAACCCCAACGCGAGGCGGTGAACGGCACCGCAAGGCCGGGTTTGCCGTCGTCGAAGTGCGGATCGATGGCGTCGTCGAGGCGCTGGTAGCGATTGACCTCGCCCCACGGTATGCCCCAGTAGCCGAAGTCCTTTTCGAGGCGATCGACCACGGTCGCGAGCGTGTCGAGGCGCTGCGTCGATGTCGCCTTTTCGGCGATGTAATCGATCTCGCGCAGGTTGGAGGTGTAGGCGTCGAGGCCCATTTTCACCGCCGGTTCGTGGACTTCGTCCCACATGGTGTCGCCCCACATCACGGCGATGGTGGTGGGAATGGACGCGAGGCCCCAGCGGTAATCCCAGTGCCGCAACACGCCGATCGGGCCGGCAAGCTTTGCCTTGTCCGGCGCATTTGCTGGCAGCGCGTCCCAATCCTTCACCAGAATCGGGATCAGCCGCGCGAATGCAGGCAGGTACGCATCGTACGCATCGGTGATGAGTTTCGCCTTGGTGAAGTCGCGTGCGCCTTCCAGCATCCGCGTCGCGTGCATTCCGCGTGCGTTTTCGCCGAACGAATCCATGTAGCGCGGATACTCCTCGCGCTTCGGACTGTCCTGGCCGGCCGCCGAGTACGGCCAGTCATTCGTGTTCATCACCCAGCCGTTGGGCGGGTCGATGACGTTCGGCATGTCCTCGATCGGCGTGAGGCCTTGCCAGGCGGTGGCCGGGTTGCTGCCGTCGACCGGCGCGAGGTAATCGAACGCGTCATCGCGTTTGGGAATGAACTGCGGCGTCAGGAACGCGATCTCGCCCTTGTCGTCGGCGAAGATCGTGTTGTTGGACGAGTTGGCCTGCAACCCGGCGACCTTCCGGTAGCCCGCAAGGTCCGTGGCCTTGGTGCGCAGCCAGCTTTGTTCCAGCGCGGGTACCGGACGGTTCATCAACGCTTCGGCGATCCACTTGCCGCTTTCGCTGCGTACGATCGGACCGTGGCGAGTGAAGTATGCGGTAAACGTGCGCGAGCCCATCGAACCATCGGTCTTGCGGAAGTCGATGGAAATTTCGCGGCTCGTGACCGGCAGCCACTTGTCGCCGAAGCGGTACGTGTAGCCCTTGCCGTCCTTGCGAATCGTTTCGGCGAACTCGTCCACCGCATCGACGCCGGTCGACGTATGCATCCAGCCGACATGCCGGTTGAAGCCCTGGTAGATGAAGAACTGGCCCCACGTGGACGCGCCGTAAGCGTCGAGGCCTTCATCGCTGGTCAGTTGCGATTCGGTGCGGAAATTGAACGTGACGTGCGGGTTGATCAGCAGCAGCGCGTGGCCGTCGGCGGTAAGCTTCGGCGCAATCGCGATGCCGTTGGAACCGGTATCGGCCTTCCAGGTGGCCGGCGTGCCGTCGGCGAGCGCCAGCGCGACCGCCGGATCGGCGCCGTAGAACTTCGCGAGCCCGGCCAGGTCCACGTCCTCGATGTCGCCGCCGATGCTGCCCTCGGTGAACGCCAGTGCCATCCACGGCTCGTAATGCGCGATCACCGGGCGTACGCCGGGATGCGTCGCAAGATACCAGTTCAGTCCATCGGCCCACGCTCCCATCAACGCCTTCAACCACGCCGGGCTGTTCGCGTAATCCCGCTGCAGCACCACCGGATCGATGAAGAGCTGGTAACGCAGGTTGTCCCAGATCGCGGCTTCGCCGGCGGCGCGCGCGCTCCAGCCGAGTGCCGTCAGCAGGTTGGCCTGCACGCGGGAGAAGTCGTCCTCGCACTGCGCATACATCATCCCGAACACCGCGTCGGCATCGGTCCTGCCGCGGATGTGCGGGATGCCCCAGTCGTCGCGGGTGATCGTGACGCGGCCGGCCGCGGCCTCGAGGCGAGCACGCTCCGTGCCTGGCACTGCCGGCGAGGCCGCGGTTCGCGGGCTTGCCGACGCAAGTGGACCAATCAGTGCCCATACGGCCAACGCGGCGAAGATTGTCCTGGTCACTGGGCGCTTCCGTCAGCGGTCGATCGGCGTGCGGCGATCGCGGGCAACGCGTTCCCCGTCGCTGCGGCCGGCCGACCCATGCTGCCCGCATCGTCGCAGCGCGAACTCTTCGAATCCGCAGTCATCATGCCAACAGATCCCCGCGCTCGCCACGAAAGGCCAGTAAACCACGGTTGCGCCGGCACCGGTCGGTGCGCCGCATCATGGCCGTTTGGCTGGAGCCGTCCTCTGCCAGAATCGGCATGTCCTCCGATGCGGGATCGCGGCAATGGCGAAAACGGGCCTCGTTACTCACCGTGGCGGCTGCCACTGCGGGCGCGTGCGCTTCGAGGTGGATGCGCCGGCGCACCCGACGGTGCTGGAATGCAACTGCTCGATCTGCCGCATGACCGGGTTCCTGCACCTGATCGTGCCGGCCTCGCGGTTCCGGCTGCTGGCTGGCGCCGAAGACCTGGCCGAATACCGCTTCAACACCGGAGTCGCCTGCCACCTCTTCTGCCGGCACTGCGGCATCAAGTCCTTTTACGTGCCGCGCTCGCATCCGCAAGGTTACAGCGTCAACCTGCGCTGCCTCGACGGCGGCACGCTCGACGGCCACGACGTCGACCCGTTCGACGATGGCAACCGCGATGCGGCGACTGCGGCGGTTGCACACCTCGCCGACCCGTGAGCGGGCGCGACCTGGCGGCACGCACGTACATCACATGGCTCCCGAACAACGCTTGCAGGGATTCGTCGTTGCTTGCTTTCGCGAACCCGGCGCCAGCCATCGTGTTACCCTCGAACGGACGCGCGGAAGTTTCCAGGCAGAATGCAACTCAACGCATTATGGACGTGGCCGCGCCTGGTTGCCTGCGACGCGGCACCGATATCCGGTATGCGGATTGCGCTTCCTGTTCCGCTGGTCGCGGGGCGGTGGCCGCCTTTCGCGATACGAGGATCCTTTTCACGGCTTCTCCGCTGGAAGTGTCGCCAACGGCAGCAACACCGCGCTCGGCGCATCCGACCCGCGCTCGATCGTGATGGTGGCTTTCCGGTAGTCGGAAGGCTTGGCGAACAGGATGTTCGGCACATAGGTCTGCGGGTTGCGGTCGTACAGCGGGAACAAGCTGGACTGGATCTGCACCATGATCCGGTGGCCGGGCCGGAATTCATGGTTCACGGTCGGCAGGCGGAACTTGTATTCCTGTACCTCGTTGGCGGGAACGGGCGATGGTTCGGCGAAACTCTTGCGGTAGCGACCGCGGAAGATGTCCAGCGCGACGGGGTGCAGGTAGCCACCGAGCTGGGGATCGATCGGGTCGGTGCCGGGGAAGACGTCGATCAGCTTGACCACGAAATCGGCATCACTGCCGGTGGTGCGAGCGAAGACGTCCGCAATCGGGGCACCCTGCACGTGCACGGTTTCGGTCAGCAGCGGCGTCATGTACGAAAGCACGTCGGGACGGTCGCTGACGAAGCGCTGGTCATGCACCAGCCAGATGCGCCAGCGGTCGATGTCCTGCGGGATTGGTCGCGGCAGGTAGGGAACGGGTTTCGCCGGATCGGACAGGTAACTGTCGCTGCCGCCGCCCGGTTTCTCGAAGCCGAGTCCGAAATCGGGCTGCAGGTACAGCGACGTCAGCGCTTGCTCGCTCGACGGTTTCCAATCGTCGAACTCATCCCATCGTTGTGCGATCGGGTTGTAGACCGTCGCGTTGGGAAGTGGTTTTGGGAGTGGCGTCCCGCGCAGGTGATGGTCGAACCACGGAATCATCACCTCGCGGCGAAATTGCCGCGTGGTGTCACCCGGCCACTTGAGCGGCCCGGTGTTCCAGCCGGCGCGGTTGATCTGGCTGTGCCACCACGGACCGATCACGAGGTGGTTGTTGGCGCGATGGCCGGCCGCGACCAGTTCTTCCCACGCGTGCACCGCGCCGTAGATGTCTTCCTGATCCCACTGGCCCGACAGCCACATTGTCGTGACATTGGATGGGCGCGCAGCCAGCAGCTTGTCGAGCGCCTGCAGTTGCCAGAACGCATCGTAGGCGGGATGCGCGGCAAAACGCGTCCACCACGGGATCTGCTGCAATCCGTTCGCGATGGCGTAATCGCCGGCCGAACCTGCTTCGAGGAAGTTGGTGTAGTCGTCGTGATGGGCGCGTGGAATGCCCTGGCCCTTGCCCTTGACGCTCGACTGGGCGATGAAGAAATCGAGGCCGACTTGACGAAACGCGCCGTAGTGGTACCAGTCGTCGCCCATCCAGCCGTCGATCATCGGACTTTCCGGCGCGGCGACCTT
>JAXMHA010000003.1:0-221713 GCA_046347015.1 Lysobacterales bacterium | reverse complement strand
CGGGGCGAGTGGTCCCGCCGGGACATCGGCACCGGTTGCTCCCGCGCGAAAGGCGGGTACGGGGCGGGCGCGGGCCGCGCGGCGCTGACTCGCGGCGTTCTTGCGGGGCCGGCCGGTTACAGGAGCCGTTCGAGTTCCCGTGCCACCGTGCGGGCAAATGTGTCGTTGCGCATGCTGAGGTAGTGCGCGCGCAGCGCGTTCGAGAAATTGCCGGCGAGTTCCAGGGTGCGTCCGGTCGGCGGCGTCGCCGGCACGCGATGGACGACGAGCTGGTCCACGTAGGGCCGGAACAGGTCGCTCAACAGGCCGAAGTACGGCCCATCCTGGTCGAACAGCACCAGGGTGCCGTCGAAGGGGCGAAGGCGGTAACGGTGCTGGGTGCGGACTTGCAACTGGTACTGCACGACCAGCCGTTCGATCATCCCGGCATCGACATCCGGCGCGGCTGCGTTGACCTTGGCGCGGAGCGCGTCGATGAGTTGGTCCCGGGGGATCGCGGCAATTTCCGCCGACATCATCGCGAAAGGCAGATCCGTGTTGAGTTCGAGCAGCGCCGACAGTTGCTGGATGTGCCGGCGATCGGAACGCAGGGTTGCCGCAAGCGCGTCGTACTCGGGTTGGGTGAACGCGAAGTCATCGCTGGAAGATGAGTCATCCTCGCTGCCGTTGCGAAACGGCCAGTGGCGGTGCAGCCAGCCGGCTGCCCGGACCGCAGGCATGAATTGCCGACGCATGAACCGCGACTCGAACGCCCAGTGGCCGAAGCGCCGCTTGTCGCTGCTGTCCGTCGCCAGCGGATCGATCAGCGCCAGCATGGCGACAGGCTGGCCCGCGCGACGAAGTTGCCGCGCAATCTCGTACGTGAACGCGCCGGCGGACGAATAGCCGAGCAGCGAGTAAGGCCCTTCGGGTTGCCGGGCGCGGATTGCATCGAGGTAGAGCGAGATCCAGTGCCGGAATCCCGCCGTCGGATCGCGCGCGCCCCACAGGAATGGGTCCCGTATGCCGATCACTTCGCGCCGGGTTTCGAGGGCGCGGATCACCTTGGCGTAGGCTCCGAGCGTTCCACCTGCGGACGCGATCACGAACAGTGGCGGAGCATCGGCGTCGCGGCCCGCCCGCAGCGTGACGAGGATCGAATCGCTCGGATCGATGGACGCGGCGTGCCCGGTCCCGAGGTCCCCGATGTACCGCGCGATCCTGCCGATCGTCGGCAGCCGATATACCGCGTTGTCCGGGAGCTGGCTGCGGTCGAGGTTGAATCGATCCCGCAGCCGTACGATCACCGAGAACGTCTGCAGCGACGTTCCTCCCGCCTCGAAGAAGTTCGAGTCCGGCCCGAAGTCGCCGTGTCCCAGCACGGAATGCCAGATTGCGGCGACCTGGCCTTCAATGCCATCGAACGCTTGGCCTTGCGCGGGGGCCGTGGACGGTGTCCCGCAGCTTTCAAGCAGCCGACGCCGGTCGATTTTCCCACTCGCCGTCAGCGGCAACGAATCCATCGCGATGATGCGGGACGGCAGCATGTAGTCGGGCAGGTGGTCGCGCAGGACCCGGTACACATCGGATGGCGGCAAGTCCGCCGGCGTGACGAACGCCATCAGCGTCACGCTGCCGCCGCTCCCCGGCTGCGCAATGACCGCGCCCTGCCGGACGCCGGGATGCCGCGCCAGCGCCTTCTCGACTTCCTGCACGTCGACGCGGAAACCCCGCACCTTGACCGTATGGTCGACGCGGCCGAGGTACAGCAGTGACCCATCGGCCATCCGGCGCACGCGGTCGTTGGTGCGGTAGGCGCGCTCGCCGTTGCCGAGCGTCGCAAACACCGCCGCGGTCAGGGCGTCGTCCCGGAAGTAGCTGCTGAACAGCGCTGGACCCGCGATGTACAGCATGCCATCCCCTCCGCGCGCGACCGGATCGAGTCCGTCGTCCAGAACGTACGCGCGAATGTCAGGAGAAATCGGGGCGCCGAGTGGAAGTTCCTTGTCGCCGTGGAGACTCGCGCGGACGTCGCACACCAGGGTCGAACTCGCCTCGGTACTGCCGTAGATCGAGTAAACCTTGGTCGTGGCCGGGAACGCCGCGACCGTGCGCGCCGCCAGGCCCGCGTGCACGTACTCGCCCATCAACACCAGCACCCGGATGTCGGGGGGCGCGAACCCCGGCATGTCGAGCGAGGCCTGCAGCACCGACGGCACGAGCAGCAGGCGTGTCACGCGATGGCGGCGGAGGAGGTCCCAGAACGACTCGAGCGACCGCGCGTCCCGTTCCGGCACGATGCAAACGGGGATCCCACGCAGCAGCGGCTCGAACAGCTCGTAAATCGCGTGGGTCGTCGTCCGATGTGCTTTCCAGCAACAGACTTCGCCAGCTTCGTACGGGTGCCCGTTCCACGTCCATTGCAGCCGGTGGAAGAACGACCGGTGGTTGCGGACGATCATCTTCGGCGTACCGGTCGATCCCGACGAGCACAGCACGAAGGCGGGGCGATCGGCATCGTCCCCGCGAACGGCCGTCGCCGGTCCGTGGGCCACGTCGAAGCCGGACCCGGCCGGAAGGCGGATGGCCGGCGTCGACTCGAATTGCGAGTCGTCATCGACCAGGATCGCGTCGAGCGCGGCTGCCGACAGGATGTCGCGCAGGCGCCCGTCGGGATACGACTTCGGCAGCGGCATCGCGGCGGCATTCGCCTTCAGCACGCCGAGCACGCAGCCGATGTAGTCGCGCGGGGATTCGACGCGGATGCCGATGACGGCACCGTCTCGGATGCCGTGGGCCTCGAGGCCCTCGGCGACACGGTCCGCCGACCTCGAGAGTTCGGCGAATGTCGTCTTGCGGTCGGCGTCGATCAGCGCAACGGCATCGGGGGTGCGCGCGACCTGTTCGGCGAACAGGCGGTTCAGGCGGAGCGGGAGGGAGGGCGGATTCACGTCAGGCTCGCTCGCATCCGTGGCGCTCCGGCGCCGCGTGGCGTTTGCTCCGTGTCCGGCCCTGGCGGGCGTTCCGCGAGAGTCGCTTCACGGCAGTGCCGGGAATACTCAACACTCGATCACGTTGACGGCGAGTCCGCCGCGCGAGGTTTCCTTGTACTTGTCCTTCATGTCGCGGCCGGTGTCGCGCATCGTCTTGATGACCTTGTCGAGCGAGACGCGGTGCTTGCCGTCGCTCTTCATCGCCATGCGCTGCGCATTGATCGCCTTGACCGAGCCCATCGCATTGCGCTCGATGCACGGGATCTGGACGAGACCGCCGATCGGGTCGCAGGTGAGGCCGAGGTTGTGCTCCATGCCGATCTCGGCCGCATTCTCGACCTGGAAGATCGAACCGCCCAACGCCGCGACGAGGCCGCCCGCCGCCATCGAGCAGGCGACGCCGACTTCGCCCTGGCAGCCGACTTCGGCGCCGCTGATCGACGCGTTCTCCTTGTACAGGATGCCGATGGCGCCGGCCGTCAGCAGAAAGTCATCGACACCCGCACGGTCGGATTTCGGGCAGAAGCGGTCGTAGTAGTGCAGGACGGCGGGAATGATTCCGGCGGCGCCGTTGGTCGGCGCGGTGACCACGCGCCCGCCGGCGGCGTTTTCCTCGTTGACCGCCAGCGCGTAAAGATTCACCCAGTCGAGGATTGTCAGCGGATCCTTGAGCGAGGCTTCCGGCCGGTTGCGCAGGTCTTCGGCCATTGCCGGCGCGCGGCGCTGCACGCCGAGGCCACCGGGCAGCACGCCCGGTGAACGCAGGCCGCGCGCGACGCACGACTGCATCGCGTCCCAGATTTCGCCGAGCGCCGCGCGAATGTCCGCTTCGGCGCGCCAGGCCTTTTCGTTCTCGAGCATCAGCGCGGCGATCGACAGCCCGTGCCGCTCGCAGAGCGCAAGCAGGTCGTCACCGGAATGGAACGGGTAGGGTAGTTGCGTCGTGTCGGCGACGATGCGGTCGGCGGCGGCTTCGTCGGTGTTGACGACGAAGCCGCCACCGACCGAGTAGTAGTCGCGCGTCACGATGACGGCACCGTCGGAGGCATACGCGGTGTAGCGCATGCCGTTCACGTGGTAGGGCAGCTTCTGGCGCTTGTTGAAGACGAGGTCGGACTTCTCGTCGAACCCGATCTCGTGCCGGCCGCCGAGCCGGATGCGCTTTGACCCGCGGATGCGCGCGAGCCGCTCCGGAATCGCATCGGGGTCGATGCGGTTGGGCCATTCGCCCTCGAGCCCGCACAGCACGGCCTTGTCGGTGCCGTGTCCGCGGCCGGTCAGCGCCAGCGAACCGTACAGTTCGCAAGTCACCCGTGCGACGCGCGGCAAGGCTCCCGGTTCGACCAGCCAGCGTTCGACGAATCGTGCGGCTGCCCGCATCGGGCCGACGGTGTGCGACGACGATGGCCCGATGCCGATCTTGAAGATGTCGAATACGCTGACAGCCATGCGGGGCCGGACCGGGTGGCGGGGCGGGGTATTCTACGCTGCGCGGAAGCCACGGGTCCCGGGTCGCGGCCGAGGCGTCACCGTCCCCCCGGAACCGTCGATCCGTGTTTCCAAGCCACGACGGAAACGCCGGCATGCTTTACCTTTATTTGCACGACGACTGTTCGCTGTGCGATGCCGCCATCGGGTTGCTCGCGACTGTCCGGGCCCCCGATTTCGAGAGCGTGTGGATTGAAGGCGATCCCGCGCTGGAAATGCGCTACGGCACGCGGGTGCCCGTGTTGAGGGACGGGGAATCAGGCCGCGAGCTTGGTTGGCCGTTCGATGGCGGCCGGCTGAGACGATGGCTGGACGGCGAGGATTGAATGGCTCCACGCGGACTCCGGACGCCGTTCGCGCAGTTGGCCGGAAAGCAGGTCGAAAGAGTCGCCCGTCTAGCATGCTCCGGGTCATTCAGGTCGGGCAGGTCGCGTGCAGAACTGGTTGGTCTTGTGTGATTTCGACGGCACGATCGCGCAGGCCGACGTGACCGACACCCTGCTCGAACGGTTTGGTCGGGCCGGCTGGCGCGCCGCCGAACAGGCGTGGCGCCGGGGTGCGATCGGCTCGCGCGAATGCCTCGCGATGCAGACCGGCCTCCTCGACATGGATGCGGGTGGGTTCGACGACACGCTGGCCGGCATTGCCATCGATCCGGCATTCGCTGCATTCGCGGAGGCAGTCGCGGCGGCGGGAACGCCCCTCGTGATCCTGAGCGACGGTTACGATCGCGCGATCGACGCGTTGCTCGAGCAGCACGGGCTTGGCCGGATTCCGGTGCGTGCGAATCGGCTGAACGCGGTCGGAAACCGTGCCTGGCAACTCGAATTTCCCTATGCGGACGCTGGCTGCGCGGTCGCGAGCGGCCACTGCAAGTGCGCGAGCGCCCGCACGCTGGCCAATGGCGCCGCGATGCTGCTGGTTGGCGATGGCGCGTCGGATGCCTGCCTCGCCGGACGCGCGGACATGGTGTTCGCGAAAGGCCAACTCGCGCGCCATTGCCGCGAGCGCGGCATTGCCCATCGGGCGATCGACGGATTCGCCGACGCGCTCGCGCTGCTGCCGGACGTCCTGTCCGGCGCGTTGACCGGCCAACGCCATGTTGCGCGGCGGGTGCTCGGATGACAGCCGGCCGCGAGGACCTCGCCATGGTGCAACCCACGGTACCCGCCCGCGACGATGGTGCGGCCACCGCCGGGATCGGCGCCAGCGGGCCGGACGCCCGCGACGCCGCGTTGCTCGCCGACGAGGCAAGGTACTGCTCGTTCGGCGACACCGTGCACTACTGCGAGCCGCCGAAGATTTTCGACCGCTGCGAGGGAAGCTGGCTGTACGACGGCCGCGGCACGCCGTTCCTCGACCTGCAGATGTGGTACTCGGCGTGCAATTTCGGTTATGCGAACCAGCGCCTCGATGACGCGTTGAAGCGGCAGGTCGACACGTTGCCGCAACTGGCGAGCCAGTACCTCCACCCGACCAAGATCGAACTGGCCGCGCGCATCGCGCGGGACGCCGAGCGGAAGTGGGGCCGGAAAGGGCGCGTGCATTTCAACGTCGGCGGGTCGCAGGCGGTCGAGGATTCGTTGAAACTCGTGCGCAATGCCTCCGGCGGCAAGGGCCTGATGTTCGCGTTCGAGGGCGGTTACCACGGCCGCACGCTCGGCGCCTCCGCGATCACGTCGTCGTACCGCTACCGCCGGCGCTACGGCCATTTCGACCGGGCGCAGTTCATCGAGTTCCCGTACCACTTCCGCGGGCCGAAGGGCATGACGAAGGAAGAGTACGGCGAGCTGTGCGTGGCGAAGTTCGCGCGCCTGTTCGAGACCGAATACAACGGAGTGTGGGATCCGAAGGCGAGGCAGTGCGAGTACGCCGCGTTTTACATCGAGCCGATCCAGGGCACCGGCGGCTACGTGATTCCGCCGCCCAACTTTTTTTCCGGTATCCGCAAGGTCCTCGACCAGTACGGTGTCCTGCTGGTCGACGACGAAATCCAGATGGGGTTCTACCGGACCGGCAAATTGTGGTCGATCGAGCACTTCGGCGTTCAGCCCGACGTGCTGGTGTTCGGCAAGGCGCTCACCAATGGGCTGAACCCGCTGGCCGGCATCTGGGCGCGCGAGGAGCTGATCAACCCCACGGCGTTCCCGCCCGGCTCCACGCATTCGACGTTCGCATCCAACCCGCTCGGGACCGCCGTCGGCCTGGAAACGATGAAGATGCTGGCCGAGTTCGACTACGAAACCATGGTGATGGCCAAGGGCCGCCGCTTCCTCGACGGCCTGCGTGAACTGCAAAAGCGTCACCGGGAGATCGGCGACGTCGACGGTTTGGGGCTGGCCCTGCGCGCGGAAATCTGCGAAGCCGACGGTTTCACGCCGAACAAGCGGCTGCTCGACCGGATGGTCGACCTTGGGCTTGCCGGGGCGTTGCGCCACGACGGCAAGCCGATCGGGCTCGTGCTCGATGTCGGCGGCTACTACAAGAATGTCATCACGTTCGCCCCGTCGCTCCACATCAGCGACGAGGAAATCGACCTCGGGATCGCGCTGCTCGATCAGTTGCTGCGCATGGCGAAGGCGGGGTGATGCACGGCCGGGTGCCCGGCGCGGCGCGACCGGCATGGCAAACGGGGACAGAATCCCCGAGGGTATTGGTCCGCGGCGCCGTCGTGTCCCCGGCGCGCTGTCACAGCGGGCTCACGATCGGCTGCCGCGGATCGACAGTCTTGCGCACACGCAGTTTCATCCCGGTTAAAAATCGGCTTCGGATCCGCAAGCTGCCGCACGCCGGGTTTGCCGCCGTTCAGGCCGAAACGTCGACGAAAGCCTCGGGCCGCATTCTTGCAACATCATGAATGCACGCGGGCGTGGCCAATGGCTCGGCACGGCCGGAGCAACGACTCCGGACCGGCGTCGCGCGGCCGGTCGCGATGTGCGGCGTCGACAGCGGAAGATCCGGCGATGATGCGCTCCAGCGAGTTCACGCTGCCCGGCGGTCGTGACGGCGTGCTGCTGGTCCACGGGCTGACCGGCACGCCGGCCGAAATGCGTTTCGTCGGCAATGGCTTGAATCGCGCGGGCTACACGGTCCGTGGCGTGCAACTCGCCGGTCATTGCGGCGACGAGTCGGATCTGCTCGCGACGGGGTGGCAAGACTGGTACGCCAGTGTCGTCGTCGCCGCACACCGGATGCGGACGAACGTCGACCACCTGTTCGTGGCGGGCCTGTCGATGGGCGCCCTGCTGGCGCTCGAACTCGCGATTGACGATCCCGACCTCGTCGATGGTATCGGCCTGTATGGCACGACGTTCTTCCATGATGGCTGGGCCACGCCATGGCAGGGCCGTTTCGCGCCGTTGCTGCCGCTGGCGAAGCAGCTCGGAATTGGCCGCAATGCGAGCACCCACGAACGTTCGCCTTTCGGCATCAAGGACGAGCGGATCCGCCGCCGCATCGCCGACGCCATGGCGGCAGGTGACAGCGCGGGCGCGGGGTTGGCGGGCTTCCCTTGGCATGCACTGGCCGAGTTGCAACTCTTGTCACGGCACGTGCGCCGGAGGTTGAATCGGGTCCGGACCTCATGCCTCATCGTCCATTCGTCCCACGACGATGTCGCCAGCCTGCGCAACGTCGCGCTGATCGAGCGGCACGTCGCGGCGCCGGTGGAAACCCTGCTGCTCGACGACTCGTACCACATGGTCACGCTGGACCGCCAGCGCGGCCTCTTGATCGACCGTTCGGCGCGGTTCTTCCGCCATGTGCTGGCATTGCGCTCCTGGCAGGTATCGCCGGTATCATCGTTGACCGCCGCCTTCGAATGAACCGGTCGCCCGGTTCGGCGGCGATCCGCATTTTGGGGAAACGAAGATGGCCAGCATCGAGGACACCGTGCTCGACATCATTGCGCGCGAGACCCGCGTGCCACGCGAGCGCATCACGCTCGATTCGACGCTGAAGGACCTCGACGTGCAGTCGCTCGACGCGGTGCAGGTCATATTCGAGATCGAGGACCACTACAAGATCGAGTTGCCAGACCGCGACCCGAACTTCGATGTCGAATCGGTGCGCGGGCTGGTGCAGGCGGTGGAGAAACTCATCGCGGCCAAGGGTGCCAGCGCGACCGGCACATGACGGAGCAGTGCCTTGCGTGAGCGCAGCCGGCGGGTCGTCATCACCGGCATGGGGGCGGTTACGCCGCTGGGGCCGGATGCGGCCGGCACGTGGTCGGCCATGCGTGATGGCCGTTCGGCGATCGGTCCCATCCGCGGAATCGACGCCAGTGGCTTGCGCTTCCCGGTGGCGGCCGAGGTGGCGGAGTTCGATCCGCGGCGGCACTTCGACGAGAAGCGGCTGCCGTTGCTCGATCGCGTCAGCCAGTTCGCGCTGGTTGCGGCCCGCGAGGCCATTCGCCAGTCGGGGATCGACTTTTCCTCGGGGGGAGTGGGCGAGAACACCGCCGTCGTGATTGGCACCGGCATCGGTGGCGAGCACTCGCACGACGAGGCGTCTCGCCGCATCTACCGCGACAACAATCCGCGCCTGCCGCCGATGACGATCATCCGCTTGATGGCCAACGCCCCGGCGTCGCAGGTCAGCATCGAGCATGGCCTGCGCGGGCCGTCATTCGCGGCGACGAGCGCCTGTGCCTCGGCTGCCCATGCGCTGGCCCAGTCATACCACATGGTCCGGGACGGGATCGCTGAAGCTGCCGTCGCGGGCGGGAGCGAGGCATGCCTATGCTTCGGTGTGATCAAGGCGTGGGAGTCGATGCGCATCCTGGCCGACGATACGTGCCGTCCATTCTGCCGACAGCGCCATGGCCTGGTGCTGGGGGAAGGGGCGGCCGTGTTCGTGCTCGAAACCCTCGAGCACGCCCGCGCGCGTGGTGCGGAGATCCTCGCGGAGTTTGCCGGGGCCGGCATGTCGGCCGATGCCGCGGACGTCGTGTTTCCGTCGGATGCCGGCGCGGCGCTCGCGATCCGGCGCGCGCTCGGCGACGCCGGCATGGACGCAGACGAGGTCGACTATGTCAATGCGCATGGAACCGGCACGCCCGCCAACGATCCGGCGGAAACGCGCGCCATCCGGATGGCATTGGGCGCCCGTGCCGACCGGATTCCCGTGTCATCGACCAAGTCGGTGCACGGCCACGCGCTCGGCGCGGCCGGTGCGATCGAGCTGGTCGCCGTGATCGGCGCGATGCGCGAAGGCGTCGTTCCGCCGACGGCGAACTTCCTCGACCCGGACCCCGAGTGCGATCTCGACTACGTTCCGAACCAGGCCCGCGCGGCGCCCGTGCGCGCCGCGCTGTCGAACTCGTTCGCCTTCGGCGGCCTCAACTGCGTCCTGGCGTTGCGCCGCGCCCCTTGAATATGGCGGTCAGCCGCCGGCTTTCTGGAATGCCTGCCTCAGTTCACGGCGCAGCGAGGCGACCGTCAATGGCGCGGCTTCCGGATGGATCATGTGGCGCAGGGCGTCATTGATTTCGGTCTGGTAACCCCGGCCGCCGTTCCCGGCGCGCTTGCGGAACGCTGCGAGGACGTCGTTGTCGAGCATGATCGTGATGCGCGTCTTGCGCGACACGCGCGTGCGGCGGCTGCGTGCCTTCGACTTGCCGCTGGCCGCGGCGGCGTGGGTCTTCCGAGGGTGCATGGGCATGATGGTTCTCCGGATATCGGTTGGCTTGAAGGGTGGCCGGCTGACGCCTGCACCCGTGCAGGCGCGCTCGACCTGGTTCCATTGGACCCGCAGCGTACGCCGAGGTTCCGCGAACATCACATGCAGCAACCCACGTTTGCATCAATTTACATATCCGATGAACCTGGTTCCAGCCCGTTCCCGGCGCTTCGCGGCGTTCAGGAAACCGCAGGATGCATGTAATACTCATTCCATCGGCGAAATTGTACCCGAAGCGCGGCCACGCCGCCAAGTCTGGCGCGGTTCCGTCACCCCGGCCCACCGCCACCCGCGAACTTGCGGCCAATCGCGAGCATGGCCATCGACAGGAAGCTGACCGCTCCCGCCATGAGGACCTCGAACGGCCAGAGGTTGTGCGAGGTCGGGTCGCGCACGCCGTCGATGACGATCCGCAGCACCACGAACAGCATGATCGCGAGCGGCACCGCCGCGGCGACGCGCCAGCGGCCACGCCACCGCCAGACGGCCCAAGCCGGCCACAGGAAGCCCGAGACGAGCAGCGCCAGCACCGCGAGGGGAAATCCGTGGATGAGGATCGTGTCTTCCGCGGTGTACGGGGCCGAGTTCGCAGCTTCCGCGGCGGCGCGTTGCTCGCGGTCAGCCCGCGCCGTCAGGCGCGTTACCCAATCCGGGCGTTCGCCTGCAGCGACCGCGGAATTCCCGGTGACGATCGATACCGGATAGGTCGTGACGACGCTTGTACCCGTTCGCGAGCCGTCTCCGGCGCTGATGCGGACCTCGTCGACGCGCAAGCCGGGATCGAACAGGAAGAACCAGCCGATCGCTTCGCCTGCGCCCGCAGGGTAGGTCAGCGAAGGATTGCTGCCGGCATCTACGGCACGGCCTTCGAAGTAGGGTCGCGCCCAGATGTGCACCGGGCGGTCGGAATCGTAGTCGAGGTAAAGGTAGAACGATTGCTGCGGCGCCAAGGTGACCGGATCCCCGGGGGGATCGGTTTCGATGACGCGGACTTGTGTCGCCGCCGAAGCGGGACCGATCGAGATCAGGGCCATGGCCATCGAAAACCCCGTCGCGAGGATCCAGCGAGTGGCGCACCGGTGTGATTTCCGGTTGGACATGGTTGCGGCCCGCGAGGGAGGGACCGCGCATCGTAACTTCCACGGCTGGAAATGCATATCGGCGGCGGTCGGTTGCTCGTTTCCATGAGCACCACATCAGCCAGGTTCACGGATTCCGGGTTGCAGCTCTAGGGATGCTCTGATCAAACGGGTTCCCTTGAGGCGAAACACTTCGCGGAATTGTGCAACTGGCACTGGCCCCCTTATCATCTCCCGATGCCAACGCACGCCCCATCACCCCTGGCACGCCTGCGCCGTCATCGTGGACTGTGGGCGCTGGCCGTGTTCGTGCTGCTGCTGAAGTTCGCGTCGGGCACGGCTTGCCTCGCCGATGGCCCACGCCCGGGAGATGGCGCCGCGGTGCCTGCCATGGCCCAGGTCGATGCGGCAAGCGGTATTTCCGGCCCAACGTCGGCGGCTGACGAATCGGGAAACTGCTGGCTCGGTGAAGGTGACGATTGCCACTGCACATGTGCCCATTCGATGGCCGTGCCGGCAGGATCGGCCGTGCTGCCATCCGTGATCGAACCGTTCCCGGTCACGCCGACCTTGCGGCCCGCCTGGACGCAGGCCGTGACCGGCTCGCTGCTCCGCCCGCCCATCGCCTGAACTCCGGAGTCACTCGCTGCGGCCGCCCAGCGGCCGCATTGAACGTGAGCGGGTTTCAGGAGAGGGTGGATGGATATCCTGCGCGCGGTGCCGTCGTGCACCGTGTTTCTGTTGGTCTTCGCCATCGCGCAAGGTGCGCCGTATTCCGGGTCGTCTCCGGCACCGGACCAGGTGACTGCGCCTGTCGTGCCAGCGTCCGCCGCGTTGCGCGATGCCGTGCGTCGCGTCTGGGATGCGAGTCCCGAGGCGCAAGCTTCGCGCGCCCTGGTCGAGTCCGCCCGGGCCAAAGCCGAAGCAGCGGCGCAGCCGATCTACAACCCGGCGCTCGGATTCGATGCCGAGAATGCCGATGTCGATCGCCGCGCCGCGCGGATCAGCCTGCCGCTGGATCTCTCGGGCAAGCGTGACGCGCGCGCAAGCCAGGGTGCGGCGGAACTGCGCGCCAGCGAGGCGCGCCACGCACTGCTGCGGCGGGACATTGCCGCGCGCTGGCTGACCGCGTGGTCGACGGCGACGCTGGCGACGCGCCAGGTCGAACTGGGGCGCCAGCGTGTGGAGTCGATGCGGCGCTTCGATCAATTGGCCGCGCAGCGGCTCGCGGTCGGCGACATCAGCAGTCCAGAGCGCGATCTCGCGGGCCTCGCGCTCGGTGAGGCACAAATCCAGCAGGCGGCGCTCGAAGGCAACGAAGCTGCCGCGCGCGCAGTCCTCGCCGGGATTGGTGGCGCACCGGCGGATGACGGCGATTGGCCGTCACTTCCCGGAACCTTGCCATCCGAAGCGGCCGGGATCACGCCGCGGACGCTCGACGACCTGCCGCAAATCGCCACCGGGCGCGCCGAGCTGGCCGGCGCGGACGCACGCGTCGTCGTTGCGCGGCGCGCGCGGATTCCCGATCCCGAGCTGAGCCTCACCGGCGGGCAGGTGCGGGTCGGTGGCGTCACCGACCGCGTGATCGGCGTCAGCGTGTCGATTCCGTTGCCGGTGTTCAACGATGGCCGCGCCGAAGTCATGGCCGCCCGTGCCGAAGCCGATGCGGCGAGCGCGAGCCTCCAGGCGCAACGGCAGGTGGCCATCGCGTCCCTCCATGAGGCCAGGGCGCGCTATGGCGCGCTGCACGCGGCAGCGGTTTCCTTCCGCGGCGGCCGCGCGGCCGCATTTGCCGACCGTACCGCGCTGCTGGAGAAACTCTGGCGCGCGGGAGAGATCGGCACCTCCGATTACCTCGTGCAACTCAAGCAAAGCCTCGACACCGCGTTGTCGGGGCAGGAACTCGAGAGCCGGCTCTGGCAAGCCTGGTTCGACTACCTCGCCGCCGCCGGCCGGCTCGCCGACTGGATCGATGGCCGTGATCTGGAGACTTCCCGATGAATATGCACGTGTTGCTGCGTGGCCTGTTCGGTTGCGTGCTGATGTGGATGTTATCGGCACCGTGGCTCGCGCGCGCCGACGAGCACACCGAAGGCCACGCCGATCCGCTGGTGCTCGATGCCGCGGCGCGGGAGGTCGCCGGCATCGTACTGGACAGGGTCGCGAAGCGCCGGCTCGCGGACGAGCTGAACGCGCCGGGCGAAGTCGAGGCCGACGCCTACGCCACCGTGCTGGTGTCGCCACGCGTCGCGGCGAACGTGCTGGAGAGGAAGGCGAAGCTCGGCGATGCGGTGAAGGCGGGTGCTCCGCTCGTGGTCCTGTCCAGCGTCGACGTCGCGGAAACCCAGGGCGCACTGATCGTCGCCGAGCAGGACTGGCAGCGAATCGCGGCGCTTGGTGCGCAGGCGGTGTCGGCGCGCCGTTACAACGAGGCGAAGGTCGCGCGCGACCAGGCCCGCGCCAAGCTGCGCGCGTACGGCTTGTCGAACGGGCAGGTCACGGCGCTGCTGCGCAAGGGTTCGTCCGCCGCCGATGGCAGCTTCGAGTTGCTCGCGCCAACGGACGGACGGATCGCCAGCGACGATTTCCTCGTCGGCGAACGGGTCGAGACGGGGCGCACCTTGTTCACGCTGGTGAAGGAAGATTCCGTGTGGGTGCAGGCGCAACTCGCGCCGGCCGAGGCCGCGCGTGTACGCGCCGGCGACAAGGCGCGGGTCATCGCGCACGGCGTGACGCTGGACGGCCGGGTCGTGCAGCGCCCACACGTCACCAACGAGCGGACCCGCACCGCGCCGGTAAGGATCGCGGTCGACAATCGCGACGACCTGCTGCACCCGGGCGAACTGGTCGAGGCTCGAATTGCCACCGGCAACGCCGGCGATGCGCTGATGGTGCCGGCCGGCGCGATCGTCTTCGTGCGCAATGAACCCAGCGTATTCGTGCCGCGCGCGAACGGCCGTTTCGAAGCCGTGCCGGTCGTCACCGGCGAAGCGCGATCCGGCTGGACGGTCATCGAGCAGGGGCTGAAAGCCGGCGATACGTACGTGCGGGAGGGCGCTTTCGAATTGAAGGCCCGATTGCTCCGATCGCAGCTCGGAGACCACCACTGATGCTGGCCCGCCTCGTCGAGCTTTCGCTGCGCTACAAGCTGCTGGTGCTGATCGCGTTCGCCGTGGTCGTCGCCCTTGGCGTGCGCGCCGCGCGCCACCTTCCGATCGATGCCTTCCCCGACGTCACGCCGGTGCAGGTGAACGTCTACACCGAAGCCCCCGGCCTTGCCGCGGAAGGCGTCGAGCAACTGCTCACGACTCCGGTGGAAGCCGCGCTGGCCGGCCTGCCCGGTGTCGCGGAGATCCGTTCGGTCAGCCTGTTCGGCTTGTCGTACGTCGCGGTGTACTTCGACGACGCGACCGGCATCCTGCTGGCGCGCCAGCTCGTCAACGAACGCCTGCAACAGGTCGGCGATCGCCTGCCGGCGGGATACGGCAAGCCGGAAATGGGCCCGAACACCTCGGGCCTCGGCCAGGTGCTCTGGTACACCGTCGAGCGCGCCGATGCCAGGCTCGACGCCGCGGCGGCAGCACCGGGCGACATGGAGCTGCGCACCCTGCAGGACTGGACCATCCGCTTGATCCTGCGTACCACGCCCGGAGTCGACGACGTGACGTCGTGGGGCGGGCAGGAGAAGCAGTACCAGGTGCGCATCGATCCGCTGAAGCTGATCGCGCACGAGCTCGGCTTCCACGACGTGATCGAAGCCGTGCAGGCCAACAACGCGCAGGTCGGTGGCAACACGATCGATGTCGGCCGCGAACAGTACCTCGTGCGCGGCCTTGGCCTGGTGAAGGACGCACGCGACATCGGCAACATCGTGCTGAAGAGCGAACACGGTACGCCGGTCACCGTGCGCGACGTCGCGACCGTCGTAGAAGCCGGCGCGCCACGCTTCGGCGCGGTCACGCGCGACGGCAAGGAAGTCGTGCTGGGCATGGCGCTGGCGCGCGTCGGCGAAAATGCCAGGGACGTGGTCGACGCGGCGACGGCGCGGCTCGCGACCGTCCGGAACGCATTGCCGCCGGGCGTCGAAGTCAAGACCGTCTACGAGCGCACCGACCTCGTCGATGCCGCGGTCGGCACCGCGACCCGCGCGCTCGTCGAAGGCGCGATCCTCGTTGCGATCGTGCTGTTCCTGTTCCTTGGGGAATGGCGCAGCGCGTTGGTGGTCGTCATCGCGCTGCCGCTGGCCATGCTGATCGCGTTCATCGGCATGCGCCACGCCGGTCTTTCGGCCAACCTGATGTCGCTCGCGGGGCTCGCGATCGGCATCGGCATGATGGTCGACGGCGCGGTGGTGATGGTGGAGAACGCGTTCCGCATCATGGCCGAGCGCAGGGCTGAGGGAATGGCCGTGGATCGCGGCGCCGCGGTGCTGGCCGCCGCCCGCGAAGTCGCGGCGCCGATCGCGTTCGCGATCCTCATCATCATCGTCGTGTTCCTGCCGCTGTTCGGGTTGCAGGGACTCGAGGGCAAGATGTTCAAGCCGATGGCCTTCAACATCGCGTTCGCGATGGCGGGTTCGCTGCTGCTGGCGTTGACCCTGGTTCCGTTGCTGGCGGCGTTGCTGCTGAAACCCATGCGGGTCCGCGATACGCGCTTCGTCGCGTTTCTCAAGCGCCACTATGCACCGGTGCTGGAATGGGCGCTGGCACGACGGAAGCCGGTACTCGGCATCGCGGGCGTTGCGCTCGCCGCGAGCCTCATGCTGTTTCCGTTCCTCGGCAGGGAGTTCATGCCGAACCTGAAGGAAGGGGCGATCATGTGGCGCATCACGTCCATCCCGTCGGCATCGCTCGACGAATCGATCAACATCTCGCAGCAGGTCGAAGCGCTCATCAAGCGGCAGTTTCCGGAGGTCGAAACGACGCTCGCGATGATCGGCCGCGCGGAGAAGGGCGAAACCGCCGACGTCAACTACATGGAGGTCTACACGCCGCTGAAACCGCGCGGCGAGTGGCGGCGCGGGCAGACGCTGGAAAGCATCGAGGCGGCCATGCAGGAGGCGCTCGAGCAGGCATTGCCCACCGCCGTCGTCAGCTACACCCAACCGATCCAGATGCGCGTCGAGGAACTGGTCTCTGGCGTGCGCGCGACGCTCGCGCTGAAGCTCTACGGCGAAGACCTCGCCGAACTCGATCGGCTGTCCGCACGCATCAAGGATGTGCTGGCCACGGTGCCGGGTGTTGCCGACCTCGCGCTGGAAGCCAACCTCGGCAAGCCGCAGATCCAGGTGCGCGTCGACCGCGATGCGCTGGCTCGCCATGGCCTCAACGCCGACGACGTGCTGGCCGTGGTGCAGAATGGCATTGGTGGTGAGCCGGTATCGACCTTGCTCGACGGCACGCGGCGCTTCGACATCGCGGTGCGCCTCGCCGAGGCCGACAGGGAGTCGCTGCAGGCGATCGAGCGCATCCCGTTGCGCACTCCGGGCGGCGCGATCGTGCGGCTGGCACAGGTGGCCGAAGTCGAAGCAACGGAAGGCTATTCCTTCATCCGCCGCGAGCAATTGCAACGTCACGCGGTGATCCAGATGGACGTGCGTGGCCGCGACGTCGATGGTTTCGTCAGGGACGCCGGTGCGCGGATCGCCGCCGCCGTGGCGCTGCCCGCCGGCTACTACGCCGAGTGGGGCGGCGCGTTCGAGAACCAGCAGCGCGCGATGAAGCGCCTCGCGCTGATCGTGCCGGTGACGATCTTCTTCATCTTCATCCTGCTCTGCACCGCATTCAATTCGGTGCGACACGCCGCCCTGATCCTCGCCAACGTGCCATTCGCCACCATCGGCGGCATCCTCGCGCTGGCGCTGACCGGGCAATACCTGTCGGTGCCGTCGGCGATCGGTTTCATAGCGGTATTCGGCGTCGCGATGCTGAACGGCATCGTGCTGGTGAGTTTCCTCAACGAGCAACGCGCACGCGGAATGCCGGTGCGCGACGCCGTGCTGCTTGGCACGCGTCTGCGCCTGCGGCCGGTGCTGATGACCGCGAGCGTCGCGATCCTCGGCCTCGTGCCAATGCTGTTCGCGACCGGCGTCGGCGCCGAGACCCAGCGTCCGCTCGCGACCGTCGTGGTCGGCGGGCTCATCACTTCGACCCTGCTGACGCTGGTGCTGCTGCCGGTGCTGTACGACTGGATCGAGACCCGGCTGCAGCTTCGGCGGTGATGGCGCCCGGCTCTACCCACCGCGGTTCACGGAACCGCAAAGGCCGCCGTGACGGCGGCCTTTGCGTGTCTGGTGGAGGCGGGGTCCACCGAACAAACGCCGCAAGTCATTGAACGGCAACGGTTCAGCTAGGCGCGTTTTCATGTGTTACCGCCAAAGTTACCGCCAACGTGGCGCGACGCTCTCGTGGCGCGCGCCGAACACCTCGAACAGGTAACGCGCGCGCTGGATGGCCTTCCCGTCGCTATCGGACAAATTGTCTGATAGCCACTGTCCGAACCGTGGCTTGCTCCGTCCGCACAGCTCCCACGATACCGCGTGGCATCACGCCGCCGATGCTGTCTCGGCCCCTACAGTTCGCCGGCCTTGCGCTCGGCACGGCGCGCGCCTTTTTCAGAAATAGTCTGCGCGTGCGGGGCGCGCGGTGCAAGCCTGCCAGCCGGCAGGTTTCGCGATCCCCGCCATTCGCAGGCTCGAATGTGCGATTGTCATGTAGCAGGACATCGCAGCCGTGTTTGCAGGCAGGTCGTTCGCTTGTCCTATCCCGGTGCCGTTCGTGGCGCGGCTGTCTGACCGCCACCCTTTGTTCTTCCGGCTGCATTGCGCGGTCTGCGACCGCTTTTGCCAGGTACGCCCATTCCAAGAACCGTCGGTTCCTCGCTCCCGACGTTCCCGCCCGGCAGCCAGTTCCGGTTGGTCCGTGGAAGGTGGTCTTCCATGTGGCGGCATCGTGGCTGACGGTCCGCGGCACTCCGTTGCGCGTCGGCTCACTTCGGCGAGGAACGCCGCTCGTCGAGGGCCGATTTCGCGCGTTCCATCGCCGCGTCTCCGCCTGTCCCGAGGTTCTCGTCCGGCTGTTCGGCGTTGCCGGATGTCGGCGGCCGTGGTGGCCGGCTTCGACAGAGTGGCCGGACGGCAAGATCGTCTTGATCTCTTTCCGGGTGCCGACGTGATCCGCGCGAGAGTCGCGCGCATCGCGCACTCACGTCCAGCAGGAATCGCTGCCTGCGGGAACCCATACTCTTGCTGGATGATGCTGCGCCCCCGTCATGTCCGTCGTTCCAGCCCGGCGCGTTCGGCTTGTCGGCGGCAAGCCGTGGCGATGGTGCCGGCACTGGTCGCCCGTCCGACACCGGAGCGTTTGTTTTCGACCGGTATCGGTCCGCGCTTCGATATTCGGTTTTCCGGACGCGCCGACTGGTCCTCGGGCCGATTTCCGCGCCATCCGCTCCGCCGGCAAGTAATCGCCCTGCTGCGCATCGGGTGCATGCGGCCCGTTCGGTGGCAGCGAAGTGTTCGATGCCCTCATGATTGACGGTGGTGCGCGATTCACGGCCGACGGCGGCCAGGGGCTCCAGGTTGCAGTAGCCTGTCGGCGGGATTGCCCGGCCCCGCCCTCAATCCGGAATGACTTTCATGAGTCTCAAACGCGGATGCCAGCCGCTGATTGCTGGCGGTCACTTCCGTTCATCATCCCGGTTCGCGAAGTCGCCATCCGACCCGTCAACGCGATGGATCTGGGTACCGTTGTAGAACTCCGGTCTGGTCGCGCGCGCCCACGTGGTCAGCGCTTCCTTGCCGATGCCGCGAACGAACTCAACGCCACTTTCGCGGCGACGAGCAGCTTGTCCAGCGTACCCATTCGACCGCCAGTCGGTGCCCTTTGAGTCGCGCCACTTCAGATCACACAGGGAACGCGAGGCTTGGAAGACCAGCACCGCGCAGCACCAGCGTCGATCTCGCGCAGGCCGCCGTCCGTGATGTCGCCATGCGCGCACCGAGAATCATCCGCACTGCCGGGCATGGCTGGTAGTCGATGCGTCCGCGCTGGCGGCGTTCCAGGTGAATTGGAGTCGGCCGCTTCGTCGGCGGCATCGGCAGGTTCTTCCGCGATCGCCCTCGCCGGCGCGCAACGCGGCCGGCGTTGCGAAGCCGTCACAAAAGTCGCGGTCAGCGCAGGCAGCCGTTCGGCGGAGTGCCATCGCGGATCGACGCCGGGCAGTGCAGCGACCTTGCCCGCCGGCCGTTGACCATCGCGCTAGGCGCCGGCGCACGTCACCTTCGGCCGTACGAACAGCCCGGCGAAGATGTGCACCACGGGCAGCCAGGACGCGCGGGACGCCGTGGACCACTGGCGCGAGCGCCCCGTGCCGATGCGACCGTCCGCCCGGACTGACTCCGGAGCCCGCATTCGGTCCCGGTGCTCTCTGTCGTAAGTGTTGTCCAGCCGCTGCGGGACCAGACGGCGTAGCGGCTTGCGTCATCGGGTTCGTGCCGGGCATGTACCACGTGCGGCCCTCGCCGCGCCCCCGCAAATGATTACCTATCCCGGCCTTTCCAACTCGCGCCGAGCGCAACGCGCCAGTGTAAGCTTGCGTGTGCTGCGGCTGCGATGACGCCGCATTCGGCCAGCGTCGCCACAATGATGCGCTGCCACCTGCCCGTCCCGGCTCCGGTGTCGCCCCGGCGCGCAGACCGCGATCGAACATGTCTAACGAGCAGCCGATCGCACGCGGTTCGGCCGCGCGGTTGTACTCGTCGCCAGGTCGTGAACGATTCTCGGCAAGCCTCGGCTTCGCAGTCGAGCAGGTTAGTCGAAATCCAGGCTCAGGTGCCCGGTGCCATAAGTGCTGCAGGAGTTCGTGCAACTGCGGAGCAGTGCCCACGTCACGGCTACCGGGTCCGAACCCTTCGCGGCTCGCGTCCGAGTTTTGCGCGCGCATGGCGGATCCCTTGCGTGTAGCCGAGCCGCGACGCATCGCGTGCAGTCACGCGTCGAGTGCAGGCGCAAGTTCCCGAAGCCATGCGCGCACTCGCCGGAGCGGTGCGGTCGGTGTCGCCGGTTTCGGCTTCGGCGAGCAGTCCCGAGCCGGCCTTCGACAACGCCCCATGCGATGGCTTGCTGCGCCATGTCCGGCAGCGTCCTTGCCGACGCGTACCGGAACCCGCCAACCGCCGATGTTCGACTTCACACGGCCAGGTCGCGTGTGCGTCGTCCAGTTCCTCGGAAGTGCCGAAGTCGCCCAGCGCCGATACAGCGCTGACCCGTTCAGCGGCCGCCCGGCGATTGCCGTTCGTGAATCGCGCTTGCCGATCAGCGCCGCCGAGTTGCGGCAAGGTCCACCAGCGGTCAGTCCGCGCCGGGTTTCGGCGTTCTTGTGCGAGCCCAGCGACGGTGCACGATCGGTCCACGATCCACGCACGTCGCGACGACGAGTTCGGCCATGATCGCGCGCCGCGAACTGATACCTCTCCCGTCCGATCACTTGCCAGAACCGACCGCGACAGGTGCACCGGCCCGGCAACAAGCGCCGGTTCAGTTCGGCGATTGTCATCGACGGACCAATCACCACGGGGTCGATGCGTTCCGGGATTGCAAAGAATCCGCCGCCGTCGGAACGCGCTTTGTAAATTCCTTCTTCCAGGGTCGCGGCGAGCGCCATAGCTTCGGCCAGCCTTTCGTGCGCGGTGTCCAGCGGGTCGGCGGCGTCGACAGCCTGCCACGCTGGCGCATCGGTGACGGTTGCGTATTGGTCTAGCTGCTCGCGCGCGGCGTGAACGACTGCCAGTGCCACCGCAACGGGGCGGTCGTCTCCGATGTTCGCCCCAGCCGTGCGCGGCGCAGGTCGAGGCGCGCGCATGTTCGGCCCTTGCGTCACGATTGCCGGGGTGCCACGCGACGCTACAAACCCGTGTGACGTGCGCAGGCTTGGCGAGAGAGTTCGCGCGTTCACGCAGAACCCGGCAGCATTGCGCGTCCAGCCGCGCGCGGTCATTTCCGGCACGGTCAGACATCGGCGGGTGTCGTCGAACGGGCCGATGCGGTGTTTGTCGAACGGTTGCATGCCGTTGAAGTATTCGCCGCATGCGGTGCACTGGCAGCAGTTGCCGGTGACTTCGGCGCGGTCATGGCGCGTTCGCCTTGTCGATGAACGCTTGCACGTCGGCGGTGTAGCGAATGCAGCGCGCGCCCAAACGAACCCAGCGCGGTCCTTCGCCTCTCCAGCGCCAATTCCGAACGGTTTGCAGGCTTACGCCATACAGCGCGGCGAGTTCAGCATCGGTCAGCAGGCAACCCGCAGCAAGTTTCGCGGCTGGGGTTGCAGGGTGTTCGGCAGTTTCCACGTGGCACGCTCCGCTAGTGAGTGCCTAGATGGTGCGCGCGAAACCGACGACAAAGTCGCCGAATTCCCCAGCGCAACGATAGGCCGCGCGCCAATGCACGGATAACTGGATGGTTTGACTGGCTTTACTTCGGCCGCGCGTCGCCGTAGCTGTTGCTCCAACGCTGACACCGTCCTAGCGACATAAATACGTTTTGCATTCTAGCGCGCTAGACGCGTCGTGCGAACGGACGCCTGATTGTCGCAGACGTCTGTCCAGCGTTCGTGATGTCTTGCCACAGCATCGCGCGAGCGCCCGTTCTTGGTTCCATGGCGGCGCTTCGGCGCGATCGAATCTGACGCCGGTTACTCGAGAACGGCGATGTTCCGTCGCTCGCCACATCGTGCCGCGAGCGTTGCCTTTGCGCTGCGCACATCTCAGGAATTGCGTCCTCGATCCTTGCGATACGTGCATCAATGTCAGACAGCTCAAAGGCCAAGCTTTCTTCTGACGTCCTTCGTTGCACGAGATGGGCGCGAATCGTCTGCATGTCCCGCTCCGCAAGGTCAAGTGCGCGCGCCGCCTTCACGACATAGGCTTCGAGCTCCTCACGGGACAGCCACTGTAGGCCCTCGCGAAGTTCTTCCCAACTGGCATTATCAGAATCGCCATTGTCCGCCATGCGCGCACCTTCCACGCCCTTCGATGGAAACCGCGCCAGCCGGGGAAGGTGCCCGGTGTTCGGGGATCAGCCTAGGCGCGGTTTTCGACTATGCGCCGGCGTGCTTCGGATGCGGCTTTCCGCGTTGCCGGGATGGCGTGACAGGCTGCACGCTCAATCGCAGCCCGAATGCGTCGAGGATCACGCGCAGGGTGTCCAGTCGCGGATTGCCGCGTTCGGACAACGTGCGGTAAAGCGTTTCGCGGCTCAGCCCGGTTTGCTTGGCCAGCGCCGCCATGCCGCCCACGGCATCGCTCACGGTGCGGAGTGCAATCGGCATCACGCGCGCGTCGCCGTCGGCGAGCATTGCCTCCAGATAGCCCGCAATGTCGGCGCGGGTCCGCAGGTAGTCCGCCGTGCGGAACGGGACGCTAGCGGCGTGCTTGGTAGTCTTTCCAGTAGGCATGGGCGGCCTCGATGTCCTTTGCTTGGGTTCGTTTGTCGCCAGCGCAAAGCAACAGCACCAGCGTTTCGCCGTCCTGCCCGCAATACACGCGGAAACCTGGCCCAACGTCGATGCGCAGTTCAATCACACCGGCACCGACGGGTTTCCAGTCGCCGCGCAATCCGGCTTGCAACCGGTCGATGCGAGACAGGATGCGTGATCGTGTGCGCAGGTCGCGCAGCTTTGCCAGCCATTCCGCGAACGGTTGGCGTCCGTCGGCGGTTCGGTACTGGCGTACTTCGACCGTGGTCATTGTAGCCTAAAGGATACGTGCGGGAAAGCAAGGGACAAGGCGGGAATCAGGCCTTGCGGCGGATCGGCACAACCTTGCCCGGTGCCGTGCGCAGCCCGTCCAGATAGTCCGCCCATGTCTGCATCATCGTGCGGCGTTCGGCAAGGTGTTGCGTGCGGTTGTAGGCACGGCCCAGCGGATCGCGGACGCGGTGCGCTAGCTGGTGCTCGATCAGGTCGGGACGGAACCCGAGCCGCTCGTCGAGAATCGTTCGCGCCAGCGCGCGGAACCCGTGCGTTGTGAACGTCGCCTTGTCGAAGCCCATGCGGCGCAGCGCGGCATTCAGTGCGGCATCGCTCAGTGCCCGTTTCGGATCGCGCGTGCCGGGAAACAGGTAGCGGCCTGCACCGGTCAGCGGGTACAGGTCGCGCAGGATCGCGACGGCTTGCGCCGCCAGCGGGACGATGTGCGGGGTGTCCGTTTTCGATGCGGTGAAACGCCATTCCGCCGCGTCAAGGTCGAAGTTGTTCCACTCGGCTTGGCGCAGTTCGCCGGGTCGCACGAACACCAGCGGCGCGAGTTTCAACGCGCAGGCCACCGGAAAGGTGCCCGTGAACCCGTCGATCGCGCGCAACAGTTCGGCCACTTGGTCCGGTTCGGTCATGCTCGGAAGGTGGCGCTCGGTTGGCGGCGGGATCGCGCCGCGCAGGGAAGGGGTCGGGTCAACGTGCGCGCGGCCAGTCGCCACCGCGTAGCGCATGACCTGCCCGATGTTCGCGCGTGCCCGGTGCGCGGTCTCGCGTGCGCCGCGCGTGTCGATCCGGTGCAGGCAGGCCAGAATGTCAGCGGCGGACACGTCGGTAACGGGTTTGCGGCCGATCCACGGGAACACGTCACGCTCAAGGCGGCGGATGATCCGGTCGCCGTGATGCGCGGCCCAGGTCGGTTCGTACTTGGCGAACCACTCGCGCGCGATGGCCTCGAACGTGTCGGTTCCGGCTTGCGTTTCGGCCTTGCGGTGTTCGCCGGGGTCGATCCCGTCCGCCAGCAGTCGGCGGGCATCGTCGCGTTTCTCGCGCGCGCGTTTCAGGCTCACGGCGGGGAACGGCCCGAGTGACAGCATGTTGCGCTTGCCAGTGTCGGGACGGCGGTAATCCAGCCGCCACAGCTTGCTGCCGCTCGGGTCGATCAGCAGCAAAAGCCCGTGCCCGTCGCGCAGCGTGTACGGCTTGCCGTGCGGCTTGGCGTTCGTCACGGCGGAAGGTGAAAGCGGGTCGATTCGCTTGGGCATGGCAGTATCCGTTTTGGCGATAGCCGCCGACTCGCGGCGGAACCTGTTGCCAAACCTACTGCCAAACTTGCGGGGTTTCAAGGGAAGTCACGGGGACTTGCCGGACGTGCGGACAAGAAAAAACCGCGTCACTGCGCGGTTTAATGGGTGTTGTGGGATGTCTCGGTTAGTGTGTTTGGTGGAGGCGGGGGGAATCGAACCCCCGTCCGAAGGCGCTCCGCGCCCGGCGCTACATGCTTAGCACACCGTTGCGTCTCGTCCCGCGGCAGCACGATGCGCGAAGCGCACCGCGGGACCAGCCGGTTTTGGTTTGACCGATGGCCGACCCGCGGCAGCCATCAGCGATCCCGTGATGATGACCCTACATCCACGAGCACAGGCACAAGTGGGTTCGGGGCTTAGGCCTTAAGCGGCCAGAGCGTAGACGTCGTCGTTGGCGTCTGATGTTTTGCCATCGGATTAACGAGGAAGATGACGCCCTCGGCATGCTCCAAGCTGCTTCACTGCCCCCGTCGAAACCAGGTCGCCCCCGGGGAACCGGGATAGTGGTGACGCGGGACGGAAAAGTCAACGCGGCTGGTGCGCACGCCGGTGATCCCTTAGGCTCGTGCGCCTCCCATTCCCAACCTTCTGCGTCCCGCTGATGGGCAACATCGTCTGGCTTGCTTCGTATCCGAAGTCCGGCAACACGTGGGTTCGCGCGTTCCTCGCCAACCTCGTCGCCAACCGCAGCGAACCGTTGTCGCCGAACGATCTCTCGCGCTACGGCGATGACGAGGCGTTGCCCGAACGGTTCACCGAGCTTGCCGGTCGGCCACATACCGAATTGTCGTTGGCCGACATTTCCGGGTTGCGGCCGCAGGTCCACGCGCTGATCGCACAGCGCGCGCAGGGCACGCGGTTCGTCAAGTCGCACAACGCGTCGGGCAGCTTCGACGGCCATCCGCTGTACAACTGGGACGTGACGGCTGGTGCAATTTACGTCGTGCGCAACCCGCTCGATATCGCGGTCAGCATGGCGCACCATTTCGGCCTGACGATCGACGAGGCGATTGTGCGGCTCGGGGATGACGATGTCGCGACCGCGAACGATGCGTTGTTCGCAAGCCAGTTCCTCGGCTCGTGGTCACAGCACGTCGCCGGCTGGGCGGACACGGTGCAGCGTCTCGGCGACCGGGCGCTGTTCGTGCGCTACGAGGACCTGCTCGAGAAGCCCGTGAAACACTTCACGCGGATCGCGAAGCTGGCCGGATTGGGGCTCGATCGGGTACGGATCGAACGCGCCATCGCGCACGCCAGCTTCAAGTCGCTGTCATCGCTCGAGAAGCGCGATGGCTTCACCGAAGCAGTGGCCAGGAACACGCGGTTCTTCCGCCGCGGCAGCGCCAACCAGTGGCGCGAGGCGCTGACGCGCGAGCAGGTCGAGCGGATCGTCGCCGGCCATCGCGAGCAGATGTCGCGCTGCAAGTACGTTCCACAGGGCTACTGACCGCGCCGTCAGGAGCGGGCGCCCGCGCGCCAGTTGCGATGCAGCGCCCGGAGCTGCCCGCCGAACAGCAGGATCCACGCCGCGCAGCCGAGGCTGAACATGACGTGCGGCAGCAGGCCGAGGAAGGACAGGTCCATTGCCCGCATCATGCGCAAGGTCGCGGTGGCGTACATGCCGAGCGGGAACACCGCGCCCCAGTACATCGGATCGTAGGTGAACGGAAAGCGTTTCAGCCCGTGGCGCCAGATCGCCAGCACCGCCAGCATCGGGATCCACCAGGTGCCGGTGGCCCAGTAGAACACCGTGAACCCCTTCAGGAACGGCAGCATCGATTGCAGGAACGGCGCGTGCGGCGTGTTGTCGATCAGGACCGCCCCGGCCAGCGTCGAAATCGCCATCGCGCCCATGTTGATCCAGTACGGCGGCGACAGGTCGGCGGGTGAGAACGAAAAGAACGTGTAGCGGTAGAAGATCAGCGACATCATCCAGATGTAGAGCATCCCGCCCCACAGCCACATCGACAGCGCGAAGTAGTTGAGTTCCATGCGCACCGGCTGTGGCACTTCGGCGGAGAGCTGAGCGCCGAGCACGGCCAGCGACTGCGTTGCGACCACCGCCAGCAGCCAGCCGCCGTTGATGCCGCGGTCGAGCGGGGGTTTCTCCTGCTTGATCGTCAGTACGGTGAAGATGGTGTAGGTGAGGCCGACCCAGGCAATCAGCCCGACGGCGCCGAGCAACATCGCGATGGATACGTTGCCGCCGATCAGCAGCGCCTGGCTGCCGAGGATCGAGCACGCCGCGACGAAGGTGAAGAAGCCGGGTGCCTGCAGGTGGTCGAAGAGGTCGTCCAGCGTGCGGCGGAAATGCCAGTACACCCGCGCGATCGCCAGCACACAAATGATCGCGAACAGCAGCACGTTCAGCGCGAACAGCGACTTCGCGAGCACCGGGATGCCGAGCAGGTGCGCGGCGAGCGACAGGATGCCGGTCGCCATGACCATGCTGAAGTAACCCGGCGACATCGTCTCGATCGACGCGCGCATGTGGCCGACGAGGCCGCCGGGGGAACGGGAAACGCCGCGCGCGGATTCGCTCATTGAAGGTCGCCGCTGCGTGCGCCGCGGCGGCGCGGCTACTGCACCAGCGGCGAGGCCGCCGCGTCGAGTTCCACGCCCTCGATCCCGGCATCCGCGGCCAGCACGCGCACGTACTGCGACAGCGCGCGGGCTTCGCTGCGGCGGCGCAGTTCGCGGGCCACGTCATCGCGCACCAGCTCGTACGGGACCTGCCGGCCTTCGATGCGCTGGTCGACGGCAATGATGTGGAACCCGTGGCGGGACGTGACGAGCTTCGGCAGCACGCCGATGGTCGCGTCCGCGAACAGCGCCTGCTCGAACTCGGGCACCGTGTCGCCGCGCTGCAGTTGCCCGAGGTTGCCGCCACTGGCGCCCGAGGGGCAATTGGAATGCTCACGGGCGCGCGCCTCGAAGTGCTCGGGCCGGGCCGTCAGCTCGTGCAACATCGCTTCGGCCACCGCGCGGATGGCCGGCACGGGCGCGCCCGGCGTGACCTGGAACAGGATGTGGCGCGCGCAGACGAGGTCGCCCGAGCGGAACCGCCGCGGGTTCGCGTCGTACCAGCGCCGGCATTCGGCGTCGGTCGGTTCGGGCACGCGCACTTCCTCGGCCAGCGTGCGCTCGATCGCGCGTTCGACTTCGGCATCGTCCGCCGCGTCGCCGAGATGGCCGAGCGTGCGCGCGCGCTGCCGCAACAGTTCGCGCACCGCAGCGAGTTCCGGCGTCGGCCAGGCGTCGCCGTCCACCGCGATCCCGTTGACGCGAACGTCCATCAGTTCACCGAGCCGCCGCGCCGGCGCACGAGCTGATAGGGCCGCACGAGGTAGGCGAGCGAGCCGACGCCACTCCAGATGTGCACCATGCGGGTGAACGGCGAAACGAGGAAGATCGTGAAGCCGAGCAGGATGTGGACCTGATACACCCATGGCATGCCCTGCAGCAGCGCCGAGTTGCCGCCGCGGAACAGCACCACGCCCTGGACGTACTGCACGAGGACCTCGAAGTGTGCGCCCGACATGTCCTGTGCGGAAAACGGCACGGTGAGGACGCCGAGCAGGAGTTGCAGCCACAGCATCGCGATGATCGTGATGTCCCACTTGCGGCTGTTGCCACGGATGCGCCGGTAGTACAGGCGGCGGTGGATCAGGATCGTCGCGCCGATCAGCGCGACGAGGCCGGCGACCCCGCCGACCAGCATCGCCAGCAACTGGTGCTGGGTCGGGCTCATCAGCCACAGCACCAGAGGCTCCGGCATCAGGAAGCCGACGAAGTGGCCGAGGATGACGATCAGCACGCCGTAGTGGAACAGGTTCGAGCCGAGGCGCAACTGGCCGTTGCGCAGCACCTGCGAGGAATCGCTCTTCCACGAGTACGGCTCGCGGTCGAAGCGGACGAGGCTCCCCAGCAGCAGCACCGCGAGGCAAATGTAGGGATAGATGCCGAACAGGAATTCGTTGACGGAGGCGGGCAGGGTCATGGTGGCATCTCCGGGTGGCGCGCTCGCTCACGAGCCAAGGGGTTTGGACGCGGCGGTAGCGTCGGATTCGGGAGGCGCGAAGGCAGGCGTCTCTTCCCATGCGCGGTCGATGTCCTCGGGTGGCGGCACCTTGGCGCGTGCATCGAGTCCCTGCTCGTGGCCGAGCGCGAGCAGCGTGGCCATGACCGCGGCATAGCGGCTGTGCTTCTTCAGCAGCGTGTTGCCGAGCTGGCGCAGGATGTGCGCGATTTCGCCGATGGTGCCGCGGGTCTCGTCGGAGTCGCGGCAACTCAGGTATTCCAGCAGCAGCGGCAGGTGGTCGGGCAACTCGTCGGCCACCGGTTCCATGCCGGCATCGAGATAGCGCTGGCGCAACTCCAGCATCGCCGGCCCGCGCTGGCGGCCGTCGCCGTGGACGTGCTCGAACAGGTTCAGCGATGTGTGCCGGCCACGGTCGAACAGGTCGACGTAGCGTCCTTCGGCCTCGAGTTCGTCGCTGGCGGCGATTTCATCGGCGAGCGCGACGAGGTCTTGCTTCAGCCGCGCGTCGATGTCACGCGAGTTCTCGATGGCTTGCCGGATTTCGGGCAGCGCCGCGCGCAGCCCGGCGTCGGGGTAGGCGAGCAACGCGGACAGGGCGCGCAGCAGCAGGGCAGGATTCCGGGTCACCGGGAAGGCATCGATTGCGTTGGTTGAGGGGGCCGGGCTGGCGCTGTCGCCATTCCCGCGCAGGCGGGAACCCGGGGCCCATGCGAGGACCGGGGGTCGAATTGCCGAACACCCGCCGGCGCGGAAACGGTCGACGTACAGGTTGGGTGTTTCCCGGCGATCATCGCGTCACTCGTCGTCGACCATGCGGATCGGGATCACGTTGCGCCGCCCCATCTTGCCGCCGAACAGGCCGGCCTTCGCATCGATGCCGTCGCAGCCGTTGCCGAAGGTGAAGCCGCAGCCACCGCGGATCTGGTAAGCGTTTTCGGCTTCCTCGCGGTGCGCGGTCGGGATCACGAAACGGTCCTCGTAGTTCGCGATCGCGAGGTAGCGGTGCATGTCCTCCGCGGTTGCCTCGTCGAGGCCGACGCTCGACAGCAGCGCGGGATCCCGGGCTTCGCCGAGTTGCCGCGCGCGGAACCACGCGCGCATCGCGAGCATCCGTTCCAGCGCGCCGACGACGGGGGTTTCGTTGCCGGCCGTCAGCAGGTTGGCGAGATAACGCACCGGGATGCGCAGCGAGCCGACGTCGGGCAGGCCATTCGCGGTGCTGTCGATGTTGCCGGAGTTGGCATGCGCGGAAATCGGTGACAGCGGCGGGACGTACCACACCATCGGCAGCGTGCGGTATTCGGGGTGCAGCGGGAAGGCGATCTTCCACTCCACCGCCATCTTGTACGTCGGGGATTTCTGCGCGGCTTCGATCCAGTCGTCGGGAATGCCGTCGGCCAGCGCCATGCGCTGGATTTCGGGATCGAACGGATCGAGGAAGACATCGAGCTGCGCCTGGTAGAGGTCGCGCGGATTCTCGGCGCTGGCGGCGGCCTCGATGCGGTCGGCGTCGTACAGCAGCACGCCGAGGTAGCGGATGCGCCCGACGCAGGTTTCCGAGCACACCGTCGGCAGGCCGGCCTCGATGCGCGGATAGCAGAACGTGCACTTTTCGGCCTTGCCCGACACCCAGTTGTAGTAGATCTTCTTGTACGGGCAGCCCGACACGCACATGCGCCAGCCGCGGCACTTGTCCTGGTCGATCAGGACGATGCCGTCTTCCTCGCGCTTGTAGATCGAACCCGACGGGCACGACGCGACGCAGGTCGGGTTGAGGCAGTGCTCGCACAGGCGCGGCAGGTACATCATGAAGGTGTTTTCGAACTGCCCGTAAATGTCCTTCTGCACGGCCTCGAAGTTGTAGTCCTTCGATCGCTTGTCGAACTCGCCACCGAGGATTTCCTCCCAGTTCGGGCCCCACTCGACCTTGTCCATCGTGCGGCCGGACACCAGCGAGATCGGCCGCGCCACCGGTGCGGTGGGCAGTTCCGGGGCAGTCTGCAGGTTCTCGTAGTCGAACGTGAAGGGTTCGTAGTAGTCGTCGATCTCGGGCATGTTCGGGTTGGCGAAGATGCGCGCGAGCACGCCGAAACGCCCGCCCTGTTTCGGCACCAGCTTGCCGTTGGCCTTGCGCGTCCAGCCGCCATTCCAGCGCTCCTGGTTCTCCCAGTCCTTGGGATAGCCGATGCCGGGTTTGGTCTCGACGTTGTTGAACCACGCGTATTCCATGCCCTTGCGCGAGGTCCACACGTTCTTGCACGTGACCGAACAGGTGTGGCAACCGATGCACTTGTCGAGGTTCAACACCATCGCAACCTGTGCGCGGATTTTCATCGGCGTGCTCCCACCAGCTTCGTGTCGAGTTCGGCTTCGCGCGCGGCCCGCTGCGCCTTGTCCATCCAGTCGACCTTGGCCAGCTTGCGGACGATGACGAAGGAGTCGCGGTTGGCGCCGGTGGTGCCGTAATAGTTGAGCCCGTACGAGAGCTGCGCGTACCCGCCGATCATGTGCGTGGGCTTGACCACGGTGCGCGTGACCGAATTGTGGATGCCGCCGCGCTGGCCGGTGACCTGCGAACCCGGCACGTTCACGATCTTTTCCTGCGCGTGGTACATCAGGCACATGCCTTCCTTGACCCGCTGGCTGACCACCGCGCGCGCAGTCAACGCACCGTTGGCGTTGTAGGCCTCGATCCAGTCGTTGTCGACGATGCCGGCCTTCTTCGCGTCGATTTCCGAGATCCACACGATCGGGCCGCCGCGCGACAGGGTCAACATGATCAGGTTGTCGGTATAGGTGCTGTGGATGCCCCACTTCTGGTGCGGAGTGATGAAGTTCAGCACCACCTCGGGATGGCCGTTGCCCTTCTTGCCGAGCAGCGGCGCGGTCGCGTGCAAGTCGACCGGCGGGCGGTACAGCGCGAAGCCTTCGCCGAAATCCCGCATCCACGCGTGGTCCTGGTAGAACTGCTGGCGTCCGGAGAGCGTGCGCCACGGGATCAACTCGTTGACGTTGGTCCAGCCGGCGTTGTAGCTGACGTGTTCGCTCTCGATGCCGGACCAGGTTGGCGAGGAAATGATCTTGCGCGGCTGCGCCTGGATGTCGCGGTAGCGGATCTTCTCGTCCTCGCGGGCGCGCGCGAGGTGGGTGTGGTCGCGGCCGGTGATCTTCGACAGCGCGGCCCAGGCCTTCACCGCCACTTCGCCGTTGGTTTCGGGCGCGAGGTACATGATGGTTTCGGCGGCATCGATGTCGCTGACGATGCGCGGGCGGCCCTTGGCGGGTCCTTCGTCCACCGTGTAATTGAGCGCGGCAAGGCCGCGTACCTCGCTCTCGGTGTTCCAGCCGATGCCCTTGCCGCCATTGCCAAGCTTGTCCATCAGCGGACCGAGCGACGTGTAGCGGGCGTAGGTCGCCGGGTAGTCGCGCTCGACGGTGACGATGTTGGGCGCGGTGACGCCGGGGATCAGCTCGCACTCGCCCTTCTTCCAGTCGCGCACGTCGAAGGGCTGTGCGATTTCGGCGGGCGTGTCGTGCTGGATCGGCACCAGCACCACGTCCTTTTCGACGCCGAGCACGCCCTCGGCGAGTTCCGAGAACTTCTTCGCGATCGCCTTGAAGATTTCCCAGTCGCTCTTCGATTCGAACACCGGGTCCACCGCCGCCGACAGCGGGTGGATGAACGGGTGCATGTCGGTGGTGTTGAGGTCGTTCTTCTCGTACCACGACGCGGTCGGCAGCACCACGTCGGAGTACAGGCACGACGTGGACATGCGGAAGTCCAGCGTCACGACGAGGTCGAGCTTGCCCTCCGGCGCCGGATCGCGCCACGTGACTTCCTCCGGCTTCACGCCACCGTCCGCGCCGAGGTCCTTGCCCTGCAGGCCGCAGCGGGTGCCGAGGAAGTGCTTCAGGAAATATTCGTGGCCCTTGCCGGACGACCCGAACAGGTTCGAGCGCCAGATGAAGAGGTTGCGCGGAAAGTTCACCGGGTTGTCCGGGTCCTCGCACGCCATCTTGATCTCGCCGGATTTCAGTGCCTTCGTCACGTGGGCTTTCGCATCGACGCCGGCGGCCGCGGCGTCGCGCGCGACGTCGAGCGGGTTGCGGTCCAGTTGCGGCGCGGACGGCATCCAGCCCATCCGTTCGGCGCGCACGTTGCAATCGATCAGCGTGCGGCCGTAGCGGGAGGCATCGGCCAGCGTCGACAGTTGCTCCGCGGTCTTCAGGGTTTCGTAGCGCCACTGGTCGGAATGCGCATAGAAGAACGACGTGCCGCACATGTGCCGCGGCGGGCGTACCCAGTCGAGCGCGAAGGCCAGCACCGTCCAGCCGGTCTGCGGGCGCAGTTTTTCCTGGCCGACATAGTGTGACCAGCCGCCGCCGGAAACGCCCACCGTCCCGCACAGCATCAGGAAATTGATGATGCTGCGGTAGTTCATGTCCTGGTGGTACCAATGGTTCATGCCGGCGCCGATGATGACCATCGAGCGGCCGCGCGTCTTCTCGGCATTGCTCGCGAAACCGCGTGCGACCTCGATGACCTTGGCGGCCGGCGTGCCGGTGATGGTTTCCTGCCATGCCGGCGTGTAGGCGACGTTGTCGGCGTAGTCCTTCGCGCAATCGCCGCCGAGGCCGCGATCGAGGCCGTAGTGCGCGCACAGGAGGTCGAACGCGGTCGCGACAATCGTTTCGCCGTCGCGTGTCGCGAGCTTGCGCACCGGCACGCGCCGCGTCAGCACGCCGTCGGACCCTTGCGCGTTGGGCGTGAAGTGCGGGTTGGCGACGCCGCCGAAATAGGGGAACGCGACATCGGCGATGTCGTCGCGGCCGCCGATTTGCGTCAGTTGCAATTCGGTGTCGCGGCCATCGCCGGATTTTTCCTCGAGGTTCCACTTGCCGTGGTCGGGACTGCCCGCCTCGGGCCAGCGGAAGCCGATCGAACCCGTCGGCACCACCGGCCGGCCGTCCTTGCCGATACCCACGGTCTTCCAGTCGGCATGTCCGGGGCTGCCCAGCGCGTCCGCGAAATCGCTGGCGCGCAGGTAACGGTCGGCAATCCAGCGATCGCCGTCTTGGCGCAGTGTCACCAGCAGCGGCAGGTCGGTGAAGCGCCGGCAGTAGTCCTGGAAATAGGGTACCTGCCGGTCGAGGAAGAATTCGCGCAGGATCACGTGGCCCATCGCCATCGCGACGGCGGCGTCAGTGCCCTGCTTCGGATGCAGCCACAGGTCCGAGAGCTTGGCGACCTCCGAATAATCCGGCGTCACCGCGACGACCTGCGTGCCGTTGTAGCGCGACTCGACGAAGAAGTGCGCGTCGGGCGTGCGCGTCTGCGGCACGTTCGAGCCCCACGCGATGATGTAGCCGGAGTTGTACCAGTCGGCCGATTCGGGCACGTCGGTCTGCTCGCCCCAGGTCTGCGGGCTCGACGGCGGCAGGTCGCAATACCAGTCGTAGAACGACAGCAGCGAACCGCCGATCAGGTTCAAGTAACGCGACCCGGAGGCGAACGACACCATCGACATCGCCGGGATCGGCGAGAAGCCGGCCACGCGGTCGGGGCCGTGGTTGCGGATCGTGTACACGTTGGCCGCAGCGACGATCTCCAGCACCTCGTCCCACTTGGCGCGCACGAAACCGCCGAGGCCGCGCGTCGCCTTGTAGTCCTTCGCTTCCGGGTCGCGCATCAGCGCTGCCCAGGCCTCGACCGGCTGCAGCGTCAGGCGGGCCTCGCGCCAGCGCTTCAGCAGGCGGCCGCGCACCATCGGGTACTTCAGGCGGTTCGCGCTGTAGAGGTACCAGGAATACGACGCGCCGCGCGAACAGCCGCGTGGTTCGTGGTTCGGCATGCCGGGCCGCGTGCGCGGGTAGTCGGTCTGCTGGATTTCCCAGGTGACGACGCCCTGCTTGACGTGGATCTTCCAGCTGCAACCTCCGGTGCAATTCACGCCATGGGTGGAACGCACGATCTTGTCGTGCGACCAGCGGTTGCGGTAGCCGTCCTCCCATTGGCGCGCTTCGGTGCGCAGCTCGCCCCAGCCGTCCGCGTACGGTTCGCGAGGGCGGCGGAAGTAGCGCAGGCGTTCGAGAAACTGACCCATGGCGGTTCCCTCAGTCGCTGGCGTTTTCGAGGACAGGCTTGGCCGGTGAAGGTTCCCGGCCGTGGAAGTCGATGCGCTTGACCTCGGTGAAGTAAATCAGGATCAGCGAGGTCCACACGATACCGTACAGCAGCATGAAGGCGCTGGAGCGGATGCCGAGGAAATCCAACAGCGCGCCCCAGATGATCGGCAACAGGAACCCGGCGAGGCCGCCGACGAGACCGACGATGCCGGTGACGATGCCGAGGTTGTCCGGGTAATCGTCACCGAGGTACTTGAACGTCGACGCCATCCCGAATGCCAGCACCGCGCCGAGCACGAACAGCAGCGGCACGAACAGCCACAGGCCGAGCCCGATGCCGAATTGCGCCGGGCCGCGAATCGTGTGCACGATCAGCTCGGTCTGCGGGTACGACAGCACGAACAGCGCAATCCACGCGACCCACAGCACCCACCAGGTCATTGCATGCGCGCCGAACTTGTCCGAGAGGGCGCCGCCGAGCGCGCGCAACGCGCCGGCCGGAAGCGAGAAGCATGCCGCCAGTGCCGCCGCCATCGCGATGGTGAGGCCGTACTCGCCGATGAAGTACTGCGGCATCCACAATGACAGTGCGGTGAAGCCACCGAACATCAGTGAATAGTACTGGCAGTACTTCCAGATGCGCGGATCGCGGAGCACGCGCAACTGGTCACGCAGGCGCTTGCGGGTATCCCGGCTCTCCCGGCCGGGTGACGGGGCCGACAGCAGCCAGAAGATCATGGCGGTGGCCAGCAGGGCCACGGCGTAAACCCGCGGCACTGCGCGCCAGCCGAAGTGATCGACGATCCACGGCGCGACGAACAGGTTGACGGCCGCGCCGCTGGTGCCGGCGCCGAACACGCCCATCGCGAGGCCGCGCTTGTTCGCCGGGAAGAAACGGGCGACGTACGGCGTGCCGGCCGCGAAAGTCGAACCGACGGCGCCGAGGCAAAACCCGGCCAACAGGAATTGCCAGAATTGCGAAGCCATGCCGACCAGCCATACCGGCAGTGCACAGACCACCAGCGCCACCAGCATCACGCGGCGTCCGCCAAAACGGTCGGTCCAGGCGCCGACCGGCAGCCGCAGGGCCGCTCCGCTGAGGATTGGCGTGGCGGTGAGCAAACCAAACGCGGTCGCGTCGAGCGCGAGTTCCTTCCGGATCGGGATGCCGATGACCCCGAACATCATCCAGACGGCAAAGCAGACCAGGAAGGCGAACGTACTGACGCCCAACACCCGCCATGCCTTGCCCATGACGCCGTCTCCGCGTGGGTGACCGTGGCTTGCAGCCGGTCGCTTGCGCCGAACCGTGCGGGCGGGCGACCGTGACGGCCCAGAATAGTCAGTCGGGGACGCTCGTGCCAAGCCTGCCGGATCGGTTGCCGGCTGCCTTGATGGAAATCAAGCGGAACGGTTGCGCGCGCGCATCGCGCGCTGCTTCTCGATGTTCCACTCGCGTTCCTTCTCGGTCTCCCGCTTGTCGTGGGCCTGCTTGCCGCGGGCAATGCCGATCTCGACCTTGACCCGGTTGTCCTTCCAGTACATCGCCAGCGGCACGAGGGTCATGCCCTTGCGCTCGACCGCGCCGATCAGCTTGTCGATCTCGGCGCGGTGCAGCAGCAGCTTGCGCGTGCGGCGGTCTTCGGCGACGACGTGGGTCGAGGCCGAAATCAACGGCGGAATCGACGCACCGAACAGGAACAATTCCCCACCCTTGACCAGCGCGTAAGCGTCGCCGAGGTTGATGCGCCCCGCGCGCAGGCTCTTCACTTCCCAGCCCTGCAACGCGAGGCCTGCCTCGAAGCGCTCGTCGACGTGGTATTCGTGGCGCGCGCGCTTGTTCAGCGCGATCGTCGCCGATCCCTTGCCGTCTTTGGCCTTCTTGCCTGCCATGCTCGTTAGAATGCGCCTTGCCGCCGCTCACGCGCGGCCATGCCGTGGCCGGAGGGATTGCGTTGATCCGGATTCGCCGCAGCGCCCTCGTCGGCCACTCCGCCGCGGAAATGTTCGACCTCGTCAATGAGGTCGAAGCATACCCGAGGCGTTTCCGCTGGTGTTCCGGCGCATCGGTTCTGGAGCGCGACGGCAACGGCTTGACGGCACGCCTGGACCTGCGCCTTGCCGGCATGACGCACACGTTCACCACGCGCAATACGTGGAATCGTCCGGAACGGCTCGAAGTGCGACTGGTCGACGGCCCGTTGCGATCGCTTGACGGCGTGTGGACCTTTGCCGCCCTCGGCCCGGCCGAAACGGACGCCGGCGCCGGACCCCCATCGACCGGTTGCAAGGTCGTGCTGGAACTCGATTTCGATTTTTCCGGGCGTCTCGCCGGCAAGGCCCTGCAGCTTGGTTTCCAGGGGCTCGCGAACCGGCTCGTCGACGAGTTCTGCCGTGCGGCCGACGATCCGCGCCGTGGCTGAAGGCGTCGTGCGGATCGAAGTGGTCCTCGCATTGCCGGAACGCGCCGTCACGCGGGTCCTGGAGTTGCCGGCGGGTGCGACCGTCGCCGATGCGATCGCCGCGTCCGGCATCGAGCGGGATGCAGGCATCGACTCGTCGACTCTGGACGCCGGGATCTGGTCACGCCGCGTGCCGCGCGAAACCGTACTGGCGGATGGCGACCGGGTCGAACTCTACCGGCCGCTGCGGCGGGATCCGAAGGACGCGCGGCGGCGCAGGGCCCGGCGCGGTCAGCCCTGACCTTGCTGCTGCTTCTTCTTGTCGTCCTCGGGGCGCTTCTCGTCCGGATACTGGCGCTTGTATTTTGTCGCGTCCTTCAGCAACTGGTCGGGGTTCTGCGGGAAGTAATCGCCGTCGATGCGGACGAGCGCGTCGTCCTTGAAATACAGCGTCAGGTCCTTCGATTCCATCTTGTTGCGGCCGCGCGCGATCGACGAGACGTAGTCCCAGCGTTCCTGGTCGAACGGGCTGATGATCGAGGGCGAGCCCATCAGCAGCAGCACCTGCCGCTTCGTCATGCCCGGCTTCAGCGCGTCGACGGTCGCCTTGTCGAACAGGTTGCCCTGTTGCACGTCGACCTTGTAGAGCAGGCTGCAGCCACCGAGCAGCAGCACGGAGGCAAGTGCAGGCGTGGACAGGCGGAATCGCATGCGGTGGTACCGGAGACCGGGCGACCGGCGATGATACACTACGTGCCCCTGAACGATGTTCGACGGAGGAGCGGGCAGCCGCCTCCATGAGCGTGGAATCGACCGATCTCCGCAAAGCCGGCCTCAAGGTCACCCACCCGCGGCTGCGCATCCTCGCCATACTCGATACCGCCGACGGGCGGCACCTGACGGCCGAGGACATCTACCGCAAGCTGCTCGAGGAGCACGACGACATCGGTCTGGCGACCGTGTACCGCGTGCTCACCCAGTTCGAAGCGGCGGGCATCGTGCTCAAGCACAACTTCGAGGGCGGCCAGTCCGTCTACGAACTCGACCGCGGGCACCACCACGACCACATGGTCGACATCGACACCGGCAAGGTCATCGAATTCTCGAGCGAAGAAATCGAGAAGCTCCAGCGCGAAATCGCCGACCGCCTTGGCTACATCATCGAGGACCACAGCCTCGTGCTGTACGTGCGGCCGAAGAAGAAAAAGTAGGCCGTAAACAGCGCGCCAAGGGCCGACGGCGACTACCGGCTGCCAGACTTCTCCAGCATCCGCTTCGCGTGCGCACGCGACTCGCGCGTGATCTCGATGCCGCCGAGCATGCGCGCGGTCTCTTCGAGCCGCGCAGCGCCGTCGAGAGTATCGATCTCGACCCGGGTTTCACCTGCACCGCCGGATTTTCGGACGCGCAAGTGTGCGTTCGCCTGCGCGGCCACTTGCGGCAGGTGGGTCACGCACAAGACCTGGCAACGCACGCCGAGGGTACGGAGTTTCGTGCCGACGACTTCGGCGACGGCACCGCCGATGCCGGCGTCGACCTCGTCGAACACCATCGTGCCGACGGGATCCGCGCCCAGCGCTGCGACTTCGATCGCGAGTCCGATGCGGGAGAGCTCGCCGCCGGAAGCGACCTTGCGCAACGGCCGCGGTGGTTGACCGGGGTTGGCCGAGACCAGGAACTCCACGCGTTCGGCGCCTTGCGGATCGGGCTCGTCGCGGCCGGAAGCCGCGAGGTCGACCGCGAAGCGGCCACCGCCCATGCCGAGTTCCGCCATCAGCGCGGTGACGGCGGCGGAAAGCTTCTTCGCGGCCGCGGCGCGCGCCTTGCCGAGTGCCTGCGCCGCGCGATTCCACTCCGCCGCGTGGCGGTCCCGTTCCGCGGTCGCGCGCGCGATCTCGGTGCCGGCACCGCGCAGGGCATCGAGTTCAATTCGCAACGCTTCCGCGTGTGCGTGCAGTTCGGCCATCGGCACGCGGTGCTTGCGCGCGAGGTCGTGCAGGCGGGCGAGCTTCGCATCGGCCTCGGCCAAGCGGTCCGGATCGAGATCGAGCGTCGACGGGTAGCGGGTCGCGACATCGGCCGCTTCGGCGGCCTCGATGCCGGCCTGTTCGAGGAGTTGCGCCAGCGACGCGAGCCGGGGATCCATTCCCGCGAGACGGGCAGCCTCGCCCTGCGCCCGATTCACCAGTCGCGTCAACGCGAAGTCGCTGTCGCCGTCGAGGAGATCGGCGAGGCCGGAGCATCCCCGCAGCAACTCGCCCGTGTTGGCGAGGCGCCGGTGTTCCGCTTCGAGCGCGGCGAGGACATCGGGCGCCAGCGCGTCGGCTTCGAGTTCCGCAAGTTGGTGTTGCAGGAATTCGATGCGGGCCGCGTGGTCGGCGCCACGCGACAGTTCGGTGATGCGGGCATTGGCGGCGCTCCAGGCGTGCGCGCTGGCGGCAACCGCTGCTCGCTGGGAGCCGAGCGCGCCAAACTCGTCGAGGACCGCGAGCTGCACCGTCCGCGACAGCAGCGCATGGTGTTCGTTCTGGCCGTGCACTTCGACCAGCAACGCCCCGAGTTCGGCGAGTTGCGCGAGCGTCGCGGGGCGGCCGTTGATCCACGCGCGCGATCCGCCCTCGGCGGCGATCACGCGCCGCAATTGGCAGGCTCCACCGTCATCGAATGCCTGCCCGGAAAGCCAGTCGCGCGCGGCGGGCAGCGCCGCGATGTCGAACTCGGCGTTGAGTTCGGCGCGCGGGCAACCGGCGCGTACCATGCCCGCGTCGGCGCGCAGGCCGGTCAACAGCATCAGCGCATCGACCAGTAGCGATTTGCCGGCGCCGGTCTCGCCGGTCACGACGGTGAGGCCCGCGCCGAATTCCACTTCAGCCGCGGCGAGGATCGCGAAGTCCTTGGCGAAGAGTCTGACGAGCATCGGGTGCACCGCCGGGCGGGTCCGGCGCGACCGGCGCGGGGCGCGCCGGAGGGCAGGGAAACTAGCATGCGTCCGGTGGCGAGCCAAGCAACACCTTGAAACACCGGAGGCCGGCGCCCATCCCGTGACTCGGGTAATCTTGCGCAGCCCGTGAGCGGGCATCGCCCCGACGAACCGATGAATGCCGCCAGCCACTCCCCACTCGACGCCCGGGCGCGCCAGCTCCTGCGGGCATTGATCTCTCGCTACGTCGCGGACGGACACCCAGTGGGCTCGCGCACCTTGGCGAAGGCTTCCGGCCTCGACGTCAGCCCGGCGACGATCCGCAACATCATGTCCGACCTCGAGGAGATCGGCCTCGTGTCCGCGCCGCACACGTCCGCCGGGCGGGTGCCGACGGCACATGGATATCGTGTGTTCGTCGACAGCCTCCTGGAAGTGAACCCGCTGGACGACACCCAGGTCGAACAACTGCGGCGCGAGCTCCCGGCCGGATCGGCGACGCCCGAGTTGCTCGGCAGTGCGTCCACCCTGCTGTCGGAAATGACGCACTTCGTCGGCGTCGTCAGCGTGCCCCGGCGCGAGGAGTTCGCGTTCCGCCACATCGATTTCGTCACCCTCGACGCGGAGCGGCTGCTGGTCATCCTCGTGTTCGTCGACGGTCAGGTGCAAAACCGGGTCATCACGATGTCCGAACCCTGCAGCCCGGCCGAACTCGAGCAGATCGCGAACTACCTCAATACGAATTTTGCCGGCCTGCGCCTCGACGAGATCCGTACCCGCCTGCTGCACGAACTGCACGATGAGCACGTGCGCCTGAACCGGATGCTGGCGGCCGCGGTTGACGTCGCCCGGCAGGCGTTCGGTACCGACGCGGGCGACAGCGACATGCTGGTCAGCGGCCAGACCAACCTGATGGGAATCCACGACGCCGGGGATGTCGATCGCCTGCGGGACCTGTTCGAGGCGTTCCAGCGCAAACGTGAGATCCTGTCGCTGCTCGATCGTTGCGCCAAGGCCGAGGGCGTGCGCCTGTTCATCGGCGAAGAATCGGGCATGGCGGCGCTCGATCGCTACAGCATGGTCGCCGCGCCGTACGGCGTCGCCGGCCGGGTGTTGGGGGTACTGGGAGTGATTGGCCCGACCCGCATGGCCTACGAGCGGGTCATTCCGGCCGTGCAGGCGACGGCGCGCGTGGTCAGCGTTGCCTTGAACGCGGCGCGAACGTCCCAATAAAGTCCTTGGCGAGCTCCGGGCCCGGGTGCAGGTCGTGCTTGCCGGCAGGAACCACTCGGGTCGCCCGGGCCATCGGCCAGGGCAGCAATGGCGGGGAATAAGGAATCGTGATGACAGATCCGGAAACGGCACTCCACGACGGGCAACCGGCCTCCGACGCCGGCGATGCCGCGGTCGACCGGGAGCTCGAAACACTGACGAAGCAGCTTGCCGACTGCGAGGCGAAACTTGCCGAAATGCGCGAGACCTTGCTGCGGGAACGCGCCGACGTCGACAACCAGCGCAAGCGGATGCAGCGCGAAATCGAGCAGGCGCGGAAGTTCGCGAACGAGAAGCTGCTCGGAGACCTGCTGCCGGTGCTCGACAACCTCGAGCGCGCCGTCACGGCCGGGGGCGAGGATGTCGGGGCGTTGAAGGCCGGGGTCGAACTGACCCAGCGCGAACTCCTCCGTGTCGTAACGGCGAACGGCCTTGCCGCGGTCGGTACCGCCGGCGAGCCGTTCGACCCGGAACGCCATCAGGCGATGAGCATGGTCGACGGCAACGGCCACGCGTCGGGCCGCGTCGCGGCAGTGATGCAGCGCGGCTACGTCCTCAACGATCGCCTGCTGCGGCCGGCCCTCGTGATGGTGGCGAAATAGACGCGGCGACAAGCGCTTGAAAGAGCGGGGCCGGGCCCCAGATTGCGGACATTCACGGCCTGCGTGGCCGTCAGCGGAATTCAGTGGGAGGGTTTCATGGCAAAGATCATCGGGATTGACCTCGGCACCACCAACTCGTGCGTCGCGATCATGGAAGGCTCGGCGGCGCGCGTCATCGAGAACTCCGAGGGTGATCGCACGACGCCGTCGATCGTTGCCTTCAAGGACAACGAGGTCCTGGTCGGCGCGACGGCGAAACGGCAGGCCGTCACCAATCCGAAGAACACCTTCTATGCGGTGAAGCGCCTGATCGGTCGCAAGTTCACCGACGCCGAAGTCCAGAAGGACGTCGGCATGGTGCCGTACAAGATCGTCGCGCACTCGAACGGCGACGCCTGGGTCGAAACCGCCGACGGCAAGGCCATGCCGCCGCCGGAAATCTCGGCCAAGGTGCTGATGAAGATGAAGAAGACCGCCGAGGATTTCCTTGGCGAAGCGGTGACCGAAGCGGTCATCACGGTGCCGGCGTATTTCAATGATTCGCAGCGGCAGGCGACCAAGGACGCCGGCCGCATCGCCGGCCTCGAGGTCAAGCGCATCATCAACGAACCGACCGCAGCCGCGCTCGCCTACGGGCTCGACAAGAAGGGCGGCGACCGCAAGATCGCGGTGTACGACCTCGGTGGCGGCACGTTCGACATCTCGATCATCGAGATTGCCGAAGTCGACGGCGAAAAGCAGTTCGAGGTGCTGGCCACCAACGGCGACACGTTCCTCGGGGGCGAGGACTTCGACAAGCGCGTCATCGACTACCTCGTCGCGGAGTTCAACAAGGACCAGGGCATCGACCTGAAGCACGATCCGCTGGCGCTGCAGCGTCTCAAGGACGCTGCCGAGCGCGCGAAGATCGAGCTGTCGAGCGCGCACCAGACCGAAGTCAACCTGCCGTACATCACGGCCGATGCGGCGGGCCCGAAGCACCTCAACATCAAGCTGACTCGGGCCAAGCTCGAAGCGCTGGTCGGCGATCTGGTCGAGAAGACGATCGGCCCCTGCCGCACCGCGTTGAACGACGCCGGTCTCAAGGTCGCCGATGTCGACGAGGTGATCCTCGTCGGCGGGCAGACGCGCATGCCGAAGGTGCAGGAAGCGGTGAAGGACTTCTTCGGCAAGGAGCCGCGCAAGGACGTCAACCCGGACGAGGCGGTCGCGGTCGGCGCGGCGATCCAGGGCGGCGTGCTGTCCGGCGCCGTCAAGGACGTGTTGCTGCTCGACGTGACGCCGCTGTCGCTCGGCATCGAGACGCTGGGTGGCGTGTTCACCAAGCTGATCGAGAAGAACACGACGATCCCGACCAAGGCTTCGCAGGTGTTCTCGACCGCCGAGGACAACCAGAGCGCCGTGACCGTGCATGTCCTGCAGGGCGAACGCGAGCAGGCGCGCTTCAACAAGTCGCTGGCGCGGTTCGACCTCGCCGGCATCCAGGCCGCGCCGCGCGGCATGCCGCAGATCGAGGTCACGTTCGACATCGACGCGAACGGCATCCTGCATGTCGCCGCCAGGGACAAGAACACCGGCAAGGAGCAGCGGATCGAGATCAAGGCCGGCTCGGGGCTGTCCGAGGACGAAATCCAGCGGATGGTCCACGACGCCGAGACGAACAAGGAAGAGGACCGGAAGTTCCACGAACTCGTCGCCACGCGCAACAAGGCGGACCAGCTCGTCCACGCGACGCGCGGTGCGATCAAGGAGCACGGCGGCAAGGTCGGCGGCGACGTGATCGGCCGCGTCGAGGAGGCACTGTCCGAACTCGAGAAGGTGATGAAGGGCGACGACAAGGATGCGATCGAGTCGCGCATCACCCGCCTCGAGGAGGCCTCGCAATCCCTGTTCGCCGCGGCCTCGGCGCAAGCCGGCGGCCCGCAGCCGGAAGGCCAGGCCGGTGCGTCGCAGCAGCAGGCGCCGGACGATGTCGTCGACGCCGAGTTCACCGAGGTCAAGGACGACAAGAAGTAAGCATTGTCCGTCGTCGCTGCGCGCCGATGGACCGACTGCCCGTGTTCGAGTGCCGCCGGACGGCGTGACGCTCGACACGGGCGGCGTGCGCCGGGGACAGCAGATGGAAAAGGGGCGGGTCGAAGCATTCTCGGATGGCGTGATCGCCGTGATCATCACGATCATGGTGCTGGAGTTGAAGCCGCCGCACGAAGCGACCTGGGACGCGCTGGCCGGCAACTGGCACGCGTTCGTCAGCTACATCCTCAGCTTCGTCTACGTGGGGCTGTACTGGAACAACCATCACCACCTCTTCAGTACGTGCCGGCACGTCGACGGCAAGGTGATGTGGGCGAACCTGTTCTTCCTGTTCTGGTTGTCGCTGTTCCCGTTCACGACGTCCTGGCTCAACGAGGCCGAGCCGGTTCCGGCCATCGTGCCGACCGCGGCCTACGGGTTCGTGCTGTTGATGGCAGCGCTGTCGTGGCTGCCGTTGAGCCGCGCGCTGATTGCGTGCAACGGCGGCGCCGACAGCGCGCTCGCCCGTGCGACCCGGAGTCGGGGCGCCGACTGGAAGACGCTGGCATCGCTCGGGATCTACGTCGCCGCGCTGGTGTTGGCGGCGTTCGCCCCCATCGTTTCCTGCGTGCTGTACGCCGTCGTCGCCATCCTGTGGATCGTGCCCGATCGGCGCGTCGAGAGGGTCGTGGGAGCCGGTCGATGAGCCGGATGCCCGTGCGATGAGCAAGCGCGACTACTACGAGGTGCTCGGGGTTTCGCGCACGGTCGGCGAGATCGACCTGAAGAAGGCGTTCCGCCGGCAGGCGATGAAGTACCACCCTGACCGGTGTCCCGACGCCGATGCGCAGGAGCGCTTCAAGGAGGCGAAGGAAGCTTACGAAGTGCTGTCGGATCCGCAAAAACGCGCGCTTTACGACCGGCACGGGCACGATGCCTTCGCAGGCGGCATTGGCGCCGGGGGCGGTTTCCACGCCGATGTCGGCGATATTTTCGGCGACATTTTCTCGGACATCTTCGGCATGGGCGGCGGGCGCTCGCGCGCACGGCGCGGCGCCGACCTGCGCTATGCGCTGGAGCTCGACCTCGAAGAGGCCGTCAGCGGCATCGAGCGGCAAATCGAGGTGCCGACCCTCGTCGAGTGCGCGACCTGCCATGGCAGCGGATCGTCGGACGGGCGCACGACGACGTGTCCCACCTGCCGCGGCCACGGCCGGGTGCGGATGCAGAACGGGATTTTCTCGGTGCAGCAGGTTTGCCCGCAGTGCAGTGGCAGCGGGCGTGTCATCGCGAATCCATGTACGACGTGTTCGGGCGACGGGCGCGTGCGTGATGACCGCACGTTGTCGGTCAGGATTCCCGCTGGCGTCGACACTGGTGACCGGATCCGTCTCACTGGCCAGGGCGAAGCAGGTCCCGCCGGAGCGCCAGCCGGTGATTTGTACGTCGAGGTCCGGGTGCGCGAGCATCCGATCTTCCGCCGTGAAGGCAACGACCTCCACTGCGACGTGCCGTTGCGCTTCGGACAAGCGGCCCTCGGCGCGAGCATCGAAGTGCCGACTTTGCAGCGCAGTGCAACCATCGAGATTCCCCCCGAGACGCAGACCGGCGCGGTGTTCCGGCTTGCCGGCAAGGGCGTGCGTTCGTTGCGCAGCGGCCGTGCGGGAGACCTGATCTGCCACGTGCTGGTCGAGACGCCGGTGCGGCTGACGAAGGCGCAGCGCGAGCTGCTGCAGGCGTTCGATGCCGCACTCGGCGGCGACGGCGCGTCCGTCCACTCGCCGCGCAATCGCGGTTTCGTCGAAAACGTCAAGCAGTTCTGGGCGCGGATGACGGGCTGAGGTTCCGCCCGGTCCATGCGGCCTGCGGCCGGTATCGCAACGTGGCAATGCGGTGGTCTCTCCGCACGGGTGGGGACCCGGGAATCGCGGCCGTCCGGGATGAAAGGAGGGACAGGTTCCGGGCTGCGCGGGAGCGACGGACAAGCGGCTGCAGGATGACGAACGAGCTGCCGCGCCACGGCAGCCGCTCGCCGGCGCTATGATCCGCGCCGGCGCGACCTTTCGCGCGAGGGGTTTCGGGTGCCTGACGGTTCCGGTTTCCTGGCAGAACTCAAGCGCCGCCACGTGTGGCGTGTGGCGATTGCCTACGTCGTCACGGCTTGGGTGCTGTTGCAACTGGCCTCGGTGATGTTGCCAAGCTTCGGCGCGCCCGGCTGGGTGATGCGGGTGCTGTTCGGCATCCTCGTGATCCTGTTTCCGATTGCGCTGATCCTGGCGTGGGCCTTCGAGATCACGCCCGAAGGCGTGCGCCGCACCGAGCCCTCTGGTTCTCCCGAAGCGCGCGAGGCGCGCGACACCCGTGCGATCGGCCGCAAGCTCAACACCGGCATCATCGTCGCGCTGGTGATTGCCGTCGCATTGCTGGCCGGAAACCAGTTCATCTGGCACAAGGGCCTGCACGGCGCGGCTGCGCCCGCGCGGCCCGGCAACTCCGCCGACGGGGCGACCGAGGCGCGCGCCACGAGCAAACTCGATGCGCCCAAACCCCTCGCGCCAGCCACCCCCGCCAAGTCCGTCGCGGTGCTGCCCTTCGAGAACCTGTCCAGCGACAAGCAGAACGACTACTTCGTGTCCGGCATGCAGGACCTGATCCTGACCAAGCTCGCCGACATTGGCGATCTCAAGGTCATCTCGCGCACCTCGACGCTGCAATACGGCAGTCACCCGCAAAACCTCAAGACCGTCGGTCAGCAACTGGGCGTCGCGACGCTGATGGAAGGCTCGGTGCAGAAGCAGGGCAACCAGGTGCTGATCAACGTGCAGTTGATCAACGCCGCGACGGACGCCCACATCTGGGCGCAGAGCTACACCCGCACCCTCGACAACGTGTTCGGCGTCGAGGGCGAAGTCGCGGAAAGGATCGCGACCGCCCTGAACGCGCGGCTCTCGCCCGCGCAGAGCGCGCAGCTCGCCGCCGCGCCGACCACCAACAAGGCCGCCTACGATGCTTTCCTCCGCGCCGAGTACCAGGGCAACAAGGGACAGATCAACTACGACACGGCCAGCATGAAGGCGGCGATGCCGCTCTACCGGCAAGCGGTCGAACAGGATCCGAAGTTCGCGCTGGCCTGGGCACGGCTGTCCTATGAGGAGAGCCAACTTGCCTGGTTCGGCGGCGGCGGCGAGGACATCGGCAAACTCAGGCAACAGGCGCGCGCGGATGTCGAGCGCGCGTTGCAGTTGCAGCCGGATCTCGCGGTCGCGCAACTCGCGCTGGGCTACAGCGACTATTGGGGCCATGGCGATTACCCCGCTGCGTTGCAGGCATTCGCGGCGGCGCTGGCGCTGAAACCCAACGACTCCGATGCGCTGGCGGCGCAAGGCTATGTCGAACGCCGCCAAGGCCGCATCGACGATTCGATCGCCTCCTTGCAGAAGGCCTTTGCGCTCGATCCGCGCAATTCCGCATTGGCCTACGAGGTGGGCTCGACCTGCATGATGGTCAGCCGTTACCCCGAGGCGCAGGACTGGCTCCAGCGCGCGCTGGCGATCGATCCGGACAATCGCAACGCCAAGGTCTATTACGCCAATGCGATCGCCCACAGCACCGGCGACATCCCGCGGGCGCTGGCCGCCATGCAAGGCGATGACCCGGTCTTGAAGCTTGGGCGTATCACCCTGCTGGGTTACCAGCGCAAGTTCGACGAAGCCCTTGCGTTGCTCGCGAGCGTGCCGGACACGCCCGACAACTTTCCCCCGGCGCTGAATGGCCCCAAGGTCGAGCAACAGGCCAGCCTGTACCGGCTGATGGGCGACGAGGCCCGTGCCCGGCCGCTGTTCGCGCAGTCGCTGCCGGTGCTGCGCGCGCAGCTCAAGATGTTCTCGGGCATCGATCTGGCAGCCCAATGGCAGCTGGTTGGTCACGCGGAGATCGGTTCGGGTCAGACCGCGGCGGGGCTGGATGCGATCGCCAAGTCGCTGAAGATTCTCTCTGGCAACCCGGATCAGGTTTACGGGCCGCAAATCATGGTGACTGCCGCGTTCTACTATGCCCAGGCGCGCCGCCCCGACCTTGCCGTGCCGCTGCTGGCCAAGGCATTGGCCACGCCCGGCATTGGGGTGCTCTATTCGCCCGTGCTGCTGTGGCTGGATCCGCAGTGGGACCCGATCCGCACGGACCCGGACTTCGAGGCGCTGCTGCGGAAGTATGCCAGCGACAAACCCGCGGTGATTCCCGCGATCCCGGCTGCGGGTAGTGCTTCATCCGGTTGACTGACGCGGCGCCCGGGCGCAATTGTTATGCTTTCAGGGTCGCCTGCCAGCAGGCTCCTGCGTGGCTCACTGCACGTGGTCAATCCAATACGGCTTGCCATCAACGGCGCCAACGGCCGCATGGGCCACGTCCTGCAGGAACTGCTGCGCGGCGACGCTCGTTTCGTAGTCGCCACGAGAATCGGCAGCGCCGATGACTGGCGGCACGCACCGGTCCTGGATGTCGTCGTTGACTTCAGTTCACCGCGCGGGTTCGACGCTGCGCTGGCGCATTGCGAAGAACACGGCGTCGCGCTGGCGAGCGGAACCACGGGCCTCGATGCGGCGCAGCGCGCGCGGATCGGCGCGGCCGCCGCGAAGATTCCCGTGCTGCACGCCGCCAACTTCAGTCTCGGTATCGCGGTGCTGGCGCACCTGTTGCGCGATGCGGCGGCTGCCTTGCCGGAATGGGACCTCGAAATCATCGAGGCGCATCACGCGCGGAAGGTCGATGCGCCGTCGGGGACCGCGCTCGCACTTGGCCGGGCTGCGGCGGAAGCGCGTAGCCAGGATTTCGAAGCGATGGCGGTGCTGGCGCGCAGCGGGCAGGCGGGCGAGCGCAAGACAGGCACAATTGGCTTTGCGTCGATCCGCGCCGGCGACATCGTCGGCGAACACACGGCGATCCTGGCGACCGCAGGCGAACGCCTCGAATTGTCGCATCGTGCGACCGATCGCGCGATCTTCGCGCGCGGTGCGCTCACGGCGGCCGCGTGGCTGGCAGGAAAGCCGCCGGGGCGTTACTCGCTGGATGACGCCGTGCGCACGCCGGCCGTTTCCTGAAGGTCACCCGCGGCGCCGGCGCCACGAAAGCGCAGGCCGCGGCCACCCCGGTCGCCCCTTCGGGCTGCGGTTCACTGGAAGTTCGCGTTGGACAGCAAGCCGAAGCAGGCGGCAACCAGCAGCAAGGTCACGGCCGCAATCGACACGAGGCCGATCAGGATGCCTTTGCCGGTGCGACGCCGGCCCCGATTCACCTGCCTCACGGCCAGCAGTACCGCCGCGATCACGGGTGCGACCGCCAGCAGGAGGTATCCGCCGGCCGGCACCCAGTCCAGAACCGTGGCCAGCGTTGCGAGCAGCGTCAAGATCACGAGATAGCCGCCAATGACGATGAGCCACGCGAGGCCAACGCCAGCCGCCAGCGATCCTTCCGCGGCGGAGCCGGCGGGGGGCACGGGCGCGGGGCTTCCGGTCGGCGAAACTGAGGATTCGCTCACGCGACAGGCTCCTCGATGCGATCTTCATTGTCGACGCGGGCGCGCAGGCGCTGCAGTTGCAACGCGCGGTCGTCCCGGTAGAAAAGGTTGAAGGTGTCGAACGGGATGATGCGGCCATCCGGTTGCACGATGTGTACGCAGGACTTCTTCACCGCGCGCAGGTCGAACCCGTGCGCGTCGATGAATTGCATGATCAGCACACGGAACACGTTGCGGTAGCCGAGGTTGCCGGGAGCGGCGAGTTGCGGCAGGCAGCACAGCAGGTCCGACAGCGAACAGGCTTGCGACTCGGGTGAATGGTTGGTCGCGAACAGCCTGAACACGTGTTCGCGCAGTGTCTCGTCGCGCTCGACCACGATGGTGTTGCGGCCCTTCGACACCAGTACCTCGGGCGAGATGAAGCGGGTCAACGGCTGCACCTTGCCGTCCAGCTTCAAGGCGTACGCCATCGCGAGGCAGTCGGGGTTGCACGGCACCGGGATCAGGTCGTCAGGCTGGAACACAGGGGACTGTTCAAGGATGCGGCGACGTACCTCGCTGAGTGTCAGCCGGTCGCGCGCGGGATCGTAGTTTTCGAGGCGTCCCGCCGCCTGGATCGGCTGGAAGGTCACGCCGCGCACGCAGGGTTGCTGCAGCGCGAAGTCGATGATGTCGCCCAGTTCGTGATCGTTGAGGCCTTTCTTCACCGTCACCACCAGCGTGGTGGAGATATCGTGGCGGTTGAGGTTTTCCAGCGCACGCAGGCGGGTGTCGCGCAACTTCGCGCCGCGCAATTCCCGATGCACTTCATTGCGCAACGAGTCGACTTGCAGGTACACCTCGAAGCCGGGCTGGTAACCGGCGAGGCGGGCAGCGAAGTCCGGTTCGTTGGCGATGCGCAGGCCGTTGGTATTGACCATCAGGTGCCGGATCGGACGGCGCCTTGCAGCATCGAGGATCGCGAAAAAATCCGGGTGGATCGTGGGTTCGCCGCCCGAAATCTGCACCACGTCGGGTTCGCCCTCGTTGGCGACCACGGCGTCCAGCATTCTTTCAACGGTATCGAGGTTGCGGAAACCGGGACGGTGCGGGCCGCTGTCGGCGTAGCAGATCGGGCAACGCAGGTTGCAGTGGTCGGTGATCTCGACCAGCGTCAGACACGAATGCTGCATGTGTTCGGGGCAGAGTCCGCAGTCGTACGGGCAGCCCCAGCGTTGCGGCGCATTGAAGCGCCGGGGCAGTTCCGGCGGCTTGATGAAGACCTCGCGGCACTTGCGGTAGTACGCGGCGTCGTCGGCCACCAGCACGCGCGAGCGCCCGTGTTGCGGACACCACTTTTCGAGCAGTACGCGTTGATCCTGGATCAGGATCTTGGCTTCGACGCGCCTGAGACATTTGGCGCAGACCGAGACGGCGCTGTCGTAGAAGAGGTAAGGCCTGGTTTTCGCGCCCATCGGGCGTCCCCGCGTCCGATCAGTGCGGCGAGGATAGCTGGAATGGAGCGCGCGTAGTAGACGAGTCCCGCAATGCATAGCCATTGCAACCCGGACCAGCCGGGAGGATACGCGTGGAGCACGGGCTTGATGAACTCGACCAGGAACCGGAACACGAGATAGCCGACCATGAACGTGCGGAAGCGGTCGCCGGGTCGCGCGAAATGCGCGCGCCTTGCGTGGATGACCGCGAACTGCACCAGCAGGAACAGGATCTCGTAGAGCTGCGTGGGATGACGCGGGATGCCATCACCGAAATCGACTCCCCAAGGCAGTGAGGTGGCGACGCCACAGGTGTGGTCGGGGAGACCGGCAAGGAAACACCCGATGCGGCCGATGCACATGCCGACAGTCAGCGGCAACACGAAGGCGTCGCCGCTGGAACCCGTCACGTGCGCAAGGCGCTTGGCGATCTCCACGCCGAGCACGCCGCCCAGCAACGCCCCGATGATGGACTTGCCCTCGAGCAGGTGCCGCCAGTCCGGGAATTGCGCAAACGCGGTCAGCGGGTCATCCAGCCAATACGACAACTTCGCGCCGATCGCCGCTCCAACGATGGCGCCGGCCGCAACAGCCACGACCGCGTCGTTGCTGCGCAAGGCCGGAGGTGCATTGCGAACCCGCTGCCACAGGAACACGCGAAATCCGATCGCGTAGGCCAGCGCCTCGAAAACGAAGTGGGTGCCGGCGGGTGCCGGCGTCACGGCGAGGCTTCGTGCACGGGGAACGAACCCGGGCGCACCATCACGCGCATGTAGCTGCAGTCGATCCTGCCACCGGCCGCCAGCCTGGCCGTGGCGGAGCTGGCGGCCGGCTGCTGGCTGCGGCGTCAGTGCCCCTTGGCAGCCTTCTTCGCGGCTTTCTCGGCGCGCTTTTCCTTCAGCGACTTCTGCGGTTTCTTCTTCTCGGTCTTCTTCTGGTCGAGGCCCTTGCTCATGGTCTGTTCCTCGCATGCATGAGGTTGGAAGTGGCAGGCGCGGGTGGAACCTGCCGGGACCACCCGCGGCGGGATCGTAGCCTTTCCACGATGGGGGCGGAAGTCCCCGCCGATCGTGTAGTCTCGCTCCCGCGCCGCTTCGAGGGATCCCGCCATCGTCCGTCTCGCCGTCACCCGCGCCGTCAGCCGGTCCATCGACCGATGTGAACTGACCCATGCCGCTCGCCGGCCGATCGACATCGACCTGGCGCGCGCGCAGCACGCCGCGTACGAGGACGCATTGCGGCAGGCCGGATGCACAGTCCGGCAGTTGCCTGAAGCGTCGGACCTGCCGGACGCCGTGTTCGTCGAGGACACGGCCGTCGTGCTCGACGAACTGGCGGTCGTCACGAATCCCGGCGCGGCGTCACGGCGGCCCGAAGTCGACAGCGTCGCCGCGGTGCTGGCGGCGTTTCGCCCGCTCGCGCGGATCGAGCCGCCGGCGACGCTGGATGGCGGTGACGTGCTGCGGGTCGGGCGCGTGCTGTATGTCGGCGCTTCGTCACGCAGCAACGACGCGGGGCGGGCGGCGCTGCGGCACCTGGTCGAACCGTTCGGTTACCGGGTCGAATCGGTTCTGCTGCACGGCTGCCTGCACCTGAAGACGGCTGTCACCGAAGTCGCGCCGAACTTGCTGCTGCTGAATCCGGATTGGGTCGATGCCGCGGGATTCACCGGTTGCAGGACGATCGGCGTCGACGCCGTCGAGCTTTTCGCCGCCAACGCGCTGCGCATCGGCGAGCGCGTGATCGTGTCCGCAGCGCATCCCCGGACGGCCACGCTGCTGCGCCGGGCCGGCATCGACGTGGACGCCGTCGACATGACCGAGACCGAAAAGGCCGAAGGCGGCGTCACGTGTTGCAGCGTCGTGTTCGACGCGCACTGATCGCGCGAACGGCTCCGGTCGGCCGGGCATTCGCCCACGGCTTCGCGATCAATGCCGATCCTTCGCGCATGCCGTGCCGAGCCATTTGCCGCTGGCGCTTCCCTCCATCGCGAAATGGCCGCCCATGCGGGGATTGTCACCCTCTGCGTGCATCGTGCCGGTGTAGCCCTTGCCGCCATCGGCAATGGTGCCGTCGACGACGGCCCGCTGCACCATCCCGCCCGCATCGCAGGTGAACTCGGAGTGGAACCGGTTGCCGGACCACGTGACCTTCGTCGACCGGCAATGCCGGCTGCCGCCGAAGGCCATCTCGTCATCCCTGGCCGCGTCTTCCGGCGTCAGGCAGTACTTCGAAGTGTGCGGTCCTTCGAGGCCGGGCGCCTTCATGCCCCGCTTTTCCATCATCGCCTTCACTTCCGGCGGAATCTTGAGTCCGCCCTGCGTGAACTTCATCTGCGACGTCGCCTCCCATTCGCCGGGAGCAAAGTGGCTCGCCATCGCAATGCCGGGCAACACTGCGGCGAGGATGGAGATCGACATCACGGTCAGCTTGCGCATGGTTGGCTTCCTCGTGTGGATGGATGGGGCGGAGCTTGCTGACGGACTCTGCGCATGCGGGGCTCCTTCATGACGACGGGAAGTCCCGTTTCAGCCGGTACAGCGCGTCCAGCGCATCGCGTGGCGTGAGCGCATCCGGGTCGATCGCGTCGAGGCCACGCTTCAGTGCTGCGTAACGCGGATCGGGAGTCGGTGCGAACAGGTCCGCCTGCGGACGGTCGCGGATGTCATCGCCCGGAACGCCGGTGGCGAAGGGTGGATCACCGCGCCGGCCGCGTTCGAGTTCCGCCAGCGTCTTGCGTGCCTCGGTGATCACGGATTTCGGCAACCCGGCCAGGGCCGCGACCTGCAAGCCGAAACTGCGGTCGGCGGGACCGGGCTTGACCGCGTGCAGGAACACCAGTTGCTCGCCATGCTGCGCGTCGTGGTATTCGGCCGCGTCGAGGTGCACGTTGGCGATGCCGTCGTACGTCGCGGCGAGCTCCGTCAACTCGAAATAGTGCGTCGCGAACAACGTGAATGCGCGATTGACCGTCGCGAGGTGCATCGCGGCCGCGCGGGCGAGCGCCAGGCCGTCGTAGGTCGACGTGCCACGGCCGACCTCGTCCATCAGCACCAGCGACCGCGGCGTCGCGTTGTGCAGGATCGCCGCCGTCTCGCTCATTTCCACCATGAAGGTCGACTGCCCGCGGGCAAGGTCGTCGCCGGCGCCGATGCGCGTGAAGATGCGGTCGACCGGGCCGATCCGCGCGGAGGCTGCCGGTACGTAGCTGCCGATGTGCGCCAGCAGCACGATCAACGCGTTCTGCCGCATGTAGGTCGACTTGCCGCCCATGTTCGGCCCGGTGATGACCAGCATCCGGCGCGCGTCGTCGAGGGCGAGGTCGTTGGGCTCGAAGGGATCGTCGCGCACGCTCTCGATCACCGGGTGCCGGCCGCGTTCGATCGCGATGCCGGGCTCGTCGACCAGCAGCGGACACGTCCAGTCGAGCGCCTGCGCGCGGTCGGCGAGCGCAGCGAGCACGTCGATCTCCGCCAGTGCATCCGCCGCCTGCTTCAGCGCAGCCAGCCGTTCCGCCAGCGCATCGAGTACGCCGTCATAGAGGGCACGCTCGCGCATCGATGCGCGTTCGCGGGCCGACAGCACCTTGTCCTCGAAGTTCTTCAGCTCTTCGGTGATGTAGCGCTCGGAGTTCTTGGTGGTCTGGCGCCGCGTGTAGTGCGCCGGCGCCTTGCCGGCTTGCGCCTTGCCGAACTCGATGTAGTAGCCGTGCACGCGGTTGTAGGCCACCTTCAGCGTCGGAATCCCGGTCGCGGCGCGCTCGCGCTGCTCGAAGTCGAGCAGGAACTGGTCGGCGTTGGTCGACAGGTTGCGCAACTCGTCGAGGTCGGCATCGTAGCCCGCCGCGATCACGCCGCCGTCGCGCAACTGCGGGGGTGGGCGTTCGACGATCGCGCTGGCCAGCAGCGCGACGGTGCCGGCATGCTCGCCAAGGCATTCGGCCAGGCGATCCAGCAGGGTAGGGCCATCCGGTCCGGCGTCGACAGGGATGCCGGCGCCACGGTTCCCGCGATCGTGGATCAGTGCATGGATACCCGGAGCGGCAGCCAGCCCGTCCCGCAGCGTGGCGAGGTCGCGCGGCCGCGCCGAACGCAATGCCACCCGTGCGAGGATGCGTTCGAGGTCGCCGATCGCGCGCAATGCGTCGCGCACGGCATCGTGGACACGTGACCCGAGCAACTCCGCGATCGCCCGGTGGCGCAAGCGCAGGAGTGCGTGGTCCCGCAGCGGGCGGTGCAGCGATCGCCGCAGCGCGCGCGCGCCCATGGGCGTGACCGTCGCATCGAGCACGCCGAGCAGCGCGAAGCGGAGGTCGCCGCTCGGGTGCGTGTCGAGTTCGAGGTTGCGGCGCGTCGTCGCATCCAGCGTGATGGCCTCGTCGGCGGCTTCGACCGCGAGGCCGCACAGGTGGGGCAGCGCGGCCTTTTGCGTCTCCTGCAGGTAACCGAGCAGGCAGCCCGCCGCCGCGACCGCAAGCGGCACGCCGTCGACGCCGAATCCGGACAGGTCGCGCGTATCGAAAAACCTCGCGAGCTCGCGACGCGCGGTGGCCGCATCGAAATGCCACGGCGGCCGCTTGCGCACGCCGGATCGCGCGACCACGGCCTCGGGCCACGCCGCGTCTTCCGCGATCAGGGTTTCCGCGGGCTGCAGGCGCGCAAGCTCGGCCGCGAGGGCGTCCGCGTCGGCGACTTCCGACAGCAGGAAGCGCCCGCCGGCAAGGTCGACCCACGCGAGTCCGAAGCCAGCCGGACCGGCCGCGATCGCCAGCAGCAGGTTGTCGCGGCGTTCCGGCAACAGGGCGTCGTCGGTCAGCGTGCCGGGCGTGACGACGCGCACGACCTTGCGCTCCATCGGACCCTTGCCGTCCGGGTCGCCGATCTGCTCGCAGATCGCAACCGATTCACCCGCGCGCACCAGCTTCGCGAGGTACGACTCGACGGCGTGGAACGGCACGCCCGCCATCGGAATCGGCGCGCCGGCCGACTCACCGCGTTGCGTCAGCGTGATGTCGAGCAGCCGCGCCGCCTTGCGTGCGTCGTCGTAGAACAACTCGTAGAAGTCGCCCATCCGGAAGAACAACAGCGTGCCCGGATACTCCGCCTTCGCGGCGAGGTACTGGCGCATCAGCGGGGTGTGCCGGGCGAGGTCGGGCGGATGATTCATCGGGAAGGGAAGGCGTGAGGTGCGATCCGTGTGCGGCAGTTTCGCATGGGGACGACGAACGGGCGGACGTCCGCGCCGATTACCGGGTCAGGCAAGGTATTCCTCGTCGGTGACCTTGGCCATCCACGTGATGACCTTGCCATCGGCATCGGGTTCGACAATGGAGATGTGGGTCATCGCCGTGGTGGCGGTGGCGCCGTGCCAGTGCCGCTTGCCAGGCTCGCAGGTGATGACGTCGCCCGGGCGGATTTCCTTTTTGGGCTCGCCTTCGCACCGATGCCAGCCGAGTCCCGCCGTGACGACCAGGGTCTGGCCGCGCGGGTGCGTGTGCCAGGCCGAACGCGCGCCCGGCGCGAAGGTGACGCTGGCGCCGTTGACGCGGGCCGGACCCGGCGACACGAACAGCGCTTCGACGCGTACGTCGCCGGTGAAATGTTCGGCCGGCCCGGTGCGGATCGGGTGCGAGCCGTTGCGTTGGATTGGCATCGTCAGGATTCCCTCGCATGGACGGATTGAACACAGCCTACGCCCAACGCCGTGCTCCTTGCCGGCTCGTTGGCGCCGGCCGACGCCGGTCGTGACAGGCGGGGCGTCATCCGCGAACATGGATCACATGCCGACGAGCCTGCTCGCCATTGCCGCGTTGACGTTGCATCTCGCCGGGATCGCCGCGGCGCTGCACGCGCTGATGCGCACGCGCACCGCGCCTGGCGCGGTGGCCTGGGTCCTCGGGCTCGTGTTGCTGCCTTACGTGACGCTGGTCCCGTACCTGTTTCTCGGACGCAGCCATTTCGCGGGCTACATCGAGTTGCATCGAAGCAGGCAGCCGCCCGTTGGCGCCGGAGCGGCCGCGGCCCCGACCGACTCCGCCGGCAGCCGGCTCGCCGCGGTCACCGGGATGCTGGACACGACGTTCCGCCACGGCCAGCGGCTGCGGCTGCTGGTGAATGGCGAAGCCACGTTTGCGGCGATTTTCGACGCGATTGCCACGGCCAAACACTTCGTGCTCGTGCAATTCTTCGTGATCCACGACGACGCCATCGGACGGCAACTGGCACGGGCGCTCACCGAGCGCGCGGCGGCCGGCGTCGCGGTGTGCGTGCTGTACGACGGCATCGGCAGCCACGACCTGCCGCGCCACTACGTCGATGCATTGCGGGAAGCGGGCGTCGCGATCCACCCATTCGTGACGCGTGGCTGGGTCAACCGGCTGCAGGTCAACTTCCGCAACCACCGCAAGGTCGTCGTCGTCGACGGCCGGATCGGGTTCGTCGGCGGCCACAACGTCGGCGACGAGTATCTCGGCCGGAAGCTGCCGCTGTCACCCTGGCGCGATACGCACCTTGCGATCGAGGGACCCGCGGTGGCCGACCTGCAGCACTCGTTTGCAGAGGACTGGCGCTGGGTAACCGGGGTCGATCCGCCGTCGTCGCCGCCGCCTGCCGGAGACGGCACCGCGGCAACCCTCATCGTCGCGACCGGCCCGGCCGATCGGCAGGAAACCTGTTCACTCTACTTCGTCGCGGTCATCGGGGCCGCACAACGCCGTGTCTGGCTGACGACCCCGTACTTCGTACCCGACAATTCCGTTGCATCGGCGCTGCGGCTGGCGGTGTTCCGCGGCGTGGACGTGCGCGTGCTGCTGCCGGCGCGCCCCGACCACCGGGTCGTGTTCCTGTCGTCGACGCTGCATGCCCACGATGCGATCGGCGCGGGCATTCGGGCATTCCGCTATCAGCCCGGCTTCATGCACCAGAAGGTCCTGCTGGTCGATGACGACATCGCGGCGGTCGGCAGCATGAACTTCGACAGCCGCTCGTTGCGGCTGAATTTCGAGATCGGGGCGCTGAACGTCGACCGTGCGTTCGCGCAGGACGTTGCGGCGATGCTGGCCGCCGACTTCGCGCAGTCGCGGGAAGTCGACTTGAGTGAGTACCGGGATGCGCCACTGCGGCGGCGCGTGCTGATGCATGTCGCGCGCCTGTTCGATCCGGTGTTGTGACCGTAGACCGCAGGGTGCGGCGGTGATGCGGCCGTCGCGACGCTTGACGCCGGCCACGGGTCGGGCAAGACCGCAACGGACGTGTCCGGGGTGCGAGCCGGCGGGGCGTGCCCGTGCGCCCGCCTTCCTTCGGCACGTGGCGATTGCCGGTACTATCCGCAAATGCGCCACCCCGCCAGGCATGACAGCCGCGCTTCCGGAACCGGCAGCCCATGAGCCGCATCGGCGAACTGGCGCGCCGCATCTACGCGAACTGGAAGCGCGACACGCTCAGCCAAAGCGACTTCCGGCCGAGCGTCAGCATCCTCAAGATGTCGTTCATGGCCGTGTTCATCGGCGTGGCCGGCGCGCTGGTCGCGTGGCTGCTGTACCGGATGATCGGCTTCGTCACCAACGTCGCCTTCCTGCAGCGGCTGTCCTTCGAGTTCACCTCGCCGGCGATGACCACCTCGAAGTGGGCGATCGTCATCGCGCCAATCGTCGGCGGGCTGATCATCGGCCTGATGGCGCGCTACGGCACCGATCGCATCCGCGGCCACGGCATCCCGGAGGCGCTGGAAGCGATCCTGTTCCGCAAGAGCCAGATGCTGGCCAAGGTCGCGATCCTGAAGCCGCTGTCTTCCGCCATCGCGATCGGCACCGGGGGGCCGTTCGGCGCGGAGGGCCCGATCATCATGACCGGCGGCGCGGTCGGCTCGCTGATCGGCCAGGTCTTCTATCTCACGTCGATAGAACGCAGGACGCTGTTGGTTGCCGGTGCCTGTGCGGGCATGGCCGCGACCTTCGGTACGCCGATCGCGGCAACGTTGCTGGCGGTCGAACTGCTGCTGTTCGAGTTGCGCCCGCGCAGCACGATTCCGGTGGCCATCGCGAGTTTCGTCGCCGCCGCGCTGCGCCCGTACCTGATCGGCCCCGGCCCGCTGTTCCCGCTCGACGCGCAGTTCCTGATCGACCTCGACGACATGGCGCTGGCGGCACTGTGCGGCGTGCTGGCCGGCTTGTTCGCCACCGCGATCACGGCGCTGGTGTACCGGGTCGAGGACACGTTCCACAAGTTGCCCGTGCACTGGATGTGGTGGCCGGCAATCGGCGCGGTGGCCGTCAGCATTGGCGGCCTGTTCGAACCACAGGCGCTCGGTGTCGGCTACGACGTGATCGGCGACCTGCTGAATGGTCGCATCGTCGGCTTGGCGATCGTCGTGTTCATGATCGTCAAGTCGCTGATGTGGATCATTTACCTCGGCTCGGGCACGTCCGGCGGCGTCCTCGCGCCATTGCTGTCGCTCGGCGCGGGCCTCGGCGGCTTGGAGGCCATGGTCTTTCCCGGCAATCCACTGTTGTGGCCGCTGCTCGGGATGTGCGCGATCCTGGCCGGGATGATGCGGATGCCGTTCACCGCGATCCTGTTCGCACTCGAGCTCACCCACAACGCCAGCGCGCTGCCGGCCTTGCTGGTGGCCTGCATCGCGGCTTATGGCGTCAGCGTGTTCCTGATGAAGCGCTCGATCCTGACCGAGAAGATCGCGCGCCGCGGCTTCGACCTGTTCCGCGAGTATTCCGTCGATCGCCTCGAACACACCGCGGTGCGCGAGGTGATGACGACCGCGATGATGACCGTGCCGGTGAACCTCACCGTCCGGGAACTGGCGGACCGCTATTTCGGTCCTGACCAGCAGTACCGCGCCTTCCCGGTGGTGGACGCCGAGGGCGTGCTGGTCAACGTCGTCGACCGGCGGATCGTGCAGCGCCTGCTGGGGGAGGATCCATCCGGCAGCGCGCGGCTCGGCGACGTGCTGGGCAAGGATCCGGTGGTCGCGTTCCCGAACGAGAGCTGTCGCAGCATTGCCGTGCGCGCGGCGGTCGAACACCTGGAACGCGTGCCGGTCGTCGAGCACGCGAGCCGCAAGCTGCTCGGCATGGTCACGCGTTACGACCTGCTCAAGCCCTACACGCACTACCACCACGAGGAGCGCGTGCGCGAGCGCTTTTTCCGCGGTGGTGGCAGCCGCACCGGAACCCGCCATGAGTGAGCAGCAGGCCACGATCCCCGGTGACGACCGGCTGTGCGCGCTGGCCCACGCCGTGGCCGAGTGCCTGTCGACGCATGGCCAGACCCTGGTCACCGCCGAATCGTGCACGGGCGGCTGGATCGCGAAGCTGTTGACCGACATCCCGGGCAGTTCGGCGTGGCTCGAGTGCGGCATTGTCGCGTACAGCTACGAAGCCAAGGAATCCCTGCTCGGCGTGCAGCCGAAGACGCTGGAGCGCACCGGTGCGGTGAGCCAGGAGACCGCCGTGGAAATGGTTTCCGGCGCGCTGGCGCGCTACGGGGCGACGGTTGCCGTCGCGGTTACCGGCATCGCCGGACCGACCGGCGGGACGCCGGACAAGCCCGTCGGTACGGTGTGGATCGCGTGGAAACGGCGTGGTGGCTATGCCCGCGCGGAGCTGTTCCGTTTCGAGGGCGATCGCGATGCGGTACGCCGGCAGACGGTCGCCCGTGCGCTCGACGGCGTGCGCGAGATTCTTACACGCTGAGGCGGCGTTTGCGGATCGCGCGCGCGGCGCCGCGTGGGATAATGACGGCACGGTGCCGGCTTCTCAGCCGCTGAGACGGTCCAACGGCATGCTGGCCACGGCAACTACGGCAATCAGGTCCGAGAGGATATCCACGATGGACGACAACCGGCGCAAGGCGCTCGCATCGGCACTCAGCCAGATCGAAAAGCAATTCGGCAAGGGCGCGGTGATGCGCATGGGCGATCGCAGCAACGAACCGATCGACGTCGTGTCGACTGGCTCGCTCGGCCTCGACGTCGCGCTCGGCGTCGGCGGCCTCCCGCGTGGCCGCGTGGTCGAGATCTATGGGCCTGAATCCTCGGGCAAGACGACGCTGACGCTGCAGGTCATCGCGAACTGCCAGAAAGCCGGTGGTACCGCGGCTTTCGTCGACGCGGAGCACGCGCTCGATCCGTCGTATGCGGAGAAACTCGGCGTGCGCGTCGACGATCTGCTGGTGTCGCAACCCGATACCGGCGAGCAGGCACTCGAGATCGCGGACATGCTGGTGCGATCGGGGGCGGTCGATGTCGTCGTCATCGACTCCGTCGCGGCGTTGACGCCAAAGGCCGAGATCGAAGGCGAGATGGGCGACTCGCACGTCGGCCTGCACGCGCGCCTGATGAGCCAGGCGCTGCGCAAGCTGACGGCCAACATCAAGCGCTCCAACACGCTGGTCATCTTCATCAACCAGATCCGCATGAAGATCGGCGTGATGTTCGGCAACCCGGAAACGACCACGGGCGGCAACGCGTTGAAGTTCTACGCGTCGGTGCGCCTCGACATCCGCCGGATCGGTGCGGTCAAGAAGGGCGAAGAAGTCATTGGTTCGGAGACGCGCGTGAAAGTGGTCAAGAACAAGGTCGCGCCGCCGTTCCGGCAGGCCGAGTTCGAGATCCTGTATGGCGAAGGGACGTCGTACGAGGGTGAACTGATCGAGCTCGGTGTCGCCAACAACCTCGTCGAGAAATCCGGCGCGTGGTACAGCTACGGCGGTGAGCGGATCGGGCAGGGCAAGGAAAACGCGCGCCAGTACTTCAAGGACAATCCGGGCATCGCACACGAACTCGATGCGGCGCTGCGCGCGAAACTGCTGGCGGAGGTCCGGCGCTCGCCGGCGCCGGCGACGGACGATGCGGTCGAGGCGGAGGCCTGAGTCGTCGCGCGATGAGGGGCCGGCGACCGGGTGCCGGCAAGGATGCCGGCAGTGCCTATGACCGCGGCGTAAAGCTGCTGTCGCGCCGCGAGCATTCGCAACGCGAACTGCGCGGGAAGCTGGCCCGTTCTGGGCATGACGACGCGGAATCCGGCGTGGCGGTACAGCGCCTGCAGCGCGCCGGCTTCCAGAGTGACGAACGCTTCGGTGGCGTGATTGCGCGGACGCGCGTCGCTCAGGGTTACGGGCCGGCCCGCATCCGTGCCGAACTCAAGACCCATGGACTCGCCGATGCGTTGATTCGCGAGCAGATCGATGCGCTCGACGCGGACTGGACCCTGCTGGCCCGGCGTCAGCTCCGCAAGCGCTTTGGCCAGCGGCCGGCCAGCGACCCCACCGAGCGCGGCAAGCGCGCCGCGTTCCTCTTGCGCCGCGGCTTTCCTGCCGCCACAGTACGAACCGTCACGCACGCCGAAATCGTCGATGCCGATGATTGATTGAATGCCGGCCGGGTTGCGCCGGGCGGGGCCGGCCGTGCGATCCGCTTCAGGTTCGCTCGACAACCAGATGAAAACCAAAGAGATTCGAGCCAGGTTCCTCGAGTTCTTCAAGGGCCGTGGCCACACCATCGTGCCGTCCGCGTCGCTGGTGCCGGCCGACGACCCGACGTTGCTGTTCACGAACTCGGGGATGGTGCAGTTCAAGAACGTGTTCCTCGGCAGCGAGAAGCGCCCGTACGTCCGCGCCGCCGACGTGCAGCGCTGCCTGCGTGCTGGCGGCAAGCACAACGATCTCGACTCGGTCGGCTATACGGCGCGCCACCACACCTTCTTCGAGATGCTCGGCAACTGGTCATTCGGCGACTACTTCAAGCGGGAGGCGATCGAGTGGGCGTGGGAACTGCTCACCGGGGTCTTCGGACTGGAGCCTGCAAAGCTGTGGGTCACCGTCTACCACACCGACGACGAGTCCCACGCGATCTGGAGGGACGTGATCGGGGTTCCCGCCGAACGCATCGTCCGCATCGGCGACAACAAGGGCGCGCCGTTCGCGTCGGACAATTTCTGGCAGATGGCCGATACCGGTCCGTGCGGGCCGTGTACTGAGATCTTCTACGACCACGGTCCGGGCGTTGCCGGTGGCCCTCCGGGAACGAAGGACGAGGACGGAGACCGCTACATCGAGATCTGGAACCTCGTCTTCATGCAATTCGATCGCGCGTCCGACGGCACGCTGGTGCCGTTGCCGGCGCCCTGCGTCGACACCGGCATGGGCCTCGAACGCCTGGCTGCGGTGTTGCAGGGCGTGCATTCGAATTACGAAATCGACCTGTTCCAGCGGCTCGTCGCGGCGGCGCAGGAGCTGACCGGCTGCAAGGACCGCGGGAACAAGTCGCTGCGGGTGGTCGCCGACCACATCCGCGCTTGCGCGTTCCTGATCGTCGATGGCGTGCTGCCGTCCAACGAAGGCCGCGGCTACGTGCTGCGACGGATCATCCGCCGCGCACTGCGCCACGGCTGGATGCTCGGCGTGCGCGACGAGTTCTTCTGGAAGATGGTCGCGCCGCTGGTCGCGGAAATGGGGGAGGCGTACCCCGAGCTCGCGAAGCGGCAGGGATTCGTCGAAGAGGCATTGCGTGCCGAAGAGCAGCGCTTCGGCGAGACGCTGGAACACGGCATGAAGCTGTTCGACGACATTGCGTCGGCGTCCGGCAAGACGATCCCCGGTGCAGACGCGTTTCGGCTCTACGACACCTACGGCTTCCCGGTCGACCTGACGTCCGACATGGCGCGCGAGCGCGGCCTTGCGGTCGACCTTGACGGGTTCGAGCGGGCGATGGACGAGCAACGCCGCCGTGGCCGCGCCGCGAGCCGTTTCGAAAGCAAGTCGCAACTTCCGGCTGACGTCGCCAGCCGACTTTCGCCAACGCAGTTTCTCGGCTACGACGCGCTTGTCGTGGACGCGTGCCGGGTACTGGCCATCGTTCGCGACGGGGCGGCCGCGGACACGCTCGAGCCCGGGGAGTCGGCGGCGGTCATCCTCGACCGGACGCCGTTCTACGCCGAGTCCGGCGGGCAGGTCGGTGACGCCGGTGCACTCGAAGGTGAGCACGGCCGTTTCCTCGTCGAGGATACGCAGAAGATCGCCGGCCAGTTCCACGGCCATTTCGGCGAATGGAATGGGCATTCACCCCTTCGGGCCGGTGACACGGTACTGGCGCGAGTCGATGCCGCCCGCCGCCAGGCGACCGTTCTGAACCACTCAGCGACGCACCTGTTGCACGCGGCGTTGCGTGAGACGCTCGGCGAGCACGTTACGCAGAAGGGGTCGCTCGTCGCGCCGGACCGCCTGCGCTTCGACTTCTCGCATTTCCAGCCCGTGAAGCCGGAAGAACTGCGTCGCATCGAGGATCGCGTCAACGCGCAGATCCGCCACAACGACGCGGCGGAGACTCGACACATGGCCTATGCCGATGCGATTGCTTCCGGGGCGATGGCGCTGTTCGGCGAAAAGTACGGTGACGAGGTGCGCGTGCTGCGGATGGGCAAATTCTCGACGGAGTTGTGCGGTGGCACTCACGTCGCCCGCACGGGCGACATCGGACTGTTCAAGATCACATCGGAGTCCGGCATTGCCGCCGGAGTCCGGCGCATCGAGGCCGTGACCGGTGCCGGTGCCACGGAATACGTCGTTGAGGAAGAACGCCGCCTCGACGACGTCGCGGCCTTGTTGTCGACCGGCGCTGGCGATGTCATCGAGAAGCTTCGCCAAATGCTGGAGCGGCAGAAGAAGCTCGAGCACGAACTCGAGGGACTGAAGGCGAGGGCGGCCAGTTCCGCGACCGGCGATCTCGCCGCACAGGCACGCGATGTCGATGGCGTCAAGCTGGTGTCGGCGCGCGTGGATGGCCTCGACGCGAAGGCATTGCGCGATTCGGTGGACGCGCTGAAGCAGAAGCTTGGTGCGAGCGTGGTCCTGCTCGCGTCGGGTGACGGCGGCAAGCTGGCATTCGTTGCGGGTGTCAACGGCGCCGCGTTGGCGCGCATCAAGGCAGGCGATGTCGTCGCCGAGACCGCGCGGCGGCTGGGCGGAAAGGGCGGCGGTCGCGCCGACTTCGCGCAGGGCGGCGGCCCCGATGGTCCCGGAGTCGAGACCATGCTCGCCGGTATGGTCGAGTGGATGCAGCAACGGCTTGGCTGATCCCGATGCGAATGCAGGTGTACGGCATTCCCGTACTCGTTGCGTTGGCAGGACGCGGCCGATACCATACGCAGGAGATCAGAGGCGCCACGGCCGTTGTCGGCGGGAGAGAACGCCTCGACTCGGGGGAGTACCGACACACGGTGTCGGCCTCCCTGCTGCCATCGATCCGGCGCGCAGGTCAACCAGCGGGCGTGCCTCAGGTCGAGAACGACAGCCCAAGATTTCTTGGAGCGCGCCATGCTGATTTTGACCCGACGGGTCGGCGAGACATTGATGATCGGTGACGAGGTGACCGTCACCATTCTCGGCGTGAAAGGCAACCAGGTCCGCGTCGGCATCAATGCGCCGAAGGACGTCGCGGTGCATCGCGAGGAAATCTACCAGCGCATCAAGCGCGAGCATGCCACGGGCGGCGCGGAGCCGGGTCCGGATGCACCGGACGACGGCGGCCATCCGGGCAGTTGATCCTTTACCCCCGTATTCCGGGCCGGTATCCTTCGGCGCCTGAAGGTGCGGCAATGCAGGTTCGCGGCCGCTGGGCAGCGGGCCGTGCCGTTGCCGATGGAATTCACGTCGACGGGTCGATCGCTTGACGCCCGACAGGATGGATGCGCATCCGATACAGCAGCTTGAAGGCGGTACCGTTTCCGGAGAGATGCCCGAGAGGCCGAAGGGGCTCCCCTGCTAAGGGAGTATAGGGTCAAAAGCTCTATCGAGGGTTCGAATCCCTCTCTCTCCGCCAGCAACGCAGAAGGGCCCTCGGGGCCCTTCGCCGTTTCTGGAGATGGGAGGTGTGGACGAAACCTCCGCGGGTTCGACCAATTCGCCGGGAGCGGTGGGACGGACCTGCGCCAGTCTCCAACGCGCCAAGTGCTCCACCGAATTTCCGGCGAGTGGTGCTGCGTCTTCGTTGTCCCCGCCGGCGTGCCGGTAATCGGCGGCCTTCAGGGAACAGCAGCGCACCAAGCCGTCAGAGCGGCGACACCCATCCCCACAGCGCCGCACCCGCGATCACCGCAGGGACCACCAGTTTCGCCTTGGACGCGAACAGGATCGCAAGCGAGATCAGGAACAGCACCAACGCCTCGACGCCGGTCAGGCTCACCTTGAGCAGTGCGATCGTCGTGCCTGCGATCAAGCCGACGACTCCTGCCGTCACGCCTTCGAGGAATTCCTTCACGCGGGGCTGGTGGACCAGCCGTTCCAGCGCGTCGTGCCCGAGCAGCGTGAACGCAAAGGCCGGGAGGAAGATGCCGACGGTCATCGCGACCGCGCCCCAGGGTCCGCCTCCGAGGTAACCGACGAAGGTCGAGAAAATGATCAGGGGCGCGGGCAACAACCCGGACAGGGCGAGTCCGTCCAGAAACTGTGCATTGCTCATCCACGCGCCGTGCAGCACCGCGTCACGTTGCAGGAACGGGATGACGGTATAGGCGCCGCCAAACGTCAGCAGGCCGGCCTTCAAGCCGGACCAGAACAGCGCGGGAAGCGCCATCGACGCGCGTTCGGTCATGGCGTCGGCCGCGGACACCTGGGTCAGCAGCGTGAGGCCCGCGAGCCCTTCGATGAGCACCAGCACGGCGATCGCGGCGGCGGCCAGCATGGCCCCGGCTGCCGCAGGCATCCGCCACCCGAGGCGAGCCAGCACATGGATGCTTCCGGCAACCAGAAGGATCAACGCGAAATTCACACCCGTGACCTGCGCTGCCGCTGCGAGGATGGCAATCACCCACAGCCAGCGGCTGGTGACGACGTGGCCGCCGATCCGGATCACGGCGCGCACGATCAATGCCGCGACGGCAACCTGCACGGCAGCGAACACGGCCTGCAATGCATCGGCCTTCAGGCCGTAGCGCACATAGGCCCACGACAGCGCGAACATCAGCACGAACCCCGGCAGCATGAAGCCGAGTCCTGCGACGATCCCGCCCCAACGCCCGCGTGAGCGCATGCCGAAGTACACACACAGCTCGTGCGCTTCCGGACCCGGCAGTATCTGGTAGACCGCGAGCACGCGGTTGAACCGGGCACCGTCGATCCAGTGCTCGCGCTCGACCAGTTCCTCGCGGATCATCGCGATCTGGGCGACCGGACCACCCCACGCCAACGCACCGAAATGCAGGAAGCGCAGGAACAGGCGGGCCCAGGACTCGCGGGGGACGGAATACCCGTGGTCCTCGGGTGCCGGTGCGTGGTCACCGGTTGCGGCCGCGTTCATCGGTCGGAGTCCCGCCGGGAGGCGACGGATTCTACTTCGACTGAAACTCCCTTGCGGCATCGGAATGAAGCTCGTGGTCCATTGTGCCGGCGGACGTGCGGTGTCGTCCCGCCGGTGTTCGCCGGCCCACGGCTTGCCTATCGCGCATGCGCCGGGTGCGGGTTCGCGAGCGCTTCGACCAGCGCCATGGGATCCGTGATGGGCGGCAGGCATGCATGACCCGCACACAACCAGGCCACGCCGCCGCGGCAATATCCTTGCTCCGCGAGCGCACCGTGCAGATCGGATTCGTTGGCGGGAATCGTGTAGACGGTGGCGCCGTGGCGGTGGGCGGCGTCGGTGGCAGCGCTCCAGCGGTCGGCTTCGTCGCCATCGTCGATGCGCAGCACGATGTGCGCGGCTGGATTCAGGAAAGCCTCGAGCGCGAGCAGCATCGTGCAGCAGGCTTCGGGATGTTCCGCCAGCAACGGCCAGCCGGCGCGCAGAGTGCGCTCGGCGGCATCGAGCCACCGCACGTCGCCGGTGAGGTGGCCGAGTTTCAGCAACGCACGCACGGCAATTCCATTGCCCGACGGCAACGATTCGTCGATGAACGGTTTCGGGCGCTGCGGCAGCCGTTCGGCGTCATCGGCCGTGAAATGGAAGCCACAGTGCGCGCGGTCCTCGAAGCGCCCGAGCAGGACGTCAGCCAGCGCCAGCGCCCAATCGAGGTCACGCCGCTTCCAGCGGACCGCGAGCATCGCCAGCAGTGCGTCGAGCAGGAACGCGTAGTCGTCGAGGAACGCCGCGATGCGCGTGGTTCCACCCGCGTGGACCGCGTGCAGCCGGCCGTCGCGCCATGCTTCGGCGTGGAGGAAGTCGAGCGCACGTTCGGCCTCCGCCAGCAAGGGCTGGCCGGGCAGGTGGATGGCCGCGCGTGCCGCGCCGGCAATCACGAGTGCGTTCCACGATGTCAGGACCTTGTCGTCGAGTGCCGGCCGCGCGCGGATCGCGCGCGCGTCGAATAGCGCACGGCGCACCGATTCGGCAACCGTGTCTGCGCGATTCGCGGGAATACCGGCCGCGGCGGCGGCCTCGGCGGGTGACGCGTCGAGCACGAGATGCCACGCGCGGCCTTCGAAGTTCGGTGGCCGGTCGAGGCCGTAACGGCGGTTCGCGAACGCAAATTCTTGCGTGGACAGCAGGGTCTGGACCGCGTCACGCTGCCAGAGGTAGAAGCGGCCTTCCTCGCCTTCCGAATCGGCGTCGAGCGAAGAGTGGAACCCGCCGTCCGCCGCCTGCATCTCGTGCATGAGCCACGCGGCGCAGGCGCGTGCGGTTGCATCGAACGCCGGTGCACCCGCGCGAACCGTGCCGTCTTCCGGACCGTCAAGTGACGCTGCACGGGCATACAACGGCAGCAGCAGCGCATTGTCGTAGAGCATCTTCTCGAAGTGCGGAATCTCCCAGCGCGCGTCGACCGAGTAGCGGAAGAAGCCGCCGCCGAGATGGTCGGCGAGCCCGCGACCGGCCATCCGCGACAACGTCAGGAGGGCCATGTCCCGCGTATCCGCGTCGTGACCGAGCAACAGCTCGAGTTCGCTCGCGTGCGGGAACTTCGGCGCGCCAGTGTGTCCGCCGTTGGCGTGGTCGAAATCGCGCCTGATCCGCGCGATCGCGCGCTCGATCGGCGCGGAGTTGAGCTCGCCGTCAACCGGGACCGTGCCCTGGGCATGCGAGAGGTATTCGACGAGGCGGCCGTTCTGCGCACGCACGTCATCCGGGTGCGTGTCGTACCATGCGCGGACGCCTTCGAGGACCTGCACGAAACCCGGCATCCCGCCGCGCGGGAGCGGCGGGAAGTAGGTGCCGGCAAAAAACGGCACGAGGTCGTCCGGCGTCAGGAACACCGTCAACGGCCAGCCGCCGCCGCGGCCGGTCAATGCGACATGCGCCGCCTGGTACACCTTGTCGAGATCCGGCCGTTCCTCGCGGTCGACCTTGATGTTGACGAACAGCCGGTTCATCTCACCGGCGATCGCGGGGTCGTCGAAACTCTCGTGCGCCATCACGTGGCACCAGTGGCACGCGGAGTAGCCGATCGACAGCAGGATCGGGATATTGGCCTTGCGCGCCGTGTCGAGGGCTTCCGGGCACCACGGCCACCAGTCGACCGGATTGCCGGCGTGCTGGCGAAGATAGGGACTGGATTCCTTGCCGAGCCGGTTGGTCATTGCGGAAGGTCGCACCCTCAAAGTGGGCCGGTTCGCGATGCAGGCATTGTCCCGCTCCGTGGAGGGGCGTGTCGCGGTCTGGCGGCTTGCAGCCGACTTTCGCGGCGGCGCGAGGGACATTCCGTCGCATCCGGTGATTCGACCGCAAGCGTTGCAGCGTTGCCGTGGGCGCCCCGATTCTGACAGCATTCCCCCCATGACGCAGCCGATGGAAAGTGATCACGACATTCGCGAGGGAGCGGCCATGCCCGCAGCACGGCCGCGCACGGTCGATGGCGAGGATCGCGAATTCGCTCCGTTGCGACTTTGCCGCGGCGAGGATGCGCGGCTGCGTGCCGGGCACCTCTGGGTGTTCGCGAACGAGGTCGACGTCCAAGCGACACCATTGACGGCATTTGCGCCGGGCGACCCGTGCACGATCATCGACGATCGCGGCCGGTCGCTCGGCGTCGGTTACGTCAATCCGCACTCGCTGATTGCCGCGCGCCTGCTGGCGCGCGCGCCGGTCCGCGCGCCGGTGCCGTCGCTGCTGGTGCATCGCCTGAAGGTCGCGCTGTCGCTGCGCGAGCGGTTGTTCGCCGAGCCGTATTACCGCCTCCTGTACGGCGAGGCCGATGGCGTGCCCGGATTGACGCTCGACCGCTTCGGGGATGTCGTCGTCGCGCAGGCGACCACGGCCGGCATCGAACGGCTGAAGCCCGCCGTCGAAGCGGCCGTGCGCAAGGTCGTCGACCCACGCGCAATGGTCTGGAAGAACGATGCCGGCGTGCGCGCGCTCGAGCAGTTGCCGTCGTACGCCGACATGGCCTTCGGCGAGCTGGCGCCGCCGGTGATGGTGCGCGAGGCGGGCCTCGAGTTCGCGATCGACCCGGTCGGCGGCCAGAAGACCGGCTGGTTTTACGACCAGCGCCCGAACCGCGATCGTTTGGGGCCGTTCGTCCGCGATGCGCGCGTGCTGGACCTGTTCGCGTACGCCGGGGCGTGGGGCCTGCGCGTGGCGGCCGAAGGCGCGCGCGAAGTGCTGTGTGTCGACGCATCTGCAAGTGCCGTCGCCGCCGTCGGCGAGAACGCGCGCCGCAACGGCCTCGATGCGCGCGTGTCCGCCGAACGTGCCGACGTGTTCGAGTTCCTGCACGCCGCGCGCGAACGGCGCGAGCGCTACGACGTCGTGATCGTCGATCCGCCGGCCTTCGTCAAGCGCCGCAAGGACCTCAAGGAAGGCGCGCTCGCGTACCGGCGCGTCAACGAGTTGGCAATGCAGGTGCTGGCGCGCGACGGAATCCTCGTGACGTGTTCGTGTTCGTACCACCTGCCGGAGGTGGTGTTGCGCGACGGCGTGCAGAAGGCTGCACGCCACCTCGACCGCCACGTGCAGGTACTGGCGCGGCTTGGGCAGGGCCCGGACCATCCGGTCCATCCCGCGATTCCCGAGACGGAATACCTCAAGGGGTTGCTCTGCCGCGTGCTGCCTTCCTGACCGTCCTCACGCGATGCGTCGATCCCTTATCATGCGCGGCACCGGCTCCTGGCCGGGCGTCGCTGCCATCCGGACCCGAGCCATCACGTGATGCCCTTCTACGTCGACATCGATCCGATCGCGTTCTCCATCGGCCCGGTGCATGTGCACTGGTACGGGATCATGTACCTGCTCGGCTTCGGCGCCGCGTGGTGGCTCGGCGAGCGCCGGCGCCGCGCCGGCCGGTTGCCCGCGACCGCCGAGCAATTTTCCGATCTGCTGTTCTACGGGATGCTCGGTGTCGTCATCGGTGGCCGCCTCGGGTACATGCTCTTTTACGACACGACGGACCTGATCCACTCCCCGCTGACGATCGTCAAGATCTGGGACGGCGGCATGTCGTTCCACGGCGGCTTGATCGGCGTCCTCATCGCCGTCTGGTGGTGGTCGCATCGGCGGGGCGTGCGGTTCTTCGACACGATCGATTTCGTCGCGCCGCTGGTGCCGATCGGGCTTGGGCTCGGCCGGCTCGGCAACTTCATCGGCGGCGAGCTGTGGGGGCGCCGCACCGATTTGCCGTGGGGCATGATCTTCCCGCGCTCGCTCGACGCGCTCGGCAAGACGCCGGCCGAGTTGCACGCGATGTACCTTGCCGGCCAGCTCAACGGCGAGGCGCGCCATCCTTCGCAGCTCTACGAATTCCTGCTGGAAGGCGTCGTGCTGTTCACCGTGCTGTGGCTGTTTTCGGCGAAGCCCCGGCATCGCTATGCGGTGTCGGGCCTGTTCGCGCTGCTGTACGGCTGCTTCCGCTTCGCGGTCGAGTTCGTGCGTGAACCGGACGTGCAACTCGGCTATCTCGCCTTCGGCTGGGTGACGATGGGGCAGGTGCTGTCGTTGCCGCTGATCGTCATCGGCATCGTGCTGTTGGTGCTGTCGCGACGTGCGCCAGTGGCGGCGCCCGCAGCGCCAGCCGCGTGACGAAACCGGTCATGCGCCAATACCTCGACCTCCTGCGTGACGTCCTCGAGCACGGCGCCGTCAAGCCGGACCGCACCGGCACCGGCACGCGTTCCGCGTTCGGTCGGCAGATGCGCTTCGACCTCGCGGACGGATTCCCGCTGGTGACGACGAAGAAGCTGCACGTCCGTTCCGTCGTGCACGAACTCCTGTGGTTCCTGCGTGGCGACACCAACGTCGGCTACCTGCACGAGCATGGCGTGACAATCTGGGACGAGTGGGCCGATGCGAACGGCGACCTCGGTCCGGTGTACGGAAAGCAGTGGCGCGCGTGGCAGGGCGCCCATGGCGAGACGATCGACCAGCTCGCGAACGTCGTCGCCGAGATCCGCCGCAACCCCGACTCGCGCCGGCTCGTCGTCAGCGCGTGGAACGTCGCCGACCTGCCGAGCATGGCGCTGCCGCCGTGCCATCTGCTGTTCCAGTTCCACGTCGCCGGCGGGCGGCTGTCGTGCCAGCTCTACCAGCGCTCCGGCGACATCTTCCTCGGCGTGCCGTTCAACATCGCGAGCTATGCGCTCCTGACGCACCTCGTCGCCCGGGTGACGAACCTCGTGCCCGGCGAGTTCGTGCACACGCTGGGCGACGCGCACCTGTATTCGAACCATGCCGAGCAGGCCCGCCTGCAACTCACGCGCGAACCCCTGCCATTGCCACGACTGGTGCTGAACCCGGACGTCCGTGACCTCGCCGCCTTCCGCTTCGAAGACATTGCGTTCGAAGGCTACGCGCCTCATCCGGCCATCCGCGCACCGGTCGCGGTGTGAGCGGGCGCGTGGAGCCCGCCATTGCGCTGGTTGCCGCGCTGGATTGCCGGCGCGCAATCGGCCGCGACGGGTCGATGCCATGGCATCTTCCGGACGACTTGCGCCGCTTCAAGGCGCTGACCCTCGGCAAGCCGGTGCTGATGGGTCGCAAGACCGCCGTCGCCGTCGGCCGCGCGCTGCCGGGGCGCGTCAACCTCGTACTGACGCGCGGTCACGACGTGCCCTTCGCGGGACAGGTGGCGGTCGCGAGTCTCGATGACGCGATCACTCGCAGCGGCGGACGCGAACTCGTGGTGATCGGCGGTGGCGAGGTTTACGCGCTCGCTCTGGATCGGGCGACCACCTTGCACCTGACGCTCGTCGATACCGAGGTCGCGGGCGCCGACACATGGGTCCCGGCGTTCGATGCCGCGGCGTGGCGCGAGACTGCGCGCGTGCATCATCCGGCGGACTCGAGGCACGCGTTCGCATTCGATTTCGTCGACCTGGTCCGGCCGTTTGGCGCAGCGAACAGGGAGGACACAGGCGTCTAGCCGGCAGGCGGCGCGTCGTCAGTCGCTGTCCTTGCGGGGCGGCGGCATCCGCGTCGAACGGACCTCGATGAACTCGGGATCCTCGACATCGAGGCGCAGCGCCGTCAGCGCGCCGCCCCACACGCAACCGGTGTCGATCCCGTAAACGCCAAGGCCCGCGAACCGCCCGAGCGCGGACCAGTGGCCGCACACGATGCGCAAGTCGCGCCGCGCGTGGCCCGGTACCGAAAACCACGGATAGAGGCCTGGCTTCTGCGTCCCCGGTGGACCCTTCTCACGGAACGCGACCCTGCCGCGCACGTCGCAGTAGCGCATTCGCGTCATCACATTGATGCCGGCGCGCAGCCGTTCGACGCCGCGCAGTCCCGGCGTCCACAAGTCCGGCTTGTTGCCGAACAGTTGCTTCAGCAGCCGGCGGTAGGAATCGCTCCGCAGGCGTTCCTCGATCTCCCGCGCGACCGACTCGGCCTGGTCGATCGTCCAGCGCGGCGAAAGCCCGGCGTGGACGAGCGCGAAACCGATGTCGCGGTCGGTGTGCATCAGTTGGCGGCTGCGCAGCCAGCCCAGCAGCTCGTCGCGGTCCGGCGCGAACAACACTTCGCGCAGTTCGGCGTTGACGCGCGACTGCTCGCTCGGCTTGCGCTCGGCGACTGCGAGCAGCGACAGGTCGTGGTTGCCGAGCACGACGATCGCGGCGTCGCCGAGTGACTTGACGAGCCGCAGCACCGCCAACGACTGGCCGCCGCGGTTGACGAGGTCGCCGCAGAACCACAGGGAATCCCGCGCGGCGTCGAAACGGAGGCGGTCGATCAGTTTCGCCAGTTCGGTATGGCAACCCTGGATGTCGCCGATGGCCCAGACGGCCATCTCAGGAACGCACCGGGCAAGGCACGATTCCCCGCGCGGGGTGGGGGCCGGTCGATCCGGCGTCTTCGGGGTGGCAGCAACAAGCCCGCATCGGCCGATTGTCCGCAACGCCGGGCATCGCGGCAAGTCGCGGCGCGTGTGGCAATCCGCGGCCGGGGTGCCCCGGGAACTGGCATCAGCGTGGCGCGACCGCTTGCGCCAGCGCGACGAAGGCTTCCGGCGGCAGTCGTTCCGCGCGCAGGCCCGGATCGACACCGGCGGCCCGGATCGCTTCCGCATCGAGCAGGCCGGACAATGCGTTCGAGAGCTTCTTGCGGCGCTGGCCGAAGGCCGCGCGGACGACCCGCGCGACCGCGTCGCGCGGGAAATCGGGTCCGTCACGGCGCGGCAGCAGCCGGACGACCGCCGATTGCACCTTCGGCGGCGGCGAAAATGCGCGAGGCGGCACGCCGATCAGTGACTCGGCCATGCACGCGAGCTGCACCATCACGCTGAGCCGGCCATAGGTCTTGTTGCCCGGCGCGGCGACCATCCGTTCGACCACTTCGCGTTGCAGCATGAAATGCATGTCCTCGATCACATCGAGCGCATCGAGGCAGTGGAACAGGATCGGCGACGACACGTTGTACGGCAGGTTGCCGACCAGCCGGATGCGCGACGATCCGGCCAGCGCATGGAAGTCGACGTCCAGCACGTCGGCCTGGACGATGTCGAGGCCCGGCCCGAGGGCCGCCAAACGCGGAATCAGGTCGCGGTCGAGTTCGATCGCGGTCAGGCCCCCCGCGCTGTGCAACAGCGGGCGCGTCAGCGCGCCATCGCCGGGACCGATCTCGACGATGCGCTGGCCGGGCCGCGGATCGATCGCGGCAATGATTTCCGCGATGACCGCGGGATCGGTCAGGAAGTGCTGGCCGAAGCGTTTCTTCGGCGAGTGGCCATGCACTGCAAAACCCGGCGTGGCGCTGGCCCGGGTGGAGCCAGCCTTCATCGACGGTGCGCTTCGACGCGGGCGGCGAGTTCGCATGCCAGCCGTGTGGCCGCGATGAGGCTGGCGGGATCGGCGACGCCGCGCCCGGCGATGTCGAACGCGGTGCCGTGGTCGACCGAGGTGCGGATGAACGGCAGCCCCAGCGTGACGTTCACGGCTTGGCCAAAGCCCGCGTATTTCAGCACCGGCAGGCCCTGGTCGTGGTACATCGCGAGCACCGCGTCGAACCGCTCGAGCCGCGCCGGGGTCAGCGCGGTGTCGGCGGGGAGAGGGCCCGCGACGTCGAAACCGGCGGCACGGACCTGCGCGATGGCCGGCGTGATCCGCTCGATCTCCTCGCGGCCGAAGTGTCCGCCTTCGCCGGCGTGCGGATTGAGGCCGAGGACGGCGAGCCGCGGTGCGGCGATGCCGAAGCGGTCGATCAGCGCGTCGCGCAGGATGCAAAGCGTGCGCACGAGTCCGGCCTGCGTGATCGCGGCCGGGACCTCGGCAAGCGGCAGATGCGTCGTCGCGAGCGCGATGCGCAGCCAGCCGCCGGTGCGGCTCGGTCCCGGCGCGGTGAGCAGCATCGCGACATCGCTCCCGGCGCGGTGGGCGAAGAACTCGGTGTGGCCGGTGAACGCGATCCCGGCGTCGTTGATGATGCCCTTGTGCACCGGACCCGTGACGATGGCGTCGAACGTGCCGGACAGCGCGCCATCGGCCGCGCGGGCGAGCGTTTCGATCACCCAGCGCGCGTTCGCGACGTCGGGTGTGCCGGGAACCGGTTGCACCGCGAGCGGGACCGGCAGCACCGCAAGGACACCGGGGTGACGTACCGCGGGGCGTCGCGATGGATCGAACGGGACGAGGTCGAGCATGACTCCCGCAACGGCGGCCGCGGCGCGGAACAGCGCGGGATCACCGATCGCGACCAGTTCGGCTTCGGTGTTCCCGCCGGCGAGCTTCGCGATCAGCTCGGGGCCGATGCCGGACGGTTCACCAGCGGTCAGTGCGAGGCGCGGCAAACCGGTTCCGGGGTTCATCGGCCTTCGGCCTCCGGAACGCGGAGGCGTGCGTCAGGACGCCGGCTTGGCGTCCGCCGCGGCCACGCCCGGCAACCGGATGCGGACGTACGCCTCGCCACGCAACTGGCGCAGGAAACTTTCGTACTCGTCCTCGGCCTTGCGCTGGAACAGCAGGTTGCGCGCGCGATCCCGCTCCGCCTGCTGCGTCTTGTCGGTCTGGCGGGTACCGAGCAGCTTGATGAGGTGCCAGCCGACCTCGGTCCGGAACGGTTGCGAGACCTGTCCGTCCTTGAGGCCCTTCAGCGCGTCATCGACGGCCGGACCGTAGGCATCGGCGGCGAACCAGCCCATGTCGCCGCCGAGGTTGGCGGTCGCGCCGTCGTCCGAGTCGGCCTTGGCCAGCTTTTCGAAGTCGGCACCGCCCTGGATCTCGCGATAAAGCTCGTCGATCTTCTTCTCCGCCTGGGCATCCGGCACCAGCTCGCTCGTCTTCACGAGGATGTGCAGCGCGTGGTACTCCTCGACGACCTGCGTTGGCTGGGCGCGCTTGCCGATCAGCTTGATGATGTGGAAACCGTTCGGGCCGCGGATCGGTCCCGCGACTTGGCCCGGCTCGAGGCGCGAAGCGATCTCGGTGAACGCCTGCGGCAGGGCGTCGTAGCCACGCCAGCCGAGGTCGCCGCCTTCCAGCGCGTTCTGCGCGTCGGAGTAGCGGATCGCCGCCGCCGCGAAATCCATGCCGCCGTCGATCTGGCGCTTGACGTCCTCGGCCTTGGCCTTGGCCGCGTCGATCTGCGCGGGGGTTGCTCCTTCCGGGACCGAGATCAGGATGTGTCCGAGGCGCAACTGGCCCGCGTTGAGGTTGCCGTGTTTCAGCAGCGAGTCGACTTCCGCGTCACTGACCTGCACGCGGCCTTGCACGTACCGGTTGCGCATCTGCTGCAGGATGATCTGGTCGCGGATGTTGTCGCGGAACTGGGTGTAGCTCATTCCCTGCTTGGCGAGCTCGTCGCGGAGCTGGTCGACCGTCAGGTTGTTCTGCTTGGCGATGCGGCCGACCGCTTCGTCGATCTCCGTGTCGGACGCCTTGATGCCGGTGTCGGCCGCGCGCGCGAGCTGCAGCTTGTCCATGATCAGCCGCTCGAGGACCTGCCGCTCGAGCACGTCGTGCGGCGGCAACTGTTGCGGGTTCGACTTGTAGTTGGCGGTCACCGTCGCGACCATCCGGTCGAGCTCGCTTTGCAGGATGACGCCGTCGTCGACGACCGCGACGATGCCGTCGAGTGGTTGCGTCGCGGGCGTGGCCTGCGCGAGCACCACGGCCGGAGTTGCGGCGGCGAAGAACACGGCAAGTCGGAGCAGGGTTCGGTTCATCGGGAAGAAGTCGATCGGGATGCGATGGGGATGGAAGCTGCCGCGTGTCGCGGCGTCGCCGCCGGCGTTTCCCGCCGGTTGCCGAAAGCGGAAGCCGGGCCGGTGCACCGACTACTGGAATCCCAGAATACCACGGCGCAGGAAGTTGTCCGACGCCTGGCCGATCGCGCCGATGCCCTTGAATTCGATCTCGAAGTAGAGCGCGCTGTCGGCATCCCCCTGGATGTCGTGGATGTAGCGGCGGGCCAGCACGCGCCAGGTGAGGCAGCAGGTGTCGTGCTCGACGCCGATGAAGCGCTCGAGCGTCTCGTGGTCGCGCTTGGTCACCGGGTCATGGATCGCGAAGTTGTCGCGTGCGATCAGCCGCCACTTCGGGGTGATCGGCACCAGCGCCGACACGTCGACCTGGTCGATCAGGTTGCGCCGGTAGCGGTACGAAAAATTGACCAGGCCGCCGTCGCCGAAGCGGTTCTGCACGGTGAACGTCGACAGGTCGATCTGGTCGGTGTTCGGGTTCCATTGCTGGTCCAGCGTCACGCGCCAGTTCGCGCCGAGGTGCAGGTCGAGTTCGCCGGCATACGTCGATCCGGCGTAATCGGTCGGTGGCGCGCCGGGCAGTTGCACGCGCTGGTCGGAGAAATAGCGGATCTGGCCGATGCTGGCCGACACGATCTCGTCGCCGGTACTGTCCGACAGCAGGCGCGAGGTCAGCGCGAGCGACAGGTTGTTCGCGTCCATCTGCCGGTCGGCGCCGATGTAGCGGTTGCTGCGGAACAGCTCGCTGAAGCTGAACGGGATCGACTGCGTGTCGAAAACGGGCAGGTCGGTCTGGTCGCGGTACGGCACCCACAGGTAATACGCGCGCGGCTCGAGCGTCTGCGTCATCGCTTCGCCGCCGAGCGTGAGGCTGCGATCGAAGACGAGCCCGGTGTCGAGGCTGAAGATCGGCAGGCCACGGTCGGGGCGCGTGCGCGTCAGCGCCGGGCTGCCCCCGAGCGTCGACGCATCGAGGTCGTACGTCGTGAACCGGTAGCCGAGCTTCGGGCGCAGGAAATAGGCAGCGGTCTCGATCGGCAGCGTCAGGTACGGGAACAGGTCGAGGCGCTGGCCCTCCGGCTTGTCGTCCTTGGTGAACGCCACGTATTCGGAATCGAGCCCGGCCTCGAGCTCGCCCGCGACCGGGGCGTCGGCATTGAACGTGACGCGCGGCAGCCGGCGGTACGGCAGGTACGCCGACGGCAACGTCGGGTCGGTGATCTGGTAGGAGTCGCCGCCGATGGCTGCGGTCCACCAGGTGCCGCGGCCGACGATGTACGCGCTGGCGGGCAGCATGCTGGTCGCGGCCCGGGTCAGGCTGTGCCCGAAATCCTCGAAGTAGTGGTCGTCGGACACGTGGTTGATGTCGACCGAAGCTCCCCAGTTCTGGCTCCACGCCGTCGTGTCCTTCCACTGGTACGACCAGCGGTCCGATGGCACGAGCGTGCCGAACTCGGCCGATTCGTCGTCGGCGCGGTGGTCATCGGGCAGGATCGACGCGACGAAGCTGCCGGTGCTGGATTCGGTCGCGTAGCGAAATTCGCCGCCGAGCATGAGGCCGCGGTCGGTCATCAACCGCGGGTAGATCGTCGCATCGTAGTTCGGCGCGAGGTTCAGGTAATACGGCAGCTCGAACTCGAATCCGCGTCGGTTGCTGTAGCCGATGTCCGGCGCGAGGAAGCCGGATTCGCGTTCGTCCGTCAGCGGGAAACGCAGGTACGGCAGCCAGAACACCGGCACGCCGCCGAGCGCGAACGTGACGTCGCGGGCGCGTCCGACGCCTTCGTCCTGGTCGAGGTGGATCGTGTCGGCGCGAAGTTCCCAGGTGTGGTCGCCGGGATCGCAGGTCGAGTACGTCGCGTCGGTGAGGTCGCCGTGGTCGGGATCTGTGACGTTCGCCGTCGCGGCCTTGCCGTTGCCACGCGAGGTCAGCAACTGGTAGTTGACGCCGGTGAGGTTCGCCTGCTCGGGTTCGGTGCGGCCGTGCGCGGCGTCGGCGGACGCCAGCAAACCCCGGTCCTGGTAACGGACGTGGCCGGTCGCCGAATAGTCGGTCGTCGCGTCGTCGTAGGTGAGCGTGTCGGCGCGCAGCAACTGGTCGAGGCGTTCCAGTTGCGCATCCCCCTCGAGCACGTAGCGGTCCTTGTCGAGCGTCTTGACTTGCGTCGCGCTGGCGTCGGCCGGCGTCGACTCGCGATCGCCCTCGACCGGCAGGCCGGGGACATAGAAGTCGAGCAGCGCGTTCCTGCGGCACGTCGACCAGTCGAGCTTCGGCTTCGGGCACTTCAGGACGCCGATCGGGCAGGTGCGGCTGGTCGATTGCGCCGCGCCGGCTGCGGTCGCAGTCGTCACCGCGGGATCGGCAGCGAGCGCCCCCGGCGGAATGACCGCGATGGCGAGCGCCAGTGCCGCGTGCTGCAGGAGTCGATCGGGGATGGTCACGTCTGCGGCAGGCGTGTGGCGGTCGGTTGGAGGGAGGCGTTGCGGGAAGCGCGTAGCTTGCCGGAAGCTGTCGTGGCCGGCAATCCGGCGCCGTCGCAACCGGCGGCGGGAGCCGCCAGCACCGTTCAGCGTGACAGTTCGCGCACGTGGGCGACGCTGGATTCGGCGAGCGCGGCGAGGTCGTAGCCGCCTTCGAGGCTCGACACGATGCGGCCTTGCGCATGCCGCTCCGCGACTTCGACCAGCCGCGCGGTGATCCATGCGAAATCCTCCGCGCCGAGTTCGAGGCTCGCCAGCGGATCGCGTCGATGCGCATCGAAGCCCGCCGACACGAGCACCAGTTGCGGGGCGAAGGCCTCGAGGGCCGGCAGCACGATTCCGTCGCACGCCGCGCGGAAGGCGTCCGGGCCCGCGCCCGGCGGCAGCGGTGCATTGACGACCTGGCCGACGCCACGCTCGTCGCGCGCGCCGGTGCCGGGATAGAGCGGACTCTGGTGCGTCGAGGCATACAGCACCCGCGGATCGCGGAAGAAGATGTCCTGCGTGCCATTGCCGTGGTGGACGTCGAAATCGACGATCGCGACGCGGTCGAGGCCGTAAACGTCGAGCGCGTGCGTGGCGGCGACCGCAATGTTGTTGAACAGGCAGAATCCCATCGGCGTGTCGCGGGTCGCGTGGTGGCCCGGCGGGCGCACCGCGCAGAACGCGCGCCGCGTGTCACCGCCGAGCACGGCATCGACTGCCGCGCCGGTCGCGCCGGCCGCGTGCAGGGCGGCTGCGAGCGAGCCGGCGGACATCACGGTGTCGGCATCGATGCGGACGTATCCCGATTCCGGCGCTGCGGCGAACACGCCGTCGACCATCGCCGCGTCGTGCACGCGCAGCAGTTGTTCGCGGGTCGCGCGTGGTGCTTCGATTCGGCGCAGGCCGGGCAGGTCCGCCGCGTCGAGCGCCGCCAGGATCGCCTCGAGGCGCGCCGCCGATTCGGGATGGCCGGGGCCCGGATCGTGCGCAAGGCACGCCGGATGGGTCAGCAGCAGGACGCCTTCCGTGCGCGCCGTCAACGCGGCCTCCGCGAGGCGAGTCCCCAAATGCAGAGCAGCGTGCCGATCGCGAACGCGAGCCACGACCACGCCGGCGCGACCAGCCACGGGCCGAACTGGAACGGCCAGCCGCGCCACGCGCGGACGAGGTTGACGAGCGCGGCGAGCGCGAAGATCGCGCTGCTGGCGACGGCGTAGGCGCGCGCGGTCGTCACGGCCGGGCGGTGCGTTCGCTCACGCCTTCTGGCGCGGACGGCGTTCGTGCTGCCAGAGCACTTCGCCGTGGCCCGATGCCCGCGCGAGGACGCGCGACATCACGAACAACAGGTCGGACAGGCGATTCAGGTAGCGTCGGGCTTCGGCGCGCACCGGTTCCGTGTGGGCCAGCGTGACGATGGCCCGTTCCGCACGCCGGCACACCGTGCGCGCGACGTGGCAGTGCGCCGCGGCCATGCCACCGCCGGGCAGGATGAACTCCTTGAGCGGCGGCAGGCCGGCGTTCAACGCGTCGAGCGTGTGTTCGAGCCGGTCGATGTCGCCGGCTTCGACCAGCGTCATGCCGGGGGTGCTCAATTCGCCGCCGAGGTCGAACAGGTCGTGCTGGATTTGCGTCAGCGATTCGCGGATCGCATCCGGCAAGTCGCACGCGAGCACGACGCCGATCGTCGAGTTCAGTTCGTCGACCGTGCCGTACGCCGCGACCCGCGGCGCGTCCTTCGGCAGGCGCGAGCCATCGCCGAGCCCGGTGGTGCCATCGTCACCGGTGCGGGTGTAGATCTTCGAGAGGCGATTGCCCATGGCGCGACGGGCGGATGCGATGCCGCCGGATCCTTCGTCGCGTCAGGCCGTGGCGGACTGCGTCGCCAGCACGGGCCAGCGCTGGCGCAGCAGCGCGAGCGTGCCGAACAGGGCGCCGGTCCAGAACAGCGTGCCGGCGAGCGTCGCGGGATAGAACGGCAACCCGGCGACGTAGCAGGCCACGAGGCCGGCGCCGGTCAGCGGATACATCCCGGAGGTCAGCCACACCGCGAAGTTCGTGACGATGAAGAAGAACGTCGCACTGGCGGCTCCGAACAACGCCAGCCGTCCGATTCCCGCACGCCGCGCAAGGCCGCGGCCGGCCAGCGCCGTCACCGCGATGCAGCCGTACACGACCGGGATCAGCGGATGCAGGCCGATCACGAGGTCGGCGAGCAGCATCGCGACCAGCGGCACGACGATCGCGAGCCGGCGATTGGCGAACGACGCGCCGCCGAACAGCGCGATCGCCTCGACCGGCGTGAAGTTGTACGGAATCAGGCCCGGCATGAAATGCACGACCAGCCGCATCGACACGGCGAGGGCGATCAAGCCGGTGACGACTGCCAGGTGCGGCGCGATGCCGCGGTTCTTCGGTGTCGGGGACGTGGCCATCGGATGGGTTTCCGGGGAGCGGCGAACGCGTGTCGCGAGGGATCGAAGGATACACCACGCCCGCCGGTGCGGCGGATGGCCGGTACCGCCTGCGGCGCCGGCCGACCGCCCGCGCTGCCGCTATCATCGCGGCATGGAACGGTGCGACGCATTGATCGTCGGCGGCGGCCTGGTCGGGTCGAGCCTTGCGATCGCGCTCGACGGTGCGGGGCTCGACGTCGTGCTCGCCGAGGCGACGGTCCCCGCTGCGACGTCGGCGCCCGCGGGTGATCGCAACCTTGCGCTGGCGCGCGCCAGCGTCAACGCGCTGTCGGCGCTTGGCGTGTGGCCGCACGCCGCGGCGGATGCGGCGCCGATCCGGCGCATCGAAGTCTCGCGTCGCGGGCGATTCGGGCGGGTGCGGCTCGACGCCGCCAGGCTCGGGCTGCCGGAATTCGGTGCGGTCGTGCCCGCGCACGCGCTCGGCACTGCACTGCACGCGCGCGTCGCCGGCTGCCGGAACCTGCGCCGGCTTGCGCCGGCCCGGGTGACGGGCATCGGGGTCGGCGCAGCGGCGTCGCGGGTCACGCTCGACGTCGACGGTGCGCCGCATGCCATCGACGCACGCCTCGTCGTCGGCGCGGACGGCACCGAGTCGTTCGTGCGCTCCGCGATCGGCATTCCGGTCACGCGCGTCGATCATGGGCAAAGCGCATTCGTCACCACGATCGCGACCGGCAAACCGCTCGACGGCTGCGCGTTCGAACGCTTCACCGCCGAAGGCCCCGTCGCGTTGCTGCCACGTGCCGACGGACGCGCCGGTGCCGTACTGACCGTGGCGAGCGGCGACGTCGCCGCGGTCGCGGCGCTCGACGACGCCGGCTTCTGCGCGCTGCTGCAGGAACGGTTCGGTTACCGGGTCGGCCGCTTGCACGATCCGGGTCCGCGCAGGCCGCATCCGTTGCACGGCGTGATCGCCAGCGCCGTGACGGGCCCACGCGCCGTGCTGGTCGGCAATGCCGCGCAGACGATCCACCCGATCGGTGCGCAGGGCTTCAACCTCGGCCTGCGCGATGCGCTCGGCCTGGCCGAACTGCTGGTCGAATGCGCGGCGAGGAACGAAGACCCCGGCGACGCCGCGCTGCTGGCGCGCCACGCGCGGTCGCGCGCGAGTGACCGCGACGCGACGATTGCCGCGAGCCGGTCGCTGGTTCGCTGGATGGGCGAAGAAGCGCCGTTGGCCGGGATCGCGCAATCGCTCGGCTTCGTGCTGCTCGATCGCAGTGCATCGCTGAAGCGGAAGCTGGCACTGCGCGGCATGGGCTTCGGCGGCGACGTGCCCGGACTCGCGTTGTCCGAATGAGCCGCCGCGCACCCCACGACGTGCTGGTCTGCGGCGGTGGCATCGTCGGCACGGCGCTCGCGCTGGCGCTCGCCCGCGACGGGTTCGACACCGTGCTGGTGGAACCCGCGCCGCCGAAGCCGTGGCGCGCCGGGGAACCGCCCGACCTGCGCGTCGTCGCACTCGCGCCCGACGCGAAGTCGCTGTTCGACGACATCGGCGTGTGGCATTCGATTGCCGGCGCGCGCGTCGCGCCGTTCCGCCGCATGTGCGTGTGGGATTCGCTGGCGCCGGGCCAGCTCAAGTTCGACGCCGCATCGCAGGGCCGGGCCGCGCTCGGCTGGATCGTCGAGAACGCGTTGATCCGCGACGCGCTGTGGCAGGCGTGCAGCGCCCCGGCGCGCGCGGGACCGCGGTTGATGGGTCCTGCTGCGGTGGATTCGGTCGAACAGGACGATGAATCGATCACCGCAAGCCTCGGCGACGGCACGCGCATCCGTTCGCGGGTGCTGGTCGCGTGCGACGGCGCGCAGTCGCCATTGCGCGCGCAGCTCGGCATCGGCGTCTCGCATCGGGACTATGCCCAGCGTGCCGTCGTCGCGCACGTCGCGACCGAGCGTCCGCACGACGCCACGGCGTGGCAGCGATTCCTGCCGGGTGCGGTGCTGGCGTTCCTGCCGCTGGCCGACGGGCGCTGTTCGGTCGTCTGGTCATTGCCGGAAGCGGAAGCGGCGCGCGTGCTGGCGTTCGACGATGCGGATTTCATGTGCGAACTGGGTGCCGCATCCGACTTCAGGCTCGGCGCCATCACGTCGACGACGCGACGCGCGGCGTTCCCGTTGCGGATGCGCCTGGCGGGCCGCTACGTCGCCGGTCGCGCGGTGCTGGCCGGAGACGCCGCGCACGTCGTGCATCCGCTGGCGGGGCAGGGACTCAACCTCGGCCTGCGCGACGTCGCGTGCCTGCGTCGCGTCCTGAGCGACGCGCGGGCACGAGGGGTCGCCATTGGTGCGCCGCATGTGTTGCGCCGCTACGAACGCGAAAGCCGCAGCGCGAACGTCCTTGCGGCGCACGGATTCGATGCGATCCAGCGGCTGTTCGCGACCGGCAATCCCCTCGTCGCCGGCGCACGCGGCGCGGGACTGGCAGTCGTCGGCAGCGTGCCGATGTTGCGCGACTGGTTTGCCAGGGCGGCGGGAGAGGGACTTTGAGCGGAAGTGCAGGGTGCAATCGCCACTGCGGTGATCGAGACCTCGGCCTCGGCGCAAGACCCGCTCCCGGCGGCAGCGTCCACAGCGTCCGCCGAGTCAATCCCACCGGTTACCGCCCCACATCGTCTGCGATATTGGATACCGCCCCTGATGTGCGTGATATCACCGTGACCGTTGGGCATGAGCGGTGGGGGCAAGGACGGCCAAGTGGCTGATGCTAAGCGGAATCTTTCGGATTGACAGCCTTGGAGAACCGCGGGACGATCACGTTACCGCCCCCGATCAGGGGCAGAATTGGCGTTATACCCGTAAGAGGAGCTTCGGTGGCAATTCCTGACTATCAGACTCTAATGCTGCCCGTGTTGCAGCTTGCCGCCGACGGGCAGGAGCATAAGTTCGCGGAGGCTGTCGAGCAGCTCGCGCAAAAATTTGGCCTCACTGACGAGGAACGGACTGAACTTCTGCCGAGCGGCACGCAAGCGGTGTTCAATAACCGTGTTGGATGGGCGCGCTCATATTTGAAGCAGGCACGGTTACTAGAAGCCCCGAAGCGGGGTTACTTCCGCATTTCAGAACGCGGAAAGGGCGTCCTGGCAAAAAACCCAACGCGGATTGACGTCGACTTTCTCGCACAGTATCCGGAGTTCATTGAGTTCAGGAGCCGGAAGAAAGAGAAGAACCACAGTTCAGGTGTCACGCTACGACCAACCCACCAAGCGGACACGACCGAAAGCCCGGAAGATTCACTGGCTTCCGCATACTTGGGGCTACAAGAGGCGCTTGAAGCCGAAGTCCTTGATGCCGTGATGGATGCATCGCCGACTTTCTTCGAGCGACTAGTAGTCGATCTACTTGTGAAGATGGGTTATGGGGGTGACCGTCAAGATGCTGGGAAGGCAATCGGAAAGAGCGGTGATGGTGGCATCGACGGGATCATCAAGGAGGATCAGTTAGGGCTAGATGTCATCTACATTCAGGCGAAGCGCTGGGACGGTACCGTTGGGCGCCCAGAGATACAAAGGTTCGCGGGCGCGCTACAGGGGCAACATGCAAAAAAGGGTGTATTCATAACAACCTCGTCGTTTAGTAATGAGGCCGTACATTACGCTTCCTCTATCGAAACACGGATCATTCTCATTGATGGTGCAAAGCTCGCAAAACTGATGGTGCTGCACGACACAGGCGTTGCAGTTGCTGGGGTTTATAAGGTAAAAAAACTTGACTCAGACTATTTCGATGAGTGAAGTACGGGTATAACAACTCGGTCAACCGGACGCAAATCCCGCTACGCGGTCTTTGCGCCGGTTACCTCGGGCGTTGGGCGTCAGAGTTGCGCTAGTCGTACTCTGGTAGTACGATCACAGTATGAAAGTAGCCGTCTCAGTACCGGACCCAGTTTTCGACGCTGCCGAGCGTTTGGCAAAAGCGCGTCGTGTCCCTCGCAGCCAGGTGTTTTCTGAGGCGCTCGAAGAGTATGTGGCAAAGCACGATGCGGCGGCTGTAACCGCAAAGCTCAATGCGGTCTACGACCGCGAGGCCTCGGCAGTTGAGCCGGCTCTATTGGCTGCACAGTACGCGGCGTTGAGCCATGAGGCGTGGTGAGGTTTGGTGGGCGTCGCTCCCGGAGCCCACGGGTTCTGGCCCGGGCCTTCGTCGTCCCGTTCTCGTTGTGCAATCCAACTCGTTCAACGAGAGCCGTATCAGCACGGTTGTCGTCGCAGTCATTACGTCCAACATCGCGCTGGCGGAGGCGCCGGGCAACGTGCGCCTCGGCAAGTCTGAGGCGGGTCTTCCCCGAGCATCGGTGGTCAACGTGTCGCAACTCCTTACCATCGACAGGGCTCTGCTAACTTTGCGCGTAAAGGCGTTGCCAAGCCAGGCGATTGCACGCGTTGACGAAGGGTTACGTTTGGTAATGGGGCTATGACGCCCAACTATTCGGTCAAGCGGACCGCCATCCCGCTGCGCGGTCTGTCGGCCGCTTTCCTCAAGCGTTAGACCGCCGCGGTAGCTTCCTTGACGCCATGACAGTTCGTATATACGATGTGTCATGGAGTTCACTTGGTCAAAGGCCAAACGTACTGCCAACCTGAAAGCACACGGGCTCGACTTCATCGACGCGCCTCGTGTGTTTGAAGGCCTCACCTTCACATTCGAGGACGACAGGTTCGCGTACGGCGAGCAACGCTTAGTCACTCTTGGTCTGCTGGCTGGGACTCCGGTGTCCATCGTTCATACGGAGACCGAGCATGAAATCCGCATCATCTCCTTCCGCAAAGCCACGCAACGTGAAGCGCAAATCTACTTCAACCAGATCCAAGACTGACTGGGCCAAGCTCAAGACCGCGGCTGCCGGTAAAGCCACGCGCGAGCACCCCGAGGCCGACATTCAACATATCGTGCACGGCATGGTTCGCCGCGGCCTGCAACCAGCTTCACCTAAGGCTGCGGTCTCGTTGCGCGTCGATCAAGATGTCCTTGACTGGTTCAAGGCGCAAGGCCCTGGGTACCAAACGCGCATCAATACTGTCCTGCGAGCATTTCGCGATGCATCGGTCTAACACGGCGCTGCAGCGGACCTCGCTCCCGCTCGGCTGCTGAGCTCTGCGTTAGACGACGACAAGAGGTCCATGAGCAAGCCCATCACGTTGTTCTCCGGCTACTCCCAGCGGGAGAACCGCGTCACAAACTACTGCCTGCTCGTCCTCAAGATGCTCTACGAGGAGAATCCGAAGTATCTCGGAGAAGTCCTCAGCGGACTCGTCGGCGAAGACATATCCGACAAGATCGGCGTCGCATTCCGTCAGCAAGAACGAAAGCTCGCAAGCGTCCCCGACGGCCTCATCATCCAAGCTCCGGTTACCGTTTACATCGAGACCAGGAACTTCGACTGGTTCGACGACTCTCAGCTGGAAGCACATCTCAAGGCCCTCTCCAGGGAGTCGCCTGGGCTCAACCTTTTGCTCGCACTCGGGAGCTTCGAATCCGAGAACGCGGAGCGATTCGCACGCATCCAGGCTCTCTGCCGGAAGAAGCACAAGGGCAAGGTCGCGTTCGCGGCTGCCTCGTTCGAAGACTTGGTCAACGCGCTCCAGGTGCAAGGCCTCACCAAGAATCTCAGCGATGCCGTGGCCGATCTTCGGGAGTTCCTCGATGAAGAGAATCTTCTTCCGTCGTGGCACAACTTCCTTGATGTCGTGAACTGCGCTGGGATCCCCGAAGACATCCTTGTCGGCAAGGTCTACATGTGCCCGGCAACGGGCGGGGCCTACAGTCATGCGCGCTGCAAGTACTTCGGAATGTACAGGCAGAAGCGAGTCGAGCGCGTAGCCCTGATCGAGGCAGTTGTTGACGTTGAGCTTGGCGTTGACGAGAAGCTCAAGTGGTCCAACGTCGATCGCAACGCGGCAGATCTCTGCAAGGTCGCACGGAAGAAGGTCGAGGACCTTCGGTCAGAGGCGGGCCCAACCCGAGTTTTCATTCTAGGTCCGCAGTTCGAGACTGACTTCCGGAAAGACTCGCCAGGAGGCATGATGTCGAGCAAGCGATACTTCGACGTCTCCGCTCTTCAAGCAACGAGTGCTGAGCAGCTCGCCGAGGAGCTTGCGGGCAAGTCGTGGTCCGCGTTCGAATGAGGTCATCGTCTAACAAGGCGCTGCACCCGACACGGCCCAGCGTGGTATTCCTATGGCTGGTTGCTGTCTGGCGGCGTAGCGTCTTGGGGGTTCGGTGCGTCGGCGGCGCTGGGCCGCGCGGGTGAGCGCCGAGCCGTTAGGGCCCATTCGAGATGCTCATCAGTTTCAAGTCTCTAGCCGTTGGCGCGCTCGTCATGTTTGTCGGCTATTGGCTTTGTATGGCTTTGCTCGGTGTGGCGTCCGCTCTCGACTCCTCCGCGCTTCGGTTGGGCTCGGGGGTTGTCGCGGTCGCATTGGTCGCTTTTACCGGTTTCTTGGGCGCGCTGTTCGCTAAAGCCAGTCCGCTGCTCAACGGAGTGCTGGCGGGTCTTGTTGGCGCCGCGATACTGCTGTCCTTCTTTACGCTCCTCGCTCCACCAGATGCGGACCTAGCTTACATAGGCCCGTCGTTGAGTTCGGCAGCGCTCGCCTTCGTTGGCTCTCTTGTGGCGGTATATGTGTGGCCGCGGCATGGGCGCTAGCTATTCTGTAGGAGACTTCCCGTCAATCCCGCCCGCTCGGTGCTCTTGCCTTGAGCGGTGAGGCTATTGCTGGTGGTCGTGTTTTTGCGGTGCTGCGTGGTGCGCGTCAGTACTGGCGGTAGCGGACGGTGGTCAGACGGCAATTCTGTAGACGGTCTTGTGGCATCGATGTTGCCGATGCGGACCAAGGTATAAACCGCGCCCGGCGACCTCGTTCAATCAGCGGTGTCGTCGGTGGGTGGGGATCGGCCACTGCACCTTGTTGACGTCCGGATAGTTAGTCAGGTTCGCGCCGGGTGGGTCTGACCCGTTGCTACCGCTTCGCGCTGACGGTGAAGGCAATCATTGCACCAGGTTCCCGTGCACCGGGGCCATGGGATGGACCCGCGCGGCGCAGGGATCGTAGTCGACGGCGTGGGCCAGCATCACCCAGATCTGCCGTGCATGCTGGTTGGCGATGGCGACGAGGGCCTTGCCGAAGGGCAGGCGACCGGCCAGCGATCGGATCCAGACTTGTTCGGGCGTGGCGTGCTCCGCGCTGACCCGCTTGGCGCGTTCGAGACTGCTCCGCGCACCCTGGATCAGCAGGGTGCGCAGGTACGCATCGCCGCGACAACTGATCGTCCCCAAGCGCGCATGGCCGCCGCTGGAGTGCTGGGTGGGCACCAGCCCGAGCCAGGCGGCGAGCTGGCGTCCGTGCTTGAACTCGCGGGCCGCACCGATGCTGGCGACGATCGCATCAGCGGTGAGCGGTCCGATCCCGATGAGGGCGCGCAAGCGCATACACCGTTCGTCGTCCTTGGCACGGGCCTCGATGCGCGCCGTGCACGCCGCGCCCGCGGCGCACACCTGCTGCCAGTGGGCGGCCAGCGCGAGAATCAGTTCCCTGAACTCGGCGGGCAGACCGGGTTGCGCATCGAGATCGGCCAAGGTGCGGCGCAGTGCCGCATCACCTCGCGCCACCACGACGCCGAACTCGGCCAACAATCCGCGCAGGCGATTGGCGATGGCGAGGCTTTCCACCTTGTAGCCTTCGCGCACGCGGTGCCACGCGAGGCGTGCCTGTTGATCGAGGTCCTTGACCGGCACGAAACGCATGTTGCCTTGCCGCGCCGCGGTGGCAATCGCCTCGGCATCGTTGCGGTCGTTCTTGGCGGTGCGACCTTTGCGAAACGGCGTCACGAACTGCGCCGCCATCAGGCGTGGGATAAGCCCCAACGCCAGGCAACGCCGGGCCCAGTGATGCGCGCCGCCGCACGCTTCCATCGCCACCACGGCGCCGGTGGGCAGCTGGGCCAGCCACGCGTCGAACGCCGCGCGCCGCAGGTCAAGCCGGCGCACCACGCGCCCTGCGCCATCTACTTCGCACACCGAGAACGTGTGCATTGCCAAGTCCACGCCAAGGGTTATAGTGCCCATGGAGACTTCCTCTTCTGCTGACGGTTGCAACACCATCATGGCCCACGAGGCCGATACGGAGGGGAAGTCTCTTTTTACTCAATCCAGCGGACGCCCACCCGCTGCGCGGGCGGTCGCCGCTGATTTCGAGCGTTAGGCGGCAGACATTCAGAGGTATCGATGCACACCGACCCATCAAGCAAACCGCTATCTGTAAGCGAGATTGAGGAACTGTTCGATGAGGCCGCTCGGGAGGTAGAAGCCGATCGAGCAGCAGGCATTGATATCAACTCGAAGCTGCCTCCTAAGCTGCTCAAGGAACTCGAACCGTCGATACGGGCGCTGGATGAGATCTTTAACAAGCGAACGTAAGGTACTTTGTCGTCAGCACGCACGCGCCATCCAGTCGTGTTCACGGCCGCGGTGTCGCCCTCTACCAAGGGCTCTAGGCCGCTGCCGCCCAACATCTCGGTCAACCGGACGCAAACCAACTACGCTGGTTCGCGCTGGTTACCTCGGGCGTTAGCCATCACAAGGGGGCTGTACGACGATCAAGCTCACAATGGGTACGAAAGGGATATCTCTGGTCGCCGGCGATAGCTGCCGTCGGTTGGTGCCTTCTCCAGGCGTGTCACAAACGGCGCCGAGGAGATTTTACGTGTATGGCCATTACGACGATCGAGGCATTCCGTTCTATATCGGCAAAGGCACTGGGGCGCGCGCATGGAGCGACGACCGCCACCCGCTATGGCGGCGCTACGTAGAAAGGCAGCTCCATGGCGCGTACACGGTTCGCATCATTCAAGACGATCTGTCGTCGGACGAAGCTGAAGATCTGGAGAGCGATTGGGTTTCCCAGGAGTCCGAGACCCTCGTCAACTGGATCAATTTCGGCAGGAAAACCGATTTCGCCAAGGCGGACCGATATCACGAGCTTCGGAAACATACGTTGGAGCTAGTTTCCCGCGCCCGAGTCGTGGAGTCGACCGACATGGACGCCGCGATTGGTCTCTATCGTGACGCACTGACGAGTATCGACGCCTATGCAAACATCCAGCCCGAGCAAGGATTAGTTGGCAAGCTAATCGATGAAGAGCGTAGCGAAGAAGGGCTTCACGGTGAACTCATAGTCCTAGATCGTCTGACCATTTGCATGTGCAAAGATCGACAAGCCGCGGCTGCTCAAGCACTCATGGATAAATATTTCGAGCAATTTCGGGCGGATACGACGAGTTTGACAGCGGCCCGTATCAAGAAGCGCGTACTCAAGGCTGTAGCACGTGATGGCTAACAGCTCATTCCAGCGGACGCTCGCCTGTGGCTCGCGCCGCTGAATTCGAGCGTTAGAGCGGCGATCGCTGCACAAACGGTAAGTCTTGTATGACGACTGGTGGACCTCTTCTCTTTTGCACGCAATGCGGAAAACTGACCCGCTGCCGTTCAGTCCCGTTACGATTGGCAGCGGACGTAAGCACAGAACTTAAGCAAGCACGGAACATCTATTTTAGAACCCATAGCGATATTCAGTGGTACCGCCGGGCTCGCCGGTGCTCCGCCTGCTCGAGCGTGTTTGTCACGGCTGAGGTCGATGAGAAGTTCTTGAATGAGCTGGTGGACCTTCGGAGACGGTTGCTCGCTAAGCGCGAAGTTACTATCAACGCGATAAGAAGCGCCAATCCGTGGATTGAGCGATGTGAGAACATCCCAGAAGACGTGGCAAAAGGCTTCCTGAGAAGTTCTTGTTGGTGGCTTACGCATCCTTCGGGCAGTCCCGTTCGAGCCCCAGGGCACGCAGACCGCGTGTACCTCGACCCGCGGCACGGTTGGGCCGTAGATTTCGGGGCGAACACCTTCTTAGTGGGCAAAGCTGTAGAGCGCTCTGCGAAGAAGCTAAAGGCGTTTCTGGATGCCGCTGCTTCTGGCAAAGAACCACCGATCGAAGAGCTGAAGCGCGACCTCCGCTACGCAATCGCCGGAGCAGTCGCTAACAACGATGGTAACGAGTACGCTGGTTACTACCCGATCAATGGAGACGGACTGACCTTCGGGGCGCAGGAAATTGATCTCAATGACGCGGTTTCGTATCTGGTGCGTAAAGTCGACGTTGAGCGTCTTCTTAAGGAAGCGCCGCTCTAACCACGCGTTCGACTCGGACGCGGTTCAGCGCTGCGCGCTTCACGGCGCCGGTAAACGCGGGTGTTAGGACGACCCGAGAGAAGAACGATGGCGCGAGACTGGGAGAACGCTTTTTCGTTTTGGGCGCAGTCGCCCAGCAACTCGGAGCAAGAGCGCTCTGAACGGGTTATCCGGGCCATCCGCACCGCCGTCAGCAACAGCCCCAAGCTGCAGGCGAGAATAACTTTGGTCTTTGTGCAGGGCTCATTTCGTAACCGTGTCAATGTTTGTCAGGAGAGCGATGTCGATGTCGGGGTGATGCTCTACGAATACTTCCTCGCTCAGTATCCGAGCGGGAAGGCAAACGCCGATTTTGGCAACGTCGACGCTAACTACCCGTTCTCTCAGTTCAAGGACGAACTTGAGGAGGCGCTCGTCGCACACTTCGGTCGGGCGGTGGTGAAACGCGGCAACAAGGCATTCGATATCAAGGACTCTCAAGCGCAGGTTGAAGCCGATGTCGTACCACTGTTCGAGTTCAGAAGGTATTGGGAGAATGGGAGTTACCGTGCCGGCGTAGCCCTGATCCCAGACAACGGTAGCCGGCGTATCGAGAATTACCCTGAGCGCCTCGTTGACTACTGGCCGCACACCCCTCTTCACTACGAGAACGGTGTTTCTAAGAATGACGTGACCCAGCGGCGCTTCAAAGGTATGGTGCGCATCCTGAAGAAGCTGCGGATCGAACTGGCAGACGCAGGAAACACCCACGCTGCGATCGTTCCTGGCTACCTGGCTGAGTGCCTGGTTTGGAACGCTCCAGACTGGTGCTTCGGGCACGCCACATGGGAGGAGCGCGTCCAGTCCGTTCTTCGTTTTCTCTGGCAGAACACGAGGGAGCAGCCCCTTTGCGGGAAATGGTGCGAGGTCGATGCAATCAAGTACCTGTTCGATAGCTCGCAGCCGTGGACGCGCGACCAAGCGCACGCCTTCGTCAACGCGGCATGGGACTTTGTCGGGGTGAAGCCCGTATGAAGCTTGAGCGTCTCCACATCACCGCCTTTGTCATCCTTGCGGCGGCCATTTGGCTGGCAGTACTCCTGTTGCAAGGTACGCCGGTCAGTGGGTGTACGCCGAAGCCATTCGGTATCGTGGTGAGCGCCTTGGTCGGCGTCGGCGTGCTTCTGGAGTTCGTGCTTTAGCGACAGGCGTGGCTACACGGTTGGTTCGTTAACCGCCCTGACCTCCGTGGTACGTGGCGCGTTGAGCTGCAGTCGAGCTACGTGCGGCCTGAGACCAAGGAGCGTGTGCCGATGATCGTCTGTTACATGGGGGTGAAGCAGACCCTATCTAAGCTCCAGATGCATTTGATGACTCCCGAATCAGAGTCTTGGCTTGTCGCTGACCGCGTTCGTCCGTCCCCGAGCGGCCACGGCTTCCAAGTGATTGGGGTCTATACGAATGAACCTAACGTTCATCTCCGAGATGAGAGGATCAGCGAGATGCACCAAGGGGCCATCATCGTCGAAACTCATGGGCTCAGCCTCCGGCCAACGACGCTCACAGGAAAATACTGGACTGACCGCAAGACCACAGGAACAATGGAGTTCACCGTCCGCATCGACGACCTGTGCACGCGATTTGCAGACGCGCAACGGGCACTCTCGGCGCACGGAGGCAAGAATGCCTGACTCGAACGCGTGGGCGCGTCACGTGCGTCCTAACGAATCATTCCACCTGACCGCCATTCCGCTACGCTCCATCGCGACAGGTGAGCTCAAGCGTTATGCCGCACGAGTTGCTCTCTCGCAAATTTGGAGGGGTCCATGCTGCGAAAAATTGGCTCGGTCATTTTCCTGCTCACGGCAGTAGTCATCGCGTTAGGCGCCCTCGGCCACGACTCGCACGCGGCACGACTCGCAATCGAGCTAGGCAAACAGCCACTTGATCCGCATGACGTCAAGGTAATCATCCTCGTCTGGCATTTTGTCAGTGGCTGCATGGTTGTGTTTGGCGCACTTTCCGGCTGGGTCTGGTGGCGCGCTCGCCTCGGAGAACGTAGTGCGTTCTTCGTCAGCGACCTCATCAGTCTCTTCTACATTGTGACGGGCCTGCTATCTGTCTGGTACACCGGCATCGCGTTCTTCTGGGTATTCTTTGCGCTCGGCGCCCTGCTCATCATCACTTCTCTGCCTTTGCGCCGCGCTTGACCTGACATGAGAACATGCGGCATAACAACTCGGTCAACCGGACGCTCACCCGCTACGCGGGCTCGCGCCGGTTACCTCGGGCGTTGATATGGCTTGATCCTGTCAAGTGGCCGCACGCGTGCTTCGTACTGCTTCGCAGTCCGTTGGGGTGTGGTGAAGACTCGATGGACAACGCGGCGCGGGCCATTCGCGTCGACGGTTGATCACGCTGATATTCGCGTGTTGGTTGGCGCCAGATCGTGTTCGTCGCGGAGCGGTCTCATTCCTGGTTCGGCTGTGGCGAGCGTGGCTCGCATCCTTAACGCCTGTCGAGAGTTCTCCACCGTGGCCGGCGCCGCGTTGGGTTCTACCCTGATTTCGTGGACACTTCAGAATAGCGTCATTGGGTGGCCGGAGGAGGGTCATGGCACAACGAAGAAGGTTCAGTGCGGAGTTCAAGCGTGAAGCGGTTGATCTGACGCAGCGCCCGCAGGCATTGGTCAGTCGGGTCGCGCAGAACCTTGGCGTCAACGCCAATGTCCTGAGTCGGTGGCGGCGGGAACTGGCGAAGTCGGGCCCGTCGTTTACCGGTGCAGGGGTTCAGCGTGACGAGGAACTGGCGACGCTGCGGCGTGTGCTTGCGACGAGCGGACGTGTCGTCGCATCGACTGGCAAAACGGAGGTGGTCAGCGCGCGCCGATCGACAGGTCCCGGACATACACCAGTTCGCAGGCACCGTTGCCGGTGTCGTCGCGTGTCAGCGAGCTGCGCCAGCGCCAGCCGTCCGGGCGGTCGGCCTCGACCAGCCAGCCATCGAGCGTGACGAGATCACCGGCGCGGATGCGCTTGAGCCGTCGCGCGACTTCGGCATCGGCGGGGATCAGGTGCATGTTCGCGCTGTGGGTCTCGATTTCGCGGACCGGGATCGGCAGCGCCTCGGCGCGCCAGAAGTAGTAGCGGTCGCGCTGGTCGATGTCGAGGCCGCGCAGGACCGCGCTGTCCGACATCCGGCCCCAGCCGACCGCGAGGTCCATCGGCGAAATCGCCGAGCCGGCGTCGAAACGGTAATCGTCGCGCGACAGCACCCGCGCGGTGAGTTTGAAGTCGGCGAGCGGCGAGAGGGTGAAGGCGCCCATCGCCACCCGCGCCGGCGTGGTCGTGAACCCGGCCTGCACCGGGTCGTCGGGTGCAACGACGCCATCCGCGCGATGGACCGCCCTCTGCGACCACGATTGCCACGCCCCGAGCGCGATCAGCACGCAGGCGGCGCCGATCCAGGCGCGCTTCATGGGCGGTCGACCGGCGGGAGAGCTGGATCGGAAACGCCGCGCCCGAGGTTGCCGATGGACGCGGCGTCGATTGCTGCGGGCTCGGGAGCCCGGGCTGCCATGCGGTGCCTGCCGGGCGTCAGGTGTTCTCGACGCTCGGGTGGTAGCGCTTGACGAGGTGCAGCGTGTTGCGGTCGGTGTGTTTCATGACCTTGCCGCCGGTCGCCGCAAGCTTCAACTGCAGGGTCTGCTCGTAGCTGATCGTGCCGTCGTCATTGAGCTTGAACGTGCCGTCGAAGCCCATCAGTTCGGCGCGCTGCGACAGGTACTTGTTCTGCAGGATGCCGTAGTTGCGGTCGCCGGGGGTCGCCTTGACGGTGATCTTCCTGTCGCGCGCCTTGGCGGGGCCGCCGGCCAGGATCGCGATGCCGCGGCCGAACACGACCACGCGCATGACCTGGCCCATGGCCTTGTCCCACAGCATGTAGCCGACCTCGTCGTGGAACGGGTTCATGGCTTCCTCGCCATGGCGCCACGCGGTGTTGTCGTACTTCAGGCCCTCGATTTCCTGCTTGCCGTTTTCCTGCTTCGGGATCGGATGGAAGCGGAACCGCTCGAAGTACCCGGTCTCGGTCGTTTCATCATCCTTGTTGTGGTAGGACAGGTCGACGCCGACATTGCCTTCCCATTCACCGACCAGCCACGTCAATGGCCCCAGCAGTTGGGGACCCTGGATTTCCTTTGTTGCCTTGGGCATTGCTGCGTCTCCTTTGAGGTCATGCGCAAACACGAGACCGTACTCGCAACGCCGCAAAACCTCTAATTGATTGGACGAATTGATTCGATAGCCACGCGCTATTGGCGACGGCCGGCAGTCGCGGAAGTTCCTGCGTGGACTTGCGGCGCGCGGGAGTGCGGCAGCCGCGGGATCGACCGGCGTGGGCTGCCGGCCCGCCAACGGGCTGCGCTCAGTCGAAGTCGGCGGCGAGCGACACGCGTTGCGCGTCGGACAACACGGCGCTGGCCGCGTAGGACGGGTGGTCGATGCGCGCCGTTACTGCGGCGCCGGCCCTGGCCGCGGCGGCCATCGCGTCGTCGAACTCGAAGCGCAGGAAATGGACTGCCGACGTCTTCTTCTCGTTGCTGCGCGGCAAGTCCTCGTCGGCGACGGCGATGACTGGCTGGTGGCCGGCCACTTCGATCGCGACGCATTGCTCGATGCCGCGGAGTTCATGCAGCTTCCATTTGCGTTCGCCGACGTCGACGTACTCGATCAGCATCGTGCATTTGAGGTTGCGTCCATCCGGGACCAGCGGGTTGTACGCGGCGAGTTCCCCGGCGATGCCTTCGGCCTCGATGATCCGTTCGGCGCGCAGCATCTCCTGCACCTGGTACTGGATCGTCAGGCGGTCCTCGAACAGCAGCGTGACATGCTCGCCGACGTGAATCGTGCGGTCGCGCTTGTGCGCCATGACCCGCGCCCGGAACCCGGCGCGCTGCCTGGCATAGTCCTCGAGTGACAACAGGTCATCGTGGGTCAGCGGGCGCATGGCGTCAGATTCCGTAGGCGTGCCGCAGCAGCGACACGGGGTGGGTCGCCGGCGGCGCATCTTCCAGCCCGTGCGCGAGGTGCGCGCCCGCCATCGGGCAGTCACTGGTGAGGACCGGTGCGCCCGACTGGGTGATGCGCGCCTCGACCGGTTTCGCCAGTTTGCGGGCCAGCGGATAGGTTTCGGTGCGAACGCCGTACGTGCCATCGTGCCCGGAGCAACGCTCGATCGTCGTGATTTCGGTTTCCGGCACGAGCGACAGGATCTCGCGCGTCTTCGGTCCGATCTTCTGCACCCGCTGGTGGCAGGCAACGTGCCAGGCGAGCTTGCCGAGCGGATTCCTGAAATCGGTCTTCAGGAGCCCGGCGTGGTGGCGCTCCATCAGGTACTCGAACGGGTCGAAGAATGCCTTGCGGACCAGCTGCACGTCGGCGTCGTCCGGATAGAGCAGCGGCAATTCCTGCTTGAACATCAGGACGCACGACGGGATCGCCGCGGTCAGGTCGAAGCCGTCGCGCACCGCGTCGGCCAGCACGGGGATGTTGGTGCGCTTGTACCGGTCGATCGCATCGAGGTCGCCGAGCTCGAGTTTCGGCATGCCGCAGCAGGCTTCTTTCGCGACAAGCCTGGCCACGATGCCGTTGTGCCCGAGCACCGCGGCGAGATCCTCGACCACGGCCGGCAAGACCGTGTCGCAGTAGCAGGTGGCGAAGATCGCGACCTTGCCGGTCGTGCGGCCGGCGGCCTGCGCCACGCCGCTGCCGGTGAGCGCCTTCAGGCGCTTGCGGGCGCGCGGGTGGGTGTACGCGGGGACGCGCGCGTCGGGATGGACGTGCAGCGTCGCGTCGAGCAGCTTGCGGGCCAGCTTGTTGTGGTTCAGCGCGTTGATCGCCTCCGCGACGACCGGCATGGCCGCCATCCGGCCCACCGTGGTGGTGCTCGACAGGATCTTGCGGCCGAGGTCGACGCCGTCGTCGCGGAACGCGACGGCCTTGGCGCGCAGCATCAGGTGCGGAAAGTCCACGTTCCACGGATGCGGTGGCACGTACGGGCACTTGGTCTGGTAGCACAGGTCGCAGAGGTAGCACTGCTCGACGACCTTCGGGTAGTCGGCCTTCGCGACGCCATCGACCTCCAGCGTCGACGAGTTGTCGATCAGGTCGAACAAGGTCGGGAACGCGTGGCACAGGCTGACGCAGCGGCGGCAGCCGTGGCAGATCCCGAAGACGCGCTCCAGCTCCTTGTCGAGCGCGGCGTGATCCCGGAAGGCGGGTTCCGCCTGCCCCAACGGATGCCGCGTGGGAGCCTCGAGATTGCCTTCACGCAAGCCGGTCGTTTCCGTTGCCATGCCGGTTCCGCCTGTTCAATCGATCGTCGACACGCCACCGGACCACGGTTGGCCGGAACGCCAATGGCGGGATGGCCGGCACGCGCCGGGACGCGCGGGGTGGAGTGCCGGTGCCGCGAGCCGTGGCCATTGCGTGCGGCCCCGCCGCGCCATCCACGGGCACCGGCGTGCCCGCGGCTGCCGGCGACCCTTACCCGAGGTCGTTGAGCGCCTTGGTGAACCGGTTCGCGTGCGAACGCTCGGCCTTGGCCAGCGTCTCGAACCAGTCGGCGATTTCGTCGAAACCTTCCTCGCGCGCGGACTTGGCCATGCCGGGGTACATGTCGGTGTATTCGTGGGTTTCGCCCGCGATCGCGCTCTTCAGGTTCGCGCGGGTCTCGCCGAACGGGAGCCCGGTGGCGGGATCGCCGGTCGCTTCGAGGTACTCGAGGTGCCCGTGCGCGTGGCCGGTTTCACCTTCCGCGGTCGAGCGAAACACGGTCGACACGTCGTTGTAGCCTTCGACGTCCGCCTTGGATGCGAAATACAGATATCGGCGGTTGGCCATCGATTCGCCGGCAAACGCGTCCTTGAGGTTCTGCTCGGTCTTGCTGCCCTTCAGGTTTCCCATGACGACACCTCGCAGGTGGGGGTTGATCGGGACATCCATGGTTGCATATTCCGTGCATCATCCTAGCGCCCGGCAGCGGCGCAGGGAAATCGATTGGTTCGATCGCGGCGATCGAGTACGGCTATGGCCGTGGTACCGCCGATGGCGCGGCGCGGCACACGCCGCGGGAAGGATCAGTGCCGGACGTCGAGGATGCGCAAGCGCGCGCGGCGGCCGTCCGGCATCGGCCAGTCGATCGACTGGCCGGCACGCATGCCGAGCATCGCGCTGCCGACCGGGGCGAGGATCGACACCTTGCCGGGCGTCCCGTCGGTGTCGCGAGGGTAAACGAGCGTCAGCTCGTGCCGGGCGCCGCTGGTTTCGTCGACGACGACCGCGGTGGAGTTCATCGTGACGACATCGGCCGGGAGATCCGCCGGGTCGACGATCTTCGCGCGGTCGATCTCGGCGCGGAGCGCCCGCACCGTAGGCTGGTCGCGGTTGGCCGGCAGATCCAGCAATGGGTCGAGCCGTTCGACATCCACCGACGACATCGTGATTTCGGGCGCTGGCTTGGTCACGGGCGTTCCGTCATTCGATTCCATGGAAAAAGGGCGGCCGCCCGTCAACGCGGCTGCCTGCCGGCCACCGTACCCGATGGCGCGGCACGACTCAAGCCGCGCCTGCCGCCGGTATCCCCGCACGCCGGGTGGGGGTCGAGCAGGCCGGCGCGCAAGCCTCCAATGACCTTGGCAAGTTGTTCGAGCACGGCGGACAAGGCCGAGCTCTTGCGCCACACCATCGCGATGCGCCGGCTCGGGGCGTGGCCCTTGAATTCGATCAGGCGAATGTCGGTCGACGTCGCCACGGGTGGTTTGACGGCCAGCGTCGGCAACAGCGTCACGCCGACCTCGGCAGCCACCATTTGGCGCAGCGTCTCGAGGCTGGTAGCGCGAAAACCGGTGACTTCCCCGGCGCCGGAAAGCTTGCACACCGCGAGCGCCTGGTCGCGCAGGCAATGGCCATCCTCGAGCAGCAGCAGCCGCTGCTCGGCGAGATCCTCGAGTTGCAGGCGTTGCCGCCGCGCCAGCGGGTGTCCGCCGGGAACGGCCAGCACGAACGGTTCCTCGAACAGGAAGTGCTGGTGCAACTGGTCGTCATGCACCGGCAGCGCGAGGACGCAGGCATCGAGCCGGCCTTCGCGCAACTGCTGCAGCAGGACTTCCGTCTTCTCCTCGACCAGAAGCAGTTCGAGGCGCGGGAAACGCTTGCGGATCGGCGGCACGACGTGCGGAAGGAGGTACGGACCGAGCGTCGGGAAGATGCCGAGGCGCACGGTCACCGCTTCCGGATCGCGGGTGCGGCGGGCCAGCGTCCGGATGGCTTCGACTTCGTGCAGTGCGTTGCGCGCGCGGGCGACGATTTCGTGGCCGACCGGCGTCAGCAGCACGCGTCGCGGCGTCCGTTCGACCAGGGTGACGCCGAGTTCGTCCTCGATCTTGCGGATCTGCGTCGAGAGGGTCGGCTGGCTGACGAAGCTGGCCTCGGCGGCACGGCCGAAGTGCCGGTGGTCGGCGAGGGCGACGAGGTACTGGAGGTCCCGCAGGTTCATCGGCGCCGTCCATTCAAGCAAGCTATCGAACCGATGATAGGCATCGTCGCGGGTGATTCCAAGGCCGCGGGTACCAATGCGTCGAGGAACCTCGCGAGGAAGCAGCTCCGGGTGCAACCGGGTGAAGTACGGGATCAGCGTCCCCGCGGTGTGCGCCGGCCACGCGACGGCGGCGTCGCGTCGTCGGGCAGCGTCTTGTACGGCCAGGCGCAAAGATCCGCGATCGGGCATTCCGGGCAATGCGGTTTGCGGGCGGTGCAGACATGACGGCCGTGCAGGATCAGCCAGTGGTGCGCACCGTGGCGGAACTCCTCCGGCACGACCCGCATCAGTCGATCCTCGACGGCGCGCACGGTGCGTCCGCGCGCGAGGCCGGTACGGTTCGCGACGCGGAAGATGTGCGTGTCGACCGCGATGACCGGTTCGTCGAACACGGTGTTGAGGATCACGTTGGCCGTCTTGCGGCCGACGCCGGGCAGCGCCTCGAGCTCGGCGCGCGTGCGCGGCACCTTGCCGCCATGGCGTTCGAGGAGCTGCGCCGCCATCACGACGATGTGCCGCGCCTTGCTGTTGCAAAGGCCGATCGACGCGATATGACGCTTCAGGCGGCGCTCGCCGAGATCGACGATCGCCCGCGGCGTGCGCGCGACCTTGAACAACCGCGCAGTAACCTTGTTGACGCTGACATCGGTGGCCTGCGCCGACAGGATCACCGCGACGAGCAACTCGAACGGACTGCGGTAAGCGAGTTCGGTGGCCGGCTCCGGATTGATCGCGCGCAACCGCCGGAACAATTCGACGACGTCGGTCGGCTTCATGCCGGGGACCGGCGCCGCGACCACTTCGCCTTGCCGCGCGCGACGGCCGCCAGTACGGCCTCGCGCGTGATCGTCGCCGGCGTGGGCGAGGGCGCCATCGGCACGGGGTCGCGTGGCCGGCGCGGGCGGGCCAGGCGCGCAACATGCGCGGACCAGCGTTGGCGAAATCGTGCCGCCCGGTCCAGTACCTCGTCGCGCGGCAGCGGGCGCGCGCCGGTCGCCACCAAGACGATGCAATCGACCGGGCAGGGTGGCAGGCACAGTCCGCAGCCGCTGCAGGCGTCGGCGATGACGGTGTGCATGCGTTTGGCCGCGCCGACGATCGCGTCGAGCGGGCACGCGACGATGCACTTCGTGCAGCCAATGCAGGCGTCTTCGTCGATGCATGCGACCGTCGGCGGCTGCTCGGTCCCGAAGCGGGCATCGAGCGGCAACACCGGACGCCCGAGCAGCGCCGCGAGCGCCGCGATGCCGTCCGCTCCGCCTGGCGCGCAGCGATTCAATGCGACCCCTTCGGTGACGATCGCGCAGGCGTATTCACGGCAGGTCGGATAACCGCAGCCGCCGCACTGGGTCTGCGGCAGCAGCGCATCGATGCGGTCGATCGATGCCGTCGCGGCATCGGCCGCGGCGGATCGGGGCGAGACGGGCGTCGCGACGCTCATTTCACCGGCATGCCGGGCTGTGCGCCCGGATCCGCGTCGAGCAGGAACAGCTCCGCCCCGCTGCTGCCCGCGGACAGGATCATGCCGTCACTGGTGCCGAAGCGCATCTTGCGTGGCGCAAGATTCGCGATGAACACGACACGTCGCCCGACCAGCTTCCCGGGTTCCGGATAGGCGGCCTTGATGCCGGAAAAAATCTGGCGCGTGCCGAGCTCGCCGGCATCGAGTTCGAAGCGCAGCAATTTGTCGGAGCCGTCGACGAACTCGCACGCGATGACCTTGCCGATCCGCAGGTCGAGCTTCGCGAAGTCGTCGATCGAGATTGCCGCGGTGGCATCCGGCGGATTGGAGCCCGCCGTGCCGTGTTTGCCAGCCGCCGGTGCGGGGGCCGGTGCCGATGCGGTGTGCGTCGGCGGGGTGGATTCCTTCGTGGCTTCGATCATCGTTTCGATCTGCCGGGGTTCGATGCGCGCGGTGAGGGTCGAAAACGCGGCAATGCGCGAACCGAACAGGGGCGATGCCGCCGCATCGAAGCGCGTCCAGTCGTCGGCAAGGAAGTCGCGGGCGCGGGCTGCGATCACCGGCACGACCGGCGCCAGCCAGATCGACAGCAGGCGGAACCAGTTCAGCGCAAGCGTGCAGACGGCGTGCAGCTCGTCGCGGCGGGCCCCGTCCTTCGCCAGCTGCCACGGCGCCTTCGCTGCGACATACGCGTTCGCTTCGTCGGCAACCTCGACGATCAGACGTGCGACACCGGCAAAGTCGCAGGTACGGTACAGCTCCGCGCAGCCGGCGAGTTTCGCCGCCGCCGCGTCATGCATCGCGCGTTCGGCCGCGGGCAGCGACTCGGCGAGACGGCCGTCGAAGAACTTGTGCACGAACCCGGCGCAGCGGCTGGCGAGGTTGACCCACTTGCCGACGAGGTGCGAGTTGACGCGATCCGCGAATGCCTTGAGGTCGAGGTCGACGTCGGTCGGTGCCGCGGTCAGCATCGTCGCGAAGTAGTAGCGCAGGTGGTCCGCGTCGAGGCCGGCGTCGAGGTAGGTCCGTGCCATCACGAAGGTGCCGCGGGACTTCGACATCTTCTCGCCGTTGACGGTGAGATAGCCGTTGACGTACAGCGCGTTCGGCGTGCGCAAACCCGCGCCTTGCAACATCGCGGGCCAGAACAGGCCATGGAAATTGACGATGTCCTTGCCGAGGAAATGGTGCATCTCGGCGTCCGGGTCGAATCGCGGGTCGGCGACCTGCATGAACGCGTCGAACGACGACGCGTCGAGGCCCGCCTTTGTGCCGGCGTCGCTCGCGCAGTACTTCCTGAAACTCGCGAGGTAGCCGATCGGCGCGTCGAGCCAGACGTAGAAGAACTTCCCGGGCGCATCCGGGATCGGGAAACCGAAATACGGCGCATCGCGCGAAATGTCCCAGTCGCGCACGCCGCCTTCGGCGTCGAGCCATTCCCGGAGCTTGGCCGCGACCGACGGGTGCACGACCGGATCGCCATGGGTCAGGCGGCCGGCGAGCCAGTCGCGCAGCATCGCCGCGAAGTCACCGACCTTGAAGAAGTAGTGCTCCGAATCGCGCAGCTCCGGCGTCGCTCCCGACAGCACCGAGCGCGGTTCGCGAAGGTCGGTCGGCGCGTACGTTGCACCGCAGTTCTCGCAATTGTCACCGTACTGGTCCGGCGTGCCGCAGTTCGGACAGATGCCCTTGACGTAACGGTCGGGCAGGAACATCCGGCGCACCGGGTCGTAGAGCTGGCGGATCGAGCGCGAAGCGATGTGGCCGCCGTCGCGCAGGCGCCGGTAGACCTGTTCGGCGAGTTCGCGGTTCTCGGGCGAGTGCGTCGTGTAGTAGAAGTCGTGGTCGATGCCGAACGCCTTGAAGTCGCGGACGTGGCTGTCGTAGATGCCACCGATGAAGGCCTCGGGCGTCACGCCCGCCTTTTCGGCCGCGAGCATGATCGGCGTGCCGTGCACGTCGTCGGCGGCGACGAAGTGCACGGTATCGCCCGCCATCCGCCGCGCGCGCACCCAGATGTCCGCCTGGATGTAGCCGAGCAGGTGCCCGATGTGCAACGGGCCGTTCGCGTACGGCAGGGCGTGGGTGACAAGGATCTCGCGGGACATGGACTGCGATTTCTGCGCTCGGTGCGACGATTATCACACGCGCGCGCAAGCCGGCTGCCTCGCGCTACCTCGTCATCGTCCGGTTCCGGTGGTGCCGAGCCTGCATTCCCGGCACGGGAAACGCCTCGCCGGCGTCAGTCCTTGCGCACCCAGGTCTGCGTGCGGCCGAGCAGCGAGAAGCCAACGTAACCGCGCACGTCGAGCTTCGCGCCGCCGTCGGCCAGTTTCAGCTTGACCCGGTAGGTCTTGCCGTTGTGCGGGTCGAGGATTTCGCCGCCGTCCCACACGTCGCCGTCCTGCTTGACGCCCCACAGGATCGTCATGCCCTCGACCGGCTTGTCCTTGCGCTCGCCTTCACACTCCTTGCAGACCGGGTGCGGGCCCTGGTCGGAAAACAGGACTTCCTTGACGACGCCTTGCAACGTGCCGTCGGAACCCTGGCTGATCTCGATGATCGACTTCGGCTTGCCGGTCTCGTCGTCGACCTGGGTCCAGGTGCCGACGGGCGAGTCGTTGGCGGCGAATGCGAACGCGCTCGGCAGCAGCAGCGCGACGGCGAGCAATGCGGAACGGAATGCGGGGCGCATGGCGGGACTCCGTTGTGGCCGGGCCAAGCCTGCACGCTGGCACGGCGCGGGTCAAGCCTCGATGTCAGGGGCCACGGATCGGTGCTCTGGCATAATCGGGGGCCGCATCACGAACACCCTTCCGTTCCATGCCCGCAGTCACCGAAACCCGCGTCCGCGAAATCCTCGGCGGCATCATCGATCCGCACCACGGCGCCGATCTGGTGGGTGCCGGCGCGGTGAATGGCATTGGCATTGCCGATGGCGACGTCAGCGTCGATCTGGTCCTTGGCTATCCGGCGCTGTCGACGCAGGCGGCGCTGGCGACCGAAGTGAAGCGGGCGCTGGAAGCCGACCCGGAGATCAGACACGCCACGGTCGGCGTGACGAGCCTCGTGGTGCCGCATGCGGTGCAGCAAGGCCTGAGTCCACTGCCCGGCGTCAAGAACATCATCGCCGTCGCGTCCGGCAAGGGCGGCGTCGGCAAGTCGACGGTGGCGGTCAACCTGGCGCTGGCGCTGGTCGCCGAGGGCGCGCGCGTGGGGATCCTCGACGCCGACATCTACGGGCCGAGCCAGCCACGGATGACCGGGACGGCGGGCCATCCGGACACGCGCGACGGCAAGCACATCGAGCCGAAGATCGGCCACGGCCTGCAAGTGATGTCGATCGGTTACCTGATCGCCGAGGACACCGCGATGATCTGGCGCGGTCCGATGGTGACGCAGGCGCTGCAGCAACTCCTCGGCGACACGAGCTGGGATGCGGTCGACTACCTCGTCATCGACCTGCCGCCGGGCACCGGCGACATCCAGTTGACGCTGTGCCAGCGGGTGCCGGTGTCGGGCGCGGTGATCGTGACGACGCCCCAGGACATCGCGCTGCTCGACGCGAAGAAGTCGTTGACGATGTTCGACAAGGTCAAGGTGCCGGTGCTCGGCATCGTCGAGAACATGTCGACCCACGTCTGCTCGAACTGCGGGCACGAGGAACACATCTTCGGCGAGGGCGGTGGCGGACGCATGGCGGCGCAATACGGCGTGCCGCTGCTCGGCTCGATTCCGCTCGACATCCGCATCCGCGCGGAGACCGATGCCGGCAACCCGACCGTCGCGGCGGAGCCGGAATCGGCGATTGCGCAGCGCTACCGGGAGATTGCGCGGAACGCGACCGCACGGTTGTCGCTGCGGGCGCGCAACAAGGCGATCCCGTTCCCGAAGATCGTGGTGGAGAATACGTGAGGCGGAAGGCGGGCCCTCCCGCGGGCGGGCAGCCAGACACGCTGCACTTCACGGGATCACGCGCATGAGCATCAAGTCCGACCGCTGGATCCGCCGCATGGCGGCCGCCGGCATGATCGAACCGTTCGAAGCCGGGCAAGTGCGGACGATCGGCGACCGCAGGATCGTGTCGTACGGCACGTCGAGCTACGGCTACGACGTGCGCTGCGCGAACGAATTCAAGGTGTTCACGAACATCAACGCGACGATCGTCGACCCGAAGGATTTCGACGAGCGCAGCTTCGTCGACATCAGCGCCGAGACTTGCATCATCCCGCCGAACTCGTTTGCGCTGGCGCGGACGGTCGAGTACTTCCGCATTCCCCGCAACGTGCTGACCGTCTGCCTCGGCAAGAGCACGTACGCGCGGTGCGGCATCATCGTCAACGTGACGCCGCTCGAACCCGAATGGGAGGGGCACGTGACGCTGGAGTTCTCGAACACGACGCCGCTGCCGGCGCGCATCTACGCCAACGAGGGCGTCGCGCAGATGCTGTTCTTCGAATCCGACGAGGAGTGCGAGACCAGCTACAAGGACCGTGGCGGCAAGTACATGAACCAGCGGGGCGTCACCCTGCCGCATGCCTGAACCGGTACGCGGCTTGGTCGTGCCTCGTGGCGGCCGCGGTGGTAGGCTTGCCCACCTCACCCGGTTGGAGATCCACCCCATGTCGAGGCTGTTCCGGCGCCGGTTGCCGGTGATCGCGGTGTCGCTGGCGATCCTGCTGCTTGCTGCCTGCGGGGGCGGGGGAGTCAAGCCCGATTCGATCGCGCCGGCCGCGGATGTGCCGAAGAGTTTCGACGTGACGCTGGTCGCCGACAAGGACGATCAGTTCGACTTCGATGGCGCCCCGTTGACGGCGCAGGATCTCACCAGCGCACTGCGTTATCGCAAGGACGAGAAGTTGCCGATGGCGACCGTGCTGTTGAAGCGCGGCGACAGCGAGAAGATCAAGAACACCCATATCGTCGCGCTGGCGCGAATCGCCTTTGAACTGGGCTTCCGCGCCTGGATGCTCGACGACGGCACCTACTCGGAGGTCCGCGCGGTGCTGAAGAACCCTGCGTCCGGCGAGGGCAAGGGCGGCAGCGACAAACCGAAAGACACCGAGGGCAAACCATGACGATGAAGACGGGATTGAAGGTGGTCTCGCTGATGCTGACCTTGGCGTTCGCCGGCACGGCACTTGCCGCGCACGACGTGAAGGATGGCAACGCGTACGTGTCGCCGGTGAAATCCGATCGCTACGAGATCGACGGCAACATCATGGGCAAGGCCGAGCTGTATGGCGTCATCGCCGACCTGCGGGATACCGACCACCTGACCGGGGTCGTGTTGCGCAACGGCGGCAACGATGACCAGGCCAAGGTGATCCAGTCGATCTGCAAGACGCTTGGCTTGAAGGCGTTCCGCGAGGATATCGGCGGCCTGAAGCCGCTCGATTGACCTGCAGGCCCGGTGCAATCGCCGGTTTGACCGCCAGGGATGCTCTGATCGAACCCACGTAGGCGGCACGATGCCCGGAGGGTTCGCAGATTGACGTGCGTGGCGCAGCCCGGCCTGGTGGTCTGGGCAAGACGCGCGCGGCGAAGTGCGGGCCTTCCGGACATCACCTCGTCAATTGGAATCGATCAGTGGAGGCCGGCCTGTCTGCCATCAGCCCTTCGGCCCGCCGTCTCGACAGACCGCCAGTCTGCCTTCGCCGACGGTCCCGCGATCTGCCGGCAGACAGACCGGCGACGTCTGCGCGGGTTTGATCAGAGCATCTTCAGGTCCGCGCCTCGCGGCAGGTGGTGCGCGCCGGTGCGGGTGTCGCGTGCCGCTGTCCCCGTACTCGCGATCCTGCCGTCATCGGCCAGCGTGCCGTCCCTCCACGCGGGACCCGTCGATGCGGCGGGTGATGCGGTCGGCGCGGTCGGCGCGGTCGGCGAGACGCTGTCGCACTGGAAGGCGCGCCTCTTCGGAGGCCGGTACCGGGCGCCGGCGCCGATCGACGCGCCGGCAACCGGTCCGGTCGCCGTCGATCTCCTGCATCCGGTCCATTTCCTGATCGGCGACAACGCGCCGGAGAAGGATTTCCCGAAGGGGGAAAGCCGCTACCGGGTCCTCGAGCTGCCGGTGGCGCTCGACCACGTTGCCGTGCGCATCCAGGTCCTGGCGCGAAAGAATCCGGAAGGCCAGGGGCACGTCGTCTACAAGCCGATCCTCTACGGTCTCGATGAAGCAGGCGGCATCACGTCCACGCACGAAGCCTCGCCGTTGCACATCGACATCCGGCCATTCCGGCGGACGCGGCTACTTGCGTGCGTGCCGATGGATGGCGTGCGCCGGGTCGCCATCGCAACGACGCCGGACGCGATCGGAAAGTCGTACGACACGGAAGTGCGCGAAGCCGTCAAGGCGCCGACCAAGGGCGGCTATTACTGCTCGACGGGCCCGGTCAAAGCCGGCATGCCCTATTCGGCCACCGGCGAGCTGGTCGTCGAGTTCACCGCGGCATCGAAGCACGGCGGCGGCTGCTGACTTCCGGCATTCCACCAGTCCCGCAAGTTCTGGCACAGTGCGCGGCTGCCGACTCCGACCGAGGCTCCCCAATGTCAGCGCGCACGACGTTCACCGGCGTTCTTCTCATCGCGGCGGTACTTGCGCTGCCGGTGGCGGCAGGAGCCGCCGACTCGACCGGGATCTGGGCCCGCGATCCCCGGCAACCGGTCGACACCGCATACACGGCGAAGATCGCCGAATACACCACCGCGCCGTACTTCAACTCGCCGCTGACCGACTACCTGCCGGCGTCGCAGTCCGTGCCGACGCCGCAAGCCGTGCTCGGCGACGTTGCCGGCGCGCCGAACATGCTGCCGTACGCGGAAGATATCTACCGCTATTTCCGGATGCTGGAGAAGGCCACCCGCGCGTAAGGGTGTTCTCGATCGGGCGGAGCGAAGAAGGCCGCGAGATGATCGCGGTCGCGGTTGCCGACGAGGCGCTGATGCAGGATCTGGACGCGAACCGGGCGCGCCTTGCGCAATTGGCCGATCCGCGCACGCTCGGCATGGACGACGCGAAGGCCGCGGCGCTCGTCGCGCAGACGACGCCGGTCTACTACATCACCGCGACGATCCACTCCACCGAAACCGGGTCGCCGACTTCGGTGATGGAGCTCGCCTATCGCCTCGCGGTGGACGATGCGCCATACATCGAGTTCATCCGCTCGCACGTCATCACGCTGATCACGCCGGTGGTCGAAGTCGACGGCCGCGACCGCATGGTGGACCTCTACAACTGGCATCGCGCCAACCCCGGCAAGGATTATCCGCACCTGCTGTACTGGGGCCATTACGTCGCGCACGACAACAACCGCGACGCGATGGGACTGACGCTGAACCTGACGCGGAACGTGCTCGATACCTATGTCGGCTGGCATGCGCAGGTGCTGCACGACCTGCACGAATCGGTGCCGTTCCTGTACGACAACACGGTCGGCGATGGCCCGTACAACGCGTGGATCGATCCGATCCTGACCGGCGAATGGCAGCAGTTGGGATGGAACAACGTCGAGCAAATGACCAAGTTCGGCATGCCGGGCGTATTCACGCACGGCGACTTCGATACCTGGAGTCCGGGGTACCTGATGTTCATCGCCGCGACCCACAACGGCATCAGCCGCTTGTACGAAACCTTCGGCAATGGCGGCGCCGACACGGTGGAGCGCATCCTCGACCCCGAGGACTACGCGCGCACCTGGTACAGGCCGAACCCGCCGTTGCCGAAGGTGCTGTGGTCGCAGCGCGACAACAACAACTACACGCAGACGGGATTGCTGACGGCACTCGACTATTTCGCGCGCAACGACAGGAAGTTCCTGACCAACTTCTGGTTGAAGGCGAAGCACTCGGTCGAGAAACCGACGCTCGCCGGGCCGTCCGCGTACGTGCTGCCGGCCGACGATGCGCATCCCGGCGCGCAGGCCGAGCTGCTGCGGGTGCTGGGGCGCCAGCACGTCGAGATCAGCCGCGCCGACGCGGCGTTCACGGTGCAGGTGCCGGCCCCGGTCGAAGCGAAGGAAGCACGCGACAAGCCGCCGGCCGAACCGCCGCGGATCGAGACCGTCGCGCGCACGTTCCCGGCGGGAAGCTGGCTCGTGCGCATGGACCAGCCCTATTCGCGCATCGCCGATACATTGCTCGACCGGCAGTACTGGGCGCCCGACGATCCGCAAAAGCATCCGTACGACGATACCGGCTGGTCCTTCGGGGATTCGTTCGGCACCACGGTCGTCCGCGTGGCCGATCAGGCGGTCCTGAAGGTGCCGATGCGCACCGTCGACGCGCCGGCGCAGCCGGCCTTCGATCCGGCCGGCCTCGGCGTCGCAGGCCGGATGCCGCGCATCGCCGTGATGCACACCTGGCTCAGCACGCAGACCGAAGGCTGGTGGCGGCTGGCCCTCGACAAGCTCGGCGTGAAGTATGCGTACATCAGCACGCAGGACGTCGCGCGCGAAAGGAACCTGCGCGACAAGTACGACGCGATCCTGTTCGCGCCGATCGGCGAGGGCGCCACCACGAGATCGATCGTCAACGGCCTGCCGATGTATGGCAATCCGATGCCGTGGCAGAAGACCACGCTGACGCCGAATCTCGGCCGCATCGACTCGACGCCCGACATCCGGCCCGGACTCGGCGAGGCCGGATTGGCGAACCTCAAGCGCTTCGTCGCCGGCGGCGGCCTGCTGGTCGTCAGCGAGGACACCGCGAAGTTCGCGATCGACGTTGGCCTCGCACCCGGCGTGTCGGTCACGCCGCACGGCAACGTGCGCGTCGTCGGCAGCGTGCTGCGTGCCGAACTGGTCGACAAGGCGCATCCGGTGGCGCGGGGTTACCCGGACACCTTCGCGATGTACAGCGAGAAGGGCCTGTCGTTCGAAGTCAGCAACCTCATCGGCGGCGACCATGGCTTGCCGCGCGCCGACACGTTCAAGCGCCCGACGGGCCGTGGCGGTCGCGATGATGCCGACATCCCCGAAGGCCGGCCGTACGCGATCCCGCCACCGCTACCCGAAGCGAAGCCTTGGCAAGCCCTGCCGTTGAACGCCGAGCAGGAGCGCAACAATCCGGACGTGATCCCGGCAGCCGAACGGCCCGACGTGATCGTGCGCTGGGCCGATGCGAAGGAACTGCTGGTGGCGGGCCTGCTCGAACGCGGCGAGGCGATGGCCGGACGCGCGGCCGTTGTCGACGCGCATTACGGCCGCGGCAACGTGCTGTTGTTCGCGAACAATCCGGTGTGGCGCGGCGAGACGATCGGAACCTATGCGCTGCTGTTGAACGCGCTGGCGAGCCGCACCGGCGCCGATCGCTGATTGCGGCCGGCGCGTCGCGCGCCGGCCGCGTCGTCACGACTCGGCACCCGCGCTCGCGGCCGTGTCGCGCGGATTCTTCGTGAGTGCAGCGCGGGCCACGATCCCGATCGCGCGCACCATGTCGTCGAGCGGCATCGACGGCTGGTGGAGTCGCCGCCCCTGTCCGGGCAGGTACGGCACGTGCACGAACCCGGCGCGCAGTCCGCGCCGGCGACGCGCCGCGTCCATCAGCGCGTAGAACACCTGGTTGCAGACGTAGGTGCCGGCCGTCTGCGAAACGTGCGCCGGAAGGCCGGCGTCGTGCAACGCGAGCAACGCGCGCTTGATCGGCAGCGTCGAGAAGTACGCCGCCGGCCGTCCCCGGATGACCGGCACGTCGATCGGTTGCGCGCCGGCGTTGTCCGGGATGCGCGCGTCGATCACGTTGATCGCGACGCGTTCGAGCGAGAGACCACTGCGGCCGCCGGCGAGGCCGACGGCAATCGCAACGCGCGGGTCGACGCTGCGCAACGCCGCACGCAGTGCCGGCAAGGATGCGCCGAACTCGGTCGGCAGGCGGACGGCGTGCACGCGGTGCCCGCCGATGAGCGTCCCGTCGAGCGCGCGGACGGCTTCCCAGGACGGGTTGACGTCCTCGCTGCCGAACGGCGTGAAGCCGGTGAGAAGGATCGCGCGTTTCATGCCGGCCTCAACGAAACACCAGGAAGTACATCAGCACGAGGTTGACGACGAGCAGGGCGAGCCCGGTCATCGCCTGCGCGCGGATCACCGCGTCCTGCCGCGGCAATTCCAGCAGCGCGACCGGCACGATGTTGAAGTTCGCCGCCATTGGCGTCAGCAAGGTCCCGCAGTAACCGGTCAGCATGCCGAGCGCGCCGAGCACCGCCGGGTGCGCGCCGTGCATCTGCACCAGCAGCGGCAGGCCGATACCCGCCGTCAGTACCGGGAACGCGGCGAATGCGTTGCCCATGATCGTGGTGAACAGGACCATGCCGAGGCCGTAGGCCAGCACGCACGCGAGGCGGCTGTCGACCGGAATCGAGGCGCGCACGATATCGGCAATGGCGTCGCCGACGCCGGTCGCGGCGAACACGCCGCCGAGCGCCGCCAGCGTCAGCGGCAACAGCGCCGCCCAGCCGAGCGTGTCGAGCAGGCGGCGGCCTTCGACGAGCCCGGCGATGGGCGGCGCGCGCGTCACGCGCAGCGCCGCGACGAGCGCGACGACGCAGGCAATGGCGAGCCCGGTCAGCGTCATCCGGTGCGCGGCGAACAGGCGCCAGTCGCCGACGGAAATGTGGTCACCGAGCACGGCGACCAGCAGCGTGACGACCGGGATCAGCACGGCGGGCCCGAACAAGCGGTGCCCGAGGCGCCGCGCGTCGGCCTCGCGATCGGCGGCGGCGCGCTCGACGAGGTGCCCGCGCGTCATGCGCGGTGCCAGTGCGGCAAGGATCAGGACACCCGCACCTGCGCACTGCGCCGGCCAGTCGCGGTGCGCGGCCGCCGCCGCCAGCACGAAGTCGCCACCGGCGAACAGCGCCGCGAGCACGCCCCAGAACGCGGCGTGCGACCAATTCCGGTCGCGCAGGTTCAGCCATGCCGCGCCGGCGAGAAACAGTGCGATCAACCCGTACGCGTGTTCGATCGTCAGCATCGGCGGCGGCGATCCGCACAAGGGACCCGGCGGGCGGTCCCGATCATGGCGAGCGAGTCCGCGAGTGGCGGGCGGGGGGATTCGCTGCCGGCGATGCCGGCCCCGGCCGCGCAATCCGCCGCGCGAACAGCACCACGCGAATGCCGTGGATGACAAACGCCGCGATCGCGGTCGGCAAGGCCCACAACGCGATCTGCAGCGGTTGCAGTTCGATGCCCTGCTGTGCGTAAAAGCCCTGGATCAGCAGCACCGCGCCGAGCGCGACGAATACGTCCTCGCCGAAGAACAACCCGATGTTGTCGGTGGCGGCGCAGAACGCACGGACGTCGTTGCGCTTGTCGGTCGTGAGAGGCGGGCCGCGCGCCTCGGCCGCCGCCTCCGCCATCGGCGCCAGCAGCGGACGCACGGTTTGCGCGGGACCGGCGACGTTGGTCAGGCCGAGCATCGACAGGATTTGGCGCAGGCCGAGGTACGTGACGAGCAACCGTGAGAGAGTCAGTCCGCGCAGCGACGACACCCAGTTGCGCGCATGTTCGCGCAGCCCGGCCCGCTCGAGCACGCCGATCGCCGGCAGCGTCAGCGCGAACAGCAGCAAAGCGCGCTCGGACACGAAGCTGGTGCCGAGCAGGGCAAGGATGTCGCCCGGACCCTTGCCGGCGGCGAGGCCGCTGACGACACCTGCGCCGACCACCACCGGCACCGGGTTGAGGCGCAGCATGAAACCGGCGACGACGACCGCGACGCCGAGCAAGGGCAGATAGTGCAGGATGGTGGCGGTCACCGGCCGTCCCGGTCTGCGTGCGGCGCGACGGCTGCGATGCCTGCGCTTTCGAGCGCGGCGCGCAGGCCGCGCGCGAGTTCCGCGGCATGCGGGCCGTCGCCATGGACACACAAGGTGTCGGCATGGATCGCGACGCGGCTGCCATCGATCGCCGTGGCCTGACCGCAGACGGCGATGTCGACAGCCTGCGCGATCGCGGCATCGACGTCTTCGATCACCGCGGCGGGCTCGCCGCGCGGCGCGAGCGAACCATCGGCACGGTAGCGGCGGTCGCAGAATGCTTCCGCGGCGACCCGCAGGCCTGCTGCGCGCCCTGCCTCGAGCGACGCCCCGCCGGCGAGCCCGACCAGGACCAGCCGGTGGTCGAAGTCGCGTACCGCGCGCGCGACCGCATCGGCGAGTGCACGGTCGCGGGCGGCCATGTTGTACAGCGCGCCGTGCGGCTTGACGTGATGGAGCCGCGCGCCCGCCGCCGTCGCGATGCCGTGCAGCGCGCCGATCTGGACCAGCATGAATCCGTAGACCTCGTCCGGCGACACCGTCATCTCGCGCCGGCCGAAGCCGGCGAGATCCGGCAACGACGGATGCGCGCCGATCGCCACCCCGTGTTCCTGCGCGAGCGCCACGGTGCGCCGCATCGTCGCGGCATCGCCCGCATGGAATCCGCAAGCGATGTTCGCCGAGGTCACCGATGCGATCACCGCGGCATCGTCGCCCATGCGCCACGCGCCGAACGACTCGCCGACGTCGGCATTGAGGTCGATCGTCTTCATCGACGCTGGTTCGTCCCATTCATTCCGCGCCAGCCTTCACGACCTGTCCACGCAGTCGGAGCGCGATCGCGGCCTCGAGTCGCCGCAGTGCGCGCTCGCGGGCGTCGAGTGCCTGCAACGCCTCGGCAAACGTGCACGACGTGAAGCGTAGCGCATCGCCCGGCCGTCGTTGCGCGAGACGAGGCAGGTCCACGGCAGCGACCTGGCCGATACGCGGATAGCCGCCCGTGACCGGACCCTCGACGCCGAGCACGATCGGTTTCCCGGAAGGCGGCAGCTGCAGGGTTCCCGGCACGCAGCCCTCGCTGACCAGCTCCGCAGGCGTCGCGAGTGCGAGTCGCGGGCCTTCGAGACGGATGCCGGTGCGGTTGGAGTCGAGGCCGACGTGGAACAGCGTGCCGAACAGGGCGTCGCGCGAAGCGTCGTCGAGTCGAGCCGTGTGCGTGCCGGGCAACAGGCGCAACGGGCGATTCGGGTCGGGCTCGAACCAGTGGTGGGCGTTCAACGACCACGATTGCCGGACGCGTTCATCGGACATGGCGTTCCGCGACGGTCCCGGTTCTCCTTCGAAGCCACCGGTTTCGAGCGTGTCGCCGGCCCGCAGCGGCCGGCCGCCGAGTGGTCCGATCGCCGCGTTGAGGTCGGTGCTGCGGCTGCCGAGCACGGTGGGCAGCGTGAACCCGCCGTGGATGGCGAGGTAGGCGCGGCAGCCGACGCGCATCGCACCGAGCGACAGTCGCTGTCCGGCGCGCACGGACAGCGGCGCCCACATGGGAACTTCCGCGGCGTCGAGCCGCATCGGCAGCGGTGCGCCGGTGACCGCGATCCGGCAGTCGGAAGCGAAGTGGAGCGTTGGACCGAACAGCGTGATTTCGAGGGCGGCGGCGTCGCGTCGATTGTCGGCGAGGGCATTGGCGAGGCGATGCGCGGGTGCGTCGAACGCGCCGGCGCGACCGACGCCGACATGCGCGAAGCCCGGTCGGCCCGCGTCCTGCACGGTGCCGAGGAAGCCGGGTTTTGCGATCGTGACCGTCACGCCGCGTGGCCGTGCGAGTCGCGGGGTCCGTCCGGACCCGCCGCGTGGGATGCCGACAGGGCCGCGAATTCGCCGGGGTCGATCGGTCGGAACCGAAGCGCCTGCCCCGGCGCGAGCAGGCAGGGTGGATCGCGTGCCGGATCGAACAACTGCATCGGCGTGCGCCCGACGAGATTCCAGCCACCCGGGAGTTCCCGCGGATAGATGCCCGTCTGCGCACCGCCGATTGCGACGGACCCCGTCGGCACGCGCGTGCGCGGCATTGCGAGGCGCGGTGCGTGCAGCGCGTCGTCGAGTCCGAGCAGGTACGGAAATCCCGGTGCGAAGCCGAGCATCGCGACGGTGTACTCGCCGGCGGTGTGGCGTTCGATCACTTCGGCTTGCGACATCCCGGCGTGTGCCGCGACTGAATCGAGGTCGGGACCGTATTCGTCGCCGTAGCAGACCGGAATCACGACGATGCCGGCTGCGTCGGCGTGACGATCAGCATCGTCGTTCGCGTCGGCCGGGTCTGCAGCCTGCGCTTCCGGTTGCCACGCCGCTGCAAGGATCGGTTCGATCCGCTTGGTCAGGTTTGCGTGGGGGAGGGTGCCCGGCGTGGATCGCCATGCACCGGCGTCGAACCGGATCAGCAGGCTGGCGTAGGCGGGGGCAATGTCCACGATGCCGGGCAACGCCGCGTCGCGCAACGCACTTGCAGCGCGATGGACCCGCGCATTGATCCGCGCATCGATCCGGTCGCCGAAGCGGACCATCGCCGAATCCTCGGACAACAGGTCGAGCGCCGGTCCGGAATCAGGCATCGAATGCGCCGCGCGGGGAAGCAACGTCGTCTCGCAGGCGTGCGTGCTTCATGCGATGACCGCCCTCAGGCGTTCGACCAGAACCTGAAGTGCGCCCGGCGCATGGCGTTGCGCGGCGCCGAAGCCCCACACCGGACCCGGCCACGCGGCGTCGCCGATGCGCCGTGCGACCACGTGCACGTGCAATTGCCGGACGATGTTGCCGAGCAGGCCGACATTGAGTTTGTCGCATGGCGCGATGGTGCGCAGCGCCTGCATCGCGCGCGTGACCTCCCGCAGCAGTTGCGCGCGGTCATCGTCGGCAAGGTCATCGAGTTCGACGAGTCCGCCACGGCGCGGCACCAACACCAGCCACGGAAAGCGGGAATCGTCCATCAGCAATACGCGCGACAGCGACCATTCGGCAACCAGGACCGTATCGGCGGCGAGATGCGGGTCGAGGGCGAACGCCGTCTCGTCCCGATCGCTCATGCGCTGCCCGCCAATTCGCGCGCGAAAAAGTCGAGCGTGCGTTGCAGCGCGAGTCGCGCCGCGCCGGCGTTGAAGACACGAGGGTCGGCGTCGCGGTTGAACGCGTGGCCGCAGTGTTCGTAGACATGCATCGGCGCATCGGGCCACGCCGCGCGCTGCTTGTCGATCGCTTCCTTCGGGATCGATGGGTCGTCCGCACCGAAATGGAAGATGGCCGGTGCCCGCAGCGGCTCGCCAAGGAACATCACGTTGCGCGCGCCGTAGTAGCTCGACGCCGGCATCGCCAGCACCTGCGCCGCGCGCAGGGCTACGGTGCCACCCCAGCAAAAACCGACGACGCCGGCTCGTCCCGAGGACCGGATCGATTCGGCCGCACTCGCGACCGCCTCGGCCGCCCTCGCCATGCCGACTTCCGCCGCCAGCGCCTTGCCTTTCTCCATGCCGGCCTGGTCGTAGGCCAGCTCGACATCGTTCTCGGCGAAGTCGAAGAACGCCGGAGCAAGCGCGGTGTAACCGTGTGCGGCATAGGTATCGACGACTGCACGGATGTGCGCGGTGACGCCAAAGATCTCCTGCACGACGACGATGCCACCCTTCGGCTTTCCTGCGGGCTTGGCGAGATATCCGCCGATGCAATGCGTGCCCGCCGTATTGAGGTTGATGCGCTGGCCCATCGCGGTGTCCCGAAACGGTTTGCCGCAAGGGTAGGCCGCTGCCGCGGCTTGTCAATCGCGGGGAGATGTCGGCGCGCGGCTCATCGCCTGCGACGGCCCCGCGGTGGAGGCTGCGGGATGAACTGGCGCACCGTCCAGAAGTCGTCCGACAGGTTCCGGTTCGCGAGGTAGGCATACGGCATCGTGAAGTAGCCCTTGCGGCCCCACTGCGTGCCCCAGGAATTGCGCAGCGTGAAGCGCCGGGAATTGTCGTCGTAGCCGACGGCGCAGACGGCGTGCCCGCCCAGCAGGGTTTCGGTCGGCTTCGGCACGGGAACCGTGCCCGACTTGGCGACGGCTTGCGTCACGAAGCTTTCGTACACGCTGAAACCGAACACGAAGGGAAAGTCGTCGGCAAGGCACGCGCGCATTTCGTCGATGGTCAAGAGTCGCTGGTAGCTCGCGATCGTGTGCTGCGCGGCCTGGGTGTAGCAGCGGCGAGCGGGCCGCCGTTTGAATTTCCCGATGTCGTACGGCCACAGCGACTCCGTGCAGACACCCTGTTTCGCGAGTGTCTTGATGCCGTCGCGCAGCATCGCTCCAGAGTCCTCGCCGACCGAATGCTCGATCACGCGTTCGTTGTAGTAGATGAAGAGGCGGCTCAGGTCGACGGGTGTGTGCTTCGGGAGCGCCCTGCGTTCGAGCAGCTCGAGCGCTCCGGCGAGAGCGTTCGCGGTGCAACTGCCGAGCTGGCCCTGGTCTTCGATCGCCGGGCACAGCGGGCGAAGGTCAACCTTGGCCGGGAGCTTTTTCGGGATCCGGTAGACAGCGCCGTAGAGATGGTCGCGCTGGTCGGGGAGGTCCGGAATCCAGCCGAATCGCGCCGGCGAGCGCTTCGTGGTCGTGTTGGTCCCCGCCATTGCACGCCTCCCATTCGACCCGCCCGGTTCGACGGGAATCGCAGTATGCGCCGCGACCTTCCCTCTTGCCGGTCGGGTCCGAGGAAGCCGCGTGGCGGAGCCTGCTTCGCGGGACTGGTTGAACCGCTGCCGTAGTGGAATCAATGGATTGAGCGCAATCGTTCACTGGAACCCACAGGTCTCTGCCACCTCCCGCGCAACGAGGAGCGCACCATCGTTGAACCTCGCAAGCGACACCCGCACGGCGCACGCGGCGAAAGGCTGGCAGTGAATGGCATGGACTTGCGTATCCATTGGACGACGGGGCCATCCACCCCCGCGACCGGGAGATCGCAATGACCACGCTTCGTTCGCTTGTCCGGACCGGCATCTTCGTTGCCGGGCTGGCTGTCCTCGCCGCGCCGGCGCTGTCCAGCCCGGCGGGCGTTCCACCCTACGACGGCGCGCTGGATCCAACGTTGAATCCACCGGGCGGAGCCCCCCCATTCTGGGCCGCGATTCCCGGTTTGTTCGATTTCGGCGTCGACCTCGGCGGCGGGTCGCCGTACACCAACGTCGACACCGCGGCCGCGGTTGCGGTGCAGACCGACGGCAAGATCGTGGTGGCGGGCTACTCGTGGAACACGTTCAACGGCAACGACGAGAATGCCTGCGTCCTGGGCCGATTCAATGCCGATGGAACGGTGGATTCCGGATTCGGCAGTTCCGGCAGGGTCGTCGTCAACATGGCCGGATCGGGACAGACCGATTGCTACTTCAACGCGATTGCCTTGCAGGGTGACGGCAAGATCGTCGTTGCCGGCAACACCAACAACGCCAGTTTCGAGCAGGGTTTCGTGGGCCGCTACAACGCGGACGGTTCGCCGGACAACGCGTTCAACAACGGCGGCACCGGGAACTATGCCTACGCCGGCCAGCACAGTTCGTTCAATGCCATCGCCATCGGTTCGGACGGCACGATCTACACCGCCGGGCGAGCGTTCCAGAACGGCCATTCCGACAACGACTTCTTCTACGAGGCCTGGGCGGGCAACAACGGCAACGCCATGTTCTGGAACTGGAATGCGTTCAACCTCGGTGGCGACAACGATGACCGCGCGGCGGCGGTGGTGCTGCAGGAGGACGTCTGCCTTTCGACTCCGTGCTTCCTGCATGACGAGCTCTACCTCGTCGGCTTCGCCAACAACACGCCCTATGGCGATGGCCTGAACAACCACGATTGCGCAATTGCGGCGTACAGCCGCGCGCCGGGCGACAGCATGTTTTCCCTCGATACCGGCTTCAACGGCAGCGGGCAGGAAACCATCGATTTCCCGATGGCGCCCGACAACGAAGGTGACAACATCTGTCGCGCCGCGGTGGGGCAGTCGCCGTATGTCGGCGGCCTCGTGATTGGCGGCGAGAACTACTTCTTCTCGACGCTTGGCGGCAACCCGCCCGGCCTTGCCAGCTACTACGCGCTCGCCAAGGTCGACGCCGCTGGCACGGTAACGAGGGAGGACCTGCTCGCGAACTACTACGAAGACGCCTTCCCGGGGATCTTCAACGGCATTTCCGCAATGGCCTGGCAGGCGGACGGCAAACTCCTGATTGCCGGCTACGCGGGAACCGACGTTCCGTCCAACGCGCCTTCGGACATGGGGCTGGCCCGTTACAACCCGGATTTCAGCTTCGACATTTCCTTTGGCCCGCAAAGCAGCGGAAAGGAAACCTTGAGCCTCGACGGGCAGGGTGGTGCCAATGCTGCGCAGCAGGAGTGGGTCAACGCGATGGCGATCGTGCGACGCGCAATAGTCCGGCAGCGGCAGCCCGTCGACGTACTGCATGGCGAACCACGGACGTCCGCGGGCATCGACACCACCGTCGATCAGGCTCGCGATACCGGGGTGCTCGAGGCGTGACAGGATCCGCCGTTCGGCGAGGAAGCGGGCAATCGCGGCATCGGATGTGAACTCGCCGCGGATCACCTTGAGCGCGACGCGCTGTTCGAAGCCTGCGTCGGCGCGCTCACCGAGGAAGACCCGGCCCATGCCGCCGGCGCCGAGCGTGCGCACGATGCGCCACGGGCCGATGGTCGCAGGCGGCGCGGTGTCCGCTTCCAGCAGTTCCGACCGCGCCGCCGCAGCTTCGGTGACGAAGTGGTCGGCGCCGGCATCGAGCGCGAGCAGGCGTTCGAGGTGGGCGCGCAACTCCGGTTCGTCCGCCGTCAGCTCATCCAGCCGCTGCGCGCGCTGCGTCGGTTCGACGTCCACCAGGCGGTCGAACAGGTCGAGGAGCCGAGGCCAGTTTTCCGCGTCCGTTCCGCTCATCCGCCGGCGCTCCGTGCATCCGGAGGCTAGGCCGCGATCATGCGTCGCGCCGAAAGCTTCGGCAAGGGGCTGGCTGCCCGTGCGGCGTCACGAAGTTCCAGGACCCCGTCTGGTCCATTGTGGACGGAGTCCCGCGGGCGCGGATCGGCGGTGGCGTTGGCCCTCGGCCGGGCCGTCAGGCGGCGAGCTGGTCCAGCAGGAACACGTGCGCGCCGCCACATCCGGAACACGCTGGTCTTGGAACTCCTTCGCAGGCGGCGATGTCCTCGAATTCGAGGCCGGCGAGAATACCTCTCGACGATGAAGAAGGCCAGTTGGGTAAGGTCTCCAATTGCCGCGGCGCGTTGTCGAGGTCCAGCAGGCCGGTGATCGTCTGCGGTTGGTCGGGATCACCTTCGCTGCCGAGCGGGATCGAGATGTGTCGCCGCTTTTCCGCACCGTCGTGGCGGGCATGGTCGATCAGCACCTGCCGCATCGCGTTGGCGGCAATGGCCATGAACTCGCGTTGCGGCCGGTGCTGGGCAACCGATGCCCTGAGCTTCAACCACGCCTCGTTGACGAGGGCCGTGGTGTTGATCGTCTCGGGATGACCGGCACGCGCCCGCTCCCGGTGCGCGAGCCGACGCAACTCGCCGTATGCGGCGAGGTAGATCTCCTTGTCGCCCCCAGGCTGGCCAGTCAAGAAATGGTCCCCGGCCGATGATTTCCGACGGCCCGAATATCCACCGAAGCCCAAGGGTTCCGCAAGGGGTTGCGTCGCAATTCCGCGTGGATTGACCGAAGTCATGGCCCCATGCATGGGCCCGTGGTTGCGACCTGGGCAGCGACGCGGCATCCGCCCCGGGGAACTTTCCCGGTTTGTTGCGGTATTGTTCCGGTGTCCGCCCTGCGCGCGCCCGGCTCCGGGCCCGCGCACGGTAGCCGCTGGGTTCGCGGTGCGTTGTGCTCCGGTGCGGTGATGGCGAGGCCTCCTGCGCGGGCGATTTCCGTCGTTGCCGTCGTTCCGGCGGCGCCCCGGATCTCCATTTGCCGTCGGAAACCGGGATGCGACGATGATCGAAACGCGCAAGCTCACGAAGCGGTATGGCGAACTGACGGCGGTCGACGACGTCAGCTTTCGCGTGGAATCCGGCGAAGTCCTGGGATTCCTCGGGCCGAACGGCGCCGGCAAGTCGACGACGATGCGGATGCTGGCGGGGTTCCTCGCGCCGACCTCCGGCAGCGCGCTGATCGAGAACATCGACGTCGAGCAGGATCAGTGGCGGCCAAACGCGTGCTCGGTTACGTCCCGGAAGGCGCGCCGAGCGCTATGGCGAGATGACGGTCCGCGAATTCTTCGGTTTCATCGCCGACGCACGCGGCATCACCGACAGCCGTCGCGACGCGTTCGACAATGTCGTCGCGCGACTGCACCTCGAAGGCGTGCTCGAGCAACCCGTCGACACCCTGTCGAAGGGTTTCAAGCGGCGCGTTGCGCTGGGCCAGGCCGACCTCTACGATCGAGGTGCTGATCCTCGACGAGCCGACCGACGGCCTCGACCCGAACCAAGCACGAGGTGCGGGCGCTCATCAACGACATGGCGCGACAAGACGATCATCATTTCGACGCACATGCTGGAAGAAGTGCACGCCGTGTGCGGGCGCGCGATCATCATCGCGCAAGGCCGGATCTCGCCGACGCGAAGCCTTCCGAGCTGCAGGCCCGCTCGCGCTATCGCAATGCCGTCACCCTGACCGCCGACAAGCCGGGCGACGCGAAGGCGGCCATCGCGCGCGTTGCCGACGTCGCGTCGATCGAAGTCGACCCGCGCGACAACCGCATCACCGCGTTCCCGAAGCCGGGCCGCGACATCTTCGCCGCGGTCGGGGAAGCGCTGCGGTCGCAGGGCGTCACCGTGCGCGAACTGGCGCTCGAGCCGGGCCGCCTCGACGACGTGTTTCCGCGCCATCACCGCGGGACTGCGGCCCTCCGCGGAGGCACGCCCATGAGCGGAACGCTGGCGGTATTCAGGCGCGAGCTGCGCAGCTATTTCGCGACGCCGGTCGCCTACGTATTCATCGTGATCTTCCTGATCCTGGCCGGTGCGCTCACGTTCTACATGGGCGGCTTCTACGAGCGGGGGCAGGCGGACCTGCAGCCATTCTTCAACTTCCACCCGTGGCTGTACCTGTTCCTGGTCCCGGCGGTGTCGATGCGACTGTGGGCCGAGGAACGCAAGAGCGGCACGATTGAATTGCTGACCCTGCGCGGTCACGGTCTGGCAGGCGGTGTTCGGCAAGTTCCTCGCCGCGTGGGCGTTCATCGTGATTGCGTTGGTGCTGACGTTTCCGATCTGGATCACGGTGAACTACCTCGGCCATCCCGACAACGGCGTGATCGTCGCCAGCTACATCGGATCGGCGCTGATGGCGGGCGCGTTCCTCGCGATCGGATCGTGCCTGTCCGCGGCGACGCGCAACCAGGTGGTTGCGTTCATCCTGACCGTTGTCGTCTGCTTCGTGCTGTTGCTGGCCGGCTTCCCGATGGTTCTCAACTTTTTCCGCGCGTTCGCGCCGCAGGGCGTAGTCGACGCGGTTGCCGGCATGAGCTTCCTGACCCACTTCGCCGCGATCGGCAAGGGCGTCATCGATGTGCGTGACCTGATCTACTTCGTGTTGATGATCGCGGTCTGGCTGTACGCCAGCGTGGTCGTCATCGACCTGAAGAAAGCGGCCTGAGGAGGAAGCCCGTGAAGCTGAGTCGCAAGGCGCTTTCAGGCACGGCACTGGTCGTGCTCGCGGTGCTGTTCGTCGCGGTGATGGTGCTCGTCGACAACGGGTTGCGCGGCGCGCGCATCGACCTGACGCAGAACCGCCTCTACACGCTGTCGCCGGGGACGAAGAAGATCATTGCGTCGATCGGCGAACCGATCCACCTGCACCTCTATTTTTCCGACCAGGGCACCCGCGACCTGCCGCAGTTGCGCACCTACGAGTCCCGGGTGCGCGAGATGCTGCAGGACATGACGTCGCTGTCGAAGGGCAAGATCAAGTTCGACGTGATCGACCCGCTGCCGTTTTCGGAGGACGAGGATCGCGCAGCGAGCTTCGGCCTGCAGGCGGTTCCGACCGGCGCCACCGGCGACAAGATTTACTTCGGGCTCGCGGGGACCAATTCGACCGATGGGCAGGCGTCGATTCCGTTCTTCCATCCGGACAAGGAAGCGTTCCTCGAATACGACATCGCCAAGCTGATCCACCAGCTGACCGAGGCGAAAAAGCCGGTGGTCGGGCTGCTGTCCGGCCTGCCGATCACGGCCGGCATGGATCCGGCCACGCGCCAGTTCCGCGAGCCGTGGGCGGTGGACCGCCAGTGGACGCAGCTCTTCGACATGCGCAGCATCGACCCGTCCGGCCTCAAGGCGATCGACAAGGACATCGACGTCCTCGTCGTCGTGCAGCCGAAGAACCTGTCCGACGATGCGCAATACGCGATCGACCAGTTCGTGCTGCGCGGTGGCCACTTGCTGGTGTTCGTCGACCCGGATGCCGAGCAGGACCGCGCGGCCGCCGATCCCAACAACCCGATGGCGGCGATGATGGCCGACAAGTCATCGGACCTGCCGAAATTGTTCAAGGCGTGGGGCATCGAGTACGACCCGCACAAGGTCGTGCTGGACCGTTCGCTGGCGCTGCCGATCACGCTGGCCCAGGGCCAGCCGCCGGTGCGGGATCCGGCAATCCTCGGGTTCACGTCGCAGGACCTGAGCCAGGACGATGTCGTCACCGCGAACCTCGACACGATCAACATGTCGTCGGTCGGCTACTTCGACCTCGCCAAGACCGTGCCGGGCGAGAAGCTGGTGCCGCTGATCCAGACGTCGGCCGACGCGATGGTCGTGCCGTCGGAACGGCTGAAGATGCTGGGCGACCCGTCGAAGCTGCTCGAGGGCTACCAGCCGACCGGCGCGCACTACGTCGTGGCCGGACGCCTCACCGGCAAGTTCAAGACCGCGTTTCCCGAGCGCAAGGCCGCGGGTGGGCTGACCGAATCGAAGGCCGAGGGCGACATCGTGCTGGTCGGCGACACCGACGTGCTGAGCGACCGCCTGTGGGTGCAGATCCAGCCGTTCTTCGGCCAGCAGCTCATGAATGCATTCGCGAACAACGGCGACTTCGCCGTCAACGCGGTCGACAACCTGACCGGATCGTCGGACCTGATCTCGATCCGTGGCCGGGCGACATCACGGCGTCCGTTCACGACGGTCGATGCCCTGCGCCGCAATGCCGACGAACGCTTCCGCGACAAGGAGCAGGAGTTGCAGAAGGAGCTGTCGGACACCGAATCCAAGTTGACCCAGTTGCAGAGCGCCAAGGACAAGGATCAGGCGCAGATCCTGTCGCCGGAGCAGAAGGCCGAGATCGAGAAGTTCCTGCAGCGCAAGGTCGAGATCCGGTCCAGCCTGCGGCGCGTGCGCAGCCAGCTCGACGCGGAGATCGAAGCGCTCGGCACGCGGCTGAAGTTCATCAACATCGTGCTGATGCCGCTGGCTGTCACGATCGCCGCTCTGCTGTTCGCGTGGTGGCGCAATCGGCGGCGTCACGCGGCAAGGGGGGCGCGCGCATGAACGCGAAGACCCTGCTCGGCCTCCTGATCGCGGCGATCGTGGCCATCGTCGCCGCCGTGTTCCTGAACCACGGCGAGCAGCCGCGGCGTGACGTCGCGGCGTCCGACCGCTACCTGGCTCCGGAATTGCGGGGGCACGTCAACGACGTCGCGAAGGTCGTCGTCACCGCCGCCGGTGGCAAGACGATCGCGACGCTGGTGCGTGGCGCGAAGGGCTGGAGCGTCACCGAGCGCCACGGCTTCCCCGCCGACACCGGCAAGCTCCGCGGGTTCCTGCTGAAGCTCGCCGACGCGAAGCTCGTCGAGCCCAAGACATCCGACAAGGACCGCTATTCCGCACTCGGCGTCGGCGATGTCGCCGGCAAGGACGCCAAGGGCATCGAAGTCGACCTCGACGGCCTTGCCAAGCCGCTGCGGATCATCATCGGCAATCCGGAAACGCGCTCACAGGGGACCTTTGTCCGGATTCCGGGCGAGGCCCAAAGCTGGCTCGCGTCGGGCGACCTCGCGGTGCCGCGCACGACGGCGGACTGGCTCGCGCGCGATCTCGTCGACATCCCCGGCAAGCGCATCACCGACGTCACGATCACGCACCCGAAGGGCGGCAACGTGCACACGCACAAGGCCGCGCCGGGTGATCCGAACTTCACCCTTCTCGACATTCCGAAGGGGCGCGAGGCGACCTCCGCTTTCGCGCCGAATGGGCCTTCGTCGGCACTGGCGAACTTGCGGCTCGAGGACGTCCAGCCGGCCACCGGCGCCCCGCCGCCTGCCGATGCGATCAAGGCGCGTTACCTGACGTTCGATGGCGTCGTGGTCGACGCCACCGCGTGGAGCGGCAGCGACAAGAAGGATTACGTGACGCTCGCGGCATCGCTCGACGCACAGCAGGCCGACCAGCACATCGCCGGCGAACAGGCCAGTGCGAAAAGCAATTACGAGCAGCAGCTTGCGGCAGCGACGAAGGCGGAAAGCCAGAAGACCGCGGGCGGCGACTCGAAGATTCCGGCGCCCGCGGCAAAGCCCGTCGAGCCGCTCGCGGTCAGCGATCCCGGCAAGGACCGCGCCGACAAGCTGGCGGCCGTCAACAAGGAAATCGCGTCGATGAATGCGACTTTCAGCGGCTGGACCTTCGAGATCGCACCGTACGCGTTCGCCAACATGAGCAAGTCGCTCGACGACCTGACCAAGTCGATCGAAAAGAAGAAGCCCGAGAAGGCGAAGAAGCGCTAGGGATGCTCTGATCAAACCCGCGCAGGTGGCTGCCGGCGGGCGCGGCCGCAAGGCGCCGTCCGGGCGTCGCGTCAAGTCCGCTGGTTGTCCCGATGCCAGCACCAATGCCAGGGCTCGAACGCGAGTTCATGGACGTTCCCGCGCGGGTAGGAAAGCCGGAAGCCGAAGCGCCGCGCATTTCGCCGCAGCCATGCGTAAGCCAGTGAGCGTTCGAACTCCTCTTCCAGCGGATGCGTTCCGGACGTCGTCAGGTCCACCGCGCGTCCGGAGTGATGTTCGCTGTATCCCGGCGCGGCACTGACTTCGAGAATGCGTTCGATCGATTGTCCGACGACGAGCTTGCGGCGCAGGATTTCGAGTTGGTAGTCGGCGGAGCGGTACGCGGACACGACTTTCAGCACGATGCCTGCTTCCGCCGCGTGCTTTCGCATCGCCGCGAGTGCCCGCGCGGCTTCGGGTACGAGCCATTGCATGCGGCCGTGGATGTCCAGTCCGACCGGATCGAGCCGGGCCGGTTCCCTGACCTGACGCAGCCCGCGGCGCCGGGCGTAGTTGCGCGGCACGCCGAGGGCGTGCGCGGCGGCGATGATCGTGCGTCGCTGGCGAGCGTCGCATCGCGCCGGTGGTGCCGGCGTGGCTGGTGGTTCCGGCGCGGTTGGGGGGCGCGCGATCGATGTCCTGGTTCGCATCGAACTCAGAACTCGGGCTTCGGCGCCGGCGTCACGTGGAAGCCGGCGATCTGTCCGTCATTCGAACATGCGACTTCGGCGAGCAGGTTGGCCTTCTCGTAGATCAACGGCACGACGACGATGACGTAGCCCTTCGATTTCCCGAGGTGCGATTGGCCGCGAGCCGTCTGGGCGCCGAACTGAGCGAGCGACTCCCAGGCTTCCTTGAGCTTGTCGGGCGGCATCGCGACCTGCATCGACTTGTCGAAATTCGCCGTGGCCGCCGCATAGTCCGCCTTGTCGACCGCATCGAGCAGGCGCGAGGTGACCGCCTTGCACGCGTCGTCGAGCTTCTGTTCCGCGACGTCAGGGGCGCTGGCGTCCGCGTCCGCCTTCCCGGGCGCCGCACTCTCGTCCGGCGTGGCTTCCGCCGCATCTGCCGGAGCGGCGCCCGGTGCCTCAGTGGTGGAAGGTGCGTTGGCCGATCCCGGCCCCGCGGCGGGTTCACCGGATCCGGTGTCGTCCGTGGCCGCCGATTCGCTGCCGGTGGAATCGGTGGAACCTTCACTCGCCGCTGCATTGGCGTCCGTCGTATTTCCCGGTTCTGCTGCGGATGGTGACTTCACGTCTTTCGCCCGCGCCATGGCGTCGACGTCGATGTCCTGTGGTGGCGTTGGCGGGGGAGGCGGATTCTTGCCGGCTTTTGGCGCCGCGATCGCAAGGGGTGCGCACAACGACAGCAGGAGAAGCAGCGAACGACAGGACATGACGGATTCTCGACCTTCCGGGAAACGTGTGGGGCGTTAGCTTACGGCCCGGTTCGGCGGTTGGAATGACCGGAACCGGAATGGCTTCGTGTCGCGAGTCTCCGGCATCGTGACTTGGCTGTCAGGCTCGGTGCGTCTCGGCCAACCAGCATCGTGAAAGTGTTTCCTGTCAGTAAGTTATGGCACATATTTCATCTCGGTCCGAAGCCGTGCGCTATTGTGGCGCCCCGTTGGGTCGGCCGACTTCATCCCGTGGTGGATGTCCACGAAATTGCGCACCGCGTGCCTCGACCTGCAATGGCCTCCGGATGGATCGGTGATCCCCGCAATCAAGGCGACTGCGGGATGCGGTCCGCCTGCACGACGCGGAATCGTCCGAGCGAGTCGATGCCCTGGTAGAAGCGCCATGGGTCCCCGTTGCCTTCGCCGAGGGCAATGTGGCCCGCGTCGAAACCGTTGAGCGCCGCATCGAAGCCGCGCCAGCCGCCGTCGACCCACGCCTCGACCCACGCGTGCGGGACGAACACGTCGGTACGGCCGGCAAAGGACGGAACGTAGGCGACGCCATCGACGACGCGTGTCGGAATGCCGACAGCGCGCCCGAGCGCCGCGAGCAGGACCGCATGCTCGGTGCAGTCGCCTTCGGGCTTGCGGGCGACTTCGAGCGCCGACGCGTACCCGACATCGAGGTCCTTGTCGCGGATGTAGCCGCGGACAAACCGTTCGAGGTTCTGCATCCGTTGCCGCGAATCCGTGGCCGCGCCCGCGCCGCGCCGTGCCAGCGCGATGATTTCGGGTGCCGTGCTTTGCAGCCAGGCGTTCGGTTGGCGATCTTCGGCCACTGGCGGCGGCGAGTCCGGGGCGCCACCGCGCAGATCGACATCGACGACGATCGTGCGGCCATCGCCCCGGGCAACCTGGGTGCCGGTGTCGGGCAGGCGCAGCGGCGGCCCGCTCCCGGTCATCTCCAGCGTATAGCGGACTCCACCCGCGCGCTCGACGGGCGAGAGCGGCCGTGGCGACGCGACGATCGTGTGTGCGAAAAGGTCGGCGCCTTGCGTCGGCGCCGTCGCGCACGCCTTGTCGCAAGCCAGCAACGTCAAGTCCACGCCGAACAGGGGCAGTGTCATCCGGTATACCGTCTGGCTGGCGTCCACCCACGCGCGCGTCACGACGCGCGAGGCCCCCGCGCCGATGACCTGGTCGATTGGCGACAGGCGTTTCGTGCCATCTGGAAGCTCGACGTCCGCGGGACTGCCGACGGTGTTGTCGATCGGCATTGCGGTGAGGTTCGCCGCCTGGAACGCGAGGACCCGGTAGCGCGTGCCGGGCGCAAGCCCGGCGTGGATTGCCGCGAGGCGCTGGCCCTCGGTGAGCAGCGCGCCCGCGGGCCAGGGCAGTTCGCGCGTTCGTTCACCACCGGCATCGCGCGTGGAAAGGTGCATCACCGTGCCATCGATCGTCGCGGCAATCGTGGCTTCCGTGCCGGAAAGGCGCGAGGTGCTGTCGAAGCCGAGCGGTTTGCCGTCGGCAGTCTCGGTGTCCGTTTCGCTGCTTTCGAGCGCGATGGGCGTGCCACCCCGGTCGAAGGTCAGCGAGAGGCGCTGCGTCGTGACGATGCGTCCATCGGCATCAGCGCGCGTCGTCGTGAAGCTCCCGATCTTCCGTCCGTCCAGCAGGACCGTGTACCACTGCGTCGCCGGCGCCGGGCTTGCCGCCGGCGCGTCGATCGAAAGCAGCAGGAATGCGGCCAGCGCGAACCATGCGATCGATGCCGAGCGTCTGTGCGGCCGGTGCAAGGGCGATCCGGTTCGTGGCATGGGTGTAGATTGTGCCCGTAACCCGGACGCGGCGCCGAGCGAGGCCATCGGGAAACGCGGGGTTGGCGAACAGGGGGTTGCCGTGCCAGATGAGCAAGCGACGGTACTGACCGGTTATGCCGTGTTCCTGTACCCGCAGGCCATCGAATCCCTCGGCCCGGCCGTCAAGCCGGTGCTGCGCGATTCGCCGTCGGGCAAGTTCCTGCTCTGCTCGCGCATCGACAGCGGCAGCCCGATGTTCGGCATGACGTTGACCGGCGCTGGGCCGCATGGCAAGAAGCGCGACCTCGAGCTCATGGTGCCGACGGCGATGGTGAGGCTCGTGATGTCGGTGCACGACGAGCACGACATCGGCTTCGTTTGAGCCTGCCATTGCAGGAGCGTGCCGGCCGGTGGGGTTCTCCCGCATCGACGCGGCGCCGCGCTCCCTGCCGGATGCGGCGCCACGCCAGTTCGCTGGACGAATGACCGGCTAAGGGTCGAATCCGTCCTCGAAGATGATGTCGCTGAAGGGTGTCGTCGTGAACGTCCGGCTGATTGAATCGGGCAGGAGGCCGGAGCCGCCGGCGTACGACGCGGTCAGAGTGAACGCACCGACATCCGGAATCGTCAGCGTGCAGGAGCCGGTACCGTTCGCCGCGGTCGTGGCCTGGCAAGACTGGCCGGCGACCGAGAACGAGATCACGGCGCCCGGGACGCCGACGGCTGGCGATACCGACACGTCGGTCAGGTTCGCGGACAACGTGACAGGGCGCCCGGCCATCGCCGTGGACGGCGACAGGTTCAGGTTGAGGTACGTCGTGTGCGGGCCGGAATCCCACGTGATGCTCGCCGTGTTCGACGTCAGCGTCACGCCATCGACGGTTGCCGTCGCGAAGATCGTGTCGGAGCCGGCCGCGACGCCGGCTTCGACGAAGGTCGCGGTCCCGTCGGCGTCCGTATCCACCAGCTTCGCCTGCGCGTTCGCGCCGAAAACGCGGAAGAAGACCGGAGTCCCCTGCGGGACCCCGACGTTGCGGAACGTCGCCGTGAAAGTCACCGTTCCACCCTGTTGCGGGTCAGGCGTCACGCCGGTTGGCGACAACGTCACGGATGGCGACGGATTGGTCGTCGCGAATTCACAAGGTCCGGTTGCCGGTGCAAGGCGGTAGATCGTTTCGGCACTCTGCACGTACATGCAACCGTCGGGACCGATCGGGCCGGTGCCGACGCCACCGTCGGCGAGCGGCGTGATGGCGTAGGGCTCGGCCGAGATGTCGGCTTCCTCGAGCGTGATGAGGTCATCGCCGCCCATGATGACCAGAGACTTCGCCGAACCATCGGGGTTCGCGCGGCCCACCCGCAGCCAGTAGTTCGTCGTCAGGTCGGGGAACAGCGTGACGGTCGGCGGCTGCGGCCCATTGGTCGGGGAGACGACGTAGATTGGCGCATGCGGGTTGTTGTAGTAGCCGACGACGACATACAGCGTACCGTCCGGCGCGAACGATATCTGCCCGGTGGGCGTCGTCGGCATCGTCGCGTAGGTGACGAGGGTCGGGCTGGGTCCTGAGGGATCGACGATCCGGAAGATCGACGGGTTGTCCGAGCCGGCTCCGGTGCAGGCGTCGGCAAAGAACAAGTCGCCACTGATCGGATCGATCGTCGGTGCCTGCGGGCAGGTCAGGTTCGACGCGAGGACGCGCACCGTCGCACCGGTGACCGGGTCGAGCTCGACGACGTCGCCGGACGTGAAGCCGCTGCTCGTCACGCTGTGGGTCGCATACAACTTGCCATCGGGGCCGAAGATGGGCGGGCCACCGATGGTCGGTCCCGGCGTCGACAATGGGCTGGTCGCGGCGCCCCCGCCGGGCGGAAGGCGGAACAACTGGCCGGTCGGGAAATCCGTCGCGAAGATGGAACCGGACGTGTCGAAGGCGGCCCCGCCAGTGCCCGCGCAACCGAAGTTCACGTTGCCGTAGAAGAAATTCTGGGCGAAGAATCCGGTCACGTACGGCGTCAGGGCATAGCCCGGTGCCGCGGTGAACGTGGTCGTGACGCACGACCCGACGCCATTCTGGAAGGTCACCACGGCCGATCCCGGCACCGGCAGGTTGCCGTCCGTCACATCGACCGCGGTGTAGGTGACCGTCTCGGTGTTGACGTCGGTCGCGGTGAACGAGATCTGCCCGTTCGCTCCGGTGACTGGCGGGTTCGGGCCGGACACGATGGAGCGGCCGGAGCCCTGGGCGAGGCTGATGACCTTGCCGGGCGTCGGACGCTGCTGCGCATCCTGCAGCGTGACCGTGATCGTCGTCGTGCTGATGCCGTCGGCGTTGACGGTGGTCGGGAACGCCATGATGCTGGCACCGGCGGCGGGCGCGACGTTGAAAACCACCGGCGTAGGCGAGGTCAACGTGATGCCATCGGTCACATCGGTCGCGGTGATCGAGAACGATTCGGCGACACTGTCGGTGACGGCGAAGATCGCCGTGCCATTGGCGGCGTCAGTGGTTGCCGAGGCGGGAGAAATCGACGCGTGGCTGCCCGGGCTCGCGGTCAATTGCACGGTCTTGCCGGATACCGGGTTGCCGGCTGCGTCACGCAGGGCCACGACGATTCCTGCCGCGGTCGCGCCATCGTTCGGGACACCCGAAAAATAGGGTGTCAGCGCCACCGCCGGACTCAGGTAGGTGTACACGCCCGACGTGCCCGTGCTGACCGGACCGGCGGATTGTCCACTCAGCGCGAGAACCAGCGCGTTGGCATTCGGCGAGCCAATGCCGACGTGGGTGAAGTCGCTGCCCATCGACGACGCACCATGGAACGCGGTCGACCCGGCGAGTGGATAGACCTGTGGGTTCAGCGCACCGAAGTTCTGGCCGAGGGCCTGGTTGATCCGTGCCATCAGCCCCGCCCACAACGGCGCCGCGTAGCTGGTGCCGCCGTACTGGAGTCCGGTCGGGCAGCCTCCGGCGTCGGCTTGGCACAGCATCACGCCGGTGGCCGGGTCGGCATTGATGACGACATCGGGCACCGAGCGCGTTGCCGATGCAGTGTGACCGTCCTGGTATGAAGGCCGCGCAAAATAGCGGCTGGTACCGAATCCGCCCTGGCCGGTCTGCGGCGTCGAGCCGACACCGTTCCACCAGGCCTCTCCCGCATACGTGCCGCCATCACCGACCGACAACGTCGTGCCACCGACTGCGGTTGCGTGGGGTGAATCGGCCGGCACGCCGATCGTGCCGCCCGCGCCATCGAGGCACGTGCTGCCGCTGTCACCGCTGCCATTGAACACGGTGATGCCGGATGCGGCCGCAGTCGCAAGGATCGCATCGATGCTCTGCGCGTCCGCCGGCGTCACCTGGTCTTCGCACGAGGACCAGCTGTTGCTGATGATCGTCACGCCCCCGCCGATCATCGCGTTGAACATCTGCTGGTAGGTCGTGCTCGGCGAACCCTCGTAGACGACGACGTCGGCGCCGGGCGCGACGGACAGGACGGTGTCGATGTCGAGCAGGACTTCTTCCTCGGCGGCACCGGGAGACGTCCCGCCGTTGACCTCGACCGTGCTGAGCTGGTCGATCAGGCTCGCGGGGAGGCCGGCCATGGCGAGGTAATCCGCGACGTCGCTGGTGTGGAACGCATCGAACTCGACGAGGCCGATGCGCTGCCCGGTGCCATCGATGGCGAGCCACGGCGGCGATCCCGGGGCGTTCGCGCCGCCGTCGATGATTCCGGCGCCCATGCCACCCCCGCCACCAAAGTACACGGCGATGTCCCGCACGGCGGTCAGGCATTCCTGATACATCTGTTCCGCGGTCGGGGGTGTGTAGCCGTCGGCAGTGAAGATGATCTTCGAGTTCAACCGGCAAAACGCCTCGACGATCGCGATTTGCGGCTGGGGCCTTGCGAGATCGGACAGCCCGCTGATCGCCTGCACCTTGTCCGCAATCGATGCCGGCAAGGTCGGGTCGGTGTCGTTGGCGTGGTACTCGGTGGCACCCAGCCGGTATCCCCGAACCGTGACGGCAAGTGCGTGCTCGATTGCCGCGACCGGGGCCGTGACGGTCAGCGTCATCCGGTTCGCGGATTCCGCGGTGGGCGAGAATCCCTGACTGACGAACCAGTCGCGCACTGTCGCGTAGTCGGACCGGGACGGACCAAAGCGGTCGGAAACCGCTTCCGGCTTCAGGAACCTTCGGAACGTGGCCGAAGCCGGATCGTGGACCTCTTCGAGGTAGTGCTGGAATCCGGTTTCGTCGTCGCGCTTCAGCGTGATGGTCAGGGTCAGCGGGGCCGCATCCCGCGGCGTTGCCGCAGGATCGGGCGAGGACTGGTTGATGGCATCGAGGACATGGCCGGGCAAGGGGACCGTGGTCGGCGTCGTCGAGTGCGCCGGGCTCGGATGAATCGAGCCGACCGCGATGACGGCACATGCAGCGAAGATCCGGAGCAGGTCCCGGCCGGACAACAAGAAGCTGCGTGACGGGTTCACTGGGCACGGACGTTCGGACACGACACCCTCCCTTGACTCGGCGGTCGAGAACCACGTGGCGTGGCGCGAGCCAGCCGCGCGGGTGCCCCACTCAATCGAGGGGCTCCACCAGAGTGGGAGAAAACCGGGATCCATCACGCTCGCCGGATTGCGGATACCCGGCTGCCGGCCGGATGGTGCAGTTGCTCCGTGCGGGCAGCTTCGATCAAGCCACGTAGTGCCTCAACCGCCGCGTTCGATCGTGATGTGCCAAACGTGATCCTGCTTGCCGTCGTGTGTCAACGTGACTTCGTGCGGACCCGAAGCGAGGAAAGCGCCGGGCACGAGTGCTTGCACGTAGTGGTACGGCCCCGCCTGCATTGGCGCGAGGGTTCCGGAAACGTAGCGGGTACCGGTTGTTCCGCCGACGCTGAGGGTGTAGACGTTGGCCTCGTCCCCTGCAGGCGTTTCGACCTGCAGCCGGATGGCGGTCGCCGCGTGCGGGATGGCCAGGTGCGATGCGGGAGCAGTTCCCCGCTCGCTGCTGGCGAACAGCGTGATATCGGCGACGGTGCCGCCGTCGACCGGCGGCTGCACCGGCTCCGGCGTCTGCGGGAACCGCGACGCAAGGAGCGCGATCACGACCGCGCTGGCGGCCAGCGCGCCGGTCCACGCTACCCGGCGAGCCGCGTATCGGTGACGAAGCGGCGCCTGCGGCGTTGCGTGTGCAGGTGGGTGGTTCGCTGGGGGCTTCGACGCCGAGATGGCCGCGTTGGCCGTGGCCTGCACTGCTCCTCGCGATGCCAGCACGCGCGCGCTCGCCATGCGGACGGCGGCGTCCGGCCCCCGCAGCAGGTACCTGTGCACGGCATCATGGTCGGCTTTCGAGAGGGCACCGCGCACGTCGTCGTCGAGCAGGTCGTACTCGACTTCCCGCACACGATCGGCCAGCACCGGATCGAGCAGCATCCGGCGCTCCATTGCGGCTGCCTCGTCCTGCGACACCCGATGCAGGAGCCAGCCGCGAAGGAGGTCGTCAGGAGTCTCGGTCATCATCGGATTCGCGTGGCTCGTGCCCACGATTCGGGATTGGGACATCTTGGGTGGCCGCGACGTCCGTTTCATCACGCGCCAAGCCGCCGGCGAGCACTTGGCGCGCGCATCGCTCGAGGGCCTCGCGCAGCCGCAAGGCGCGATTGCGAAGCGCATTGAGCGACACGCCGTCCGCTCGGGCCAGGCGTTGCCGGTCCTCGATCCTCGCGGCACCGTCGGCGTTGTAGTAGGCGAGGATGAATTCGCGCTGTGCAGCCGAAAGCCGATCGAGGCATTTCCCGAGGGCAGCGAGCAGCCGCTCGTCGGCATGGTCCGGATCGCTCCCGTGCGCCGTGAACGACGGGTCATCGAACATGCGTTGCTCGCGCTGCCTGCGCTCGCCGGCCTCCATCACCAGTTTGCGCGCGATGCCGAGGACATAGCCGCAAGGGTCGTCGACGGCAGTGCCATCGTTGAGCCGGCGGCCGAGCCGGTCAAGCGCGACATCCGCCAGCGCTTCGGCGTGTACGGGCTCGTGGCGACGCAGCAGCACGACCAGGCGTCGACGCAGGCGCTCGTACTCCACGGCGGAATCGCCGCCGCCGAGGGCGAGTCGCCTGATGAGTGTCGCAAACGATGCCTGGGCGTCGGGATCAATATCTTGCGACCACGCGATGGTGGGACTGGAGAGCCGACCTTGTGGCGCGTCGTTCACCGCCAGTCACCCTGCAACACGAATCCCGCCCAATAGTATGGCGCGGCGAAACGGGGATCCGTGCGCAGCGATCGTTGCGCGGCTGCAAGTGACTCGTCCGGTGTCGCGTGCTCCCTCAGCAACTCGCGATAGAACGCGGCCATGAACGTGGCGCTGGCCTGGTCGTCGACCGGCCACAGACTGGCCAGCACCCGGTCCGCACCGGCATAAAAGAACGCCCGCGACAGGCTGAACAGGCCTTCGGGCCCCGCCGGCTTGCCAATCGCCGAGTCGCAGACACCGAGCACGACGAGGCGGGCGTCCATCCGGAGCGAATAGATGTCGTTCATCCCCAGCAGGCCGTCCCCGGCGTGGCGGTGGCTGTCGAACCGCGACAGCACGATCCCCGACAGATCCGGGTGGCGGAGGTCGATCATCGCGTGGGTCGCGAAATGGATGTACCTGTAGGGCATCCAGTCGAGGGCAAGCGCAGCGGGGCGGTTCGCCTCGAGGCCGAGCGCGACGTGCACGCGGGCTGGAGCCGCGGCATCCACGATGGCGCGAGCCTCCCGGTTCGTGAACGGTAGCGGCGGCAGCGCATCGAGCGCCGGCGTCACCGTCGCCGCTGCGTCCGCCGAAGCGCTTTGGCTCTGGTTCGGCGGTGCATCGATTCGGGGATCGTCGGCGTGCAGCACCGGATCGGCGAACACGGCAATGGCGTCCGGCACCGTGGCCGGCTTCGGCGCGGCGCGCATCGCCCGCAACGCGCCGAGAGATGGCAGGTACGCGAACCGGTACGGTCCACCGGCTCCCGTTTCCAGCAACGCGAACGGAACGAGCTGCAGGTCGCCGTCGGCGACGATCACGACGGTGCGCTGGCCGATCCGTTTCGCGGCCGGGGCAAGCACGGTGCGTGCGAGATCGGCGGCGAGGCGCGCCGATTCCTGCCGGGCCTGCCGCTCGCGAGCGACCAGCGCCGCGATCGGTTGCGCCGCATCGGACGGCGCTGCACGCAGCACGGAGGCGCGCAGGTGCTGCACGACCGCATTGATCCTGGCGCCTGCCGGCAACGTGTAGGCCGTCACGCCACTGCCGTCGACGAACCAGAGATGGCTTTGTGCGGCGCCAAGCCAATACTCGAGCAACACGGCGTCCGGGCCGAGTAGGCGCTGCATCGCGGTGACATCGAGGCGTGGGGGATCGGCCAGCGCTGCATAGCGCGGATAGGCGGCAAGAATGCGGCCACGCGCGCGATCCACCGCCGCATCGGCCGCGTCGATTTCCCGCGCAACGGCTGCATGTTCCATCGGACTGGCGTTGGCGGCGAGCTGGTTCCGGTGCCAGGCGGCTTGCCGCAAGGCATCCTCGGCATCGCGCTCGGCTTCGAGCAGCGCCGAGTCGATCGTGGCGTCGAGCCGGATCGTCTTCTGCGCCAGCAACTGCTGCAGCGAACGCGCCCGCGCGCGCTCGGCGACTTCCAGTGCGCGATCGGCGTAGTGCCGGCCGGGATGCCGGCGATCGAGTGCGAGCAGGATGTCGATGGTCTGCTCGTAATACGTACGTTGTACGCTGAAATAGGATGTCGCGAGCGCGGGCTCGGTGATCTGCGCGTGCAGGTCCTCGACGATCGCGAGCGTCGCCTCGATCGCGGCGAGGGCCGCGTCGAAGCGCCCCCGGGCTTCTTCGGCGCGTGCCCGGCCGGCGATGGCGGCTGCTTCCGACGACCGGTCGCCGGACTGTCTGGCGGTCGCCGCTGCCTCGGTGAAAGCGCGCTTGGCATCGGCGTCGCGATGTTGGCGCAGGGCGAGCTCGCCGAGTCCTTGCCATGCGGCGATGGTTTCCGCGGTCGATCCGACGGCCACGGCGATCGCGCGTTGCTGTTCGAACTGGCGCCGGGCCGCGGCGAAATCGCCCCGCGCCAAGGCGACGCGGCCGAGTCCGCCTGTGGCGTGGGCCAGCTCGCGCTGCAGGCGGTTGGCGGAGTCGTAGTCGAGTGCTTGCCGGTACAGCGTCTCCGCGCGCGCGGCATTGCCCGAATCGAGTGCGAGGTCGGCTTCGTTGATCCAGGTTTCGGCAAGGCCGCCCCGATCGTTCGCGGATAGCCACGCGGACTCCGCCTCGTGGAAGGCGTCGAGCGCGGCTGTCGTGTCCCCGAGTTGTCCATGCAGGAGGCCGAGGTCGTTCCAGGCCATTCCGGACAGCATCGGGTAAGGCGCCTTTTCGAGGGCGTCGAGCGTTACACGATAGTTTTCGAGTGCTTGCGACAGTTCGCCGCGTTGCAGGTGGATCGCCGCGATGCTTTCCCGCGCGAACGCGGCACCACGCGCATTGCCACCGGCCTCGGCAAGCTGCAGTGCCTCGTGCGCGGTCCGCAGCGCCTGGCTGGTACGGCCGAGCACCCGGTAGTCGGCGCTGAGGTTGCCGAGCGCCATTGCCTGGTAGCGGGCGTCACCGGTGACGCGGTACAGCGTCAGCGCACGCTCTTGCGCCGCGGTCGCCTCGAGCATGTCGCCGAGATAGCCGAGAGCCGATCCGAGCGTACGCTCGGCCACCGCCCGTGCAGCCGCTGCCGCCGGATCGTCATCGGGCCCGCAAGTGTGGCGCAGCGCTTGGCGCGCGGTTGCAGCCGAGGCCGCGTAGTCGGCAATCGCGTAGTCGAGCCGGGACCAGTCGGCCAGCGTCACCAGCATGAGGCAGTTGTCCGCGGCCGCCCGGGCGTGCGCGCGCGCGGCATCGAATTTCGAGCGGGCGATGGTGGCGATGCGCGATGCGGCCTCGCTGCCCGGTCCGATCTGGAGGACCGCGCGCCGCAGCGTCTCGGCTTCGGCCAACGCGTTTTCCGCCAGTGCCCGCTCGCTGTCGGAGTGCGTCGCGGCGCGGACCGACGTCAGCGCGGCGCGGATCCGCGCTGGCCGTGCCGTGTCGGTCGCCGCGAGTCGGAGCGTCCACGACGAGTGCGTATCGGCTACCAGCGTCAGCCGCAATCGCGCCGACTGGCCGGCGTCATTCTGGTACAACGGTGACGGTGTGCCGGGCCCAGCCATCTTGCGGACGTTCACGGTTGCGTCCAGTTGTTGCAGGGTGAATCCCGCCGCCTGGCCGGGGCGCAACGTGACATGGACATCCGCGGTTTGCCCCGCGTCGATCGACACCTCCCGCGCGGTACCGGGTTCGAGCGTCAACGGAGCAGCCGCGAGCGGACCGCAGGCAAGCGCGAGCAGGACGCGGAACGCCGCGCGAACGAACCAATGACTGCAACCGGAGCCTGCCCCGCCAGTCATGGCCGACGGTATCTCCCTGTCAGGCTTCCCCTGGATCGAGATCCCGCCAGTGGCCGCCGTCGAGGATTTCGAGCGGGCGGAAGCGGGCCTTGTAGTCCATCTTCGGGTGGCGTCGGATCCAGAAGCCGAGGTAGACGTGCGGCAGGCGGTTTCGGCGCGCGATCTCGATCTGCTTCATGATCGCGAATGTCCCGAGGCTGCGCGAGGCGAGTCCGGGATCGAAGTACGTGTAAACGGCCGACAGGCCCGCAGCGCAGAAATCCGTGACCGCCGACGCGACGAGCCGCTGGTGCAGCCTGAACTCGATGAAGCGCGTCGGGCTCCACGCGGTGTACAGGAACCGCGAAAAGTCTTCGGGGCGCGCGTCGTCCATGCCGCCGCCGCAATGCCGGTCGCCGAGGTAGCGCGAGTACAGTTCGAAATGCTCGTCGCTGTAACGGGCCGATGCAATGCTGACATCGAGGTCCGCGTTGCGGTCCCCGCACCGGCGCTGGCTGCGATCGGCGCTGAAGCGGTCCACCGGAACGCGGCACGCGATGCAGGCACGGCAATGCGCGCAGCGCGGGAAGTAGACATGCCCGCCGGCCCTGCGGTAGCCGCGTGCCAGCGCGAGGTCGTAGATCCTCGGGAGTTGCGGCGCGCTCGGATCGATGACGACATTCTGTGCCGTACGGTCGCCGAAATAGCCGCATGTGTGCGGCAGGGTCTGGAACAGGCGGACGACGTCCGAACGCATGCCGGCATTGTACGGCCAGAGCCGGCCGTCGAATCACCCGGTACGCCTTTCGACCGGCATCCGGCCTGCTTGTTGCGTCGTCACGCCATCGCTCCACGCAGCCCTCGTACCCGTGCCTCGAGGTCGGCGGCATCGGTTCGGCCGCCATCGACGGCGTCGCCGACGAGGAGTTCGACATGGGCGCGAAAGCGCCGCGGAAGCCGTGCGCGGTGCAGGCTCGAATCCCGGCGGCTCCACATGCTGGCCCAGAGCCCGCGCAAGGCCATCGGCACTACCGGCACCGGACGCCGTTCGAGGATCTTCTCGACGCCACGCCGAAACGGCGCGATTTCACCGTCAACCGTCAGGCCGCCTTCGGGGAACACACAGACGGCTTCGCCCGCGGCGAGGGCTGCGTCGATCGAATCGAAGGCGCGCGCGAGCAATGCCCGGTCTTCGCCGGCGCCGGCGATCGGGATCGCTTTCGCGGTGCGGAACACGAAGCTCAGGATCGGGACGCGGAAGATCCTGTGGTACATGACGAACCGGATTGGTCGGCGCACGCTGGCCATGATGATCAGCGCGTCCATGTAGCTGACATGGTTGCAGACGAGCAGCACCGGACCTTCGTCGGGAATCCGGCCGGCGCCATCGATGCGCACGCGATACAGCAGGCTGATCAGCAGCCAGGCGACGAAGCGCATCAGGAATTCCGGGACCAGCATGAAGATCCACAGCGTGACCGCGGCGTTCGCGAGCGCCGCGACCAGGAACAGTTGCGGAACGTCGAGTCCGGCGTGCAACAGGCCGAGACCGAACACCGCCGCGGCGACGAGGAACACGGCGTTGAAGATGTTGTTGCCCGCGATGACGCGCGACACTTCGTCGGGCGCGCTGCGGCTTTGCACCAGCGCGAACAACGGCACGATGAAGAAGCCCGCGAACAGCCCGAGCAGCGCGAGGTCGAGCGCGATCCACCAGTGGCCGGGCGCCGTCAGGAACGCGAGCCAATCGAGACCACGCACGGAAGCGGGTTCGTGCTGCGCGAAGTAGAGCAGCACGCCGAACAGCGTCATGCCGAACGCACCGAGCGGAACGAGGCCGATCTCGACCTGGTGCCCGGAGAGCTTCTCGCACAGCAACGAGCCGACGCCGACGCCGATCGAGAACAGCGTCAGCACGAGGATCTCGACGCTGGCGCCGCCGCCGAGGTACAGCTTGGTGTAGTTCGGCAACTGCGCCGTCACGACGCCGCCGAAGAACCAGAACCACGAAATGCCGAGTACGGCGTTGAATACCGCGCGCTGCTTCGTCACGAGGCGGATCACGCGCACGCTCTCGACGAATGGATTCCATTCGAGCTTGAGGCCCGGCGCCGCCGCCGGAACCCGCGGGATCATCAGGCTGGCCGCGAAGCCCGCCACCGCGGTGCCGATCACCAGCGTCGATGCCAGCGCGACGCCGGCGCCGGCCGCCGCCATCGCCGCTCCGCCCGCGATCATCCCGATCAGGATCGCGAGCGACGTGCCGGTTTCCACCAGTCCGTTGCCGCCGACCAGTTCGTCGCGTCCCAGCACCTGCGGCAGGATCGCGTACTTGATCGGCCCGAATACGGTCGAGTGGAGGCCCATCAGGAACAGCACCGTCAGCAGCACCGCGGGGCTCGCGATGTGGAAGCCCCAGGCTGCCAGCACCATCGCGCCGATTTCGAACAGCTTTACGTAGCGGATCAACCGCTGCTTCTCGAACTTCTCGGCGAGCTGCCCGGCCGTCGCCGAGAACAGGAAGAACGGCAGGATGAACAATGCCGGCGCCAGGTTCGAATAGAACCCGACGCGCTCGTCCGACAAGCCGAGCTGGAACGCGATCAGCACGATCGTCGCCTGCCGGAACGCGTTGTCGTTGAACGCGGACAGCGCCTGCGTCGCGAAGAACGGCGCGAAGCGGCGCTTGGCGAGCAGGCGGAACTGGTTCATGCGGGGATCCGGTCCGGGAAGGCCGGCGTATCCTAACCGGCCCGCGGATGAAGCCGCTTTCAGCGCTGCCTGCACCGCGCCCGGCGCGCCACCCAGGCATCGATCGTGGTTTCCGGGGCCGAGGAGGGTGCGCATGACCGCCGACGTGACCATCAGGATCGCCCGTCTCGATGACGCCATCGAAATCGCGCAGCTGTCGGGTCAGCTCGGTTACCCGGTGAATGCCGATGAGATGCGGATTCGGCTCGTTCACGTGCTGGCGGACGACGCGCAGCATGTCGCCGTCGCGGACCGTGCCGGGCGGCTCGTTGGCTGGATATCCGTCGTCCGCCGGGAGACGATCATCGAAGGCACGCAGCACGAAATCGTCGGTCTGGTCGTCGACGACGGCGCCCGCCGCCAGGGTGTTGCGACGGCGCTGCTGCGGGATGCCGAGACGTGGATCCGGACCGGCGGCTTTGACGTGGTGGTGAGGTCGAATGCCGTGCGGCCCGATTCGCACGCGCTGTATCTCGCGCGTGGCTACCATCGCACGAAGACACAGCATGTCTACGTCAAGGCGTTGTGACTGGGCGCGCGCAATGCGCCGCGTCAGTCCGCCTATTGGGCAGATGGCTGGTCGCCGTCGAACTTCGTTGCCGTCGCGCCGGTGATCGGCCCGCCGACGGTGGCGCGCTTGCTGATGTAGAGCTTGACCGCGCGTTCGAACACCAGTGGACCATTCACGGTGGCGCCGGGACCAATGACGATCTTCGGATCGCGGGTGCTGCCGAAACTGATGCCGAGGAAGCTGGTGCCCTTGGATTTCCGCACGGTCAGGCCACCATCGACGACCGCATTGCCGATGATGTCGATGTCGCCATTGGCGGTCTCGATTCCGTTGCCGACATGCGCGCCATTCACGGTGATGCTGCCGTTGACATTGGTCAGCTTGCCGCCCACGGTGGCACCAGGCCCGAGTTCGAGGCCGCCGTTGACGGACGTCGCGTCTCCCCGTACCTGCGCGCCGGCGGCGAGCTTGATCGAGCCGTTGACGGTGGTGGCCGATTGCGCGATCGCCTTTTCGGCGAGCCGAATGGAACCGTTGACCGTGTTGGCATCCTTGACCGTCGCGCCGGCGCCAATGTCGATCACGCCGTTGACGGTCGAGGCGTCGGCGGCTTGTGCGCCGGGCTGGACGTGGACCGCGCCGTTCACCGTGCTGGCGTCGGCGGCGGGAGTCCCCGGTGCGACATTCACCGAGCCCATCACCTTGCCATGGCCCGAATCGATGTCGCATCCGGCCAATGCCAGCACCAGAGCGCAAAGGAGGCCGGATGCGATGGAGTTGCGGGCGATGTTCACGGTCGATTGCCTCCGGTGGCCGGGCGCCTGGCCAATCGCCATGGTGGTGCGGAGCTTGGCGGTTGCCAATAGGGCACAGGTCACCGTGACGATCGGCACTGCGCCGCTGCAGTGGCAATCAGCGCATGCGGATCGTCAAGGCCGCGATGGCGATGATGAGTCCGATCAGCACCAGCACCAGTAGCTTGATCCGCGAGGCGACGGCATGGTGCCGGGTGGTGTCGCCGGCGGTGCGCGTCGCCGCGAGATCGTCGGCGAAGCGCGTCGGCGGTTCGATGCCGGCTTCGCGCAGGATGCGGCGCGCCGCGGTCTGGTCTTCGGAATGGACGACTTGCACCTGCGGCCATTCCGAGCGGTCGCTGGACTTGGTGTAGCTGAAGCGCTTCCAGTCGGAGCCCTGCCACGGGTTGCGGTTCACGATTTCGGTTTCAATGCCGTGCTCGCGCATCAGCGCGACGATGCGTTCGATGTTTTCCAGCCGTGGCGACGTGTAGATCTGGCGCATGATGGGCCTCAGCTCCCGCGGTTGCGCAGCCGGATCAATCCCTCCTGCACGCTCGACGCGACCAGCCGGCCGCCGTGGTCGAACAGGAGGCCGCGGGCCAGGCCACGCGCCGACTCGGCGGTCGGGCTGTCGCAGGCATAGAGGAGCCAGTCGTCGACGCGGAACGGCCGGTGGAACCACAGCGCGTGGTCGAGGCTGGCGACCTGCACGTTCTGCTGGAGGAACGAGATGCCGTGCGGGAACATCGCCGTGCCGATCAGGTGGAAGTCCGAAGCGTAGGCGAGCAGGACCCGGTGCAGCACCGCGTCGTCGCCGACCTTGCGTTGCAGCCGGAACCATACCAGTTGTTGCGGCGGCCGCTTCGGCGGATGCAGTTCGTCACGCGGATACACGTGGCGGAACTCGAACGGGCCGGAACGGCCGAGCCAGCGTTGCAACTTCGGCGGCAACTTCGCGAATTCGGCTGGCGGCAACGGAACCGGGGGTGACAGGTCTTCGGGGCCCGGCACTTCGGGCATCGGCGTCTGGTGCTCGACGCCGCCCTCGGCGACCTGGAACGATGCCGAGAAGTTGAAGATCGTCTGGCCGTGCTGGATCGCGGTGACGCGGCGAACCGAAAAGCTGTGGCCATCGCGCGCCCGCTCGACGGTGTAGATGATCGGGTGCTCGATGTCGCCGGCGCGTAGGAAGTACGCGTGCAGGGAATGCGCGGTGCGTGCCGGATCGACGGTCTGCTGGGCAGCCGACAGCGCCTGGCCGAGGACCTGCCCGCCGAACACGAAGCGGGTGCCGATGTCGCGGCTCTGGCCGCGGAACAGGTTGTCCTCGAGGCGTTCCAGCGCCAACAATTCGAGCAGTTCGGCGACGACGTCGGCGGGCATGGCGCGCGGGATCGGAGTGGCGCGCCAGTATAGCGACCGCGTGCCTACGCGGCGCCGGGATCGGGTACGAGCCGCGGCAGACGGCAGCGGGCCAGCACCTCCGGCCACGGGAACAGCGGACCCGGGTCGCGGCGGCGCGGCAGCAGGATCGACGCGTCGTCGCTCGCGGGTTCGCGACGTCGGTCGAGGTCTTCGTGTGCGGCGATCCAGCGCAGGCCCGGCAGCGAAGTGCGCAAGGCGTCAAGCAGGGCGATGAGTGCGTCGACCTGCGCCGGCGCATAGGGTTCGGTGAATTCCTGCCGACGTGAATCGTTCCAGTCCGGCCAGCGTCCGCGGTTGACCAGCTCGATGCCGACCGAGCGCGCGTTGCAGCCGTGCACGTGGTGCGCGATGCGCACCGGTTCGACGAACCGGAACGTCGTGCCGTCGCGATCGATGTACCAATGGCCGGAATTCCCGGTGCCGCTGGCCGGGTACAGGATCCGCTCGCCATGGGTACGCGCGGTTGCGAGATCGGGCAGCTCGGTACAGTGGACGACCACGAGGTCGATGGCGCCGACCGCGCGGGACTCGAGCCGCGCCACGTACGGCAGCGGCCAGTCGCGCACAGCCGGAGCAGCCGGGATCGTCATGGCCGGGCGGGGATCATGTGGCGGAATGCTAGCATCGCGCTCCGGCGAGCGATGCGGGACGCGCGGCGATGAAAGGCACCGTCATACTTTCCCATGGACTCGAAAGCGGACCCGATGCAACGAAGGTGACGGCGCTGGCGCGGGTATGTGCCGCGCAAGGATGGGCGGAAGTCCGGCCGGATTATCGCGATCTCGACGCCCGGCGCGATCCGCGCAGCATCATGGATCGCGTCGCGCGCGCCGTCGCCGGTGCACCGCAGGCGGGGCGCGTCGTGTTTGCGGGATCGAGCCTCGGTGCGTTCACCTCGGGGCTGGCGTCGCTCGCGCACCAATGCGACGGGCTCTTCCTGCTTGCGCTGCCGGTGCGGATCGATGGCGTACCCCGGACGTTCGCGGCAGCCGAGGCGCCGACCGCGATGGTGCATGGCTGGCGCGACGAGCTCTGCCCCGTCGATGCGGCCATCGCATTCGCGTCGGCCCGCAACGCGACGTTGCACGTCGTCGACGATGGACACCGGCTCACCGGGCACGTCGAGGCGTGCGCGGCGTGGTTCGGTGAATTCCTTGCCGGCCTCGGTTGACCGGCATGCTCCCGTTGTTCGCGACGTGCCCGAAAGGGCTGGAGTTGCTGCTGCGCGACGAGTTGGCGGCGCTCGGCGCGGTCGACGCGCGCGAATCGCTTGCCGGCGTCCGTTTCAGCGGCACGCTCGAAACGGCCTATCGGGCGTGCGTGTGGTCGCGTCTCGCGAGCCGGATCCTGCTGCCCATCGCGGAGTTCGACGCGCCGGACGATTCCGGCCTGTACGCCGGTGTGCGTGCGATCGACTGGGATTCGCACCTTGCGCCCGAGGACACGTTCGCGGTCGACGCGGCCGGCACGAACGCGGCGCTGCGCAACACGACGTACATTGCCCAGCGGGTCAAGGATGCGATTGCCGACGGGTTCCGTGAACGCCACGGCCTGCGACCCACCATCGATCGGGGGCAGCCATCCATCCGTCTGAACGTCCGCCTGCACCGCGACCGCGCAACGGTATCGATCGACCTCACCGGCGCGCCGCTCCACCGGCGTGGTTGGCGCACGGCGCAGGGCATTGCTCCCCTCAAGGAAAACCTGGCCTGCGCAATGCTGTTGCGCGCGGGCTGGCCGGAAGTCTTTGCTGCAGGTGGCGCCTTGGTCGACCCGATGTGTGGATCCGGAACGCTCGTCATCGAGGCCGCATTGATGGTGGCGGACGTTGCGCCCGGACTCGCCCGCGGCGAAGACGGGTTTTCCCGCTGGCGCGGCGGCGACAGCGCGCTCGTGCATGGCCTTGTCGCCGAAGCCGGCGAGCGCGCCATGGCAGGGCGCGCAAAGTTGCCCGCGGTGTTCCACGGATTCGATGCCGATGCAAACATCGTCGTCGTGGCGCGGGCGAACGCCGAACGCGCCGCCATCGCCGGGCAGGTGTCGATCGAATGTCGCGACGTCGCGTCCTTGCAAAAGCCCGCAGGCTGCGGCGACACTGGCCTGGTCATCGCCAATCCGCCGTATGGGCGCCGGTTGTCGCCGGACCGGTCGCCGGCACCGCTCTACCGCGAGCTTGGCGACCGCCTGCGGGCAGGGTTTGCCGGTTGGCGGGCCGCGGTCATCACGGACGACGACGACCTGGGTCGTTCGATCGGCCTGCGGGCATCCCGGCGCTACGTGTTGTTCAACGGTGCCCTGGAGTGCCGACTGCTGGTTTTCGCGGAGATCCTTCCGGCGGAGGCCGCGAATCCGGCCAGGCGCCCGCTGCCGCCGGCGGCGCTGCCCGTCGTGAACCGGATCACGAAGACACGCCGGCACTTCCGGCGGCGGCTCGCGGCCGAAGGCATCGGTTGCTGGCGGGCCTATGACGCGGACATCCCCGAATACGCGGCTGCGGTGGACGTCTATACGGCCATCGGGCGCGAACGGGTGCAGGCCGGCGGTGAGGTGGCAATGGACAGCGGGGACTTTCCGCAGACGTGGCTGCACGTGCAAGAGTACGCGCCTCCGGCCGAGATTCCCGATGCCGTTGCGCGGGAGCGCTTGCGCGGATTGATCGGGGCAGCGGGCGAGGTGTTTGCCGTTCCGCTCGAGCGCATCGTGGCCAAGACGCGCCGGCGCGCGCGGGGCGGATCGCAATACGGGCGCCTCGCGGCGCGTGACGAGTTCCTGATCGTCGAGGAAGGTGGCTTGCGGTTCCGCGTGAACCTGTTCGACCGGCTCGATACCGGGCTCTTCCTCGATCACCGCCCGCTGCGGGCACGATTGCGCATCGAGTCGCGGGGAAAGCGGTTCCTGAACCTCTTTTGTTACACCGGGAGCTTGAGCGTTGCCGCGGCCGCCGGCGGCGCAGCAGGGACGACCAGCGTCGACCTGTCCGCGAACTACCTCGAATGGGCTGAACGCAACTTCGCGTTGAATGGTCTCGCGGGACCGCGACACCGGTTGGTGCAGGCCGACGCGATGGCGTGGCTCGCCGGCGAGCGTGCGGAATTCGACCTCATCTGCATCGACCCGCCGACATTCTCGAACTCGAGCCGGGCCGGCGACTTTGATGTCCAGCGCGACCATGTGCGCCTCATCTCGGCGGCGGCTGCGCGCCTTGCTCCCGCTGGAACGATCTTCTTCTCGAACAACGCGCGGCGATTCCGGCTCGACGCGGAAGGCCTCGCGAATCTTGCCGTGCGCGACGTCACGGCCGCGACGATTCCGTTTGATTTCACGCGACGCGCGCACGTCCATCGCTGCTGGGAAATCAAGCGGCCTGATCCGGCCTAACGGAATCTTGACGGCGCATCCGATTGCTCAGTGCCGATTCAGCCGCGCACTTGCACGATGGCCGCGAACAACTGGAGACGTGCCATGACGGCAGCTTCGCAAACGGCCAGGTTCCCGAAGATCCTGCTGGCGATTGCCGTGGTTGCCGCTGCCGCAGTGGCTGCCCCGTCCGCTGTCGCGAGATCGCATTGGGGCGTCAGCATTTCAGTCCCGGGCCTCAGCATAGGCTATGCAGATGGCTGGCGGGGCGGCCGCGGGTATGTCAGTGCCTGGGGGCCCTCGTATGGTTGGGGCGGCTATTACGCTCCCTATTACGCGCCGGCCTATCGTCCGTACTACCCGGCCTATTACGGACCGGTCGGCTACTACGCTCCCGCCTATCCGGTTTATCGCCCGCGTGTCGTCTACCGTCGACCCGTGGTCGTGAGGCCGGCGTACCGGCCGGTCGTCCGCTCGGTGGGCTATTACCACGCGGGCTACTGACATGACTCAGGAACAACTATCAAACCATTGATCCGGAACCAGAACATTCCGGAACGCGCAGTAGCGCCGTCGACGCCTCCTCCCTCCCCCTTCCGCGTCGCCGGCGTCCCCCCGCCCCGCAGCGATTCCCCCTGATCGCTGCGGGGCTTCTCATTTCTGCCGTTGCCGCGGGTCTTGCCGGGCTGGGCGTATCATCGCCGGTATTCCCCGCAACGAAAGCGACGATGGGTGAGCCGACCGGCCCCGGGTCCTCGAATGGTGCCTGCCTGCGGGGAGGCGCGACGTGGACCTTTTTCCGCCAATGGTTGCGGAATCCGCTGGTCACCGCGGCGTTTGCGCCGTCAGGGCGCCAACTGGCCGAACGCATGCTGGCCGCGATGCCAGGCAAGCCCCGCGGCGTGGTCGAACTCGGTGCCGGCACCGGCGTGTTCACCGAAGCGTTGCTCGCCAGTGGCATTGCCCCCGGAGCCCTCCTCGTCGTCGAACTGAACGAGGAGTTGCACCAGTTGCTGCAGCGGCGCTTCCCGGCCGTGCAAGTCGTCTGTGGCGATGCAGCGCGGCTACCGGATATCGCTCGGCACACCGGCTTCGGCGAGCGCATCCCGGTCGATGCCGTACTGAGCGGCCTTGGCTTCCTGTCGATGCCGCGGACGCTCCAGCGTGCGATCCTGACAGCGGTATTCGAGGTGCTGGCCCCGGGTGGCGTTTTCGTGCAGTTCACCTATGGCCCGGCAAGCCCGATCCCGCGCGAGCTGCTGGATGAGCGCGGCCTGCGAGTCCGCCACGCGGGTACCGCGTGGCGCAACTTTCCGCCCGCAGGTGTCTACGTGTACTCGCGCGCCGCCGACGCCGCTGTCTTGCCGGCCGCCTGAACGCCTCGTGGCGCAGCGGTCGTTCCCGAGCCGGCAGCGAAGGTGTCGAGCAGTTCGCGCAACGCTGCGATGCGGTCGGCGGCACTTGGCAGCGGCCGGTGGAACCGCAACCGGTCCTTGCCATCCAGCGCATAGGTTCGTGGCTGGCCCTGGATCAGGCGGATGACGGCCAGCGGGTCGATGGCCGGCCGCTCGTCGAACGTGATGCGGCCGCCGTCCGGGCCCGCTTCGAGCTTGCGGATGCCGAGCGGGGCCGCGGCCAGCTTCAGCGCCGCCGCCGCGAACAGCGTGCGCAACGGTTCCGGCAGCAGCCCAAAGCGGTCGATCATCTCGACCTGCAGGTCGCGCAAGGCGGCATCGTCGCGGGCACCGGCAATCCGCTTGTACAGCGTCAGGCGCGTGTGGACGTCCGGAAGGTAGTCCGACGGAATCAACGCCGGTGAACGCAGGTCGACCTCGATCTCGGTTGCCGGGTCGAAATCGTCGTCCGCGCTGCGGCCTTCGCGCAACGCGCGCACCGCCCGATCCAGCAGTTCCGAGTAGAGCGCAAACCCGATTTCCTCGATCTGCCCGCTCTGTTCTTCGCCCAGCAACTCGCCGGCACCGCGGATTTCGAGGTCGTGCGTCGCCAGCGTGAAGCCGGCGCCGAGGTCTTCGATCGATGCCAGGGCCTCGAGGCGCTTTTCGGCGTCCACGCTGATGGCGCCGCCGTCGGGCACCATCAGGTAGGCATAGGCACGGTGGTGTGAACGGCCGACGCGGCCACGCAGCTGGTGCAACTGGGCCAACCCGAAGCGGTCGGCGCGTTCGATGATGATCGTGTTCGCGCTCGGCACGTCGATGCCGGACTCGATGATCGTCGTGCAGACGAGCACGTTGCTGCGCTGGCGGTAGAAGTCGAGCATGACCTGCTCGAGTTCGCGTTCCGGCATTTGCCCATGGGCGATGCGGATGCGCGCCTCGGGCATCAACTCGCCGACCTCGCGCGCCGCGCGCCCGATCGATTCGACGTCGTTGTGCAGGAAGTAGATCTGGCCGCCGCGCGCCAGTTCGCGTTGCAGCGCCTCCCGGATCACTGCCGGGTCGCGGCGTCCGATGAAGGTCTTGATCGCCATCCGGTGCGCGGGCGGCGTGGCGATGATGCTGAGGTCGCGCAGGCCGGCGAGGGACATGTTCAGCGTGCGCGGGATCGGCGTCGCGGTGAGCGTCAGGAGGTCGACTTCGGCGCGAAGCTTCTTGAGCTGTTCCTTGTGCCGCACGCCGAACCGCTGTTCCTCGTCGACGATGACGAGGCCGAGGTCCTTGAACCGCACGCTGCGCTGGAGCAGCTTGTGCGTGCCGATGACGATGTCCACGCGGCCCTCCGCGAGTGCCGCGAGTACGCCGGCGCTCTCCGCGGCGGAACGGAAGCGGGACAACATCTCGATTCGCAGCGGCCAATCGGCGAAACGGTCGGCGAACGTGCGGAAATGCTGCTGCGCGAGCAGCGTGGTCGGCACCAGCACCGCGACCTGCCGCCCGGCCGACGCCACCGCGAACGCCGCGCGCAGTGCCACCTCGGTCTTGCCGAAGCCGACATCGCCGCAGACGAGGCGGTCCATGCGGCGTGGCGCGGCGAGGTCGGCGAGGACCGCGTCGATCGCCGCCGCCTGATCGGCGGTCAGCTCGAACGGAAAACCGGCGCCGAACTGGTCGACGAGGGCGCGGTCGACGGGGACCACGACGCCTGGCCGCGCCGCGCGCTCGGCGTGCAGGGCCAGCATCTCGGCCGCGACGTCGCGGACCTTGGCCGCCGCCCTGCGGCGGACGCGCTCCCACGCATCGCCGCCCAGCGCGTGCAACGGCGCGAGCTCGGGTGACGCGCCGGTGTAGCGCGACACCCGTTGCAGTTGCGCCACCGGGACGTACAGCCGGTCCCCGCGCGCGTACTCGATGGCCAGGAACTCGCCGGTCTGGCCGCCGGCGTCGAGCGTGACGAGACCGCGATAACGGCCGACGCCATGGTCGACGTGGACGATCGGCGCACCGTCGGTCAGCTCGCCGAGGTCGCGCAGGATGGTTTCCGGATCGCGCACCGCGTGCGTGCGGCGGCGTTCCTGGCGCGCCTGGTCGCCGAACAGCTCGCGCTCGGTCAGGACGGTGACGCCGCTTCCGGTGAGCGTGAATCCCTGCTCGAGCGGCGCGACCATGATTGCGAGCCGGGCGCCGTCGCCGTCGCCGCGAGGAATCGTCGTCGCGTCGACGAGCTTGGCGAAGTCCGCCCACGATGCGACCGGCTCCGGGCGGATTCCGGCAGGGCCGAGGAGGCCGAGCAGCACTTCGCGGCGGCCGGGTGAATCGGCTGCGAGCAGGACCGGTCCCGGCGACGCCGCAAGAAAACCCGCGAGGTCCGAAGCAACCGGAACACCTTTGCGGTTCAGTGGCAGCATCGGGACGGGGGCCGTGCCGGGATCGGCCGCGACGGGATGCGGCATCGGGGCGCCGGCACCGGCTTCGGTGCGGGCCATGATGTCGACGCGCGGGCGGTGGTTCAGCGCGGCACGCAGCTCGTCGGGCCGCAGATAGAGCTCCGCCGGACCGAGGATCGGACGTTCGATGTCGTGCGCGCGCTCCTCGTGACGTGATTCGACGCGCTGCCAGAACTCGTCCGCGGCTTCGAGTGCCCCCGGGCCGATGACGAGGAGCGTACGTTCACCGAGGTAGTCGAACAGCGTGGCCGTCGATTCGAAGAAGAGGGGCAGGTAGTACTCGATGCCCGCCGGCGTTGCGCCTTCGCGAAGGTCCTGGTAAAGCGGGCAACGGTGCGGGTCGATCGGAAAACGCTCGCGCAGTGCCGTGCGGAACGTGCGGATCGAATCGGGCGTGAGCGGAAACTCGCGTGCGGGCAGCAGGTCGACGCGCTCGACCGGGTCACGCGAGCGTTGCGTGTCCGGATCGAACCGGCGGATCGTGTCGATCTCGTCGTCGAGCAACTCGATCCGGTACGGTGCGTCGCTGCCCATGGCGTAGAGATCGACGATCGAACCGCGCACCGCGAAGTCGCCGGGTTCGGCGACCTGCGGCACGCTGCGGTAACCCGCGGCTTCGAGGCGGCTGCGTTGCGCGGCAATGTCGTACCGCTGGCCGCGTTCGAGCAGCAGCGTTGCGCCGGCGACGTACCGCACCGGCGGCAGGCGCTGCATCAGCGTCGCGACCGGAACGACGAGGATGCCGCGCCTCGCATCGGGCAGCCGATACAACGTGGCGATCCGTTGCGACACGATGTCCGGATGCGGTGGAAACAGGTCGTACGGCAGCGTTTCCCAGTCGGGGAAGGTGAAGATGCCGGAGGTATCGCCCGCGAACGCGGCAAGTTCGGTAGCGAGGTTCTGTGTTCCGAGCGTGTCGTGGCAGACAGCGACGACCAAGCCGTCATGGCGGCGCGCGGCATCGAGCAGCGCCAGCGCGAGCGAAGAACCATGGGGCGCAAGCCAACGTTGCCGCGAGTGCGGCGGCGCGGGCAGGGGAAGGGTAATGGTGGGCAGGGGCATGGATCGTCACGCCGCGCGCGACTCGGCGCGGCGCCGCATTCCGCGACAGCGGGGTTCGACAAGGTCCACGCGACGCCTGGCGGGTGCGCAGCATCGCGTGGCGTCGGCAGTGTAGTGGCGCGAGGCCCGTGGGGAAAGGCGGCACGGGCGCTCCTTTACCCGATGTTTACGGTCGCTGTGTGGCCTCGCGGCGTCCCGAGCCGTCACAATGGCCAAATGTCGTCGATGAACTGCAGGGCGCGCCGCGCCCATTCGGGCGCGGTTCGCGCGTGCGGTCGCCTGATCCCGGCCGTACTGGCCATCGTCGTGCTCGGCGCGTGTTCGCGTTCGGGCGGACCGCCTCCCGAAGCTCCGGTACCCGTGACGGTCGTGACCGCGCAGGTGCGCGACGTGCCGGTGCGGATCGACGCGACGGGCACGGTCGAGGCGATCAACAGCGTCGCGGTGAAATCGCTGGTCGATGGCACGCTCGAGCGTGCATTCGTCGCCGACGGAGCGCGGGTCGACGCAGGACAACCGCTGTTCCGGATCGATCCGCGCCCGGCCGAAGCCGAGCTGCACCAGGCCGAGGCGCAACGCGCGAAGGACGGCGCCCTGCTCGACCAGGCTCGGTCGCAGGTGCGCCGCTACGCTGCCGTCGCCGCCAAAGGCTATATCTCGGCGGACCAGATGCAGCAGTACCGCACCAATCTCGAAGCGGCTGGCGCGGCCGTCAAGGTGGACGAAGCGAACGTGGCTGCCGCAAGATTGTCACTCGGCTATACCGACATCCGGGCGCCAATCGCCGGGCGCCTCGGGCGGATCCTGATCCAGCCCGGCAATGTCGTGAAGGCCAACGACACGAACCCGTTGGTCGTCATCAACCAGATCGAACCGATTTACGTGACGTTCCCGCTGCCGGGGCGGGACCTCGCGCGCCTGCAGCAGGCGCAAAGCGCGCAACCGCTGGCCGTCGCTGCCCGTGCCGAGGGCGCGGCGACGGCGGTCCCGGGCAAGGTGGCCTTCATCGACAACGCCGTCGACAGCACGACGGGCACGATTCGCCTGCGCGCCGAGTTCGCGAACGCGGGCCATGCCCTGTGGCCGGGGCAACTCGTCTCGGTCAGCGTGACGATCGGCCATGACCCGCAGGCAATCGTGGTTCCGAATCGTGCCGTGCAGGATGGTCCCGATGGCCGCTACGTGTTCGTCGTTGGCGCGAACGGCCATGTGGAACAACGGGTCGTGACCGTCGATCGGGTCGAGGACGGCAATGCGGTCGTCGCGAAGGGATTGGCAGCCGGTGAAACGGTCGTGCTCGATGGCCAGTCGCGGCTGCAAGACGGCACCACCGTGAAGGTCACCGCCGAACCGTCGTGAACGTCTCGGAGATTTTCGTCCGGCGGCCGGTCATGACCACGCTGGTCATGGTCGGCATCCTCGTGTTCGGGATCGCGGGCTACCGCGAGTTGCCGGTCGCGGCCCTGCCGAACGTCGACTTCCCGACGATCTCGGTGACCGCGTCGCTGCCCGGGGCATCGCCGGAAACGATGGCGTCGGCGGTCGCGACGCCGCTCGAAAAGCAGTTCTCGACGATCCCTTCGATCGATTCGATGACGTCGATCAGCTCCCTCGGCTCGACGTCGATCACGCTGCAGTTCGCGCTCGACCGCAACATCGACGCCGCCGCAGCCGACGTGCAGTCGGCGATTTCTTCGGCACTGCGGCAACTGCCGGTCGAAATGCCGACGCCGCCGACCTACCGCAAGGTCAATCCGGCGGACGCGCCGATCCTGTACGTCGCGTTCACGTCGTCGACGCTGCCGATGTCCACCGTCGACGAATACGCGGAGAACGTCCTCGCCCAACGCATCTCGATGGTGTCCGGCGTCGCGCAGGTCAACGTGTACGGATCGCGGAAGTACGCGTTGCGCATCGACGTGGATCCCGACGCGCTGGCGGCGCGCGGCATCGGCATCGACACCGTGGCGGCGGCGGTCGCGGACGGCAATCCGAACCAGCCGACCGGCACGTTGTACGGCCCGGACCGCATTTACAACGTGATGGTCGACGGGCAGATGCATGCGGCGACCGCCTGGCGCGACCTGATCGTCGCGTACCGCAACGGCGCGCCGGTGCGGCTGAAGGACGTCGCACACGTGTACGACGGGGTGCAGAACGACAAGGGCGGCGCATTCGCCGACGGCCAGCCGTGCGTCGTGCTGGCCATCCAGAAGCAACCGGGCACCAACACGATCCGGGTGGTCGGGGACATTCGCCGCATTCTCCCGGCCTTCGTCGCGTCGCTCCCGGCGGGTGCCCACATGCAGGTCATCTACGACCGCTCGGAAAGCATCCGCGCGTCGGTCGACGACGTGAAGTTCAGCCTGCTGCTGGCGCTGGCGTTGGTGGTGATGGTGATCTTCGTGTTCCTGCGCAACGTGTCGGCGACGGTCATTCCGTCGCTGGCGCTGCCGATGTCCGTGATCGGCACCTTCGCGGTGATGTTCGCGCTCGGGTTCAGCCTGGACAACCTGTCGCTGATGGCGCTGACGCTGTCGGTCGGTTTCGTCGTCGACGACGCGATCGTCATGCTCGAAAACGTCTCGCGCCACGTCGAAATGGGCAAGGATCGACTGACGGCGACGCTCGACGGCGCCCGCGAGATCGGCTTCACCATCGTGTCGATGACGCTGGCCCTCGCCGCGGTGTTCATCCCGGTATTGTTCATGGGCGGCTTGATCGGTCGCCTGCTCAACGAGTTCGCGGTGACGATCGTTGCCGCGGTGCTGGTGTCGGGCCTCGTGTCGTTGAGCCTGACGCCGATGCTGTGCAGCCGGATGCTGGCCGCCGGCAAGGAAGCGCATCACGGTCGGCTGTACCGCTGGATCGGGCAGGGGTTCGACGCGGTACAGGGGGGTTATCGCTCGACGCTCGAACTGAGCCTCGTGCATCGCCGGGCGGTGCTCGTGGCATTCCTGCTGCTGCTGGTCGCGACGGCCTGGCTCGTGTACCGGATCCCGAAGGGTTTCCTGCCGAGCGACGACACGGGGCAGCTCTTCGCGTTCACCGAGGCGGCGCAGGACATCGGCTTCGACGAGATGCGGGCAAAACAGCTCGAGGCGGCGGCGATCATCCGCAAGGATCCAAGCGTTGCGCTGGTGGTGGCGTTCATCGGCGCCGGCGGCAGCAGTTCGACGCTGAACACGGGGCGCCTGATCATCCAGTTGAAACCGTTCGGAGAGCGCCCGCCGGCCGACGTCGTGATGCAGGAACTCCGGCCGAAGGTGCAGGGCATCCCGGGCCTGCGGATCTTCCTGCAGAACATCCCGCTGATCCGGATCGGCGCGCACCTGACCAACGCGACCTATCAGTTCACGCTGCAGGACACCGACACCGCGAAGCTTTTCGAGTGGGCGCCGAAACTGGTTGCGGCCCTCGCCAGACGGCCGGGGTTCCTCGACGTGTCGAGCGACATGCAGATCGCCAACCCGCAGCTCGACGTCGCGATCGACCGTACGGCGGCCGCGGCCTATGGCGTGACGCCGGCCCGGATCGAGACGGCCCTGTACGACGCGTTCGGCCCGGCCCAGGTCTCGACCATCTACACGCCCTCGGACCAGTTCTGGGTGCTGCTGCAGGTCGACCCCAGGCGGCAGGCCGATCCGAATGTCCTGTCGTCGATCTGGTTGTCCGCACAGCCACCGCCGGCCGCCGGCACTCCCGGTTCGGGTGCCACCGCCGACGCGCCTGCGCAACTGGTACCGCTCGCCGCCGTGACGCGCCGCAGCCAGTCGGTCGGGCCGGCGACGATCAACCACCTCGGCCAGGTCCCGGCCGTCACGGTGTCGTTCAACCTCGCTTCGGGAATGGCGCTCAGCGATGCCGTCGCGGGCGTCGGGAAGACAGTGGCCGCGCTGCACCTGCCGGACACGATCAGCACGTCGTTCCAGGGCACCACGCAGACATTTCAGGACTCGCTCGCCGGGATGGGGCTGTTGCTCGTACTCGCCGTGTTCGTGATCTACCTCGTGCTCGGCATCCTCTACGAAAGCTTCATCCATCCGCTGACGATCCTGTCGAGCCTGCCGACCGCGATCTTCGGCGCGCTGGCGACCCTGATGCTGTTCCACATGGACCTCGACCTGTACGGGGCGGTCGGCCTGATCATGCTGATCGGCATCGTCAAGAAGAACGCGATCATGATGATCGATTTCGCGATTGCCCGGCAGCGTGCCGGCGAGGAACCGTTGCGTGCGATCACCGACGCGTGCGTGGTCCGGTTCCGGCCGATCATGATGACGACGTTCGCGGCGTTGATGGGGACGCTGCCGATCGCGGTTGCCACGGGTGTCGGAGCGGACGCGCGGCGGCCGCTCGGGCTCGCGGTCGTCGGCGGACTGCTGACCTCGCAGTTGCTGACGCTGTACGTGACGCCGGTGATCTACCTGTACTTCGAGGACCTGCAGCAGCGGTTCGGAGGCCGGCGCCGGCAGCGCGGCGCGGCAGTCACGCCGGCGGCGTGATGGCGGTGTCGCCGGGCGCGATGGCCGCGATCCAGTGGTCGTCGAACCAGCACCGGAGCAGGGCCGCGGCGCGCGGCGCGACGGCGGCTTCCTCGTGGAACGGACGCAATGCCGAACACAGGTCGGCGAACGTGCCGCTCGCCAGTGCTTCGACCGCGGCGGCTTCGTCGTCCGCGAGTCCGCGGTGGAGCACCGTTCCATCGTGACGCCATGCCGCTCGCGTCTCGGGCGGCGCCAGTACCATCGTTGGCGGCGGCGGTTCGCCGGCGTCGACCGCGCGGCGGATGGCGCCGGCGTTGGTCGCGAGCGGGACGAATTGCAACGACGGATGCGGCCGCAGGCGCAAGCCGGGCCATTGGGATGGCGCGATGGCGGCGAGATCGCTTGCCGGGCGGGAAGGTTCGTCGGCCGCATCGAAGGCGAGGCCGATCGCCCAGTCGAGTGCGGCGAGGTCGGCGAGTTCCGGCCTGGCGGACCATCCCGGCGACGAGCGCAGGAACCCGGCCAGGGCATCGCCGTACCAGCGCACGTTGCGATGACGGGATGGGATCGCATCGATGTACGCGGACGCGATCGCACCGAAACCGTCTTCACCGGCGACGGCGGCGAGGGCGGGGTAATCCTCGCCCAGGATTCCGGTGAGCCGGGACCGGTAGGCATGGGCGTAAACCCCGATTCGTTCGGCCGCACCGGCTTCGGCGTTGCCGACGATGCCTGCCGCGATGCCGGTGTTGGCTGCGCGGCCCATCACCGCGGCCTGCATCGCCAGTTGCGTCGCCGCAAGGTTGCTCATGCGGCCTCCAGCAGCGGTTCCGCGATCGCCCGTGCGTATTGCAGTTCCGCCAGCAGCTGGTCGAGCGGCGGGATGTGGTCATCGCGCTCGATCGACGTCGAGACGCGGCCGAAGCGGCGCACCGCGGAGGCATACAACGCCCAGACCGGGTCGTCGATCGCGGCGTCGTGCGTGTCGATCAGCAACGCGCCGTTTCGGCTGTGGCCGGCCAGGTGGAATTGCTGGATGCGGTCGGGCGGCATCGCCGCAAGGTAGGCTTCCGCGTCGAAGCCGTGGTTGGCGGCGCTGACATGGACGTTGTTGATGTCGAGCAGGATCAGGCAGTCGGCGCGGCGCGCGACTTCGGCGAGGAAGTCACATTCGGCGAGGGTCGAGTCGGCGAACGCGACGTAGCTCGATACGTTCTCGAGCGCGATGCGCCGGCCGAGGCGAAGCTGCACCTGCTCGACCCGGCGCACGACGTGCGCCAGCGCTTCCTCGGTGTACGGCAGCGGCATCAGGTCGTGCAGGTTCGTGCCGTCGACGCCGGTCCAGCACAGGTGGTCCGAAATCCAGGCCGGCTCGATCCGCGCGGCAAGCGTCGCGAGCGCATCGAGATAGCCGTCGTCGAGCGGATCGACGCCGCCGATCGACAGCGACACGCCGTGCATGACCAGCGGCACGCGGTCGCGGAAGCGGTCGAGCCACGCGAGCGGCGGGCCGCCGGGAACGAGGTAGTTCTCGCTGAGGACCTCGAGCCAGTCGAGCGGGACGTCGCGCGCGATCAGTTCGGAATAGTGATCGGCCCTCAAGCCGATGCCGTAGCCGAGCGCCGGGGAACGGGGGTCGTCGTGCATGGTCCGGGATCCGGTAGGGTTCGAAGGCCACGCGACCCGCACCACGGGTGGGGTGCGGATCGCGCGGAGCTCAATCACATCGACGTGTGCGCCGCTTCCTGCGCCGCCTTGCACGCGGCATCGCTCTTCTGCATCGTGAATCCCTGGCCCTTGCAGGCATTCTGGCCCTTGCACGAGTTGTTGGCGGTCTTGCAGGCGCCATGGCCCTTGCAGGACGACGAGTTCATGCACTTCACCTGCGCGGTGTCGGCCTTCCCACCCTGGTCCGCGGCGTGGGCCGCGTTGAGCGTGAAGAAACCCGCGGCGGCGGTGGCGAGGGCGATGGCGGTGAGCTTCGTTGCGTGGTTCATGGGTACTCCGTGGAAGTTGTGGTCATCGTCGCGCCGCGTGCCGGAAACGAATCACGACCGGGGCGCGGGACCGGTCGGATGCATACAGGAACGGGGCCGAGGGGGATTCCTTTCGCGTGGTCCTGCGGCCCGGCGGATGGCGAACCGCTTTCGTGAAAGCTCCGTCGTGCACCTCCGGTCCGGATCGGTCGCAATCGTTGCCGCGGCAGCCTTCCTGCCGTACCTCCCCAGTCCCGCTTCCGGAGTGCGAACATGTCGTCCAACTTGTCACGCCTGTCAACGAACCTGCTCGAGTTCCTGTCCCGCTTCGAGTGGCTTGCGCCCCTCGCGATGCGGCTCGTGTTCGGCTATTTCTGGTTCGAGACCGGGCTCGCGAAGCTGCACAACCTCGACGGATTCACCGCCCGCTTCGTCGACTGGGCCATTCCGTTCCCGGCTTTCAGCGCGGGGCTTTCCGCCGGCACCGAAATGGTCGGCGGGGCACTGATCATGCTCGGCCTCCTCACCCGCCTCGTGTCGATTCCGATGATCATCAACATGATCGTCGCCATCGCGTTCGTCGTCATCAAGAACGTGCACGGGCTCGATGACTTCGTCGAACTCGACGAAGTGCTGTACATCCTCGTGTTCGGCTGGCTGCTGCTTGCGGGCCCGGGGCCGGTGAGCCTCGACGCGCTATTGGCGCGAGTGCTCGGGATCGAGGGGACGGCGAGGGTCCGTCACTCGCCGCGCAACGTCAGCGTGACGACCGCGGGGGCGTGATCGATGCGGATCAACCCGTCCTGCACCGCCTGCGCCCGGCCGTCGACACGGGCCGGACCGGCGGGCGTGCCGGGTGGCCGGAACAGCAGGCCGCCCGACGGGATCGCCAGCGCGGTGACGATCGACAACCGCAAACCGTGGCCGTCGCGTCGCAGGGTGTAGTCGAGACGGCCGTACGGCGTCGCGAGGCCGGAGACCGACAGGCCGCCATCGTCGAGCCACGCGGGCGGCACGCCAGCCGCGAGGACGAGTGCACTCGTGCCCCGGTCGACGTAGGCCAACCGGTCGAGCGTTGCGGAAATGAAGTCGGCGGCGACCCATGCGTGCGGCAGGTCGCCGATGAAACGGGCCTTGCGGGTGTCGCGCGTGACGACTTCGGGCCACTGGTTCCAGGCCGCCGGCCGCCGGCCCGCCATGAGCCAGTCGCCTGCGGCATCCGCCCGTTCACGCTCGCCGAGGCGCACGAGGGCACCGATGTTGCGCCATTCGTACGGCGTGTAGTCGTCCCAGTTCCGCGTTCCGTCCCGGCGCGCGGTGAATTCGTCCCAGTAGCGGTCCCAGGTGCCGCGCACCAATTTTTCCGGCAGCGCGTCGCGCAGGCCGGCGACACTCAGTGCAATCGTGCTCGACGTGGCGTCGAAGTCGCCGAGGTCGGCCGCGCCGGGCAGGTAGCCGATGCCGCGTGCTGTCGCCACCGCATTGATCGAACGAGTGATCGCGGCGCGGAATCCGTCGTGGGCGCGCTGCCAGCGCGAGGCCTCGTCGGCACGGCCGAGAGTGCGGGCGATCGCCGCCGCGTCCGCGTAGCCAGCGAGTGCCCAGAAGTCGTCCCAGTACGAGTGCATCGGCTTCGCCGAATAGCCTTCGTGGCTGATCGACGGTGGCAGCAGGCCGCGGAACTCGGGATTGGCGTCGCCAGACTCGGTCGCACGGAGCGCGTCGAGCCACCCGACTGCGCGGACCACGTGTGGCCACATCGCTTCGAGCAGGGTGCGGTCGCGCGTGTATTGCCAGACATCGAAGGCAAGGTGGATGAACTCGCCGTTGCTGTCGTGCTCGGGCGTCGGATCGGCGCCGCGGGCATCGACGCAGCACGGCACCTTGCCGTTGTCGAACTGGCGCGGCGCGTACCAGGCGAGGAAATCGCGGGCCGCATCGTCGGCGCCAAGCCGCAGCAGCGCGTCCGACATCATCGCGCCGTCGCGGATCCACGAGCGCGCGTAGTCGCGTGTTCCCGGGCGCAACGCGGGGCCGCCGCGCGACATCAGGATGTCGGCCTCGGCGGTGCGCACGACGTCGGCAAGATTGCCGGCCGCCGGCGGCAACGTGATGCGGACCTCACCAAGGCGCGATCGCCATCTGGATTCGACGCTCGCGCGCCGTTCCCCCACCCATGTTGCGGATGTACGGGTCGCTTCCGGCGGGACGGTGCCGTTCCACGGCGCGACCAGCGAGACCGTCCGTCGCGCGCCGGGCGCGAGGTCCATGCGATACAGCAGGGCGGCTGACGCGAGACCCGACTCGTCCTTGGCCGCCCGCGTCGATGGGCGTGTGCGGTCGGCAAGGTGCGCTACGGCCGGGCCCGCATCGAACGAAGTCGCGAACGCCGTGGCCGGGATCTCCAGCGGCCAGATTCGCGGCCGGCCATCGACGTCGACCGTGCGGTCGTTCCACGCGATCGTGTGGATCGGGCTGACGCCGCCGACGAGGTTCAGCGTTTGCGACGGCGGATTGACCTGGAACGGCCGGATCGCGAGCGCGAGGGTCGTGTGCAGGATGTTCGCTGATCGATTGTGGAGTGTGTAGCTTGCAATGAGCCGCGCGTCGTCGCGGGTTCCGTCACCAAACGCGCTGATGATCAGGGCCGCGTCGCGCGTCGTCCACTCGACCTCCGGCAAAGGCAGGCCGCCGGGTGCAAGGCGCGGTTGCGACGCTGCGTCGGCCCAGCTCGTCACGTGGCCATCGGCGTCGAGCAGGAACGGCTCGATCGAGAAGCCGCCGCGCGCCACTTCGATCGCACCATCCGTCGACAACAGCGCGCTGTCGCTGCCGCCGTCGATGCCGACCAGCGTCCAGTACGACGGTTTGCCCAGGAACGCGCGCGGAAAGCGCCCGCGCGGCGACTTGGCCGCGATGGCTTCGATGAACGCGTTGGCGGTCGCGCCATCCACGACGTCGATGTCGGCGAGGGCATAGCCGCGCCCCGGTCCGGCGTGCAATGCGAGTCTCAGGAATCGCGCCTCGGCCGCACCGACGAACAGCGCCACGGCGCCGCGCGTCCCCGAGGTGACTCGTCGCGCGCGCTGCCAGTCGCGGCCATCGTCCGACAGCAGCACGTCGTACCGTGACGCGGATTCGTCGCCGCCCCAACGCAGCACGATGCCGTCGAAACGGCGCCGATAGCCGAAGTCGATCGTGAAATCCTGTGCCTTGCCGCGCGCGGGGTCGCTGCGCCACACGGTCTTCGGATTGCCGTCGAGGGCGTTCGCGCCCGGTGAACCCGGCAATGCGGACGACGCCGCGGCCGTCGGCTCGGGCGGCGTGGCGGGCGGTGGTGGCCGTGGCGTGAGCGCGAGATCGGCGAAGCAAATCGTCCCGCGGCCGCCCGTTCCCGCGGCAATGGTGAACTCCAGTGTCGCCGCGCGGCGCAGCACATGGTCGCTGGCCGGCCCCCACGCGAACGCGATCCGGTCGGCAGGAATCGTCACCGTGGTCCAGTCGCGCGACGGAGTGAAGTCCGGTTGCGTCCACCACCACACGTTGTCGCCACTGGCGTCGCTCAGCTTGAATTGCAGCGTGTTGGGCGGAGCGTCGCCACGGACGCGGAACGTGAATTCGTAGTACGGCGGCAGCTCGATCGGCAGCGCGCGGCGGACGGTCGCGAAGCCCGCGACGCCATGGAAATCGAAGTCGAGGCACAGCCCGGCGTCGTTGCCGGCGCTCGCCGCCCGCGCGACGGCCGTGACTTGTTCCGAACCCGCGGCCTGCCACGCGGCGGCGTCGCGGAGGGCGTCATGCACGGGCATTGCGTGCTCCTGCATCATGGAACCAGTCGCCGGCTTGGCGATGGGCGCCGCACCGGTGCTGAACGCCAGCGCCACGGCAATCGCGGGCAAGTGGCCGCAGCGCATCATCCCTTGACGCTGCCGATCAGCAGCCCACGCATGTAATGCCGTTGCAGCGCCAGGAACAGCACCAGCACGGGCAGCACCGTGACGACCGATGCCGCCATCATCAGCTCGTTGTCCTGCACGTGCTCGCGCGACAGCGACGCGAGCGCCACCGGCGCGGTTTGCCAGTGCTGGCTACCCAGCACGATCAGCGGCCACATGAAGTCGTTCCAGCTCGCGAGGAACGTGAAGATCGCGAGGGTGACGACGATTGGCCGCAGCAGCGGCAAGACGATGGCCATGAAGATGCGCCCCTCGCCGGCGCCGTCGAGCCGCGCCGATTCGAGCAGCTCGTCCGGAATCGTCCGGGCGTACTGGCGGACCAGGAAGATCCCGAACACGCTCGCGATGCCCGGCACGATGACGCCGGCATAGCTGTTGACGAGATGCATCCACTTCATCATCACGAACAGCGGGATCATCGTCACTTGCCCGGGAATCAGCAATGCGGCGAGCAGGGTGCGGAACACGCGCTCGCGGCCGGCGAAGCGGAGTTTCGCGAACGCATATCCGGCCGCGAGGTCGAAGGCCAGCGCGAGCAACGTCGTGGCCGTGGCCACGATGAGGCTGTTCAGCAGGTACCGGCCCATCCCGGCCCGCGCGAACAGGACCCGGTAATTGTCGAGGGTCGGCAGCGACGGCAGCAGCGGGGGCGGGTACGTGCTTGCCTCGCCGGGCGGCATGAACGAGACCGACACCATCCATGCGAGCGGCGCCAGCGCGGCGATCGCGAGCAGCACGAGTGCGCCGTTGACCACGAACGCCGGCAGCCGCCGCGTCATCGCGCCGCCTCCGAATCACCACGATCGAGTCGCATCAGCACGAAGGTCGCGGCGAGGATCAGCGCGAACAGCACGAACGCGATCGCCGAGGCGAATCCGAGGTTCCACCATTTGAAACCCTGGTTGAACATCAGGTACAGCACGCTCAGCGTGCTCTGCAGCGGGTCGCCCTGCGTCATCACGTAGGGTTCGGCGAACAACTGGAAGTAGCCCGACACGGTGATGATCGCGACCAGCAGCAGCGCCGGGCGCAGCATCGGCAGCGTCACGTGGCGCATCCGCTGCCAGGCGTTGGCGCCGTCGACGCGCGCGGCCTCGTCGAGTTCCGGCGGGATGGCCTGCAGCGCGGCGAGCAGGATGATCATGTTGTAGCCGAAGTTCTTCCACACCGCGAACACGATGATCGCCGGCATCGCCCAATGCGGATCGCCGAGCCAGTCGATGGGCGGAATTCCGAAATGGGCGAGCATCCAGTTGATCAGGCCGTAGCGCGTCTGGAACAGGTACCGCCAGATCACCGCAACGGCGACGACCGTCGTCACGACCGGCGCGAACAGCGCCGTGCGGAACAGTCCGCGCCAGCGCGCGAGGCGGGAACCGAGCAGCAGTGCGGCACCGAGCGACACCCCGATCGACAGCGGCACGCCGACGATGACGAAATACAGCGTGTTCCACAGGGTCTTCCAGAACAACGGCAGTTGCAGGACCTCGAGGTAGTTGGCCAGGCCGACGAAGCGGAGGTTGCCGAGGTCGGCAAGCGAATAGATGTCGAAATCGGACAGGCTGAGGGCGAATGCGGCCAGCACCGGCAGCGCGAAGAACACGCCGATCATCGCGACGGCGGGCGCAGCAAGCCACCAGCCGGCGCTGCGCTCGCTCACTTGCGGGCCTCCCGCGCGAGCAGCCAGCGGCGCTTGGCAAGGATCGCGTCGGTGCCGCGGTCGAGACCGGCCAGCGCGGCGTCGATCGATTCGCCCCCCCGCACGACGCGTTCGGTTTCGATGCGTAACTGCTCGGCGATCCGCTCCCATTCCGGCACTTGCGGCGCGGGGACCACGTGTTCGAGCTGCTCGGCGAAGGCGTGCGCCTGCGGATCACCGGCCAGCGGCGGCTCGCGCCAGACACTCCGTCGCGGTGGCAGGTCGCCCGACAACGCGTAGAACCGGAGCTGGGTCGAAGGCATCGACAGGTAGCGAATCAATTCCCACGCGGCGTCCTGGTGCCGCGAGGCACGATTGATGACGAGGCTCGTGCCGCCGGCGATCGCGGTTGCCGGACCGTCCGGTCCGGGCAAAGGCGCGGTGGCCCACGCCGATTGCAACGGCGCCGGCAGGCGCTGGCGCAACTCACCGATGTTCCAGGGCCCACTGATGAAGAACACGAACGTGCCGCGCGCGAACTCGTCGTACAGGTTCGAGATCGCGGAACCGCTCATCGGCGGGGCGTAGCCGTCGCGGAACAGGCCGACATAGAACGAGAACGCACGTCGGAAGCCGGGGTTCTCGAAGTTGCCGCGCGTGCCGTCGTCCTTCAGCAATGGACGGCCGGGGCCGATCGCGAGGTTCAGCAGCGGCTCGAACTCGTTGAGCGGCAACAGCACCGCGAATCGATGGTCTGTCGCGCGCGCGGCCACCGCGGCAAGCTGGGTGCGCCATTCGTTCCAGTCGCGCGGCGGCGCGGTGAAACCGGCTGCGGCGAGCAGGTCGCGGCGGTAGAACAGCAATCGGGTATCGACGTACCACGGGATGCCGAGCAGGCGTCCGTCGATGACATTGGTGTTCCAGGTGCCTTCGAACCAATCAGGGCGGTTGAATTCCGGAGTGGCCGCCACCCGTGCATCGAGTGGTGCCAGCGCGCCGAGCGCGGCGAACTCCGGAATCCACGTGTTGCCGAGCTGGATGACGTCGGGCAGCGCGTCGCCCGCGAACGCCGTCAGCAGTTTCTCGTGGGCGGCCGTCCACGGCAATTGCTGGACGTCCACGCGGATGTCCGGATGTTCACGCTCGAACCCGGGCAGGATCTGGCTGACGAGTTCGCCCTCGCGGCCCATCGCCCAGAACGTGACGACGGTCGTGCCGGGCGGCGCCTCGCGGCAGCCGGCCAGCGCGGCCAGCATCAGCAGCGCCGCGCCGCACGCGAGGATCCGCCGGTGGCGACCGGCGGGTTCAGTGCGCGGTTTCGGGTTCGGCATTGGCAGCCACCGCGGGTTCGGGCACGGGTTCGTCGAGCCACCCACCGGTGAACCCGGCGCGCTTGAGGCCGCGGCGCACGTAGGGATTGCGGCGCATGACGTCCCAGACGAAGTCGTCCCGGTAGTTCTCGATCATCGCGATGATCGGCCCTTCGTCGATGCCGATCCAGTCGCTCGCGACCCAGCCGACGCCGGCGACGATCCGGCCGGTCTTGAGCGGGATGTCCCAGGTGAAACTCGGGTTGAACGCGTCGACGAAGCCGTAACGCGCGTACAGCCGGCCGCCGAACATCGAGCGCATCTCCTCGACCGCCGGGATCACGATCTCGGGCGCGAACGGCAGCGACGCGGCTGCCGCAGTCGGCGCGATCGTGCCGTCGTCGAAGGCATCGGTGCTGCCGGCGCCCCGGGCCGAGTAGTGGTGGAAGACGCGGTCATGACCGTCGTAGGACTGCTGCGTCGACACCGGACCGTCGCTGGCGGTGAGTCCCCACACGTTCTCGCCGTAGGATTTCCAGCCCATCGGGTTCGCGATCGCATAGGCCCGTTGGGCGTACGTCGCGCGGCGGCTGTTCTCGAAGTAGTCGAGCCCGTGCTTGCGCATGTAGGCATCGCGTATGCCGCGGAAGTCAATCCAGACCTGCGGGTACTGGTGCCCGAACTGCGGTCCGAACGACAGGTATTGCTGGTTCTGGAACTCGCTCCAGCTCTTCCCGTAGCTTTTCGTCCAGGCGGTCCACGCGTCGTCACCGATGCCTTGGGTCGGCGAACCGAGCGCGAGCAGGTAGATGAGCATGCCTTCGTTGTAGCCCTGCCAGTCGTACGGCAGGTAGCCCTCGTGCGGATACCAGCCGAGCGCGACCAGCGGCGGGCGCGGTTGCATCCACGGCCACTGCACACGCCGGTAGAGGAAGTCGGCGAGGCGCCGGATCTCGGCCTCGTCGGGCGTGCTGGCGTCGAAGTACGACTGGCAGAACAGGACGCCGGACATCAAGAGTGCGGTGTCGATCGAGGACAGCTCGACCCAGTCGGCGTAGCGCATGCCGGTGTCGAGGTCGAGGAAGTGGTAGTAGAAGCCGTGGTACCCGGCGACATCGGTGGCCGACGGGCCTTGCGGCAGGTTGGCGAGGAACCGCAGCGTCGTCAGCACGCGCGCGACGGACTGGGCGCGCGTGACGTAGCCGCGCTCGACGCCGATGCCGTAGGCGGTCAGCGCGAACCCGATCGCGGCGATGCTCGAGAACGGTTCGGTGTAGGGATAGCGGTCGGGCACGAGCCCGTTCGCGGGATTGGCCGTTTCCCAGAAATAGTTGAAGGTGCGCCGTTCGAGGTCGTCGAACAGCGGCGTCAGCGGCGGCCGCAGCAACGGCGAGACCGTCGCCCTTGGCGGCGTTGGCGCCGGTGGCGGCGCTTCCCGTTGGCAGCCGGCGGCAAGGATCAGGATCGCGCACGCCGCGAAGATCGCGACGACGATGCGTGGCTGCGCGGCGCGCGTCGGAACGGGATGCTGCACGATCAGGGATTCAATGTCGGGTCCGGCTCCGTGGGCAACTCGGCCGGGAGGCGGCAGGTCGGCCGTGGCACCGGAAGTGGCGCGTGGCGCGGCTCCAGGCACTCCCGCGCCATGCCGGAACGCGCGAAAGGGTACCATCATGGACACACGATGAGTCACGATCACCGCCACGTTCCGGGTGGACCGCCGCATGCCGGCGACGCGACCGACAACCGGTCGCGCCTGTTCGCCGCGTTCGCGCTGACGCTGGTCACGCTGCTGGTCGAAGCGGTGGGCGGCTGGTGGTCCGGCTCGCTTGCGCTGCTCGCCGATGCAGCGCACATGCTGGTCGATGCGGCCGCGCTGCTGTTCGCGTTCCTCGGCGCGTGGATTGCGCGGCGCGACGCCGATTCACGCCGGAGTTTCGGATATGCGCGGATGAAAGTTCTGGCGGGCTACACGAACGCGCTGGCCCAGTTCGTGCTGGCCGCGTGGATCGTCGTCGAGGCGGCGCAGCGGTTGTTCGCGCCCGGCGAGATCCTCGCCGGGATGATGTTCTGGGTGGCGCTGGCGGGGCTCGTCGTGAATCTCGTCGTGTTGCGCGCGCTGCACGTGCACGACGACCACGACGTCAACACCGCCGGCGCGCGCCTGCACGTGTTGGGGGACCTGCTCGGCTCCATTGGCGCCATCGCCGCGGCGGCGTCGATCCACTGGTTCGGCTGGCGCTGGGCGGATCCGGCCATTTCGGTCCTGATCTCGCTGTTGATCCTAGGCAGCGCGTGGCGGCTGCTGCGGCGCTGCGCGCACATCCTGCTCGAAGGCACCCCCGAGGGCGTCGATGGCCGTGCGGTCGCCGCGGCCATCGAGGGCGCCGGGATCGGCGTCGGCGAAGTCCATCACGTACACGTGTGGGAACTCGCCGGCGGATCGATCATGGCGACGCTGCATGCCCGGCTCTCGGTGGCGATGGCGGACGACAATGCGATCGTCGCGGTGCAGCAGGTGCTGCGCGAACGCTTCGGCATCACCCATGCGACGATCCAGCTCGAAGCCGGACATTGCGACGGCGGGCATGGCGAGTGCGCCAGTCACCATTGACCGCATTCGCGCTGCGCCGAAACGGCAAGTGACGGCGGTCTCACCGGGATCGGGATGGTCGCGGCGACAGCGTGTCCGCCGTGCCGAACGGCCCGCGGCGCCTTCCGCGCGCTTGCCCCGGACTGTTATCCTGCGCGCCCCGATACCGTTCGCATCCGGAGTGACCATGGGCAAGGGCGACCGCAAGACGCGCAAGGGCAAGATCGCGATCCGCAGCTACGGCAACTCGCGTCCACACAAGGCAGGTGCGGCTGCTGCCGCTGGTACCAGGACCGTCGCCGCCAGGAAGACGGCCGTCACACGGCCGGCGCCGCGCAAGGCGGCCCCGGCGAAGAAGACGGCTGCGAAGAAGCCGGCCTGACCCCTGCGCGGCGCCGCTCGTCCGGGCGGCGCGTCAGACGGACAGCGTGCGTCCCGCGGCGACGACGCGGCGCGTGAGCGAACCGCCGATCCAGTAAGCGAGTTCCGCCGGCTGCGTGATGTTCCACGCCACGAAGTCGGCACGCGACCCGGGCGCGAGCACGCCGCGGTCGCGCAGGCCGAGCGCCCGCGCAGCGTGCGTGGTCGCGCCGCGCAATGCTTCTTCCGGCGTCAACCGGAACAGCGTGCATGCCATGTTCATCGCGAGGCGCAGCGAGAGCAGGGGCGACGTGCCCGGGTTGAGGTCGCTCGCGACCGCCATCGGCACGCCATGCTTGCGGAACGCATCGATTGGCGGTGCATGCGTGTCGCGGAGCGCGTAGTAGGCGCCCGGCAACAGCACGGCGACCGTGCCGGACTTCGCCATGGCGCGGACGCCGTCCGCGCGCGTCCATTCGAGATGGTCGGCCGACAGCGCATGGCATTTCGCCGCCAGCTTCGCGCTACCCGTGTCCGACAACTGGTCGGCGTGCAGTTTTACCGGCAGACCGAGCGAGCGGGCCGCTTCGAATACGCGCAAGGTCTGTGCGGGCGTGAAACCGATCGTCTCGCAGTACGCATCGACGGCATCGGCAAGCCCGGCCTTTGCGACCGCCGGCAGCAGGTCGGCACACAGGAGATCGACATAGGCATCGGGGCGCCCCTTGAATTCGGGCGGCACCGCGTGCGCGCCGAGGAACGAGGTGCGGACTTCGATGCCGAGCGCTTCGCCGATCCGCCGCGCGACACGCAGCATCTTCATCTCGCTTCGACGTTCGAGGCCGTACCCGGACTTGATTTCGAGCGTCGTGACGCCGTCGGCGACGAGCGCGCGGGCGCGCGGCAGCGACGCGTGCAGCAGGCTGTCGGGAGTGGCGGCGCGCGTTGCCCGGACCGTCGAGGCGATGCCCCCGCCCGCACGCGCGATGTCCGCGTAACTCGCACCGAGGAGGCGCTGGTCGAACTCACCGGCGCGCTCGCCGGCGAACACGAGGTGCGTGTGGCAGTCGACGAGGCCCGGCGTGATCCACGCGCCGTCCATCGATTCGACGTGGTTGGCCAGTGCATCCGCGTGCCCCGGCAACGCCGCCCGTGCATCCGCGAACACGATCCGGCCATCCTGCCAGCCGAGCGCGGCACGCTCGATCGCGCCCCAGGGTCCGGCGCCTTCGCGCAACGTCGCCAGGCGGCAATCCAGCAGCAGGCCGTCCCAGCGCCGCTTGCGCGCGGTCCGTCGCGACGGCGAAGCCACTCCTGTCCGGTCCGCTTTCATCGCCGTTCAATCGAAGCCGGAGCGGAAAATGACATCGTTGCCGGGGTTGCCCTGGAACGCGAACAACCACAGGACGGCGCCCTGGTTCGGTGCCTCGGTCCACGTGACATCGTAGGTTCCTGCGCCTGCCACCTGCCGGTAGGCCACCGCGCACTGCACTGCGCTGTTGGGCGGCAGGTCGACGAAGTTCTCGATCAGCGTGAAGCCGTGGTTGGGGATTGCCGAGTTCTGCAGCGATGGCCCGTCGCCCCACCAGACCGCGACCAGCGTCGCGGGTCCCGTGGTCGTGACGCTCCCGCTGGTGACCTCGGGTCCGGTCTGCGGATAGTTCTGCACGACGTCCTGCAGCACGTCGGCACCGGTCACCTCGATGAACGGAATCGTGATCTCGCCTTGCGGACGGCCTTCCTTGACGATGCTGACGGTATGGCCGGGTCCGCCATGCGCCGCCATGGCGAGGTACGCCTTGATGTCGAACTGGCCCTCGTAGCCGTTGTAGACGACCGTATCGCCAAGTTGCGGCCACGCGTTGCCGTAGCTGTCGGTCGGCGGCGTGTCGTTGGTCGCGTAGCCGGAGTTGAAGACGATCAACGCGCTGCCGTTCGGTTGCGTGTCGATCGGTGACGTGACGGCCGGGCTCACGCCATTGCCGTTTTCCTGGCCGAGCAGCGTGTGTGCGCCGAGTGCGGACGTCGCGGGCAGCTCCAGGCGTGCGCTCGCGGATCCGGCGGCGACAGCGGTGCCCGTTGCCGACAACATCAGCAGCATGGCTGCGCACAAGTACGCCGGCGCGGTCCGTCCGGTCGACCCGGCAATATCCGTCATCATCGGAAGCTTCCTCCTGGGGCCGGGATTGTCCGCTGCGGATCGATGCCCCTCGGGCGACGCGATAGTTTCACCGGTTCGTGACGTTGCGCCAAGCGCCATCGCCGAAATGTTCGCTCGCGCTCTCCGGAAGCGCGGGTCGCCGTCGTTCGGGCGAGGTTTCCGGCCCCCGCGGACGCCGGGTTCAGGGGCTTCCGGCTATGATGCCAGCGGCACCGGATCGGCCACGCCGCCGGACGGTCGCCGAATCCCTTCGGTCACCGGTTCCAACATGCCATCGACGCGCCTGCTCGCCGATTTCGCCTGGTTGCCGAACGGCTTCGTCCCACAGGCGTCCATTGCCCTGGATGGCACGCCGGGAGACTCCCGCATCACGGCGATCGACGCCAACATCGTGGACTCGCCGGGCGAAAGGGTCGGCCGCTTCGTGCTGCCTGGACTCGCCAACATCCATTCCCATGCGTTCCAGCGCCTGATGGCGGGCCTGACGGAGCGCCGCGCAATGCCCGCGGGCAGTCCCGCATCGTCCGCGGCACGGGACGACGACAGCTTCTGGACCTGGCGCGAAACGATGTACGCGTTCGCGTCGCGAATCGGACCGGAGGACCTGCGCGACATCGCGGCGCAGGTGTACGTCGAGATGCTGAAGGCCGGGTACACGCAGGTGTGCGAGTTCCACTACCTGCACAACGCGCCCGATGGGCAGCCTTACGCGGACCCGGAGGCGATGTCGCTGGCGCTCGTCGAGGCCGCGCGCGACGCGGGCATCGGGCTCACGCTGTTGCCGGTGTTGTACCGGACGGGCGGGTTCGACGGGCGCGCCCTGTCCGCGCGCCAGCGTCGGTTCGGCATGCCGATCGACGCATTCCTGCGGCTGTTCGAATCGCTGCACCCGATGGAGTCACCGCTCCTGCGGTTGGGCGTCGCGCTGCACTCGCTGCGTGCCGTCTCTCCGGACGCCTTGCGCGCGGTGGTCGATGCGCTCGGAGGTCTCGCGACGCCGATCCACATCCATGTCGCCGAACAACTTGCCGAGGTGCAGGATTGCCTCGCGCTCCGCGATGCCAGGCCGGTCGAGTGGCTGCTCGACAACGCACCGGTCGACCGGCGCTGGTGTCTCGTGCACGCGACGCACATGACGGCAGCCGAAACGCGCCGCCTCGCCGCCAGCGGTGCGGTAGCGGGGCTTTGTCCGACGACGGAGGCCAACCTCGGCGATGGCATTTTCCCGTTGGGTGCCTATCTCGATTCGGGTGGCGTGTTCGGCGTCGGATCGGATTCGAATGTCTCGGTGTCGCCGGTCGAAGAGCTGCGTTGGCTCGAGTACGGCCAGCGGCTGGCGACGCACCACCGCAACGTCGCGGCACGCAGCCCGGGTGGAAGCTCCGGTGAGGCGTTGTGGGCGAATGCACTGCGTGGCGGCATGCAGGCGTCCGGCATTGCAGCGTTCGACCCGGGTCGTGGGGCGTCGGGAGGGACGCGACCGCGAGCCGACCTCGTCGTACTCGACGACACTTCGCCGTTGCTCGCGGAACGTGGGCCCGGAAACCTGCTCGACTCTTTCCTGTTCGCCGGCAACACGCGCCTGGTTCGCGACGTGATGGTGGCAGGCGAATGGCGCGTGCGCGGGTTCCGTCATCGCGACGAGGATGCGATCGCCGCTCGCTTCCGGCGCGCCGTGGCGCGCTGCATGGCGCTGCCCTGACCCGGCTGCAAGCCGGCATGCGGATGTTTGCGCGGGTTTCGGCGTTTTGCTAGCGTCGCGACGTACGGAATCGCATCCACGCGACGGGTGAATGCGGCACTCCCCGTCATCGACCAGAAGGTAAGCGTGCGCCTGTTGTTCGTCTGCCTCGGCAACATCTGCCGCTCGCCGATCGTCGAGGCGGTCGCACGTTCCGAATTCGCGCGCGCCGGCATCGACGTGGATGTCGCATCGGCAGGGACCGGCGACTACCACGTTGGCGAGGGCGCCGATCCGCGGGCCGTGACGGTTGCCGCCGCAAGCGGCTACTCGCTCGAACGCCATCGGGCGGCCCAGGTCAAGGCCGCCGACTTCGCAGCCTACGATCGCATCCTCGCGATGGACCTTGCCAACCTGCGTGACCTGCGCGCGCTTGCGTCGCACGAATATCGCAACCGGATCGAGCTCTTCCTCGATTACTCCGGCGCCACGCCACCGCGGGAGGTGCCGGATCCATACTTCGGCGGCCGTTCCGGCTTCGAACACGTGGTTGAACTCGCGCGGCGTGGCTGCCAGGCCCTCGTCGGACAATGGCGGAACGGCGGGCGATGAGCGATCCGGTGGCGCCCGAGTTCCCGCCGGACCTCGAGTGGGTCAATGCCAGCGCGCCGGTGAGCCTCGCCGAACTGCGCGGTCGCGTCACGCTGCTCTGGTTCTGGACCTACGACAACGTCAACTGCTGGAACCAGATGGCTGAACTCGGCCGGCTCGAGGAACGGTTCGAGGACGGACTGACGATTGTCGGCGTGCACAGCCCGAAATTCCCGCACCAGCGCGCGGTGGAACCGGTGCTGCGTGCGGTGAACCGGCACCGGCTGCGGTTCGCGGTTGCGAGCGACGCCGACTTCCGGCTGTGGCAGCGCTTCGGCGTGACGGGTTGGCCGACGTCGGTCCTGCTCGACGCACATGGCCGCATCGCGGCGACGTTCGCCGGCGAGGGGCATTTCGAGGCGTTTGCCGAACGGATCGGCGCACTGCTGGACGAGGCGAGCGCGCAGAACCTCAGGGTGTTCGGGCCATCGCGGCCGGCCCTCGAACCGGAACCCGCGACCGTGCTGTCGTTCCCCGGTGGAATCCTCGCTACGGCCGAACGGCTCTTCATCGCCGACAGCGGTCATCGCCGCGTGCTCGAGTGCACGCACGACGGCACGCTGATCCGCGCCTTTGGCGGTGGCGCCGCGGCGCGCAACGGCAGTGGCGTACCGGCCGCGTTCACCGATCCGCAGGGGTTGGCGTTGCTCGGCGGGTTCCTTTACGTCTCCGACCGGCTCGGGCACGCGCTGTGGCGCGTCGACCTCGCGGATGGCCTGGTGTCCTTGATCGCGGGAGGCGAATCCGCGGCTGCAGTGAACGGCAGCGCGGACGTCCGGACGTCGATCAATGCGCCGTACGGCCTGGCAAGCGACAGCGAAGCGCTGTACGTCGCGATGACGGGGTGTCACCAGGTGTGGCGGTACACGCCCGGCGACGGACCGCCCGCAACCTGGTCGGGGAGTGGCAAGCTGGGATTCGCGGATGGACCGGCGGCCGAAGCGTGCTTCGCGCAGCCGGCCGGAATCGCGGTGCTCGATCGCGAGCTGCTGGTCGTCGATGCGGCCGGTTCCGGCCTGCGCTCGGTCAGCCTCGCGGACGGCAGTGTCGAAACGCTGCTCGGCGCCGGCATGTTCGAGTCGGGGCGCGTGGACGGCAATCGCCTGGAAGCACGGATGCAAAATCCCCTGGCGCTGGCGATCGATCCACGTGGCGTGGTTTTCATTGCCGATACGTTCAACGATGCGGTGCGGATCTGGAACCGGCGCTCGCAGACCTTGCGCACGTTGCCGATCGACTATCGGCTCGACGAACCCTCGGCGCTGTCGCTTGCGGAAGGAGCACTGTGGATCGCGAACCGCAACCGTCACGAGATCGTGCGCTTCGATCTCGCCGACGGCACCGCGCGGCGGATCGCGGCCGGTGAACTGGAGCCCGATGGACCCTGATGGACCGTTCGACGGCAAGGCATTCGTCGCCACGCTGACCACGGCGCCCGGCGTCTACCGGATGTACGCCTCCGGTGGTGAACTGCTCTACGTCGGCAAGGCCGGCAACCTGCGCCGCCGCGTCGGCAGCTACTTCCTGAAGCCGCGCCTCGATCCGCGCATCGCGTCGATGGTGGGACAGATCGCGACCGTCGACGTGACGGTGACGCGTACCGAGGCCGAGGCGCTGTTGCTCGAGGCGCAGCTCATCAAGGCGCAGAAGCCGCGCTACAACGTCGTGTTGCGCGACGACAAGAGTTATCCGTACATCGAGATCACCGGCGGCGACTTCCCGCGCCTTGCGTTCCACCGCGGCGCGCGCAGCCCAGACAGCCGGTACTTTGGGCCGTTCCCGAGCGCGGGCGCGGTGCGCGAGACGCTGAACGTCGTCCACAAGCTGTTCCGGTTGCGCAACTGCAGCGATTCCTTCTTCCGCAACCGGACGCGCCCGTGCCTGCAATACCAGATCGGACGCTGCACCGCGCCCTGCGTCGGCCTGATCACGAAGGAGGAGTATGCCGCCGACGTGCGGCACGCAGCGTTGTTCCTCGAAGGCCATTCGGAAACCGTCATGGCCGAGCTGGTGGCCACGATGGAGGCGGCGAGCAAGGCACTCGAGTACGAACGGGCCGCGCGGATCCGCGATCGCATCGCGGCGATCCGGAAGGTCCGGGCCCACCACTACGTGCACGGTGCGCCGACCGACATGGATGTCATCGCCTGCGCCGCCGATGGCGGTATCACCGCGATCGCGGTGCTGTCGTTCCGCAACGGCATGAGCCTCGGTGCCCACGTCCACTTTCCGCACAATACGGCCCGGGCTTCCGGCACGGCAGCGGTGCTGTCGGCGTTCCTCGCGCAGTATTACCTCGAGCGGCCGGTGCCGCGGGAACTCGTGCTCGACCGCGAGCCGGAGGACGCGGGTCCGCTGGCCGACGCGCTGTCGGAGCGCGCGGGGCAAGGCGTGGCACTGCGGACGCGGGTTCGTACCGAACGCGCCCGGTTCCTCGCCATGGCGCGTGATAACGCCCGCTCGGCGCTGCAGGCGCACCTGGCCAGCCGCGCGACGATCCAGGCGCGCTTCGACGCGGTGCGCGACCTGCTGGGACTCGATATGACACCCGACATCATCGAATGCTTCGATATCAGCCACACGCAGGGTGAGGCGACCGTCGCGAGTTCGGTTGCATTCGGCCACGACGGGCCCGAGAAATCACGTTATCGCCGGTTCAACATCAGCGGGATCACGCCGGGCGACGACTACGCGGCGATGCAGCAGGCGTTGCAGCGCCGCTTCCGCAACGTGCGTCCCGGAGCACCGGGCACGGACGCCCCGGATTCCCGGCAGGCGTCGCTGCCCGACGTGCTGCTCATCGACGGCGGGCGCGGCCAGGTGGCGCGGGCGCTCGACGTGCTTGGCGAACTCGGCATCGCCGGCGTGCCGGTGGTCGGCGTCTCGAAGGGGCCGCAGCGCCGTGCGGGCGAGGAAGTCTTGGTGCTGGGGCAGTCCGGTAGTACGCTGCGGCCAGGCCCGGATTCTCCCGCCCTGCACCTGATCGATGCGGTGCGTGACGAGGCGCACCGCTTCGCGATCACCGGGCATCGCGGACGGCGTGCGCGTGCACGCACGTCCGGTGGGTTGCAGGAGATCCCGGGCGTTGGACCGCGCCGTCGCGCGGACCTCCTGCGGCATTTCGGCGGACTGGCCGGCGTGACGGCGGCGGGCGTCGAGGAACTGATGCGCGTCAGGGGAATCAACCGCGAACTGGCCCTGCGGATCTACGCCGCGCTGCATGGATGAACGATGGTGCGCATCACCCTGCCGACGATGTTGACGCTGTTCCGGATCGCGCTGCTGCCGGTCATGGTCATCGTTTTCTACGCCGGGTTCCGTGGCGCGAACGTCACCGCCGCGGCCATTTTCCTGTTGGCCGCGGTGACGGATTGGCTCGACGGCTGGATTGCACGCCGGTACCGCATGACATCGGCTTTCGGCGAGTTCCTGGACCCGGTCGCCGACAAGCTGATGGTCGCGGTGACGCTGTTCCTGCTGGTGCAGGAAAACCATACGCCGGTGCTGGCGGTGACCAGCGCGATCATCGTCGGCCGCGAGATCAGCATCTCGGCGTTGCGCGAGTGGATGGCCGAAATCGGCCAGCGGCGGACGGTGCGCGTGGCAATGATCGGCAAGGTCAAGACCGTCATGCAGATCATCGCGATCGTCGTGCTCTTGTACCAGCACGACCTCGAGGGACTGCGGTTGTTCCACGCCGGCGAGACGCTGCTGATCATCGCCGCGGTGATGACCCTGTGGTCGGGGTGGTATTACCTGCGCGCGGCGTGGCCCGCGTTGAATGGCGGCAGGGATTGACAGCGCGGCCGGAGGCCGTAATATGCACGGTCCCGCGCGGGAATAGCTCAGTTGGTAGAGCGCAACCTTGCCAAGGTTGAGGTCGCGAGTTCGAGCCTCGTTTCCCGCTCCAGCTTCGCGTCGGAACCATGCGCGCCACGCCTTGCCGCGATCGTTTGTCGCCGGGCAGTGCGCCGCGCGGCCCGACCAGGCCGGCCTGCGGCGACGGTGGGTTCGCCTTCACCGGCCAGGTGGCAGAGTGGTCATGCAGCGGACTGCAAATCCGCGTACGCCGGTTCAATTCCGACCCTGGCCTCACAACCGTCCCGTCTCGACAGGGTCCTCGCCCTCGTTCGTCAAGCGCGGCGATTACGCCGCTGATCCTCCAGTTGCGCCCGGATGGCGGAACCGGCAGACGCAGGGGACTTAAAATCCCCCGACCTCGCGGTCGTGCGGGTTCGACTCCCGCTCCGGGCACCACGCAAGCCGACTCGCTTCACGGATTGGTCCTTCGGGCGGCGGATTCATCGCGTGCGGATCGCCGTGACCATGACGCCGTGCACGTGTCGTCGCCGGGGCCGCTGCTATCATCCGCCGCACCGACACAGTGGAGTTTCGGTACGTGTTCGAGATCCTGAAGGCCGGTGGATGGGCGATGGTCCCCATCCTGCTCTGCTCGGTGATCGCGGTGACGATCATCTTCGAGCGGTTCTGGACCCTGCGCCGCGGCGCGGTGGTACCGCCCGGGCTCGGCAACGAGGTCCGGGAGTGGGCGCGCGCCCGCCGGCTCGATCCGGCGCACATCGAGGCGCTGCGGGCCAATTCGCCGCTGGGTGAACTGCTGGCCGCAGCGCTGGAAGTGCGCAATCGCTCGCGCGACGTGATCCGGGAACGCATCGAGGACAGCGGACGGCACATCGTGCACCGCCTCGAACGGTTCCTGACGACGCTCGGCACGATCGCGCTGGTGTCACCGCTGCTCGGGCTGCTCGGGACCGTGTTCGGGCTGATCCGCATGTTTTTCGCGGTGATGGTCAGCGGCGTCGGCGACCCGATGAAGATGGCGGGCGGCATCGGCGAGGCATTGATCTGCACCGCGAGCGGCCTGTGCGTCGCGATCCCCGCCTACGCGTTCCACCGCTACTTCCGCGCGCACGTTGCGGGTCTCGTCGACACGATGGAACGCGAGGCCTTCCTGCTGACGGATGAACTGACCACCGCCGGGGAAGCCGCTCCGGCGCATCCGGTGCGGGCAGCGCGCGCCGCAGGCTGAAGACCGTGCGTCTCGATACCGCTCGCCGCGACGACGATTTCGAGATCAACGTGATCTCGCTGATCGACGTGCTGCTGACGCTGCTGATGTTCTTCGTGCTGACGACCACCTTCGTGCAGAACGCGCGGATGAAGATCACGCTGCCCGAGGCACAGACCGAAGCAACCGTTCAGAAGGAAGCCGGGCTCACCGTCTCGATCGACCGCGACGGCCGCTATTACATCGGCAGCCAGGAAGTGCTGAATCCGGGCCTCGAGTCCCTGAAGCGCGCGATCGAGTCCAGCGCGGGGACCGATCACGAGCAGCCGGTGATGCTGCGCGCGGATGGCCGCACGCCTCACCAGGCCGTCGTCACCGCAATGGACGCCCTGGGCGAACTCGGCTTCACGCACCTCTCGATCGCGACCGTGCATCCCGGAAACCCGCCTTCGCCGTGAGCACGGCCGCCGGCCCGACGTTCGGGGGCACCTACCGGCGGCTGCTCGGCTACCTGCGGCCGGAGGCCGGCATCGCGGTGCTTGCGGTCATCGGCATGGTGTTCGACGCGGCGTCGAGCGCGGCGTTCATGCAGCTCATCAAGCCGATGCTGAACGACCTCTTCATCCGGCGCGACCCGCACACGATCGTGTGGCTGCCGATCGCGATCGTCGTGCTGTTCGTCGTGCGCGGCCTCGCGACGTACGTCACCGGCTACGGCATGGCGCGGATCGGCCGCGACATCGTGTTCACGCTGCGCCGCCAGGTATTCCGGCGCTACCTCGGCCTGCCTGCCGCGTTCTTCGACCATGAACCGGTCGGGCAGCAGATCGCGCGCCTGATCTACACGGTCGAGCAGGTTGCCGCCGCCAGCACGGAAACCCTGAAGACGCTGATCCTGCACTCGCTGACCGTGATCGGCCTGATCGCGGTCATGCTCTACAACAGCGTCCGGCTGACCTTGACGCTGTTCGTGCTGGCGCCGGTCGTGCTGGCGATCGCGTGGTATGTCGGCCGTCGCTACCGCCGCATCAGCGCGCGCATCCAGACCTCGATGGGCGAAGTCGGCGGCATCGTCGAGGAGGTCGTCGCCGGCCGCCGCGAAGTGCGGATCTACGGTGGCCGCGACTACGAGTCGGGACGCTTCGACGCGGCTTCCGACGACAACCGGCGGCTCAACCTGAAGATCGCGTCGACCAGCGCGCTGTCGACCGCACTGGTGCAGTTCGTCGCCGCCTGTGCGCTCGCGGCCGTCGTCTTCATCGCGACGCGGCCGAAGATCATCACGACGATGGACCCCGGGTCGTTCATGGCGGTCATCACGTCGATGATGGTCATGCTGACTTCGCTGAAGCAGTTGATGACGGTGCAGTCGGGGATGCAGCGTGGCGTCGCCGCCGCGCACGACCTGTTTGCCGTGATCGACGCGCCGCCCGAACTCGACACGGGGCAGGTGGCGGTCGCCCGCAGCCGCGGCGAACTCGAGCTGCGCGACGTGACACTGGTGTATCCGGGGCAAGGGGCGGGTGCGCTGCGCGGCGTGTCGCTGCACTGTCAGCCCGGCACGCTGACCGCCGTCGTCGGGCGATCGGGCAGCGGCAAGACCAGCCTCGCGAGCCTGATCCCGCGCTTCAACGAACCGACATCCGGCACGATCCTCCTCGATGGCCGGCCGCTCGCGGACTACACGCTCGACAGCCTGCGAGCGCAGATCGCGTGGGTCGGGCAGGACGTGCTGCTCTTCAACGACACGGTCCGGCGCAACATCGCCTATGGCGCCTTGGGTGACGCGCCGGCCGAAAGGATCGTTGCCGCCGCCGAGGCCGCGAATGCGATGGGGTTCATCCGGTCGTTGCCGGACGGGCTCGACAGCGAGACCGGCGGGCACGGTGCGCTGCTGTCGGGTGGCGAGCGGCAGCGGATCGCCATTGCGCGCGCGTTGCTGAAGGACGCGCCGATCGTCATCCTCGACGAGGCCACCAGCGCGCTCGACGCCGAGTCCGAGCGCCTGATCCGCGGCGCGATGGAGCAGTTGATGCGCGAGCGCACGATGCTCGTCATCGCGCATCGACTCTCGACCGTCGAGGGCGCCGACCAGATCATCGTGCTCGACGAAGGCCGCATCGTCGAACGCGGCACGCATGCGACGCTGCTTGCCGCGGGCGGCACCTACGCGGCGTTGTACCGGATGCAGTTCCGCGACGACGAGCAGGATCCCGGCACGTCGCGCGAGCCCATCGCGACGGAAGCCTGAACGGGCCCGGCGCCGTGGGCGGGTACGCGCGCCGCATCGAACGGATCTGGTACTCGACGGATCGTCCGCCGTGGTGGCTGCGGGCTCTGGTGCCGGTCTATCGGGTGCTGCGGACCCTGCACGTCCTTCCGTATCGCCTAGGGCTCCGGCGTGCCTATCGTGCACCGGTGCCGGTCGTCATCGTCGGCAACCTGACCGTCGGCGGCAGCGGCAAGACGCCACTCGTGATCGCCCTGGTCGAAGCGTTACGCGGCGCCGGTTTCAAGCCGGGTGTCGTCAGTCGCGGCTACGGTGGTAATGAACGCGGTCCGGTACTGCTCGATGCCAAGTCGACACCGGCGCAATGCGGCGACGAACCTTGTCTCGTGTTCCGGCGCGCCGGCGTCCCCGTCGTCGTCGCGCGTGACCGCGCGGCGGCGGCGCGACGCTTCGCCGGGTGCGGCGTCGACGTCATCGTCGCCGACGATGGCCTGCAGAATCCGTCGCTCGCGCGCGACGTGGAAATCTGCGTCATCGACGGCGTGCGCCGGTGCGGCAACGGCGCGTTGCTGCCGGCGGGTCCGTTGCGGGAGCCGGTGTCGCGCCTCGCGACGGTCGACTTCCGCGTGTGCCATGGCGACGCACCGCGGGACGGCGAGTACCCGATGCGGCTAGTCGGTGACATCGCGGTCGCGCTCGACGGCAGTTCGCGCTCGCGGCCCCTCGCGGATTTCGCCGGAGAACGCGTCCATGCCGTCGCGGGCATCGGTAACCCGGAGAGATTCTTTTCCGGCCTGCGCGCACGTGGCATCGATCTCGTGCCGCATCCGTTCCCCGATCACCATCCTTTCGTCGCCGGCGATTTCGCCTTCGCCGATTCGCGGCCGGTACTGATGACCGAGAAGGATGCGATCAAGTGCGAAGGATTCGCGGATTCCCGCCTGTGGTGCGTGCCGGTGCGGGCGGAACTGCCGGATGCGTACTTCGCGGCGGTGGTCGCGCGCGCAAGAGCCCACAGTTAGTGGCGAGAGCATGCTCTCGCAAACCAGAGCAGCTGCGTGCTGTGGCGCAGGCCCAGAGAGACTACCCGCGGACGATGATCGACCTCACGCCGCGAAGCTGACCGTGATTGGAGCTGTGACCAGGTTTTGGCAAACGGTCGGATGGCATTGATGTGAATAGGCTTGCGTCGGCTCTCGCTCTCCGACTACGAGCAAGACCGGGAGCGTGGTACTCGGAATCCTGCGATCGGTATGTCGGCGGCTCTTCAAGACCTTGTCTGGCGAGGACTCACCGCACCACCCTCACACGCACCTCAACTGACGCGCCGGAGTCGGTGAGGGCGGTGATCGTGCGATCGCCCGGCGAGTCGAAGGCGTGACGGAACGCTGCGCCTGACGTGGTCTTCCCTGCGAGCCGCCCGTCGATCAGCCACAGCACGGACTGTCGGGTTCCGATCGCGCGCAGGCTGAGTGACGGCGGGTGCGCGCTGTTGGGTGCGCGCGCGATCACGGCACCGTCGGCGACACCCTCGATGTGCAGCGCGGGTGGCGCGTCGAGTCCGTCGTCGGGACAACCCGGCGCGAGCGGCGGCAGTTGCTGGCGATGGCGAATCGATGGCGGCAACCACGATGTCGCCAGAACCGGCCAGCGGGCGATCGCTACCGTCTTCTCGTGCGCAATTCGGCACGCCGGCCCCAACCGCTGGCCGGTGGCGGGGTCGACGCGCACGGTGACGAGGCCGCTGCGCCAGCTCTGGGCGTCGCGGTCGGGGAACGTCGGCGGGATGACGCCATCGAGCACATACGCATGACGGCGCTCATGGCAGAGCGATGGCGGCGTCGCGTCGGCGGCCATGCCGAGTGGCCAGCACACATCGGCCTCGGTGACACTGGCCGGCGGCGCATCCGGTGTCGGCGCGATCGGGTGGCGCGGCAGGCCATCGATGGCGCGAAACATCAGCGGCAACGCCGTGACGGCGCCATACTGGCCCGGCTGCGGCGTGCCGTCGGGCCGTCCGACCCACACGGCGACGGTGAACGCCTGCGTAACGCCGATTGCCCAGGCGTCACGGAAGCCGTAACTCGTACCGGTCTTCCACGCGACGTCCGGGCGCGTGCCCGGATCAAACGTGTCCGACGCTTCACCGGGGCGCGGGTTGGCGTCGAGGATCGCGCGGACGATCCACGCCGCGCCGGGCGACAGGACGCGGCGATCGATCTCGGGATCGTCCTCGTCCAGCCGCACCCGTCCCGCGATGCCGCCGCGCGCGAGCGACGCATAGGCTCCAGCGAGATCCTCGAGCCGCGCGCCGGTGCCGCCGAGGATGATCGAGAGGTTCGGTGACACGCCGCGCGGCAGGCGCAATGTCAGCCCGGCGTTCTCGAGTCGGGCGGCGAAGCGCGCGGGACCGACGCGGTCGAGCAGGTCGACGGCGGGAACGTTCAGCGATTGGCGCAACGCGTCGGCGGCACTGACGGGACCACGGAACGCGTGGTCGAAGTCGGCGGGACGGTAGTTGCCGAATGGTTGCGGCGCATCGACCAGCAGGCTTTCCGAATCGATCAGGCCGTCGTCGAGGGCGAGGCCGTACAGGAACGGTTTCAGCGTCGAGCCGGGCGAGCGCCAGGCGCGCACCATGTCGACGTGGCCGAGCCGCGCATCATCGGCGAACACGGCCGAACCGACATAGGCGCGTGCGGCGAGCGTCCCGTTGTCGACGACGAGCAGCGCCGCCGACGTGCGCTTCGGGAGTTGCGCGACGTAACCGGCGACACGCGCTTCGAGGGCGCGCTGCAAGCCGGCGTCGATCGTCGTGCGGATGCGCCGCCGGCGGGGCTTCGCCTCGTGGAGCCGTTCGGCGAGGAGCGGCGCCGTCATCGGCGGCACCAGTGTCCGCGCGGTGACCGGCTCGAGCTCGGCGTCACGCACCGCGGCAAGCGACCAGGTCCCCGTGTCGGCCATGCGCTGCAGCAGCTTGTCGCGTGCCGCGCGGGCCGCGGTGGGGTGACGGTCGGGACGCAGCCGGCTCGGCGCCTGCGGCAGCACGGCGAGCAGCGCGGCTTCCGCGTGGGACAGTTGCGCAGCCGGCTTGCCGAGGTACGCCCACGATGCGGCTTCGACGCCTTCGAGAGTACCGCCAAAGGGCGCGTGGTCTAGATACAAGGTCAGGATTTCACGCTTGGAGAGATGTGCTTCGAGCTGCACGGCACGCAGGATCTGGCGCAGCTTGCCGGCGATCGAACGCGGTTGTGGATCGAGGATGCGTGCGACCTGCATCGTCAGCGTCGAGCCACCGGAAACGATCCGCCCGGAGTGGATCCATTGCACTCCTGCGCGAACGAGCGCGACCGGATTGACGCCGGGATGCCGCCAGAACCAGCGGTCCTCGTACGTGAGCAGCGCGTCGATGTACAGCGGCGACACGGTGTCCAGGTTGGCCGGGTAACGCCAGATCCCGTTGCGGTCCGGGAAGATCCGCAGTGGCGTGCCGTCACGCGCAAGGACCCATGTGCTGCCGCCATCGGCGGGTGGCAGCGGCAGCGGATAGAGGCGATCGAGCGTGAATGCGATCGCCAGCAGGCCGACGGCGACGAACGCGATCCGGCGCAGCCACCGGCGCGTCCGGGTCCATCGTCTCGTGCGCGGGATCAAGCTCGGACTCCGTCAGTGCGGCTCCACGACCGTCACCTCGGCGGGCGTACTGGCGCCGACGCCGCGCAGCTCGGGCCGGTACATGTCCTCGACGAGCGTCGGTGGCATGGCATAGCGTCCCGGCGACACCGCGCGCAGCAGGTAGAAGACATGCGCGGCCTGGCCCTTGTGGAGCGACAGCGCGGCGACATAGCGGTCGTCGCGGAACTCCTCGTGTTTCACCTCGGCGGCCTGCGCGCGCTCGGACAGCGTGATGCCATCGATGACGACACCGGCCCACTGCTTCGCGTCGGTCAGGTTGAAGTTCTCGAGTTCGAGTCCACCCGGCAACAGGTCGGTGAGCAATGCATCCGGCATCTCGTCGCGGGCTTCGAGCGTGATTGCCGCGATCAGGCCGTCGCCTTCCGCGAGTGGGGTTCCTGACCACGGCTCACCGTCGAGCGTGAAGTACGCACGGCGGATCGAGACTTTCCGGCCGTCCGCCGCCGGTGCCGCCGTTGGTACGCCGGAAATGTCGGTCGCGACATACAGGGGCGGCGCGCCGTCCGGCGTGAAATTCACGCCGGCAGCAATCTCGGCAGCATCGAATACGCGGCTCCACAGGCGGTCCGGCGTGACGGGCGAGGCATGACTTCCGATCGCCAGCGTGCCGGAGACGGTTTCGTCACCGCCGGCCAGGAGCTGCTTGCCGAGCCGGGCGATTGCGGCCTGCTCCTGCGTGCTGAGGAAAATCGTGCGAACCCCGGTTCCTCGTTGCCGGTCGCCAGCCTGGCTTCGCGCGCTCGCCAGGCTACGGGCAAGGTCGAACAGGCGCGCGTCGTAGCCGGGCTGGTCGAGTCCGTAACGATGCACCAGCGCGACCATCAGCGCACCATCGCGGAGGTCGGAGCCGTAGTCGCCGAGGTACCACGGTCGCTGGAACTTCTTCGTGAAGGCCTCGGCGATGGCTTTTTCGGCACGCCCGGTATCACCCATCAGCTTCAGCGCGACGCCGAGGTGCACGAGCGGCAGCGGCGTCAGCGACTTGTCGCGGTCGTTGTCGAACAGCGCACGCAACGTGCCGAGGGGTGCGCGGTTGACGCGTGCCAAGACGTAGCCCGAGTACGCCTCGTCGGCGAACCGCAGGTGATCGGCGTGCTCGTAGCCGTAGTAGGGATGGCCGCCGGACAGCAGGTCGTCGTTGAGTCGTTGCAGGGCCTTCTGCAGGACGGCGTCCGGAACCGCAAAGCCGGCGTCGCGAGCATCCTGCATGAACTCGACGGCGTAGGGAGACACGAACGTCGCCGCGTCGCTGTCACCGCCCCACATCGAGAACAGTCCGGTGGGGATCTGCATCGAGGCGATGCGTCCGAGCGCGCTGTCGACACGCGCGGCGCGCGCCTTGGCGTCGAGACCCGCCACGTGCAGGCGCGACGCGGTCTCGGCATCGAGCACCAGTGCGGCGTAGCCCTTGCTGACGGTCTGCTCGAGGCAACCGTACGGATAGTCGAGCAGCCCGACGAGGGCAGCCGCGAACGGCAGGGGAGGCAAGTGCGACACCGTCATGCGCGCAGTGACGGATCCCGGCAGCAGGCCGTCGAGCGCGTGCGGATCGAACGTGACCGGCGCGCGGGTGTCGACCGAACGCGCGCTCGAACGCGTCACGGCGGGCCATCCGGCGCGCACCGGGACTTCGAGTGATCGATCGACGCGGATGTCGCGGCTGGCCGGCGGAATCGAGCGTGCTCGGATGTGCACGGTGCCGGTGCCGTAGCCTTCCTTCGCACCGAGCGGGAACGCCAGCGTCGCCTTGCCGTCCGCGGCAAGCTCGACCCGGCGCCGGCCGTTCGCGAGCGTGAGCGGTGCATCCGCGCTGGCCTCGAGATCGAAGCGTCCGGCGGTACCGGTGTAGTTCCTGAGGTCGACCGTCAGGCTGGCGTGGTCGCCGGGAGCCAGGACACGCGGCGCGGAGGCCTCGACGACCAGCGGCGCGCGCACGATCGTCTCGGTGTCGGCGCTGCCGTAGCGGTCGGCGGCAAACGCGACAGCGGTGACGCGCACGGTGCCGTTGAAGTCCGGCACCTTCAGCGCGACCTTCGCGTCGCCGTGGGCATCGAGGGTGACGGCACCCGACCACAGGTCGACCGTCTGCACGTGCGCGGTGGGGCGGCGCGCCTGCGGCAGCGTCGCGAGTGCCATGTCGCCTCCGAACTTGAGCTTCGCGTTGCCGCCTTCGAAACTCTCGATGACGCGGCCGTACACGTCGTACGCATCGACGCCGAGCGCGCGCTGCGCGAAGAACCAGCCGTTCGGATCGGGCAACGGATAGCGGGTGATATTGAGGATGCCGACATCGACCGCTGAAACGGTGACGTTGGCGGGCTGGCCGGCGAGCGCCGGGACGGAGACCGTCGCGACGAGATCGGCCAGCGGTTCCATCTTGTCCGGGGCGGTGATCTTGACCGCGACCTTGCGGTCGGCACGGTCGATTGGCACGTAGGCTTCGCCGACCGCACGCGATGGCGTGATGCGGTCGGTGGCCGAGCCGCCGCGGAACACGAGCGCGGTCACGTAGACATCATGCCGCTCCCAGTCCTGCGTGACCGGAATGTCGAACGTCGCCCCCGCCCGCGCCTCGATGTCGCGCACGTACAGCAGGCGGTCGGACTCGACCAGCAGCAGTCCCGGCCCGTCATGGGGCGGCGTCAGCGTGACCTTCAGCGTGTCGCCGGCTCGGTAGGCCGGCTTGTCGAGCGCAAGCTTGACCTTGTCGGGACGGGCATCCTTGCCGCGGTTGTCGTCGTTCCAACTCCAGCCGGCGACGAACGGGAAGCGCGTCGTGAGGCCCGTCGCGGGATTGCGGACCTCGAGGCGGTAATCGCCCCAGTCGACCGGCAGCGCGAGCTTCACCGATTGCCCTTGCGCCACGTCGAAGGTCTGGCTCGACACGTTCTCGTAGTGCGACGTGTAGTCGAAAGTCCAGCCGGCGTTGTCGGAGCGGGACCAGCGGTAGTCGCGGCGCTCGCGCACGAGGGTCGCGACGAGGTTCCGGGCGGCGAGGAGATCGCCACCGGCATCGCTCGCGACGACTTCGAAACGCGCGTCCGCATGCGCATCGGCGCCGTCGGCGGGATTGAACAACGGGCGGATGCCGATCAGCACCTTCGCGGGCCAGATGGTCCGCTTCAGCGTGCGGGTGACGGCACGTCCGCCGGTTTCGTAGACACTGCCGGTGACGAATGCCGCGACCGGCGCGCCGGCTTTCGCCGCATCATCGAGCGGTACGTCGAGCGCGAGCTTGCCATGGTCGTCGAGTTTCGTGTCGGCGACGTCCTTCGCCTGCTTCGGCAGCGCGACCGCGGGATCGCCAAACGCGTAGTCCGGCAACTTCGCGATCGGGTGCAGGTCCGGTTCCAGCGTCAGCCTCGCGGTGAAGCGGTTGTCTGCGGCCGGCGCGCCGTAGAGGTACGCGCCGTCGACGGCGAGTTTCAGCGCTTCGCCCGGCGCGAGCGTCGCCTGCGCCGAGTCGAGGTCGAGCTTGAGGCGCTCGGGGAGGAACTCCTCGATCCGCACCGCAAGGCTGCGGCTGGCTTCCTTCGCATTGGGATCGGTGCGAAATTCGATTTGCCAGCGGCCGGTCGGTGCATCGGCCGGGACCGGATACGACCATTCGAAGTAGCCGAGCGCGTGGGGGTCGAGCTTCGCTTCGGCGAACGCGCGGCCGTCCGGCTGCTTCAGTGTCAGGAACAGCGGTTGCGGCGGCATCGGCTTGCCGTCGTCGTCACGGAGCAGTGCGGCAAGACGTACCGTTTCGCCGGGCCGGTACAGGTCGCGGCCCGACCAGGCGAAGACGTCGAACGAGGTCTGCCTGCGGCCGGCGACCGCGAACTCGGACAGGTCGAGCGCGGGCTGGTTGAACGCGAGCATCGACACATCGGACCCCGAGTGCGCGACGAGCACCTGGTCCGGATTGAACGCGTGCGCGATCGTCGCGTTGCCGTCACCGTCGGTCTTGCCGGTCGCAGCCGCCTCGCCGTTGCCGTCGAGGATCCTGAGGTCGACTCCGGATAGCGGCGCGCCGGTGAGGAGCGATGCGGCGTGCACGAACAGCGCGTCGTGGTAGACGCGAAGATGCAGGCCGATGTCGCTGACGAAGAAGAACGCGGTGTCGCGTTCGTCGCTGAAGCTGCCCGCGCGCGTCATCACCGCGAAGTACAAGCCGGGTTTCGACAACTCGTGGATGTTCTGCACCGGCAGGTAATCGACGCTGCGCTGGTCCGGCTTGCCATCCAGCGAGAAGCGCCCGGCATAGACCGAATCGGCGATCTGCGCCACGGGTTTTCCCTTGCGCCCGTACCACTCGCCGTTCGGGTCGAGATCCCAACTGCTGCGCCGACCGTTCTTCTGGTACGCGGCGAAGAAGTTCGGCAGCTCGTCGTCGCGGACGCGCAGGAACTCGACGTCGACGTCCTTGACGTTGACCGACACCACCGGCAAGCCACGCGTCCGGCGCGCGGGCAACACGTTGCCTTGGGACGCGAAGCCGACGGCCGGGGCGAGCGGGCCGCCGTAGATCTCGAGGCTCTGGTCGGAACCGAGCGTCGCGCCGCTGGCCGCGACCAGCGTTCCCTTCACGCGCACGACGTAACGATGCTCCGGTTGGGCGTAGGGGAAGCGCAACGTGCGGGCATCCTCGTCGAGTGCCCAGCTCCCGGCGATCGGTCCGCCGTCCTTCTCCTTGACCTCCAGCAGGGTGTCGAACGCTTGCGTCCCGACGATCGGTTGCGTGAACGTCAACACCAGCGCCAATTGGCCCTGGTACATCGAGGCGTTTGTGCCGGCGATGGCGAACGGTTGCGGCGTTGCCGGAACAGGTGTTGCCGACGACGCGGTCGATGCCGAGGGCGCCGCGGTCGATGGGGAGCGAGCGTCTCCGCCACCACGATGGCATCCGCCGAATCCCAGCACGAGCACGGCAATGGCGACCGCGAGGAAGCGATTGCGGGACATGGTGAAACCCCCGGAGCAACGGTCGTTGCAGTATACCGGGGGTCACCGTGGCTTCTGCGGGGCCGGAGGCTGGTTTCCGGCGGTGTTTGCGGTCGAGGCGGGCAGGCGGAACAGCCAGGCGAGGGCAGGCGGCGTCACCACCGAGGTCAGCAACGACATCGCGACGATCTCCGCGTATATGGCGTTGGTGAAGATGCCGGCCGTGAGCCCGAGGCTCGCGATGACGATGCCGACCTCTCCGCGCGGTATCATCCCGGTGCCGACGATCGTCGCGCCACGCGCGCCGAGACCGAGCGCGCCGATGAATCCGCCGGCGAGCTTCGAGACGATCGCGATGACCGTCAGCACGGCGAGAGCCAGCAGGGTCGAGCCGTCGGCAAAAATCGCGAGGTCGATCTTTGCGCCGGTGACGACGAAGAAGAACGGCGTCAGCAACGCGAGCAACGGCTGCATCTGGTGCTCGAGTTCTTCGCGTTGTTTCATTTCCGACGCGACCATCCCGGCGAGGAACGCGCCGATGATCGCGGCCAGCCCGAATTGCGTCGACAGCCACGCCAGGCCAAGGCAGATCGCCAGCGCGAACGACAGTGGCGACAGCGGGTTGATCGGCCGGTCGAGCCAGTGCCCGCGGCGGCGCATGATGCGCGTGCCGAGGAGGCCGATGACGGCGACGAAGCCGATCGCCTGCGCCAGCGTGAGCGCGAGTCCGCCGAAGTTGACGCTGCCCCCACCCTGCAGCGACGTGACGACGCCGAGCAGCAGCATGGCCAGGATGTCGTCGATCACCGCGGCACCGAGGATGACCCGGCTCTCGATCCGGTCGAGCACGCCGAGTTCCTGCAGCACCCGGGCGGTGATCCCGGCCGACGTGGCGACGAAGGCCGACGCGACGAACAGCGACTTGATCCAGTCGTAGCCGCTGCCGTGTGCCCACAGCGCGCCGAGCGCGAACGGCACGATCACGCCGCATACGCCGACCGCCAGCGCGCTGCGCCCGATCTTGCGGAGGTCCTCGAGGCGCGTTTCGAGGCCGACCGAGAACAGCAAGAGCACGACGCCGATCTCGGCCAGCACGTCCAGCGGCGAATGAGCGGCGATCGCGTCGGTTCCGAGCCAGCCGAGGGCCGACGGGCCGACGACGCAGCCGGCGATGATTTCGCCGACGACACCGGGCAGCTTCAGTTGTTGCGCGAGTCCGGCACCGACCTTCGCCGCGACGAAGACGACGAACAGCGCCAGCAGGATGGCCGTGCCCTCGTGCATCGCTCCTCCATTGCCCCTCGATCGCGGCCGGCGCCGCCATTTGCGCCTGCGTGCCGAATGCTACAGGATGCCGCCGGCAACGCGCGGCAACGGCGTTCGACGCGGGCTCGGCACTGCAGGACCACGACATGCAACGTGAAGCGATGTCCAGGGTCGACACGGCGTGGCTGCGCATGGAGCGGCCGAGTAACCGGATGATGATCACCGGGGTGTTGAAGTTCGACGGGCCGCTCGCGCTCGCGCGGCTGAGGGCGGTTCTTGCGGAACGATTCCTCGCGTACCACCGGTTTCGGCAGCGGCCGGTCGTCGCGGCGACGGGCTGCTGGTGGGAGGCCGATCCCGCCTTCGACCTTGATTGGCATGTCCGCGCCGCCGCGCTGCCGGGCGCTGCCGGTGAAGCCGAACTCGAGGACTACGTCAGCGAACTCGCGTCGACATCGCTCGATCCGGCCCGGCCGCTGTGGCAGTTCCACCTCGTCGAACGGTGCGATGGTGGCAGCGTGCTGGTTGCGCGGATCCATCATTGCTACGCCGACGGGCTCGCGCTGGTGCAGGTCTTGCTGTCGATCACCGATACCGTACCCCGGCACGCGCCCGATGCGGCATTCGAGCGTGCATGGCTGGCGCGGGACCGCGGCAACGTGCTCGACCGGTTGCTGGAACCGGTACAGGGCGGATTGCAGAAGGTGATCGCCGCCGGCAGCCGCGGCGCGGCAATGTTGGCCGAGGCCTGGTCCGATCCGGCGGTGGCGGCCAAGGTCGCCCATGAAGGCAGCGAAATCACGCGCGAACTCGCGATTGCGTTGACGCTGGCCGACGATCCGCAGACGCGGCTGCGCGGCCCGCTCGGTACGCGCAAGCGCGTCACGATCGCCCCCCACCTTGCGCTCGACGAAGTGAAGGCGATCGGCAAGGTGCTGGGCTGTACCGTCAACGATGTGCTGCTGGCCTGTGCGGCCGGCGCGCTGCGGGGTTACCTGCGCGATTGCGGCGAGGATGTCGACGGCCTGACGATCCGTGCGACGGTGCCGGTGAACCTGCGCCCGCTCGAGCACGCGCGCAAGCTCGGCAACCATTTCGGGCTCGTGTTCCTCGACCTGCCGATTGGCGTCGCAAACCCGTTGCGGCGGCTCGAACTCGTGGCCTCGTCGATGCGCGAGCTGAAAAGCCGGCGGCAGGCGGTCGTCGCATTCGGCCTGCTGGCGGCGCTCGGCATGGCCCCGGCGGCGCTGCAGGGGCCGGCCCTGGAACTCTTCAGCCGCAAGGCGAGCGCAGTCGCAACCAACGTGCCAGGCCCGCAGCAGCCGTTGTACGTCGGTGGCGCTCGATTGCGGGATCTGATGTTCTGGGTTCCGCAGACCGGTTCGATCGGTCTTGGGCTCTCGATCCTGAGCTACGACGGGCACGTGTCGTTCGGCGTGATCGCCGATGTGAATGCGATTCCCGAACCACAGGTGATCACCGCGCGTTTCGTCGCGGAATTCGAGAAGCTGGTGCTGATCGTGTTGATGGAGTCCTGGGACGGCACGATCGAAGCCGCCGATGCGCTGGCAACCTTGCACCGGTGGACTTCGGGTGACGCGCCGAAAGCGGCAGTTCCGGAAAGGCAACGCGAAGCGTCCCGGCACGCGACGGCAACGGGGGGGGAAGCCAAGGGATGCTCTGATCAAACCCGCGCAGGCGTCACCGGGCGGTCTGCCGGCAGATCGCAGGACCGGCGGCGAAGGCAGACTGGCGGTCTATCGAGACGGCGGCCGAGAGATGACGGCAGACCGACCGGCCTCAACCGATTGATTTCAACTGACGAGGTGATGTCCGGAAGGTCCTCATATCGTCGCGCGCGTCTTGCCCAGACCGACAGTCTGGGCCGCGCCACGCACGCCAATCTGCGAACCTTCTGGACATCATGCCGCCTACGCGGGTTTGTTCAGAGCATCCCAAGAGGCGAAATGCCGCTTGCAGGCGCTTCGCCGGCACCCTGGCCTGGTTAGCGCCCCGAAATTCTCGGGGCGGCGTCAGTGGCCGTCCTGCTCCTTGCCGGTGGTGTTCGCAAGTGTTTCGTCGACGCGCAACCCGAGCGTGCCATCGGCGAGCCGGGCGTCGACTCGATCGCCTGCGGATACTGCACGCACGCTGCGCACGACGGTGCCCGAGGGAACTGCGAGCAGGATCGAGTAACCGCGCTCCAGCGTCGCCAGTGGACTTACCGCGTGCAGCGTGCGCCCGGCGGCTTCGAGCCGGGTCCGCCCGCGTTCGAGCCCATGTGGAAGCGCCTCACGCATCCGTGAGTCATCGTGGGTCATCCGCAGGCGCAGGCGTTCGATCAGGATCCTGGGCGGCTGGGCCAGCATCCGCCGCAACAGCGCAAGCCGTTGCCGCGCCTGCGCGAGCCGGGTGTCGGGGCGCTGTGCCGTCAGCCGGCCCAGCGCGTGGTCGGTTCGTTGCGCCAGCGCCGCGACGCGATCGCGTACTAGGCGACGCAAGCGTTCCGCATCGCGGTCGAGGTTCGCCAGCACCGAGACGGCATCCGGCACCAGCATCTCGGCGGCTGCTGACGGCGTCGGCGCCCGCTCGTCCGCGGCGAAGTCGGCAATCGTGAAGTCGACCTCGTGCCCGATCGCACTGACGACCGGAATCGGCGACGCGCGGATCGCGCGCGCGACGCGCTCGTCGTTGAACGCCATCAGGTCTTCGAGCGATCCGCCGCCCCGGGTCAACAGCAGCACGTCATGCCTCCGGGCGTTTCCAGCGGCGGCGAGTGCGGCCACGATGGTTGGCGGCGCTTCGACGCCCTGTACCGGCACCGCCAGGATGTCGACCTCGACCAGAGGGAACCGCCGGCCGAGCACGCTCAGCACGTCGCGGATCGCGGCGCCAGTGGCCGACGTGATGACGCCGATCCGGTGCGGCAGGCGCGGCAACGGCCGCTTGGCGGCGGCATCGAACAGGCCCTCGGCGGCCAGGCGCGCCTTCAGTTCCTCGAACGCGCGACGCAGTGCGCCCTCGCCGGCTTCCTCGAGGTGTTCGACGATCAACTGGTATTCGCCACGCGCTTCGTACAGGCTGATCCTGCCGCGTGCCAGCACCTTGGTGCCTTCGGCCGGGCGGAAGCGGAGCTGCGTGCTGCGCGGCTTGAACATCGCGCAACGGACCTGCGCACGGTCGTCCTTCAGCACGAAGTAAAGGTGCCCTGATGCCGGGCGGGCGACATTCGACAATTCGCCTTCGACCCAGACGGCTGGAAACTCGCCCTCGAGCAGGTCACGGGCGATCCGGTTGAGGCCGGACGGCGTAAGGATCCGGCGCGAGTCGCCGGTTGCGGATTGATCCGGCGTACCACTCATTCCTTCTCCTCCGGCGGCGGCAGGCGACGAGCCGGGTGTTTGCGCACGATCTGCGCGCCGCGCATCAAGAGACTCGCCGCGAACCACAGCATCAGCAGGGCGCCGGGCCACGCCACGAGCCGTGGCCACACGATCGCGATGATCGCCAGTGCGAGCAGCACGCCGCCGCCGATCAGCAGCGGGGCGCGTTCGGCCGGCCCCAGCGCGCGGCGACTGGTGATGGCCGCACCCATCGAGTTGGCAAGTCGAAGCGCGCTCGCGGCGGCGCGCCCGGACGATCCTTCGCCGCGATGTGGAGCCTGCAGCCGTACCGGTCCGCGCGCTGCGCGCGGCGTGCCGAGCACGATCTCGGTCGCGTGGCCGAGGTCCACCTCGAACTGGCGTTCCACGCAGGCCGCAAAACCGGCATCTTCGACCGCGATATCGATCTCGCAATTGCCGATCCAGCTCGCGAGGTTGAGGTTGCTCGAGCCGATCCGGGCCCAGCGGCCATCGGCGACCGCCGTCTTGGCGTGCAGCATCGAACCGTTCCATTCGAACACGCGGACTCCGGCCTCGATGAGGGGCCGGTAGCCTGCGCGGCTCAGCATGCCGACCGCCGGCACGTCGCTGGTTCCGGGGACCAGCAGGCGGACATCGACACCATCGCGCACCGCCGCGATCAGCGACTGGACATACGGGGCAATACCGACGTAGTACGCGTCGGTGACCCACAGCGAGCGCCGGGCCATCGCGGCAATCAACTGGTCGAGGCGGTACAGGCCGGCCGTATTCGGAACCGTCGCGACGACACGCAGGGCGATCGTGCCGGCCGGCACGGCGTCTTCCGGGGTGGCGGTGATGGCAGGCGGCAGCGGATCGCCGAGCTGTTGCCAGATCTCGGCGAATGCCCGGACGAGTTCAGCCACGGCCGGGCCGCGCACGCCGACGCCGGTGTCGCGCCACGGAGGAATGCCGCGGGCCGGATCGCCGAGCCAGGTCGCGCTGACGCACACCCCGCCGAGGAACGCGACGTCGTCGTCGACGACGAGCAGCTTGCGGTGGTCACGGGACAGCCAGCCGAGCGGGCTGGTGAACGCCGGCGGATTGAAGGTTCGCACCATGCCGCCGGCTTCGAGCAACGGCGCCCAGAATCCGCGGCCGGACAAACCGAGGCAACCGAGCCAATCGTGCAGGACGCAGATCGTGACGCCGGCCCGGGCCCGCTCGATCAACGCATCGCGAAAGGCGCGTCCGACCGAGTCGTCCTTGAAGATGTAATTCTCGAACAACACGACGTTCCGCGCGGCGGCGATCGCGTCGTGCCAGGCGTCGAAATTCGCCTCGGCGTCGATCAGGAGTTCGAGCGCATTGCCGTCGGTCAGGGGCGCGCCCGCAGCACGGCTGAACGCCTGCTCCGCAAGCAGGCGTGCACTCCGGCTGGTGCTTTCGCCGGTGCGGGCTGGTGCGGCGAGCGGCATGGCCCGAGTGTAGCGGGCGCGCATCGCATCCGCGACGACGCGGGGCCACTGTCGCGGGCCACCGCCGGTCGCTAGACTCTGCAGGAATGGGCGAGGCATACGACAGGTTGCGCGACGGCCTGCCGCGGTTCGCGGAGGATCGGACCGGGCGATTCGATGACCGACCGCGTGCGGTGCGTGAATGGGTCGAAAGGCTGCCGATGGCCAACACGGTCGCGGCCGCGCGGCAGGTCCTCGAGGCACTCGCGCGCAGCAATTCCCGCCGGCTCGCGCCGCTGTCGCGGATGGGCGTGCTCGATGAGTTGCGCCGCCCGGCCAGCGTCCTCGCGTCGGCGTGCCTGCATGGACTCGCGCGCGCGAGTTTCCCGTTGCCGCCCGAGGTTGCCGGACTCGCCGGGTTCGCGCAGTCGTTGCACGAGCGCCTCGCCCTCGGGTACCGGATCGCGCTCGTCGAACTGTGCGCGCCGCATGGCCGGATTCCGATGTTCCGCACCGGAGCCGCGGCGGTCGCTGCGGTGCGTACGTTGCAGCATGGGGGTGCCAGCCACGGTGCGTCGTCGCTTGCGTACCGCAACCCTCCCGAAGGCTTCTGGCTTGGCTTGCACCGGGTGTATCGGTTCGCCGCGGCAGCGGGTATCGATGCGATCGCCGTCGGGGACCCGCTCGCGCGGGGCGAGACGACGGCGCGGGCGGCCTACACGGCGGCTTTGTTGCTCGACTGGCTGAGACCGCGGAGCCTCACGGTTGCGCAGTTGCTCGAAGTGATCGACCACTGCGGTCTCCTCGCCGCGCACTGTCGATTGGCGGATTCGATGGACGAGGGAATGCCGGTCGTGCGGACGGATGTCGATGGTGGACCGATGCGCCGTCGCGCCGAAGGCCGCGACGCCGGAGTGGGCGACTTCGCGCTCGACGTATCGGGCCTCAGGAAAGTGCTGGCGCAAGACCGCACGGGGTTGCGGCCGGACAGGACGCTTTCGTCCGGGGTCGTCTCGGGATGGAAGTCGCCGGAACTGCCCCGCGAATTGCTCGATCGCATCGATGGCGGCGGCCGCATGACCGAACGGGGGCATGTCCGGCTCGCGGGGGGATATCGACTGGATGCCGCCGTCGGCCTGCATGATCTCCATCTCGTGCTCGCGGGAGGCGAATACTTCGACGCGTTCTGCGAGGGTCGCTATGGAACCGTCGAACACGGTCGTGGCGCCGAGCTTGCGGCCCTGCGCGGGGTCGGCGCCGTGGATGCCGTCCGTACCGCAAGCTCGCGGGCGCTGGTCCTCGACCAGGGGCTTGGCGGCTATCGCGTCGCCTGGATTCCGGAAGCCGGTAACCTGCCCGTGCGTGTTCGTGTCGGCGAGGTCGTCGGCCTCGGCGCCCCCGATGGCGGCGATGCGGCAGGCCGTGTGTGGCTGGTCGGATCGATACGGTGGATCGAAGCGGGTGATGACGGACGCGTGGAGGCAGGCATCGAGTTGTTGTCCCGCCGCGCGCTTCCCGTCGCCGTGCGGGATCCAGGCCGTCCGGCGGCGGCGCCGCAGCGCGGCATCCTGCTTGGGCCGCTGCGCGACATCGACCGGCGCGACTACGTGTCGCTGCTCGTGCCGGGAACGTTCGACCGCGACGCCGGCATGGTCGAGGTCGCGTGCCCGCCCGACACCCGGACGTTCCCGGGGTTGCCGGCGTCCACCGAAGAGATCACCGGACTCGAACTTCTCGACGAAGGCTCGGGTTACCGGGTCTTCGCGCTGCCGCGGGTCGGGGCCATGACGGTTCCCGGTTTTCCCGAAGGAATCACCGACATCGGCGACAATGGCCGTGTCGCCGCCTCCGGCGATCGTTGAAACGGAATGATCGATCTTTCATCACTGGCGGGCCCGCTCGCGCGACGCTCCAGCGTTTCGGTCATGGTCGGAGCCGTGCAGGTGGGTGGCGGTGCGCCGGTCGTCGTACAGTCGATGACCAACACCGACACGGCCGATGTCGCCGGTACCGCCCGGCAGGTGGCCGAACTCGCGCGTGCCGGGTCGGAACTGGTCCGCATCACGGTCAATACCGATGACGCCGCGCGCGCCGTGCCGCGCATCCGGGAGCGGCTCGACATGATGGGCGTCGCGGTGCCGTTGATCGGCGATTTCCATTACAACGGGCACCAGTTGCTGGCCGCCGAGCCCGCCTGTGCCCGCGCACTCGCCAAGTACCGGATCAACCCCGGCAACGTCGGCTTCGGCAGGAAGCGCGACACGCAGTTCGCGGCGATCATCGAGTGCGCGCTGGAACATGGCAAGCCAGTACGAATCGGTGCCAATTGGGGATCGCTCGACCAGGCAATGCTCGCGGCCCTGATGGACGAGAATCACGCCCGCGCCGAACCGTGGACCGCCGCCCACGTCGCCCGCGAGGCGCTGATCCGGTCCGCGTTGGATTCGGCGGCTCGCGCGGAAGAAATCGGATTAAGTCGAGATCATATCGTATTGTCCTGCAAGGTTTCAGGGGTTCAGGAACTGATTGCCGTCTATCGTGATCTGGCGGCCCGATGCGACTACACACTGCATCTCGGCCTGACCGAGGCCGGGATGGGGAGCAAGGGGATCGTGGCCTCGACTGCCGCGCTGGCGATCCTGCTGCAGGACGGCATCGGCGACACGATTCGCGTCTCGCTGACGCCCGAGCCGGGCGAATCGCGGACGCACGAAGTCGTCGTCGCGCAGGAGATCTTGCAGACCATGGGACTTCGCGCATTCACCCCGCTGGTCACGGCGTGCCCGGGGTGTGGCCGCACGACCAGCACGCTGTTCCAGGAGCTGGCCAAGCGGGTGCAGGACCACGTGCGCGCGAAGATGCCGGAGTGGCGCATCAAGTACGACGGCGCCGAAAACCTCACACTCGCGGTGATGGGTTGCGTGGTGAACGGACCCGGGGAATCGCGGCACGCCGACATCGGGATTTCATTGCCGGGAACCGGGGAGGCGCCGGCAGCGCCGGTATTCATCGATGGCGTGAAAACCGTGACGCTCCGCGGCGAGAACATTGCACAGGAATTCGTCGGCATCGTCGAGGAATACGTCGCACGCAAATACGCGGCACGATCCTGAGGCGGACGCGCAGGCATGGCAGGCACGCGGAATGGCGAGTGCTGGAACCATCGGATCGACGGCGCTCGTGTCGGTGTTGCCGTGACCCGCGAATTCGGGATTGCCGCCGGGCCGAACCCCCCGCGGCATGGTGGCCGAAGCAGCAGTCGAAGCTCCGCTCGGAGTACGTGTCAGCCATGGCGGAGGGCGTGCTGAACAGTCCCGGCTTCATCGTCGCCATCCCCGCGCGCTTTGCGTCGACGCGCCTGCCGGGCAAGCCACTGCGCCCGATTGCCGGAAAACCGATGATCGCGCGCGTGGCCGAGCGCGCGATTGCGGCCGGTGCGGCCGATGTCGTCGTGGCCACCGATGACGTACGGATCGAACACGCGCTGGCGTCGTTGCCGATCCGGGTGTTCCGGTCCCGTGCCGATCACCACTCGGGCAGTGACCGGCTCGCCGAATGCGTGACGGCACTCGGGTTCGCGGACGACACCATCGTTGTCAACCTGCAGGGCGATGAACCGCTCGCGCCGCCCGACGCCATCCGCTCGCTCGCCGGCGTATTGGCAGCATGCGGGACGACGATGGCGACGCTTGCGTCACCGCTCCGGGATGCAACGGAACTCTTCGATCCCAACGTCGTCAAGGTCGTTTGCGATGCGGTTGGCGATGCGTTGTATTTCAGCCGCGCACCGCTCCCCTGGGTTCGCGGCGCGTTCGTCGCCGGGGAGGGACGGGGGGCGCTTCCGCGCGGGGTGCCGTTCCTGCGCCACATCGGGCTCTACGCCTACACCGTCGAAGCCCTGCGGAGATTTTCGGTGCTGCCGCGAACTGCGCTCGAGAGTGCGGAGTCGCTGGAGCAACTGCGCGCCCTGGAACACGGGTGGAAGATCAGGGTTGCCATGACGCCCGCGGAGTTTCCCGCTGGCGTCGACACGGAAGACGATCTTCTACGGGTCGAGGCCGTGCTTCAATCGGGCGGAAGGGGCCGGAACGGCAGCGAGTGACCGACGACAACCAGGCTGCCGATCAATAGTCCATGAACAACTTGAAGTACGGTTTTCTACGTCCGAGGACGTCTCTAGCTACCCACGCAAGTAATTGAAGGATGACGAATAGCGTCCCATAGTGTATATTGACTTCCGAAGACAGCCCGCCTTCGGTGGGTAGCTAGGTGGGTAGCTAGCAAGTCAATAGTCATCCCGCCGAAGTCAATAGTCATCCTTCCGGGAGGGCGCGGACGTGGCGAAACGGACGGACAAGTTGACCGATGTTCGCCTGCGCGCGTTCCTCGCGGCGGGCGAGCCGGTGGCGGTGAGTGACGGGGCCGGGTTGACCTTCACCGTGAGCGCAGCCGGTGCGGCGGCGTGGGTGCTGCGGTATCGCATCGGTGGACGTCGCCGCGAATTGACCCTGGGGCGCTATCCCGACTTGAGTTTGCAAGCCGCACGTCGCAAGGCCAGCGCCAAGCGCGAGTGCGTCACCGACGGCGTGGACGTCGCCGCCGAGAAGCGCCGCGCGTCGCACGTGAGCGTGTCGGCGTGGACGGTGCGGCAAGTGGTCGAGGACTACGCCGACAAGGTGCTGGCGACGCGGCGGCCGTCGACTCGCAGGCTCGCGCAGACCTACATCCGCTTGGGCATCCTGCCGCGTCTCGGCGCGATGATCGCCGCCGACGTGCGGCGCGCCGACGTGGTGGCCATGTTGCGCGCCAATGGCAAGCGTGGCGCGGGAGCCGTGCGCACGCTGCACGCGGTGACGCGCGGCGTGTTCGAGCACGCGCGGGGACTGGTCATCCGCGACGACAACCCGGCGGCCGGGATCAAGCAGACGTCCGTGGTGAGCGTGCCGAAGCGGCGCAAGGGCGGCCGGCTCGAAGGCGACGAACTGGCCGCGTTCCTGCGCGCGATCCCGGATGACACCAAGGGCGACGCGTTGCACCTGCACCTGCTGACCGGCGTGCGGCCGGCCGAACTGTGCGAAGCGCCGTGGGCGGAACTGGACCTGGATGCCGGCACGTGGTGCATCGGCGACGAGCGCAGCAAGACCGGCGAGGGCTTCACGATCACGCTGCCGCCGCAGGCGGTGGCGCTGTTGCGCCGCATCCGCGCGCACACGCCGGTGTCGGCGTTCGTGTTTCCGGCGTCGCGCGGCAACGATCGGCCGATCCCGTACCAGACCTATCGGGCGTGGCTGTGGCGCGCGCTGGACGCGGCCGGGATCGCACGCGGCACGATCAAGCCGCACGACCTGCGCCGCACGATGCGCAGTGGACTGGCGACCCTCGGCATCCGCTACGAAGTTGCCGAGCGGGCGATCAACCACAAGCTGCCCGGCTTGGCGGAAATCTACGACCGCAACGATTACGCGGTCGAGCGCGCGGCCGCGCTGCGGCAGTGGGCCGACTACCTGGACGCCCTGCGGACCGGCGCGAAGGTGACGCCGATCCGGCGCATGGCATAGCAGGGATGCTATGATGGCGGCATGGGAACTCGACTTCTACAACGCCAAGGTTGCCAAGATCATCGACGCGTGGCCGGTGGGCATGCTGGCGAGTTTCGACCACATCGTGCGGATGATGCGCGAACGAGGTCCGGACCTGGGCCTGCCGCATACGCGAGCGATGGGCGGCGGGTTGTTCGAGATTCGCGCCAAGGGCCACGAAGGCATCGGCCGCGCGTTCTACTGCACAGTGGTCGGCCAGCGCATCGTGGTCCTGCATGCGTTCACCAAGAAAACCGAGCAGACGCCGCCGCGTGAACTGGCGACCGCGCGCGAGCGGCTGCGCGAAGTGAGGCAGCAACGATGAAACCAGAACGTTACCAGCCCGTCCGGCTCGACATCGAAGCATTGCACCGGCGCTGGATGAAGCGGCCCGGATTCGCTGCCGCCTATGACGCGCTGGCCGACGAATTCGCGGCGCTGGGCGAACTGCTGCGCGCGCGGCAACAGGCCGGCCTGACCCAAGCGCAAGTCGCCGCACGCATGGGCATCGCGCAGGCGACCGTCGCGCGACTGGAAGCGAGTGCCGGCAGTCGCAAGCACGCGCCGTCGGTCGCCACGCTGCGCCGCTACGCCGATGCCGTCGGCTGCGAACTGCACCTGACCCTGACGCCGAAGCGCGCCAACCTTCGCAAGCGCGCGTAATGGACCTGGCCTGCTGGCGTCGAGGGCTGCCGGAGGGCCGCGCAAACGCCCCCGTGGCAACGGGTGGCACGGTCGGTTCCATTCGTACAGGAGCGGAGCGATAGCCCTTGCGCGTGCTATGACCGGGAACGCGGCCTATAGCTGCATCGCGAACCTGTGGATTGCAGCACCCAAGGTTGAAGGCAGTCAGTACCAGAATGCCGGGTGGCGTTTGCCAGTCATTCCTGTAGGGGGGAGGAATCCATGAAGGCTCCAACGACCGCTTCTTTTGCTTCGAAGATCATTGTCGGAACCCTGCCGCTGTTGATTCTCGGCGCATGCACGTCGGCGGCGTTACGCTACTACCCACGGCCTGATGTTCGCTCGGATTCGCATGCTCCTACTTCTGAGCAAAGCATCGTTGTCTTGTTGGGCCAGGACGTACCGAATTGCGAGTATCAAGAGCTTGGCACACTCACCTACGACTGGGCGCGCGACGGCATTCCTACGACGGAAAACACGGTTATCGATGCGTTTCGGGGCTACGCAGCCCAACTCGGTGCAACCGGCATCTACAAAGTGCAGTTGACAAATGGTGGTGTTGTAGGGCTGGGAAGCGTCGCAGCCACGGGTAGTGGTGGCGTTGGGTTCTTCAGTGCTGGGCACGAGGTAGGCGGAACGGCCGTGGCTTATGTTTGCAGTAGGTCCGTGGACCACGAGCAGCAGGGCGGACGTGAAGCCGAGCGTGGCATCAGAAGCCCCTGCGGAATCCTCACTCCCCGCCGCAACCGCGCGCTCTCGCCCGCTGCGCCCGCTGCGCCACCGACTCATGCCGCCGCGGCCGTCCATGGGAGTTGCGAGAGCGGGCTTTCGGTCAGGTCCAAAGCCGACGACGGTTCGATCGTCATTCTCGACGATGGCTCGGTCTGGCAGGTGAGTTCGGTGGACACCGTTGACGCACGGCTGTGGTTACCGGCCGAGCAAATCGTTGCTTGCGATGACAAGCTCATCAACACGGACGACAACTCGACCGTCGAAGCGCAGCGCATCAAGTAGCTGCACCGAACACGCCACGGCCAGGGTAGCTCCCGAACTCGGGAATCCTTCACCCGCTGCCGTGGCGACTTACTCGAAGGACGCGAGAAGGACGCGCCATGCCACGAGACACCATCACCGCCTGCCGCCAGCGTTGCGCGCGGTGGGCGTGCGCGCTGTGGGCAACTGGCACGGTGCCGCCAGCGGACCGCGTACGTCTCGGCCGCTGCCTGCGTGATATCGCCAACGGTACGGACGCGCGCGACGTGCTCGGCGTGCGCTACGCCGGGCGGCCGCGCAAGCTCGACATCCCGGCTCTGGACGGAACACCGCATGACGGTGGCGCGTGGCTGACCTTCGCCGACGGCGGGCGCGTGCGTCGGGTTCCGGCGGCGCAGGCGCTGGACACTGCCGAACGCGGCGACACCGAACAGGCGCGCTGGGTGCTCGGCTTGATCGCCTGCGCGATCGAGCAAGGCATGCCGCTGCCGACGGCGTGGACGGCGTACCTTGCCGGGGCGCTGCACGCGGTCGCGGCCGGCGAGGACGCGCGCCAAGCGCTGTTGCTGGTGCGGCCACGGGGCAACACAGCGAGTCCGTTGCAAGATGAAGGCGTGCGATTCATGGCCGACACGCTGCGCGCGTTCGCGCCGGACTTCGCGGACCATCCGACGCTGGAAGCGAAGCTGATTGCCCGCTTCGTCGAGACTTCCGCGAAGGGAACCGCGAAGACGCTGACCGAGAAACGCATCCGGCAGGTGCTTGGAAAAAAGCCTCGGAATTGATTTCCGTTGACGCCCCCCGATTCCGGCATAGTCTAGGGAACCGTTCCCGGGCCGCTGTGGCCCATTTCGGAGCGGTTCGATGTCATTCCAAGAGCAACGAGTTGCACCGCGCCTGCTGCGGCGCGACGCCGTGTCGGCACTGACCGGCATTCCCAGGTCGAGCCTTTACGCCCGGATCCGCGCCGGCGATTTTCCGGCGCCCGTGCGGCTGGGTCCGCGCTGTGTCGCGTGGGATGCGGCGCAGGTCGATCTTTGGATCGACGCCAAGCTCGGAAACGCTGCGCAGGGTGGTGCGCCATGACCCGCCTGCCGTCAAACGAGTGGTGCACAAGCAACCCCGCCGACGCCGCGCAAATCCTGCGATTGGTGATCGCCGACCTTGCCGATGCACGCGCCTGTGTCGATCCGGAGCGCATGCCGACCTTGCGCCGCCGTGAGCGCGACTTGCGCCGCCGACTGTCCGCGATCGAGGGGGCGACGCCTTGACGCGGCCACGGACACGACAACGGCCGCTGTCGGGCGGCCGCACGTCGGAGCAAACTCACTGGTGCGGCAATGCTACGCGCCAGCCGACTGGCCGTCCAGCCGTAAAGCCGTCCATCACCGACGCACTGTCACAATTCATCGACGCGATGCGCGACGCGGGCATCGCACCGGTCGACCCCGGCGAGATTGCCGCCGACGGCGCGTTGCACAGGTTCAACGTCGAAGGCGACAAGCCGGGCCGGCGCAACGGCTGGTGTGTGCTGCATGTCGATACGCGCGGCGCAGGCGGGGCGTTCGGATCATGGCGCAGTGGCGCGTCGCACACATGGCACTCCGGCGGCGGGCGCATCACAGCGAGCGAACGAAAGCGTCTCGCCGAAGCGATCGAGCAAGCGCGGTGTCAGCGCGAAGCCGAGACGCAACGGCGTCACGAGACCACGCAGGCCCGCGCACAACGCTTGTGGGCGCAAGCCGGACCCGCGAGCGCCGATCATCCGTACTTGGCGCGCAAGCGCGTCCTGCCGCACGGCATCCGCCAATCCGGCGAGCTGCTGCTGGTGCCGATGCACGACATCGACAACACGTTGTGGAACCTGCAAACGATCGCCGCTGACGGCCAGAAGCGGTTCCTGTCCGGCGGGCGCAAGCGCGGGCTGATGTTCGTCATTGGCTCCATCACCGGCGCAGCGCACGTCGATACTGGCGACACGCTGGGCGATATCCGCGGCCTGCTGATCGCGGAGGGGTACGCGACCGCTGCAACGCTTTACGAGTGCACCGACACGCCGACCGTCGTCGCGTTCGACTGCGGCAACCTTGAACCGGTGGCATCGGCATTGCGGTCGAAGTATCCCGACGTGCGCGTCACGCTATGCGCCGACAACGACGTGCAGACTCCGGGCAATCCCGGAATGGCGAAGGCCACGGCTGCGGCCCGTGCAGTCGGCGGTTTCGTGGCAGTTCCGCCGAACGGCCACAACGACTTCAACGATGCGGCCGTGGCCGAGGCGACGCCATGAGCGCCGTCCGGAATGCAGTCGTCGAGGCGCAAGCGTCGATTCCAGCCGGCAACGTCATCCTGTGCCGCGTGTACGACTACATCGGGCGATTCGTCGCCTACCCGAGCGAGCACGCGCGCATCGGACATGTTCTTTGGATCGCTCACACGCACCTGATGGAGCGCTGGGATTCGACGCCACGAATTGCATTCCTGTCGCCCGAGCCCGGCAGCGGCAAGAGCCGCGCGCTGGAAGTGTCCGCACCGCTGGTGCCGAACCCGGTGCACGCCGTCAACACGAGCCCGGCCTACTTGTTCCGCAAGGTGGGCGTCGAGGACGGCAAGCCGACGATCCTGTTCGACGAGATCGACACCGTGTTCGGGCCGCGCGCGAAGGAGAACGAGGAGATTCGCGGACTGCTCAACGCCGGACACCGCAAAGGTGCAGTGGCCGGCGATGCGTCGGGCATGGCAGGCGGTGCTCACCGAGGAAATCCCGGCCTATGCGGCCGCTGCGCTGGCAGGACTCGGTGGCCTGCCCGACACGATCCTGTCGCGATCCGTCGTCATCAGGATGCGACGACGCGCGCCAAACGAGAAAGTCGAACAGTACCGGCAGCGACTTCACGAACCCGAGGGAAAGGCCATTGGCGACGACCTTGCCGCATGGTGCTCGACGGTGGCCGAACGGATCGTGTGGCCGGACATTCCCCGGTACAGGATCGCGATGCCGACTTGTGGAAGCATTGCTCCGCGGTTGCTGACGCTGCTGGCGGTGACTGGCCGCAGCGCGCACGACGACAGGCTGCTCTCTTGTTTCGGAATCGAAGGCGAGTTCGCCGAGTCTCGGCGTCCTGCTGCTGAGGGACTTGCGCGACACCTTCGACGGTGCCGACGCCATGTTCACCGAGACAATCCTCGAACGACTGCACAAGATCGAGGAATCGCCGTGGAGCGACCTGCGCGGTAAACCCCTGGACTCGCGCGGCCTGAGCAACCGGCTTCGCCAGTACGGCGTCAAGCCGAAACAGGTTCGCGTCGGCAACGCGACGGCGAAGGGCTACGCCCGCGAGGACCTGCACGATCCGTGGACGCGCTACCTGCCGCCGATCGAGTCCGGGTTCGCTTCCCGCCAAAGGGAAACATCCGAAACAGGGGAAACAAGCCAAGCGGGGCGCGGGCTGGAAGGGCTTGGTTTCGTTCCCGATGACCTGAAACATGGCCAGCTATCCGAAACACTGGGCATCCGGAACGGCGAGAATGTTTCGGATGTTTCGCTTGTTTCCCATCGGCCAGAGGCGAACCTAGACGGAGGTGATCAAGTCGAGGCGTTCGACCTATGACCGCCGCGACCCTGATTCGAGAACTTGCCGACACCGGCGTCCGGCTATCCCGGAGAGGCGACCGCCTGCACGTCGAGGCCCGGCCCGGTGCGATCACGCCCGCCGTTCGACAACGGCTTGTCGAGTGCAAGGCCGAACTACTTGCCGCGCTGCCCGAGCCCGCCGCGCCGGTGGAATCCCTGCGCGCCCGCCTGCGCCGGATCGCCGAGGCGGAGAACATGGACCCGAACCTTGCCGATCGACTGCCCGCCGGTGAGGAACGGGACTACGCCGTTCTCGAAGACGACCAGCTCGTCGGACTGCTCGCCTGCTGGCGCGACGACAGTTACCGCGAGCGTGGCGTACCTGCGCCGGACGACACGGCCACGGCGTTCTGCCGAGGCTGCGGGCCGGTGTTGCTGCATCCGTCCGTGGCGGCACTGGCGCCAGCGGTCAACGGCGTGCCGCGCGTGCTGGGCTGCCCGTGGTGCCATCACCGGGCGAAAGGCCGGCGCGTGCCACGGCCGAAGGTGACGTGCGCCGGTTGCCGGTTCTACACGCGCGATCTGGTCAACCCGGCCGGCGGGCAAGGTCGCCGCGGACTGCCCGGCGTCGGTCCGAGATGGCACTTCCTGCACGAACGACAGCGCCTGCCCTGACTGGAGACCGACGCCATGTTGACGAAAAGATCGATCCGCGCCGCGATCGACACCGTGCTGGCGCTGCGCGAATCCCCGGCGTGCGCGTCTACGCCGACGGGAACACCGTGCGCGTGGCAGGTCCGCCGGAACTGGTGACGGACGCCGCGCCGCGCGATCGCCCGCAAGAACCTGGACTACTTTGCGGCGCTGCGCTGGATCGAGGCGGATAAAGTCGCGTTTGCAGCGCAGCGGGAGCGGATGTCGGCGTTGCGTGATCTGGCCCTGCGCGAGTACGCCGAGCGCCAGCGTGCAGCCGACCGGTGGCACGCTGATCATGATCGTCGGTGCATCGAGTACGAACGGTCCATTCTGCGGGGACCGGCTGCAATCAAGAAGGACAACCCATGACCGACGAATCCCCACCCCCGACGCCGGAAGCCAAGCCGCGCAAACCCCGGCGCCAGCGCCCCGACAAGCGCACGCGGGAGCGGCGGCTGGCCGTCGGCGTGACGACCGGAATGCCGGAGTGGTCGAGCGCGCGGGTGCTGCAAGCCCTGCGCTCCGGTGCCGACCCCGACGACCTCACCGGCGCACTGGCGGGCCTGTGCCTGCTGGCCGACCGCGCGCAGGCTGGCGACCTTGCGGCGCAAGAAAGGGCGCTGGTATCGCAGGCGGTGGCGTTGGATGCGATGTTCGCGAGGTTGACCGAACTGGCGATGGAACAAAACTACGCCACGAACCGGGCGTTGTTTTTCGCCGGTTTGCGGGCGCAGGCTGCGTGTGCGCGCACACTGGAAATCCTCAACGAACTGAAACGGCCCCAACCGGTGACGTTCATTCGACAGGCGAACGTCGCCGCGCAGCAACAGGTGGTCAACAACGCCGCGCCGGAAGCGCTGCCGGATGCTGCCGTGACGGTGCTTGCCGGCGACCGCCTCGCGCCAGCGCGGGTGCAGCGACGCCGCAGGCGGCGGCGACGGAATCCTGCGCGCTGCCACCTGCGGCGCCGGACGTGCTCGACAAGATCGCGGCGATCGTGGGAGATCGCGGCTGGACGGCGCGGGTGCGCGACGCCGACGGCGTGTACCGTGCGCGCGTGGGAGGGTCGAGCGAAAAATGAGCGGCTACATCTGGACGCCAGAACAACGCCGCCGGAAGTCGGAAGCGATTCACCGCTGGAAGCCGTGGACCAAGACGCGCGCCCCGGTGACACCGGCAGGCAAGGCGCGGTCCTGCATGAACTCTACCGTGCGGTGCACGGACCAAAGCGGAGATTTTCGGTGCTGCCGCGAACTGCGCTCGAGAGTGCGGAGTCGCTGGAGCAACTGCGCGCCCTGGAACACGGGTGGAAGATCAGGGTTGCCATGACGCCCGCGGAGTTTCCCGCTGGCGTCGACACGGAAGACGATCTCGCACGGGTCGAGGCCGTCATTCAATCGGGCGGAAGGGGCCGGAACGGCAGCGAGTGACCGACGACGATCTGGCTGCCGATCAGTAGTCCATGAAGTAGCCGCCATTCACCGGGATGTTGGCGCCGGTGATGAAGCCGGAGTCGTCCGCGGCGAGGAAATCGACGACCCGCGCGATTTCGGACGGTTCGCCGAGACGACCCACCGGGGTCTTGGCAATGATCTGGTTGCGTACATCCTCGGCTACCGCCATCACGAGGTTGGTCTTGCAGTACCCCGGGGAAACACTGTTGACGGTGATGCCCTTGCTGGCAACTTCGCGCGCAAGCGCCATCGCGAATCCGTGCATCCCGGCCTTGGCCGCCGAGTAGTTCGTTTGCCCGAACTGGCCGGTCTGGCCATTGACCGACGAAATGTTGACGATGCGGCCGAAGCCGCGCGACGACATGCCGTCGACGACGTTCCGGCACATGTTGAACACGCCGTCGAGATTGACCTTCAGGACCTCCATCCATTGTTCCGGCGTCATCTTGCGCAGACTCGTGTCCCGCGTGATGCCGGCTGCGTTGACGAGGATGGAGATTGGACCGAACTTCTCCTCGACCCGCCGGACCAAGGCACCGCAGTCCTCGAAATCGGCGACGTTGAGGGGTTCGAACACGATGTTGCCGTTGAATTCGGCGACTTCCTTCCGGAACGCTTCGACCCTTTCCGCCCGTTTGGCGAGGTCGGCCGCGATGACCTTGCGTCCTGACCGGGCAAGGTACTTGCACATTTCAGTTCCGAGGCCGCCGATGCCCCCCGTGACCACGGCGATGCGTTTGCTCATTTTGGGATCCCGTCGTTTTGCGATGCGTCACTTCGTGCACCGCAGCAGTCTGTTGCGATGCACAAACCGCCGGGGATGTTAAGAACCGCGGGGCAGGGTGTCAATCGCCCGATCGGGTCAGGCCTTGCCGTCCTTCTTGTCCGGCTCCGACGCGGTGCTGCCGTTGCGGACGTTGGATGCGGCGGCGAGAAAGCGCTGCTGCAGGGAATTCCACAGGTCGAGGTTGCGCTCGGTCAGGTCGTTCAGCATCGACCACGGCGTCTGGCCGAGGATGTTGTTCAACTGGCTGCGGAACTGCTGTTGCTGGTCGAGGAAGATTTGCAGGCTTTTTTCGAGGTAACTGCCCATGAAACCCTGCATCGAATCGCCATAGAAGCGGATGATCTGCGACAGCAGGCGGGTGGTGAAGATGGGCTGTCCGCGATCTTCGTGCTCGGCGATGATCTGCAGCAGCACGGGCCGCGTCAGGTCCTCGCCACTCTTCGCGTCGCGGACCTCGAAGTCCTCGCCGTCCAGCACGAGTTGGCGGACTTCCTCGAGCGTGATGTAGCTCGAGATTTCGGTGTCGTACAACCGGCGGTTCGGGTACTTCTTGATGATGCGGGTTTGTGCCATGCCGCAACGCTAGCAGATAGTGGCGCGCCGCACCAGCAGAGTGGCGCGGACGGCCATGCGATGACGCGCGGGCCCGGCCGCCGGCACCATTACCAGCCCATGTACTGGCCGCCGTTGATCGCCAGATTCGCGCCGGTGATCCAACGCGCCTGCTCGTCGATGAAGAAGCTGACCGCGTAGGCGATCTCGCCGGGCTCGCCGAGTCGGCCGACCGGGATCTGGGCGACGATCTTGGCGCGGACTTCTTCCGGTACGGCCATCACCATGTCGGTGCCGACGTAGCCGGGCGATACCGTGTTCACCGTGATGCCGAACTTCGCATTCTCCTGCGCCAGCGAAATCGTGAACCCGTGCATGCCGGCCTTGGCCGCGGCGTAGTTGGCTTGGCCGTACTGCCCCTTCTGCCCGTTGATGGAACTGATCTGGACGATGCGGCCCCACTTGCGGGAGCGCATGCCGTCGATCACCGGGCGCGTCACGTTGAAGCACGAGTTGAGGTTGGTCGAGATGACGTCCATCCACTGTGGGTAGCTCATCTTGTGGAACGTCGTGTCGCGCGTGATGCCGGCGTTGTTGACGAGGATGTCGATCGGACCCGTCTCCCGCTCGACCTCGCGCACCATGGCTTCTGCGGATGCGGGATCGGATACGTCGCCGCGTGCGATCGCGAAATCGAAGCCGGCTGCGCGTTGCGCCGCCTGCCACGCCCGTGTCTTGGCTTCGTCGCGATAGTTCGTCGCCACCTTGTGGCCGAGCTGGGCCAGTTTCCGGCAGATCGCGGTACCGATTCCGCCGGTACCGCCTGTCACCAATGCAACGCGTGTCGTCATGTTCTGATCCTCGTGTGGGAAAGCCTGGGTCGAATGCGGGTTCGTTCCCGCCGCTGGACGATGGCGGGGGCGCCGATGTGCAAGTCTACGCAATCCCGCGCCTGTCATCCCGGCCGTCGCGCCATGCGGGATTCCCCGGAACCGCCAAGTCCTTCGGGCAACGCGGCATCGACGATCGGAGTCGGCGGAATCAGGGCGGGATCGAAACCCTCGACGGCATCGGCAAGGAAGAGGTCGAGACGTGTTGCCGTCGGCACGGCCTGACCCAGGGCCGCCAGCGCGTTCGCCAGCGCCGGCAGTGGATACGTCGGGTCGATCGGCAACGAGTCGTCCCGCTTGGAGAGCTTGCGTCCGTTCCGGTCCCTGACCAGCGGCAAATGGATGTAGGCGGGCGTCGGCAGCCCCAGGGATCGCTGCAGCAGGATCTGGCGCGGGGTCGAATCGAGCAGGTCGGCGCCGCGGACGATCTCGGTGATCCGCTGTGCAGCATCGTCGACGACGACTGCCAACTGGTAGGCTGGCCAGCCGTCCGCGCGCATGATGATGAAGTCGCCGACATCACGGGCGAGGTCCTGTCGCATCGGGCCGCAGGCGAGATCCGAAAACCCGATGACTTCACCGTCGACGCGCATCCGCCATGCGGCGCGGCGGCGACCTGTGGGCACCGGGCATTGCGGTGGATGCACGCCGCCGAACGGGGCGAGATCCGCCCGGCTGCAGGCGCAGCGATAGGCGAGGCCGGCGGCCTCGAGCGCCGCGAGCGCATTCGCGTACGCTTTCCGGCGTTGGCTCTGGCGGATCACCGGTTCGTCCGGAACGAGACCGAACGCGGCCAAGGTCGACAGCAGCCGGTCGGCGGCCCCGGAAACTTCGCGGGCCGGATCGATGTCTTCGATCCGTACCAGCCAGCGGCCGCGGGCGGCGCGGGCGCGCAGCCAGCTGCCGAGCGCTGCCATCAGCGTGCCGGCATGCATATGCCCGGTGGGTGAAGGTGCGAATCGACCTCGGTACATGGTTTCCGGCCGGACCGTTGCATCCGGCCGCTTGAGTTGGGCAGCGATGCCCACCATTATCCGGCAGCTGGCGGAAGCGGTCCGTCCAAAGAGAGTGCATCCATGAGGCGAGTCCTGCTGTTCGTGCTGACCAACATCGCGGTCCTGGTGTTGCTGAACATCGTCCTGTTCATCCTGCAGGCGGTGTTCCACGTGTCGCTCGGCAATACCGGTGGCCTGATGGTGATGGCGGCGGTGTTCGGGTTTGGCGGCGCGTTCATTTCCCTTGCGATGTCGAAGTGGGTCGCGAAGCGCAGCACCGGCGCCCAGGTCATCACCCAGCCGCGCAACGAATCGGAAAGCTGGCTGCTCGCCACCGTACGCAGCGAGGCCCAGCGCGCGGGCATCGGCATGCCCGAGGTCGCGATCTACGACGCCCCCGAGATGAACGCATTCGCGACCGGCATGCGCCGCGACAACGCACTCGTCGCCGTCAGCACTGGATTGTTGCGCAGCATGGACCGCAACCAGGTGCAGGCCGTGATCGGCCACGAGCTGACCCACGTCGCCAACGGCGACATGGTCACGATGGGCCTGATCCAGGGGGTGCTCAACACCTTCGTCATCTTCCTCGCCCGCGTCGTCGGGACGGTCATCGACAACATGCTGAGTGGCAACCGCAACAGCGAAGGCAACAGTGGCGGATTCTTCTACTTCATCATCGTCATGGTCTTGCAGGTCGTGCTGGGGTTCTTTGCCGGAATGATCGTGATGGCCTTTTCGCGCTGGCGTGAATTCCGGGCCGACGCGGGCGGGGCAAGGCTCGGCGGCCGCGACAACATGATTTCCGCGTTGCGGCGCCTTGGCGGCGACACGGCGGAGCCTGCCGGCCTGCCGAAGGCGATGCAGGCGTTCGGCATCGCGGGCGGCGGAGGCGTGTCACGATTGTTCATGAGCCATCCGCCGATTGCCGAGCGGATTGCGGCGCTGGAGAAGTTGGCGCCCTGATGGGGCGGTGGTGCGGGCTCGGGCGGCGCGGTCAGCGCGCCGCTTCGACGGCGGAGTGGCTCATCACCTTGGCGGGTTCCTGCAGGAAGTTGCCCTGCACGAAGTTCACGCCGCAGTTGAACAGCGTCGCGATGCTGACTGCGTCCTGCACGAATTCCGCCACGGTCAGCTTGCCGAGCTGGCGTGCTTCGGCGCAGATGTTGCGGATCTTGACCTCGTTTTCCTTGTTGCGGGGCAAGTCCACCATGAAGCTGCGGTCGATCTTCAGGAACTGCGCCGGGATGTGGCGCAGCAACTGGAACGAATCCACCCCCGCGCCAAATTGCTCGAGCGCGAAGCGGCAATGCAACTTCTCCAGGCCCTTGACGAAGATGCGCGCCGGCCTCAGGTGCGTGACGACCTTGCTTTCCGGCATTTCGAACACCAGCGATTCACCCGCGAGCCGGGATGCCTGCAGGTGCTGGGCAATCGCGGGAAGCAGCGTCGCATCCTCGAGCGAGGGCGTGCTGAGCTTGATGAAGAACGTCGTGCGGTGGCCGGCGCGGTTGCGCTCGACCAATGCGCGGACGGCGTTGGTGATGACCCAATGGTCGATGGCCGGCAACATGCCGTGCTGCTCGGCGACCGCCATGAACTGCGCCGGCGAGACCTCGCCACCGGGCCCCAGCATCCGCACCAGCACTTCGTAATACTCGCTGTCGTCTCCGTGCAGGTTGACGATCGGCTGGTAGTAGAGCACGAAACCGTTGTTCTCGAGGGCTTGCTGGATCTGCGATTGTGCGCGCTGCGTCTTCTCGGCCGCCGCGCGGTCTTTCGCCACGGGATCGTGCAGGACCACGCGGTTGCCGCCATCGCCACGGGCCGATCGCAGCGCCTCCTGCGACTGGTCGAGCAGCATTTCCGTGCGTGCGTTCCGCTCGACCACCCAGGTTCCGCCGATGCTCGCCGTCAGGCTGATCGACTTCGATCCGGCCTCGAAGATGTGGTCTTCGAATCCGGCACGGATGCGCTCGGCGAGCGCGCGCGCCTCCTCCGCGGGGCGCGGCGCCGTGAGCACCGCGAACACCGTTTCGGCCAGCCGCCCGCAGGCGTCGTTGTCCGCCAGGGCGCGCCGGAGGTTGCGTGCAATGTCGCCGAGCAGGAGGTCCGCGCCACTGAGACCGATGCTGTCGATGATTTCCTTGAACTTGTCGGGTTCGACCAGCAGCAGCACGCGGCCCGATTCGCCGCCGGCGACGCCCTTGGCGGCACCCGCGATGTGTTCCAGCATCGCCGCACGATTCAGCAGCCCGGTGACCAGGTCGGTGATGCGCAGTTCGTCGAGCTTGGCGGCGAGCTGCTCGTCGATGACCTGCGTACGGAACGTGATTTGCTGGCAAGGCTCGCCTTCGAAGCTCGCGGCGGCGAATTCGATGCTCGACTCGAACGTCGTGCCGTCGGCGCGCTGGGCGGAGACGTTGAGGTGTTGGGGTGGCTTCTCGCCGCGCGCCAGGCGTTGCAGCAGCGCCTTGAAATCGGTGGCGTCGCCGGGGGCGATCATGTCGAGCAACGACATGCCCTGGATCTCGTCGAAATCCTCGTAACCGAAAAACTCGAGGTAGGCCCGATTCGCCTTGACGTGCATGCCCTGGTGGACGTAGGCGATGGGGTCGTGGGACGACTCCAGCAGCGCATCGCACCTTCGCTCCGCCTCGTGCAGCGCGAACTCGAGCCGCCGCAGCTCGCGTCGGGTGTTCAGCGCCGCGAATTCGCGATTGACGATGGCCAGCAACTGGTCCGGTTGGCCCCGCAACACGAGTCCCTGGGCCCCGCAGCCGATTGCCGCGGTGACGATCTCGTCGGTGATGTGGTCGCAGCAGCCGATTACCGCGATGTCGCGGCCGTCCCCGGCGATGGCCTCGATGACCTCGTGCAGTGGAAGGTCAGGGGAGTCCGCCGCCGCGATGACGATGTCCGGAACCTGCTCGCCGATGATCGGCCCCAGTTCCGCGGCCGTTCGCGCGTGGCGGCCGCGAACCGTGATGCCGGCGTTGCGGAGCACGCTGGCGACCTGTTCGGCCGCTTCGGCGGACGGATCCGCGATCAGCAGCTTGAGAGGTTGACTGGCAGGAGTCATCTGCGGCTGGTCGATCCCTGGGGTTGCCTGTCGCCCTTCCGGCGTTCGCCTGCTGCACAGGCGGCACCATCGGCCGGTGGCCGGAGTGTTCACGCGCGAGGGTCGTTTTGTACCGGAATCGCGCCGGCATTTCCATCGACGGGCGCACGCCGCGACACCGGGAAGCTTCTAGAGCGGCTGCTTCGAAGGCATCCCGGGGACCTCGCGGACCAGGCGCGGCACGAGGTAGCCGGGGAGCCGCCCGCGCAAGCTTTCGACGAGCCCTCGCGCGACCGTGTCGGGAACCTCGAAATGGGAGGCACCCCGGACGCGGTCGAGCTGGTGCAGGTAGTAAGGCACCACGCGACATTCGATGAGCCGCCGCGACAGTGCGGCGAGGGCCTCGACGCTGTCGTTGACACCGCGGAGCAGGACCGACTGGTTCAGGACCGTCGCTCCGGCATCGATCAGGCGGTCGCAGGCGGCTGCCACGGCATCGTCCAATTCGTTGGCGTGGTTGGCGTGGACGACGAGAACCCGCGGCCAGGGCAGCCCGGACAGCCAGTGATGGAACCCGGCGTCGACTCGTTCCGGGAGCACGACCGGAAGGCGGCTGTGGATGCGCAGGCGCCGGACATGGGGAATGGCGCGTAGCCCGTCCGTGAAATCGCCGAGGCGCGACGTCGCGAGCGACAAGGGGTCGCCACCGGACAGGATCACTTCCTCGATCGAATGATCGGCTGCGATCGCATCCAGGGCCGCCCGCCAACGGCCCGCCATCGCCGTTTCCGATGGGTATGGAAAGTGTCGCCGGAAGCAGTAACGGCAATTGATCGCACAGGCACCGGTGGCGATGACCAGCGCGCGACCCTCGTATTTGTGCAGGACTCCCTGCGCCGCAATGGCGTCGAGGTCGCCTACCGCGTCATCGACGAAGCCGGGATTGTCCGCCAGTTCGGCATCGAGCGGCAGCACCTGGCGCAACAAGGGATCGGCCGGGTCACCGTATCGCATGCGGGCGATGAAACCGAGCGGGACGCGGCAGCGGAAGCCGTGCGGTGGTACCGCGGGAACCTGCGCCGCGAGGGACTCGAGGCCAAGCCGACGCAACAGGTCCAGAGGGTCGGTGACCGCTTCGCGCCAGAGTTCCTGCCAGCGTCGCGGCTTCGGGATCGAGGCTTCAGCGGGTATCATCGCGCTCCCGTCGCGGTTGACCGGCCCGCCCGGGCCGGCAATCCGACCAAGTTTACCGGTTTCCATGAAATGGCCCGAAGAATTCCCGAGGAGTGAGGCATGGCCAGCTACGGCATGAACGATGTCAAGAACGGCATGAAGATCATCGTCGATGGTCACCCATGCACGATCGTCGACACCGAGTACATCAAGCCCGGCAAGGGTCAGGCCTTCACCCGCGTCAAGTACCGGAACCTCAAGACCGGGCGCATCCAGGAAGTGACCATGAAGTCGACCGATTCCGTCGAGGGTGCGGACGTCGTCGACAGCGATCTCGAGTACCTCTACAGCGATGGCGAGTTCTGGCACTTCATGCATCCGGACACCCACGAGCAGATTGCCGCCGACAAGACGGCGATGGGGGATGCGGCGCAGTGGCTCAAGGGAAACGAAAGCTGCATCGTGACCCTGTGGAACGGCGCGGTCCTGACCGTGGCGCCGCCGACTTTCGTTGAACTCGAGATCGTCGAGACCGATCCCGGGGTGCGTGGCGACACGTCGGGCGGTGGCGGCAAGCCGGCCAAGCTCGAGACGGGAGCGGTCGTCCGCGTGCCGCTGTTTGTCGCACAAGGCGAGAAAATCAAGGTCGATACGCGCAGCGGCGAGTACGTGTCGCGCGCGAAGTAAAACCGGCCATGAGCGTGTCCGCATCATCCGGCGGCGGTGTCGACAGGCGCACCGGCGCGGTTCGCGGGGACAGCCATTGAGCCTGCAGCAGCCCGGGGCGCCCCGCGCAGTCGACCTGGCGATCGAAGCCGCGTGGGTGGTGCCGGTCGTCCCGCACGGCGCAGTCCTTGCCGACCATGCCGTCGTGGTGGACGCGGGCCGGATCGTCGAGGTCGTTCCGCGTGCGGAAGTGGCTGGTCGGTTCGCACCGCGCGAAACGGTGCGGCTTGGCGGGCACGCGCTGGTTCCCGGATTCGTCAATGCGCACACGCACAACGCGATGACGCTGATGCGCGGCCTTGCCGACGACCTGCCACTCGCAAGTTGGCTGCGCGAGCACGTGTGGCCCGCCGAGGCGCGCGTGATGGGGGCCGGTTACGTACGCGACGGCGTGGAACTCGCGATCGCCGAGATGCTCCGCTGCGGCACCACGTGTTGCAACGAGAACTATTTTTTCCCGGATGTGCAGGCGGCAACGTACCGGCGCGCCGGGTTCCGTGCCCGCATCGGCTTGCCGATCATCGAGTTCCCGAGCGCGTGGGCGCAGACCGCCGACGAGTATTTCGACAAGGCATTGGCTGTCCACGACGAATTCCGGGGCGAACCTCTCCTCGGTACGAGCTTCGCGCCGCATGCCCCTTACACCGTTTCCGACCGGAGCTTCGAGCGGGTGAGGCTGCTGTCCGACCAGCTCGACGTGCCGGTGCACCTGCATTTGCACGAGACGCAGGCCGAAGTCGACGACGCGGTCCGCGAACGTGGAATCAGGCCATTTTCGCGAATGGACAGCCTCGGCCTCGTCAACGACCGGCTGATTGCCGTGCACATGACGGCGGTGACTGCCGCGGAGATCGCACGCTGCGCCGAAGCGGGCGTTGCGGTGGTGCACTGCGCCGAGTCCAACCTGAAGCTGGCGTCCGGGTGCTGTCCGGTCGGGAAGCTGCTGGCCGCGGGCGTGCCATTGGCGATCGGCACGGACGGTTGCGCCAGCAACAACGACCTCGACATGATCGGCGAGATGCGCACGGCCGCGTTGCTGGCCAAGGTCACCGCGCAGGATGCCGCCGCCTTCGATGCAGCATCGGTGCTGCATGCCGCGACGCTTGGTGGCGCGCGGGCCCTCGGCTGGTCCGATCGCATCGGTTCGATCGAGCCCGGCAAGGAGGCCGACCTCGCCGCGCTGCGGCTCGACGACATCGAAACGCAGCCGGTCTACGATGTCGTGTCGTCGATCGTGTACGCGGCGGGTCGCCACCAGGTCACCGATGCGTGGATTGCGGGCGAGCGCCGGCTGCACGATCGCATTCCGGTCGGATTCGACCTCGCGCAGCTTGCCGTGACGGCGCGCCGCTGGCGCTCACGAATCGTCTCCTGAAGCGGCACGATCGGCCCATTTCCATGTCGCAAATTCGTCGATGAACGAGAACCCCGCCAACGTCGATCCATCCGAAACCGGGCGCTTCGATCGTCTGGCTGCCCGTTGGTGGGACGCGAACGCCGACTCGCGGGCCCTGCACGACATCAACCCGGCGCGGGTCGGTTACATCACCGCGCGCCTGCACGTTCCCGGTGCGCGGATTGCCGACGTCGGTTGTGGCGGCGGAATCCTCAGCGAGGCGCTGGCGGCCGCGGGTGCCGTGGTCACCGGAATCGACCGCGCGCCACGCGTGCTCGAGGTCGCTCGGCTGCACCTGCATGAAAGCGGGCTGCGCGTCGACTATCTCGAGACGGACGCCGAACAGTTGGCGGCCGAACGCCCGGCAACGTTCGACGCCGTCACCTGCATGGAACTCGTCGAACACGTCCCCGACCCGGGGAGCCTGATCGATGCGTGCGCCCGCCTGCTGAAGCCGGGCGGCAGGCTTTTCGTCTCGACGTTGACGCGCACGCCGGTGGCCTTCGCAGGCGCGATCATTGGCGCGGAATACCTGCTTGGCCTCTTGCCGCGTGGCACCCACCACTACGAATCATTCCTGCGCCCGAGCGAGTTGGCCGCATTGCTCCGCCGCGCCGGACTTGTCCTGGACGATGTCTCGGCATTGTCTTACAACCCATTGACCAGAAAGGCTTCTGTTGGTGGCCAAGTCATGGTCAATTACCTGGCGACGGCAGCCAAGCCTGCATGATGCAGCCGCTGGCGCCGGAGCCGGAACTCGTCCTGTTCGATCTCGACGGCACCCTGGTCGACTCGGCGCCCGACCTCATCGCGGCAGCCGGCGTGCTGTGCCGCGAGCTTGGGGAGCCGCCTCCCGAGGGTCATCGCGTGCGCGAAGCCGTCTCCGCGGGTGGGAGGGCAATATTGCGCCGGGCGTTGCCGAACGCCGACGCGGTCCGCATCGATGTGGTCCTGCCACGCTTCCTCGATATCTATGCCGGGACAATCGCGGTCCACTCGCGGTTGTTTCCGGGTCTGGACGAGAGTCTCGTGCGCATCGAACGTGCCGGGATTCCGTGGGGAATCGTCACCAACAAGCCGGTCTGGCTCGCGCGCCCGTTGCTCGACGCGTTGGGACTGTCCGGTCGATGTGCCGTACTCGTGGGTGGGGACACCCTGGTGGTGAAGAAGCCGGACCCGGAGCCCGTTCGCCATGCCTGCGCCGCCGTTGGCGCAGATCCCAGCGCCTCCGCGTTCGTCGGTGACGATCCGCGTGATGTCGAGGCGGGACGCGCCGCCGGTACCCGCACGCTGGTCGCGGCGTGGGGGTACCTCGATGGCGCCGACCCGCGCGACTGGGGCGCGGATGCGATCGTGACGGATCCTTCGGCCCTCCCGCTGGCGCTCGGCATAGCATGAGTGCGTCCATCCCCGAGCCGCTGGCGAGTTTCGAAGACAAGTGGGCGTCGGCGCATCGCGAATTGCCGCTGGCACTTGCGTTCATCGGCGGCTCCGAGCGAGCGCTGCACTCGGCGTTCGCCTGCCTGACCTGCGAAATCGAGGCGGTCGTGTTTGCCATTACCGATCCCGAACCGGCAGCGGTGAAGCTCGAATGGTGGGTGCGTGAACTCGGCCGCCTCGCCGAAGGCAAGCCCGAACACCCGCTGACACGCATCCTGGTTTCGCGTCGTGACGCACTGGCCCCGACGATCCCGGCGTGTCAGGACGCGATGATCCGGGCGGGCATGGACCGGTCCACCGCTCCGGCTCCGGATGGCGCGGCGCTGGTGGATGCGTACCGCAGTTTCCACACGCCGTTTGCAGCAGCCCTTGCGGCGCTTTTCCCGGTGCTCGATGCACAAGCCTGTGCATCGGTGATGGCGTTGTCCCGCCTTTCGCATGACGTGCTTGGATACGGGGCGGACACGGCCAGTCGGAGCTTTCCGTTCCCGATGGACCTCCTTGCACGGCATCGGCTGACGCGCGCGGATCTCGCCGGCACGTCACCCGCTGCCATGGCAGCGGTTCGTGAGTGGCTCGTGGACCTTGCCGCAAACTGGAGCGCCACTGTCGGGGTGCAGGCGAGAACCGGCCCCTGGCTCGCCGCGGTGGCCAGTGCAGTCCGGTGGCGTGTCACCCGCGCGTCCCGGCGCTCGATGCCACGGGCGAACTGTCCGCGATTGCTGGCCCGCGTGCCGGCGCGCGCGGTGTTCGCGGCGTGGCGAAGCGCGCGGCGAATGCATATCCGTGTCGACGAGTTGCATTTGAGTTGACGCCGCGCACCGGGGATGGTCTCGGCGATCGCGGGCGCGGCGCGGACGGTCTCGCCGGCGTGGCTCAATGCACTGGCGTCCTTCCTTGCGGTGCCGGCAGGAGTGCCGGGTCGAGGCGGACGCCGAACCAGTTGAACCCCCAGTGGACGTGCGGACCGGTCGCGCGGCCGGTCATGCCCGCTGCACCGATTACCTGACCCTGCGAAATCCGGTCGCCGACCTTCACGTCGACTCGGCTCATGTGCAGGAACGACGACGTCAGCCCGAAGCCGTGGTCGATCAGCACGGTGCCGCCGGTCAGTACCAGGTCCGTCGCGGCGAAAGTCACGATGCCCGCGGCCGGTGCGTGGATCGGCGTTCCGGCGGGAACCGCCATGTCGAGCCCCATGTGCGGCGCCTTCGGCACGCCGTTGTCGATCCGCTGGCTGCCATACACACCGCTGATCCGCGCACCGGTGACCGGTCGCTCGAATCCGGCGAGGAAATCCTCGCGGGGGTCGTCACGGCGACGGGTGGCGGCCACCGCCGCCTGCTCGCGTTGGATGCGTGCTGCGGTCTCCGGATCCGGCGTCACGGTCTTTTGTGGCAGGCCGTTGACGCGTTCGATCGTGTATTCACGTGGCGCGACCGGGATCCGCATGTCGCGCCGAACGCCATCCGCACCGGTCACGCGAAGGGTTGCCTCACCGGTCGCGTCGCGCCCGATCCCGAACACGAATAGGCCGTCGTCGCCGACCCGCAAGCTGCGTCCGTCGAATTCGAGGCGCGTGCCGCGAGGCGCGTGGG
>JAXMHA010000029.1:0-30746 GCA_046347015.1 Lysobacterales bacterium | reverse complement strand
CGAATTCCGCCGCCACGCTGATCTTCGATTACCCGGGAGCCGGCATCCGCACCGCGGTCGTGCTCGCGTACGTCGTCGCGGCGGCCACGGGCGCCGCGGTGCTGACGATCTGGCCGGCATTGCGGGCGCGCGACTGGAGCCTCGGCAGGAAGCTCCGGCACGCCGTCGTCGCGCTCGTCATGTTGTTCGCCGTCGTGCTGCTGGTGCGCTGGAACGTGTTGTTCGCACCGTTGTCGCTCGGTTGACGCGCGGCGCGTCGCGAGTGCCGCGGCGCGGCCGTACAATGACGGGCCATGGCTTCCGCGGCTGACGTCCTCATCCTCGGTGGCGGCGTGATCGGCCTGTCCTGCGCGCAGCGCCTGCTTGCCGCCGGCCGCAGCGTCCACGTCCTCGAACGCGGGACTCCGGGTTGCGGTGCGTCGCACGGCAACTGCGGCACGTTGACGCCGAGCCATGCGCCGCCGCTGCCGATGCCGGGCATCGTCGGCACGGCCCTGAAATGGATGTGGCACGCGGATGCCCCGCTGCGGATCGCGCCGCGCGCCAACCTCGCGTTTTGGCGCTGGCTTGCGGCGTGCGCCGGACACTGCAATGCCGCCGACTTCAGCCGGGCCACCGCCGCCCGCGCCACGTTGCTGCGGCTCTCGCGCCGCCTGATCGGCGAGCTGGTGGCCGAACACCGGCTCGCTTGCGAGTTCGATGCGTCCGGCACGTTGTACGTGTTCCGCGACCGCGCCGAATTCGCGCAGTCGGAGTGGCTGCCGCGCGCGCTGGCGCCGGTCGGGATCCCGATCGAGACATTGTCCGGCGACGAGGTCGAGCGCCGCGAGCCGGCCCTCCTTCCCGGCGTTGCGGGCGGATATTTCAACCCGGACGACGCGCGCCTGCGGCCCGACCGCTACGCCGCGGAACTCGCGCGCGTCGTGCGTGAAGCCGGGGGAATCATCGAAGAGGGTGTCGAAGCCGATGGCTTGGAGGTCGACGGCGATGCGGTGCGCTCCGTCGCGACGGCGCGCGGGCCACGGCACGGCCGCGACCTCGTCGTCACGCTCGGGGCCTGGACGCCACGGTTCGCGGCGGCGCTCGGGATCCGGGTGCCGATCCAGCCGGGCAAGGGCTATTCGATCACGTTCCAGCGGCCGGCCGAGTGTCCACGCATTCCGCTGGTGCTGAAGGAGCGCTCGGTCTGCGTCACCGCGTGGGACAGTGGCTACCGGCTCGGCAGCACGATGGAGTTCGCCGGCTACGACGCATCGCTCAACCGCGTGCGCCTCGACGCGTTGCGCCGTGGCGCCGCCGAATACCTGCACGAACCGGAGGGACCGGTGGTCGAGGAGGAATGGTACGGCTGGCGGCCGATGACACCGGACGACCTGCCGATGATCGGCCGCGTGCCGGGACGGCGCAACGTCGTGCTGGCGACCGGACACGGAATGCTCGGGGTCAGCATGTCGGCGGCAACGGGACTCCTGGTCGCCGAAGCCGTCACCGGGCAGGCACCATCACTCGATCTCGCGCCCTTCGCGCCGGGCCGGTTCGGGTGATGATGCGGGTCTCCTCGTCGCATCGTCTTGCGGAATCCGGAGCGTGCTGATGGCCGAGGAATTCGACCTCGTCGTGCTTGGCGCCGGATCCGGCGGCATTGCGACCGCGATCCGCGCCGCACGACACGGTGCGCGCGTGGCGGTGCTGGAGCCGGGTGTCATCGGCGGGACCTGCGTCAACGTCGGCTGCGTGCCGAAGAAGGCGATGTGGATCGCGGCCGAGCTCGCCGATGCGCAGGTGCGCGCCCGGGAATCGGGATTCGCACTCACGCCAGGTCCCCTCGACTGGCCCGCGTACATCGCGCGGCGGCAGGCCTACATCGGGAACATCCACGCCAGCTACCGGCGTCGTTTCGATGAACTCGGCATCACGCTGGTGCCGGAGCGCGGCCGGTTCGAAGGCGCGCACCGGATCGTTGCCGGGACGCGGACGTTCGCTGCGCCGCACGTCGTCATCGCGACGGGCGCGGAACCCGAACGCCCACGGATCGCGGGCGGTGAACTCGGCATGGTGTCGGACGATTTCTTCGCATTGACGGCCTGCCCGCGGCGAGCCGCGGTGGTCGGCAGCGGCTACATCGCGATCGAACTGGCCGGCGTCCTGCACGGGCTTGGCGCGGACGTCGAACTGTTCGTGCGCGGCGGGCGTTTGTTGCGCGGGTTCGACGCCGAACTTGCCGTCGAGTTGCTGGACTCGATGCGTGCAAGCGGGATCACCGTGCACATGAGTTGTCCGCTCCGTGAGGCGCAATCAGCGGGTGACGCGACGTTCCGGGTGTCGCCCGCCGATGGCTCGACACGCGGGTCATTCGATGCACTGCTGTGGGCGATCGGACGGCGCCCGATGACCCGGGACCTCGGTCTCGATGCCGCCGGTGTCGAACTCGACCCGAACGGCAATGTCGTGACCGACAAGTACCAGGACACCAACATCAAGGGGATCCACGCGGTCGGCGACGTTGCGGGGCGCTGGTTGCTGACGCCGGTCGCGATCGCGGCGGGGCGCAAGCTCGCCGATCGCCTGTTCGGCGGCAAGCCCGACGCGCTCCTCGATTACACGTGCATCCCGACCGTGGTGTTCTCGCACCCGCCCCTCGGCGCGGTCGGCATCGGCGAAGACGAAGCCAGGGTGCGCTTCGGCGATGCCGTGACCGTCCACCGCACCCGCTTCACGCCGATGGCGAATGCGCTGACGGGGCGCGGCGGACGGATGTTCGTGAAAATGGTGTGCGCCGGCGCCGAGGAGCGGGTCGTCGGCCTGCACCTGCTGGGGCCCGGCGCCGACGAGATGCTGCAAGGCTTCGCGGTCGCGGTCCGCATGGGCGCGCGCAAGGCCGACTTCGACGCGACCGTCGCGATCCATCCGACGTCGAGCGAGGAAGTGGTGCTGTTGTAACGGTGGCGGTCGCCGACCGGGCCGCCAACCGGCCGAAGCTCACGCCATCGGCATCAATTGATGCCGATGTCCAGCGGCTGGATCTCGACCGACAGCGCAAACGTGCGTTGCTCGCCGGGGCGCATCGCGCCAACGCCAACCAGCTTGCGGTCGATCTCTTCGCCGCGTTCGTTGCGGATCGACAGCACCATCGAGTATTCGCGCGCATCGCTGCCGGACGATTGCAGCAGCGTGCCCTCGACGTGCAGCGCGGTGACCGTCCGGCGCGCGCGCTCGGCCGCCTGCGCCGGGTCGAAGCGCAAGTGATGGCGGCATGCCGGGCACACCGCCGCGCTCGCGAGGATGGTTTCCTTGCAGTGCGGGCAGACGCGCGTCACCCGCGCGTCGACCCGCGGATGCGTTGCGTTCACGACGTGGCGACTCGCTCCGCGCCGTTGCGCGCGGACTTCCCGTCCACGCCCTCCCAACCGAACTCCACCTGGCCGCGCATGCGCGATCCAGCGGCGACGGTCAGCGACCCGGCCTTCAAGTCGCCGATCAGCACGCCTCCCTGTTGCAGATCGACTTGCGCGGCGGCGTCGATGTTGCCTTCGAGTTCACCGGCGAGGATCACCTTCTTCGCGCGGACACCGCCGTTCAACTTCGCGCCCTTCTCGATCGTGAGGTCGCCTTGCACGTTGACATCACCCTTGAAGCGCCCGGCGATGCGCACGTGCCCGGCACCCTCGATCTTGCCTTCGATGGTGATGTCGGATGCGATCAGCGATTCCTTCGCGTCGGTGCGCTCGGCCGGCCACGCCGGCGGCGAACGCTGCGGGGCCGGTTCGGCCGCGGGGGACGCATGGTTCGCGGGCGCCTGGGACGCGTCGGGAATGAAGGGCGCAGTTTCCTTCCTGGCCGCCGATTGTTGCGTGAAGATGGCCATTGTTGCGAGCTCCGCGTCAGGGGATCGCAAGCCTAGCACGCGGGTTGCGCGACAAACCTGTGACCAATTCCCCGAACGATGCTGAACACATTGTGGCCCAACGAATTGTTCGCAATCGTGCGATCGCCGGCGATCCCGGCCGGAACGGGAGGGGAGGGGCCTGTCGCCGGGTACCCTCCGTCCCGGTTTCGTCGATGGCACGCGGCCCGGCGCGGTTGGCACGCGGGACGACCGGGCGACGACGCCGTCGCAGCGGCGCGGCAATGGGGCGCCGCGCCGGGCTCGGCGGCTTCAGTTCGCGCTGGCCATGGTGGCGGCCAAGGTGGCGTCGAACTCCGCGTCGACCTTGGCGCCGCCCATGCCCGAGTCGTCGATATGCAGGGAGCCCGCAAGATGATCGGGCTTGTCGGTGGTCAGCTTGAATGCGTCGTGGCCGGTGCCGCCGGAGTGCTGGGTCAGTTGGCCGTTGAGGCCGACCCAGTAGCCGAGATGCGAGGCGCTGCCGTAGTCGACCGAGGCGCCATCCACGAGCGCCTGGTCGGCACAACTCATGGTCTTGCAAGCCTTGACCCTGGCGCTGATGTCGTTGGCCGAGAAATACAGCCGCAGCACCGAGCGGCCTGGATCCATCGCATCCGGCCCGCGGACCATCACAACGTGGCTGATCGTTCCGCTGTGCTTGCCGAGCGCGATTGAACCCTTGGCGCGGTCGGCGGCGGCGGCCGTCGTCGCGGCAGCGACAATGGCGACGGCCAACGCGACCGTTGCGGAAACACGAATTCGTGCCGGAACTCGTACGTTCGATGCTTGCATGGCGTTCTCCGTAGGTGGCTGTGGGTCACGCAATCTGGCCGGGAGCGGCTTCGGGCTCCCTCCAGGGCAAACGGAATCGCGTGTTGGTCGCGACACCGCGTCGGCCGAAGCCGCGACTGCTCAGTCGAAATCGTCCTCGAAAACCACGTCGAACGCGGGCGAGAACTCGCTGCCGTAGCCGTTCGAGTCGGTCGCCGTGGCGACGAACGGGATGGCCTTCGCACCGGGTGGTACCGTCAGCGTGACCGTGCGGTTTGCCTGGGCATCGGCCTCGGCATAGGTATCCTCGCCGAGCCAGGCACCACTTCCGCCCCGCACGTCTTCGTGGAAATCGATCCGCAAGGGATAGGTCGCATTGGCCGGCGCGGTGTCGACCACGTAGGTGATGGTGAGCTGGTCGCCCGCCAGCGTGGCGGAAACGATTTGCGGCCAGTTCTGCCCGTTGTTGGCGCCGCCATCGGCATCATCCGGATCGTTCGGGGTCGGGCCGGTGGTGCCGATGTCGATATTGACGCCACCGACGCCGCGGTTGTGGTGCACCACGTTGCCGCGATTGTCGAAGTAGGCCGTCGTACTGCCACTCGCCGTGATGCCGGAACCGTCGTTGTACGCGATCAGGTTCGCCTCGCCGGGCCCGAAACCGCCGATCGGAAACGCATCGTCCTGGTCGGCGCCGGCCGCAACCTGGATCCCGCCACCGTATTGCGCGGCGGCAGGATCCGGAAATCCGTTGGGCAGGGGTTGCGTGCCGGTCCAGTCGGTGCCGATGTAGTTGCCCTTGATCTCGAAATCGACAATCGCACCGGGAGCGCCGAAGCCCGGCCAGAGTCCGATGCCCAACGGCCGGTTGCCGGAGATCACGTTGCGCGCCGCGGCGTCGGCGCCACCGATGTGCACGCCTGCGCGCGAACCGAGGATGATGCCGCCCCAGTTCGAGGCAGTCCCGTTGGGAATCGCCGACGTGCCGCTCGCATCGGTGCCGATCAGGTTGCCCTCGATCGTTACCGGGCCAATCGCCAGCACGCCGGCGCCGCCGTTGCCGGAAAGCAGGTTGCGCTGCCACGGCAGCGTGCCGCCGACCTGCGCGGCGCTGAAGTTGGAGCGTACCGCGGTGTCACTGTTGCCGATGTCGTCGAACGCGGTCCCGTCGACGCGCGTGCCGATGAAATTGCCGTAGACGTACAGATGCGAAGCATCCGGTCCGCCGCCATTGCCATTGATGGCGATCCGGAAGTGGTTCAGCGCGAGGCCTTGCACGGTCAGGTTGGCATTCGCCTGGAGCTGGAGTCCGGTGAAATTGCTCGAGATCCCGCTCACTTCGATCGCGAGCACGGTGTCGAGGCCGCCCGCGTCCGGGGCGAGCGTGTTTGGCGAACTGCCGGGTTGCGTATAGCCGTCGATGGCCAGGGTTCCGCTGACAGGCGGCAGCGCGCTGGCGAGCGCGATCGTGTGTACGCCGGTGCCGGGGATGGCGAACCCGATGGTGTTGGTGCCACCCGCTGCGTTGGCGTCGGTCATCGCCTGGCGCAGCGAGCCCGCGCCGGCGTCGTCGGTGTTGGTCACGGTGAACGTTGCCGCCGATGACGCGGTGCTGATCCCGGCAGCCAGCAACAACGAGCCGAAACGGGTTCGGACCTTGTGCCCGGCGGCAACTCCTCGCCGCCGATGCGCGACGTCGTTCGCTGGCGCGGTGGCGTGTCGATTGGTCGTTGCAACCGGCAGGCGCCGGGGAATGCAGTCGAGCATGGTTGGTGCCTCGGCCTCGGATTCTCGCTGTCGGGAAACGGGATTCGCCGCGGCCGGCGACAGCGGAATTGCGCTACTCTGGGGCCAAGGCGGTGTCGGGGCACCGGGATCGACTGACGCATCCGGTGGACGGGGAACAGCCACTTACCGAATGGTTGCGCGCAGCGGGCGATGGTGATCGCGACGCCGGCAATCGCGCGTATGCGATGGTCTACTCCGAGCTGCGTGGCCTCGCGGCGCGCCAGCTCCGGCGCAATGACGCCAACGCGACGCTGACACCGACGGCACTGGTCAACGAGACTTTCCTGAAACTCGCCGGGGGGTCGTTGGCGGCGCTGAGCGATCGCCGGCACTTCTTCAATCTCGCGGCGCGGGCGATGCGCCAGACGGTGATCGATCACGCGCGCGAGCGGCTGGCCGCGAAACGCGGTGGCGACTTGTTGCGTACCGAACTCGACGACCATATCGCCGACGCCGCACTGGACGCGCAGCAGGTCGTTGCGGTCGATCAGGCGCTGCGCGCGCTGGAAGCGCAGGATCCCGAGCTGGCCGAGATCTTCAGTTGGCGGGTATTCGCGGGCCTCGGCACCGATCGCATCGCCGAGCTGCGTGGGGTGAACCGGCGGACCGTGCAGCGCGACCTCGACATGGCGCGAGGTTACCTGCGCCTCGCTCTCGACTCCGCACCGTGACGCACGTGCCGATCCGGCCGTTGTTCCATCGGGAGCGCTGGAGTGAACTGCGCACGTTGCTCGAGCGCCTCGATGGCCTGTCGCCGTCGGCGCAGGAGGGGGAGCTCGCAAGGGTGTCGGCGAGTGATCCGGAACTGGCCGCCTCCGCGCGCGCGATACGCGATGGTGCGACGACGCCGGTCGAGGCTGCGATCGAGCGGATGCGCGGCGACGCAGACGGCCCGCCGCCGTCGACGCTCGGCCCGTTCCGGCTGCTGCGGCATCTCGGTACCGGCGGCATGGGTGACGTCCATCTGGCCGAGCGCCGGGACCGGGATTTCACGCAACGCGTCGCGCTGAAGCTGCTCGGCAGCAGCGCCGGGTGGTCCGCGCGGTTTGCCGCGCGCGAGCGCCGGATCCTCGCGGCGTTGAGCCACCCCAACATCACCGCCTTCGTCGATGCCGGGAACGAGGGCGGGCAGAACTGGCTGGCGATGGAGTACGTGGACGGCGAGCCGTTGCTGGCGTATTGCACACGACGCAATCTCGATCTGCCGGCGCGGGTGCGGCTGTTCGACCAGGTCTGCGCTGCCGTGGCCCATGCCCATGCGCAACTGGTGGTCCATCGCGACCTCAAGCCGTCGAACGTGCTGGTCACCGCGGACGGCACGGTCAAGCTGCTCGACTTCGGCATCGCCCTCGCGCTCGGCGCCGACGAAGAGCGGGGACAGGCGGCGACGCGGGTGTTCACGCCGGAATACGCCGCGCCCGAACAGTTGCGCGGCGAGCGCGCGACGACCGCGACGGATGTGTACGCGCTTGGGCTGGTGCTCTTCGAACTCGCCACCGGCACGCGTTTGCCGACCCTGCGTCCGAACGTCGACTCGGAATGGACTGGCACCGAGCTGGCGCGATGCGCGATCACCGCGCCTGTCGTCGCGGCGGCAACACGGATCGACCGGAAGCCGGTTTCGCGCGCGATGCGCGGGGATCTCGGCAGGATCATTGCCCATGCGTTGGCGCCGGACCCGATTCATCGCTACGCATCGGCGGCCCTGCTGCGCGAAGACCTGCGTCGCTGGCTCGACCATCAACCCCTGTCGATCGGCAAGCCCGGCATCGGCTACGTGGCCGGACGATTCGCGCGCCGTCATCGGGCGGCGGTTGCAATCGCCACGGCGGCGGTGATCGCCTTGTGCGTCCTGAGCGTTTTGGCACTGCGACAAGCGACAATGGCGCGCGCCATGGCGGCGCGGGCAGAGCACGCCAGTGACTTCCTGGCGGCGCTGTTGACCGATGCCGACCCGTTCAATTCCAGGGGGGGCGTGCAAGGCAATCTCGACTTGCTGCGCAACGCCGCGCAGCGCATCGACCAGGAGTTCCCCGACGCCATCGAGCAACAGGTGAAACTGCGCACCATCATCGTTTCGGCGATGCTGCGTCTCGGTCAACCGGATGCCGCTGGCGCACTGCAACAGCACAGCGTCGAGCAGCTTCGCGCCGCGTTCGGGCCGAACGACCCGCGCGTCGGCGCGGCTCTGGCGTCGCTGGGCTCGGCGGTCGAAGCAAAGGGAGATTTCACACGCGCGAGCAGTCTCTTCGATCAGTCGTACGACATCCTGCGGGATGCCGGTGAGCGTTGGCGCGGCGATCGCATCTCGGCCTTGACCGGCATCGCCAAGATGGCCAACCGCCGCGGCGACCACCTGCGTGCGCAACAGATCCACGAGGCGGTGCTGCGCGAACGCGAGGCGAAGGATGGCATGGAAAGCCCGGATGTCGCGATGGACCTGATGAACCTCGGCGCCGATGCGATCTATCAGGAGGACTATCCGCTGGCCGAGCGTTACGGGTTGCGTGCACGGGCAGTGTTGCAGCGAACGCTAGGACCGGATCATCCGCGCATGATTTACGTGGCCAACGTGCTCGGCATCGCGCAGACTTCGATTGGAGGCCATGTCGACACTGGCTTGGCGACGCTTCGGGACAACGTCGCGCTGGCGCGGAAAGTCTTGCCTGCGAACACGCCGATGCTCGGCACAGTACTGGTGAATTACGGTCAAGCCCTGCACTACGCTGGCGACGACAACGCGGCGATTGCCACCTTGCGCGAGGCTTGCGACCTTCTGGCCGCCGCGGATTCACCGGGTGCGCGCAACGCACGCCTGCGCCTGGGACGGGTGCTGCTGCATGCAGGGCGCAAGGAGGCACTCGACGTGCTGCGCGCGGTGGTGGCCGACTTCTCGGTTGATGACTCAGCGAACGACATCGCGCGCGCGAAGATTGCCGAGGCCGCTTTTGGTGCGGCGCTGGCGGCGTCCGGCGACGTCGCGGAAGGCGAACGCCGCGCGCGAACCGCGCGGGCCGCGCTGCGGGCGAGCAACGCATCGGACGTTCGCGTCGCCGAAGTCGATGGCTACCTTGCCGACATCCTGGCCCGCAAGGGCGGCGACCCGGCGGAAGTCCGTTCGCTGCGCGCCGAAGCGCTGGCAATCCTTTCTCGTATCCTCGGGGCGGATCATCCGCGCACGCGTGCCATGGCCGCGAAGTCCGGCGGGCTGTCGTCGGGTCTGGTGCCCCGCCCGATCGCGAAGCCGGGTGACGCGTCGTCGTGGTCGAGGTCGCGGAGACTGCCGGTGGTGCGGACTTGAACGCGTGTCCGGACCGCGGGAAGTACGCCTACATCCGGAACACGCCGTACCGTCCGACCTCGATCGGTGCGTTCAGCGATGCCGAGATCGCGAGGCCGAGCACGCGCCGCGTGTCGGCCGGGTCGATGATGCCGTCGTCCCACAACCTCGCACTGGCGTAGTAGGGGTGACCCTGCTGTTCGTACTGCTCGCGGATCGGCGCCTTGAAGGCTTCCTCGTCTTCGGCGCTCCACGACTTGCCGGCGGCTTCGATGCCGTCGCGCTTGACCGTGGCCAATACCGACGCCGCTTGTTCGCCCCCCATCACGCTGATGCGCGCGTTCGGCCACATCCACAGGAACCGCGCGCCGTAGGCACGGCCGCACATCGCGTAGTTGCCCGCACCAAAGCTGCCGCCGATCACGACGGTGAACTTCGGCACGTGCGAGCACGCGACCGCGGTGACCATCTTCGCGCCGTCCTTGGCGATGCCGGCCTGCTCGTACTTCTTGCCGACCATGAACCCGGTGATGTTCTGCAGGAACACCAGTGGCACGCTGCGCTGGTTGCAGAGTTCGATGAAGTGAGTGCCCTTGAGCGCGCTTTCGGAAAACAGGATGCCGTTGTTGGCGACGATGCCGACCGGATAGCCGTGGATGTGCGCGAAGCCGGTGACGAGCGTCTTGCCGTAGCGCGCCTTGAATTCGTGGAATTCGGAACCGTCGACGATGCGCGCGATCACCTCGCGGATGTCGAACGGGCGGCGCGTGTCCTCGGGGATCACGCCATAGAGTTCCTCGGCCGGATACCTGGGTTCGACCGGTTCGCGGAGCGCCAGCGGCATCGCCTTCCTGCGGTTCAGCGACGCCACGATGTCGCGCGCGATCGACAGCGCGTGCGCGTCGTTCTCGGCGAAATGGTCGGCGACGCCGGATATGGACGTATGGACGTCCGCGCCACCAAGAGTCTCGGCATCGACGATCTCGCCGGTCGCGGCCTTCACCAGGGGTGGGCCACCGAGGAAGATCGTGCCCTGTTCCTTGACGATCACCGCCTCGTCGCTCATCGCCGGCACGTAGGCGCCGCCGGCGGTGCACGAACCCATCACGACCGCGACCTGCGGGATGTCGAGCGCCGACATCCGCGCCTGGTTGTAGAAGATGCGGCCGAAATGTTCCTTGTCCGGGAAGACTTCGTCCTGCAGCGGCAGGAACGCGCCACCGGAATCGACGAGGTACACGCAGGGCAGGTTGTTCTCGAGCGCCACTTCCTGCGCGCGCAGGTGCTTCTTGACCGTGATCGGGAAGTACGTGCCGCCCTTGACTGTCGCGTCGTTGGCGACGATGACGCATTCGGTCGCGGCGATGCGTCCGACGCCGGTGATCAGGCCCGCGCCCGGCGCGGCGCCGTCGTACATGCCGTGCGCGGCGAGCGGCGACAGTTCGAGGAACGGCGAGCCCGGATCGAGCAGGGCGCGGATGCGTTCGCGCGGCAACAGCTTCCCGCGCGCGGTGTGCTTGGCGCGTGCCTTGTCGCCGCCGCCGAGGGCAATGCGTTCGAGCTGGGACTTGAGGTCGGTGACCAAGGCGCGCATGCGCCCGGAACTGGCGCGGAATGCTTCGGAATGCCGGTCGATCCTGGTTTCGATCCGCGCCATCGGTCAACCGTCGAGGAATTGCGGGCCGATCACCCGCGCCGGACAGGCGTTCACGTCATTCCTTGCCGGCCACGCGCGGAACCGGTCCGGCGCAGCGGCGCCGGACCGGGGTCGTGCGCAACGCCGCGGTCAGTGTTGGCCGCCGTCGTCCGCCGGCTTCTGCTCGTCACCGTTTCCAGTCGCGGCCTTGGCGGCGTCTTCCGCCTTCTGGCCGGCTTCCTGGGCTGCGTTGCCGGCAGCTTCGGTCGCGGCGCCAGCCGCGTTGCTGGCCGCTTCGGCAGCGTTGCCCGCGGCTTCACCCACTGCGCCGGCAGCCTGCTTGGCGGCGTCAGCGGTCTGCTGCGCGGCTTCGCCGACCTGGGTCGCGGCATTCTTGGTCGCTTCGGCGGCGCTCTGGACGGCCTGGTTCGCCTTGTCCGCGGCCTGTTGCGCCTGTTCCTGCTGGCCGCTCGTGCACGCCGCCAGCGCCACCAGCAGTCCGCTGGCAATCGCAAGGGTCTTCAGTTGCATGGTATTCCCCTTCATTGGTCGTGATGGGCGGCATGTCGAGCGTTGACCGGTGGTCCGCCAGCCGCGCCAGCGGCGGATTCCCGGTTGAAATCAAAACCGTGGTCAGGCCAGCTCCACCGCGATCGCGGTGGCTTCGCCGCCGCCGATGCACAGCGAGGCGACGCCACGTTTGCCGCCGTGCTTGCGCAGCGCGTGGATCAACGTGACGATGAGCCGTGCGCCGGAGCAACCGATCGGGTGGCCGAGGGCGCAAGCGCCGCCATTGACGTTGAGCTTGTCGTGCGGAATGCCGAGATCCTTGATCGGCGCCATCGCGACGACGGCGAAGGCCTCGTTGACCTCGAAGAGATCGACGTCACCGACCTTCCAGCCGACCTTCTTCAGCAGCGTGTCGATCGCGACGACGGGCGCCGTCGTGAACCACGCCGGTTCCTGCGACTGGGTGGCGTGCCCGACGATGCGCGCAAGCGGCTTCGCGCCGGCCTTCTGCGCGGCTTCGGCGCTCGCGATCACGAGCGCGGCGGCGCCATCGGAAATGCTCGACGAGCTGGCCGCCGTGACGGTGCCATCCTTGCGGAACGCGGGCTTCAGCGTCGGGATCTTCGCGATATCGGACTTGCCGGGTTGTTCGTCCGTCGCGTAGTCGACGTCACCCTTGCGCGTCTTCACGGTGACCGCGACGATTTCGTCGGCGAATGCGCCCGAGGCGATGGCCGCCTGCGCGCGCCGCACCGATTCGGCCGCGAACGCGTCCTGCGCTTCGCGCGTGAAGCCGTACTTGTCGGCCGTCGCGTCGGCGAACACGCCCATCGACTGGCCGTCGTACGGGTTGGTCAGGCCGTCCCACGCCATGTGGTCGACGAGCTTGGCTTCGCCGTAGCGGATGCCGGAGCGCGCAGCGACCATGTGCGGTGCGTTCGTCATCGACTCCATGCCGCCGGCGACGATGATTTCTCCCGAGCCGGCCTTGATGATGTCGTTGGCGAGCATGACGGCCTTCATGCCGGAACCGCAGACCTTGTTGATCGTCGTGCAGCCGGTCGATTTCGGCAGGCCCGCGGCGAGCGCCGCCTGCCGGGCCGGCGCCTGGCCGAGATTGGCCGGCAATACGCAGCCCATGATGACTTCCGAAACCGCTTCGGGTTTCACGCCGGATTGCACGAGGGCGGCCCGGATCGCGGTCGCGCCGAGGGTGGTCGTGGGTACGCCGGTGAACTGGCCGAGCATCGAGCCGATGGCGGTGCGTTTGGCGCCGAGAATGACGGTTTCGGACATGGGGATTCAAGGCTCCGGGAAAAGGAACGGGCGCACGCGCCGAGGCCGGACATTATCGCAAGGTGCGGCCGCAAGGGGCAAACCGGGCCGATCATGGCCGATGCCATGCCCGTTCCGGTGCGGAAGGAGCCGGATTTCGCCCCGGCCTCGTTGCCGGCGCGAACCGGAAGGGCCGGCCGTCACTCGCCGTGGAACAGCTCACGGCCGATCAGCATGCGCCGGATTTCGTTCGTCCCGGCACCGATCTCGTACAACTTCGCGTCGCGCAGGATGCGGCCGGTCGGATAGTCGTTGATGTAGCCGTTGCCACCGAGCGCCTGGATCGCATCGAGCGCCACGCGGACCGCCCCGGTCGACGCGTGCAGCAGGCACGACGCCGGGTCGACGCGCGACTTCACGCCGCGGTCGAATTCCCTTGCGACCATGCACGCATACGCCCGCGCCGACTGCAGCGTGGTGTACATGTCGGCGAGCATCGCCTGCATGATGCCGAACGTGCCGATCGGCGCGTTGAACTGCTTGCGTTCGCGAACGTAGGGCAGCACGATGTCGATGGCGGCCTGCATCAGGCCGATCGGCCCGCCCGACAGCACCAGGCGTTCGGTGTCGAGGCCGCCCATCAGCACGCGCACGCCTTCGTTGACCTCGCCGACGCGGTTGGCGTCGGGGATCTCGCAGTCCTCGAACACGAGTTCGCAGGTATTGCTGCCGCGCATGCCGAGCTTGTCGAGCTTCTGTGCGGTCGAGAACCCGGGCATGCCCTTCTCGACGATGAACGCGGTCATGCAGCGGCTGCCGGCGCGCTTGTCGGCGGTGCGCATGTAGACCAGCAAGACGTCCGCATCGGGCCCGTTGGTGATCCACATCTTGTTGCCGTTTGCGATCCAGCGGTCGCCATGGCGCTCGGCCTTGCAGGCCATCGAGCCGACCACGTCGGAGCCGGCGCCGGGCTCGCTCATCGCGAGCGCGCCGACGAACTCGCCCGTGCACAGTTTCGGGATGTACTTCCGGCGCTGCGCCTCGTTGCCGTTGTGGAAGATGTTGTTGACGCACAAATTCGAATGCGCGCCGTACGAAAGGCCGACGGAGCCGGACGCGCGCGAGATCTCTTCCATCGCGACGAGGTGCGCGAGGTAACCCATCCCGCTGCCGCCGTGGTCGGCCGGGACGGTGATGCCGAGCAGGCCCATGTCGCCGAGCTTGCGCCACAGGTCCGGCGGAAACGCGTTCTCGCGGTCGATCAGATCGGCACGCGGCGCGATCTCCTTCTCGGCGAACGCGCGCACGGATTCCCGCAGCAGGTCGACGTCGTCATCGAGGGAGAATGCGCGCATGGGGGAATGCAGGGGTTGGAAATGGGAGTGGGAAGCGGGAAGAGGGGCGAGGAGTCGCCTTCCGACTCCCATTCTCCCACTCCCGCCGTTGCCGTTACTGGCCGCGCATGCGGCCCTGGAACCGCGGCGTGTGGTTGCCCATCGTCGGCAGCTTGATCTTGCCGATCGTCGCGATGCGCTCTTCGGCCATGCGGTCGGCGGCCTTGTACGTGGGGATGCCATCGCGTTCGGCGATCTGGAAGATGCGGCCGACGTTGTAGTAGATCGTGCGCATCATGCGCATCGCGCGCTCACGGTTGTAGCCGTCGATTTCGAGCGACACGTTCATCACGCCGCCGGCGTTCACCGCGTAATCCGGCGCGTACAGGATCCCGCGCTTCTGCACTTCGTCGCCGATCTCGTCGGTGGCGAGCTGGTTGTTGGCCGCGCCGCAGATGACCTTGCACTTGAGCCGCGGCAGGGTCTGGTCGTTGACGGTGCCGCCGAGCGCGCACGGGCTGTACACGTCGGCATCGACGTCGTAGATCGCGTCGGGCGCCACGGCTTCGCAGCCGAGCTCGTCGACGCACCGCTCGACCGCTTCGCGGTTGATGTCGGTGACGAACACCTTCGCGCCCTGTTCGCGCAGCAGCTTGATGAACTCGGTGCCGACATGGCCGGCGCCCTGCACGGCATAGGTATGCTGGCCGACTTCCTCGTTGCCGTATTTGTGGTTCAGCGCCGCCATCAGGCCCTGCAGCGTGCCATAGGCGGTGAACGGGGACGGATCGCCGGAACCGCCGTGCACCTGGTGCACGCCGGTCACGAATTCGGTTTCGCGGTAGACGTACTCCATGTCGTTGACGTCGATGCCGACGTCCTCGGCCGTGATGTAACGGCCGTTCAACGAATTGACGTAACGCCCGAACGCGCGGAACAACGCTTCGGACTTGTCCTTGGCCGGGTCGCCGATGATGACCGCCTTGCCGCCGCCGAGGTTGAGGCCGGCAACCGCGTTCTTGTAGGTCATGCCGCGCGACAGGCGCAGCACGTCGTTCAACGCTTCCTGCTCGCTCTTGTACGGCCACATGCGCAAGCCGCCCAACGCCGGACCGAGCACGGTGTTGTGGACCGCGATGATGGCTTTCAGGCCGGCGTCCTTGCTGTGGCAGAACACCACCTGCTCGTGTCCGGAACTGGAAATGGTTTCGAAGATCATCTGTGCTGGCTCCCGATGCGCCGACGGCGGCGCGAGGCGACGGGGCGGGACCCTGGCCGGGCCCGCCCGGAAGATTGGGGTGGCTTTGCCCGCGAAAACCGCGGTCGCGGCCGCCAAGTCTAGCCGGAGCCGCGCCGGGGCGCACCCGCGGGCGTTCAAGCGCCGCCCGTGGCGTGGTCAAATGGTGGCCGGAACCGACCCCGGATCCGGAGGGACGCCATGGCCAGTGCGTATCCGGCGCAATCCATCCGTTGCTGCATCGTCGGTGGCGGTCCGGCCGGCATGGTCCTCGGCGTGCTGCTCGCGCGCGCCGGTGTGCCGGTGACGGTGCTGGAGAAGCACGCCGATTTCCTGCGCGATTTCCGCGGCGACACGGTGCACCCGTCGACGCTGTCGATCCTCGACGAGATCGGGCTGCGCGCCGAATTCGACAAGCTGCCGCAACGGCGCATCGACCACTTGTCCGGGATCATCGGCGGGCGTGAACAGCCGATCGTCGATTTCCGCGGCCTGCGCCCATACGACTACCTCGCGCTGGTGCCGCAATGGGATTTCCTCGACATGCTTGCCGGTGCCGGCCGTCGCCTTCCCGGTTTCGACCTGCGCATGCGCCACGCGGCGACCGGGCTGGTCGACCAGGAGGGGCGCACCGCCGGCGTGCAGGTGGCCGGTCCGGATGGCGCCTACGCATTGCGCGCGGACCTCGTCGTCGCGTGCGACGGGCGCCACTCGACGCTGCGTGGAGCCGCCGGCCTGCGTGCGGTCGAATACGGCGCGCCGATGGACGTCTTGTGGTTCCGCATGCCGCGGAAGGACAGCGACCCGCAGGACACCTTCGGCATGGTCGATCGTGGCCACATGATGGTGCTGCTGAACCGCAACGACTACTGGCAGGTCGCGTTCCTCGTGCCGAAGGGCAGCGACGCGCAATTGCGTGCGCAACCGGTGCAGGTGTTGCGCGATGACGTCGCGAAGCTCGCCGTGTTCCTCGCCGATCGCACGGACGCGATCGAATCCTGGGACAAGGTCAGCACGCTGTCGGTGCAGATCGACCGCCTGCCGCGCTGGCACCAGCCGGGCCTGCTGTTGATCGGCGATGCGGCCCACGCGATGTCGCCGATCGGTGGCGTCGGCATCAACCTCGCGATCCAGGACGCCGTGGCGGCCGCGAATGCGTTGGCGCGGCCCTTGCGCGACGGCGGTGCGCTCGACGAGGCGTTGCTGGCCGGCGTCCAACGGCGTCGCGAACTCCCGGTGCGCGTCGTGCAGAGGGCGCAGATCGCGATGCAGAACCGCCTGATCAGTCGCGCACTGCAGGACAGCGGAAAACCCGCGCGGCTGCCGGCGCCGTTGCGGTTCCTGCTCGGCTTTCGCGCGGTGCGGCACATCCCGGCACGGCTGTTCGGCTACGGCCTGCGACAGGAGCACGTCCGCTGCGAGCCGCCTCCACACTGAACCGGACGGGCCGCGGCGCGCGCGTTAAAATCGGGATCAGGCAGATTCGGGTATCCGACATGAGCACACCCGCTCCAAGCATGCCGGCCAGCGCCGCAGGCCATGATGCGACGCCATTGCGCTTCGTTACCGCCGGCAGCCTGTTCGACGGCCACGATGCCGCGATCAACATCATGCGCCGGATCATCCAGGCGCAGGGTGCGGAAGTGATCCACCTCGGCCACAACCGCAGCGTCGAAGACGTCGTGCGCGCGGCGTTGCAGGAGGACGCCGATGCGATCGCGCTGAGTTCCTACCAGGGCGGCCACCTCGAGTATTTCAAGTACATGGTCGACATGCTGGCCGAGCGCGGCGCCGGGCACATCCGCGTGTTCGGCGGTGGCGGCGGCACCATCACGCCGGAGGAAATCAAGACGCTCGAGGACTACGGCGTCGAGCGCATCTATCACCCGAACGACGGCATGCACCTCGGCCTGGTGCACATGATCGAGGACGTGATGCGCCGGGCGCGTGAAGCGCGGGAGGCGGAAGGCGGGAAGCACGCGGTGACGAACCCTGTCTCGCCGCGGATCGATGACGAGATTTCCGTCGGGCGCATGCTGAGTGCGATCGAGGACGGCGCCTTCGGCGATGCCGAACTTGCGATGCTCCGCAAGCAGTGGACCGCGAAACGGTGTCAGGGACAATTTACCCCGGGCGCCACCGCTGGAGACGCCAAAGGGAAAATTGTCCCTGACACCATTTTGCCCCCTGTCATCGGCATCACCGGCACCGGCGGCGCGGGGAAGTCGTCGGTCGTCGACGAACTCCTGCTGCGTTTCCTGCACGCGTTCCCGCAGATGCGCATTGCGGTGCTGGCGGTCGATCCGACCCGGCGCAAGGGCGGCGGCGCGTTGCTTGGCGATCGCATCCGGATGAACTCGCTGCGCTCGCATCGCGTGTTCATGCGTTCGATGGCGACGCGCCGCGCGCACGTCGCGACCAATGCGGTGCTGAAGGACTGCATCGCGTTCCTCAGGTCGCTGCCATTCGACCTCGTCATCGTCGAGACCGCGGGCATCGGGCAGGCCGACACCGAGATCGTCGACCTCGTCGATTTCCCGGTCTACGTGATGACCAGCGACTACGGCGCAGCCAGCCAGCTCGAGAAGATCGACATGCTGGATTTCGCGCAACTGGTGGTGCTGAACAAGTACGACCGCCGCGGCGCCGAGGACGCGCTGCGCGACGTGCGCAAGCAGTGGAAGCGCAACCACACCGCCTTCCAGACGCCGGACGAAGACGTGCCGGTGTATCCCACCATCGCGAGCCAGTTCAACGACCCCGGCGTCACCTGGATGTTCGTGAACCTCTGCCGCCTGCTGAGAGAGGGGAAATGGTGTCAGGGACGATTTTCAGTTGAAGGTGGCAACGACGGCAACAGGTCAGGACCGAAAATTGTCCCTGACACCATTTCGTCTGCGCATTGCGACTTCACCCCGCACCTCGACACCACGCTCAAGGAACCCCGCGCCACCGTTCTGATTCCCGGCGCGCGGGTGCGCTATCTCGCCGAAATTGCGGAGCAGGGCCGGGCCATCAACGCGAACGTCGAGCGCATGGCCGAAGCGGCGACGAAGGCGCAGCATTATTACGAGTCGTTGAAGGAATTCGACGCCCCCGCGCTGCCCAAGCCGCTGGATCTGTACGACAGCGCAGCTTTGCATACCTCTCCCTCCGGAAGAGGGAACGAGGGCGAGGGTACGACCGGAGCCAAGCTGGCCGCGGGCTACAGTACCGCGCAAGATCCGAACCCTCACCCCCAACCCCTCTCCCGAAGGGAGCGGGGAGAAGCCGCCGACCGCAGTGTTGTTGTCCTTCGCCAACGCTTCCTGCAAACGAAGCGGTGAAGGAACTCTCCAGCGACGCCATCCACCTGTTGCGCGACTGGCCCGCGCGGCGCCGAGAGCCGTCACGGCGGAGTTGAAGCGAATACCAGGTGCGCGGCAAGACGATCCAGGTCGACAACTACGCGAAACCATGTCGCACCAGAAGGTGCCGAAGATCGCGCCGCCACGGACCCGCGACTGGGGCGACCAGCTCCGCTTCCTGATGCTGGAAAACCTGCCGGGCGCGTATCCGTACACCGGCGGCGTGTATCCGTATCGCCGCAGCGGCGAGGATCCGACCCGCATGTTCGCCGGCGAGCACGCCGAGCGCACCAACCGGCGCTTCCATTACCTGTCGCTCGGCCAGCCCGCGTCACGCCTGTCGACCCGCGTTCGACTCGGTGACGCTGTACGGCGAAGACCCGGCGCCGCGTCCGGACATCTCGGCAGATCGGCGGCAACTCCGGCGTGTCGATCGCGACGCTGGACGACATGAAGAAGCTGGCCGCTCCGGGTTCGCGACCTGTGCGATCCGAAGACCAGCGTGTCGATGACGATCAATGGCCCCGCGCCGATGATCCTTGCGATGTTCATGAACACCGCGATCGACCAACAGATCGAGAAATACCTGCAGGAAGACGACGCCCGCTGGGCCGACGCGCAGAAGAAGATCGACGAGTTCTACGGGGGCAAGCAGCGTCGCGCTGCCACGGTGACTTGCCGCAGGGCAACGACGGCCTCGGCCTTGGCCTGCTCGGCATGAGCGGGCAGTGGCTGGTCGATGGAAACCTACGAACGCATCAAGACGCACACGCTGTCCACCGTGCGCGGCACCGTGCAGGCCGACATCTGAAGAAGACCAGGCGCAGAACACCTGCATCTTCAGTACCCGAGTTCGCGCTGCGCATGATGGGCGACATCCAGCAGTATTTCGTCGACCACAGGGTGCGCAACTTCTATTCGGTGTCGATCTCGGGGCTGCCACATTGCCAGGCCGGAATAGCCCCGATTCCGCAATTGGCGTTCACCGCTCTCCAACGGCTTCACGATCGTCAGTACTACCTCGCGCGCGGCGGCGAAGATCGACGCCGAAGACCTGTCGTTCTTCTTCTCCAACGGCATGGACCGGAATACACAGCGTCATCGGCCGCGTCGCCCGGCGTATCTGGGCGCACGCGCGATGCGCAGGCCGCCAGCGCCTCGCCGCGCAGCCAGATGCTGAAATACCACATCCAGACTTCCCGGGCGCTCACGCTGCACGCGCAGGAAATCCCAGTTCAACGACATCCGCACCACACCACCACCAGGCGCTGTACGCGCTTGTTGCGACGCTTGCTTCCACGAATTCCGCTGCACGCACGCACCGTGTGTAGCAGGCCATCACCACGCCCACCACGAGGAATCGGTGCGCCGCGCCGTCACGCCATCCCTGCAGCTCATCATCAACCGAGCTCGGCCTCAACCAGCGAAACCGTGGCAGAGCCGCTTCCATGTATCGAGCGCCTCACCGACATGGTGGAAGCCGTGTGCAAGAGGTTTCGAAAGCCATCAGCGACCGCAACGGCGCCCGCTCCGGCGTGGACACCGCCTGCTACCAGCGCGGCAAGATCCGGGAAAATCGCTGTACTACGAGCACAAGAAACACGACAGTTCGCTGCCGCTGATCGGCATCCCCAGCACCTTCCTACTTTGGGGCACGGCGGCGAAATTCGCCACCACCCATCGAACTGATCCGGTCGACCGAAGAAGAAAGCACCAGCAGATCGCCAACGTGCAGGCCTTCCAGCAAGCCCGCAACGCGCTGGCGCCAGCAGGCGAAACCGATCACCCGCGCGCACGGTCGATTCCGCCGATCACCGGTGAGCCGGGTCCACATGGCCACGGCTTCTGCGCTACCTGCACAGGACACCGCACCCGCGAGCGCCGCAACGTGTTCAGCTTGCAGTGGAAGCGGTCAAGACCACTCTACCTGGGGCAGATCAGCCATGCGCTGTACGACGTGGGTAGGGTACCGGCGGAACATGGCCAGCTGACCCGTGCGCTGCCGAGATGGCCTTCAATGTCCGCCAGATATTCGCCGCCCTCAACGAGGCGCGGGTCGACTATGTCGTGGTCGAAGGCTTTGCCGTGATCACATGCACGGACACCTGCGGGCGACGCGCGACCTCGACATCGTGAAAGTTCGGCCTTCCACCGAAAACTGCGCACGGGGACGGAGGAGGTCGGGTTGCGGTCGAAACTGTGGATTCAGGCTGGGCTGCGTCCCGGCAACCTGGGTGCCGGAGCAACCCCAGGGCAATTCATGGGGCGGCCACGGTTGGTGCGCTTGACCATCAGGCGCGCAGCCGGGCAATTGGGGGTGGACGTACCGGCGCCGGTCATTATCGGCGTTAGATCGGTTGCCGTGCAGGACTTTGCGTGCCGCCCGCATCCTGCACTTCCCCGATTAGGGCGACCAGCGCTTCCGCCATGGATCAGTTCGATGGGTTTCCCTTGCGCGAAGCGCTGCGCATCAGGTGTGTAGTCTCCGATCGCGCGACGATCTTGATCGTATCACCGCTGGTGTGCAAGCAGCCCGTACATCTCGCGCCTGACCTTGGCGTCGACTTCGCGCTGGCTGCACCACTGCTTGCACTGCACCAGCGTGGTCTTGCCGTCCTTGTGCAGCCGCAGATCGATGCCGCCGTCCGCGCCACCAAGGCCGGTTTCCTCGATTCGGTAACCTTGGCGACGGAACGCTTCGCCGACCAGCACCTCGAACTGACGCCAATTCATGGCCCGCAGACTCTCCAGGCCTGTCTGGGCCTCCAGCAAACGAGCGCGTCGCCGCCGGGCGACGAAAGAGGCGAACGCGGCAATCCAGCAGGTTCCGAGCAGCGCCCACGCAACGATTGCGGTAACGCCGCCGTTTTTGGTCCTGCCCAACGCCGAAAGAAATGGATTGCTGGACGAGACGAGCAACCAATCCATGCCGTAACGCATCGCCACGAAGCCGACGATGCCGAGCGCGATGCCAGCCTGCCACGGCAGCGACGCGATCGTCTCGAATCCGCCTTGCTTGCGTCGCGCCATGCCATCCACTCGGTTAAGCCATCGAGTCAGACATCTTGGGGAAGAATGATGCCGAGGCTCGGCTCATTCGTGATCGAAATCGTCGAGAAAGTAGATTGCGGCGCGTGTTATGTCAGACCACGGCTTTCGGGTCATCACGTAGCCGAGCTTGTTGACGATATGAAAACCGGGTTCCGCGTACCAGTTGCCGTCGGCGTCATCTCCTGAGTCTACGATGGTCCAGACGTGTTCGGCCGGCTGGTTGCGTACGTCATCGAACTGAAACAGGTCGCCAGACGGCCGCAGGTAGACGCCCCACACGTCCCTGAACTCGTCTTCGGAAATGAGCTCCTGATCGGGAAGCATGCCAGTCATTCTCACAGGCGGATTCCCAATTCTAGCCTGGCTACAGCGACGGGATGCCAAGGCCGGCAAGCAGGTGGAATGCGGGGTCGTAGTAGGCCGAAGCGCGACTCGGATCGTCGACACTGCCTTCCGGCACAACGATGACCATGCCTTGGCGTGCACGGGTAAGCAGCACGCGGTACGCGTTCAGGAGGTAGCGCTTGCGCGTGCCGCTACGCACGTGTTCCCAACGCTTGCCCTTGAAGCTGAAGTGATCCCATTGGCCGCCACTGAGGCGCAGGTCGCCATCCCACACAACGCACGTCCAGTCGAGCTCTAGTCCTTGCACCTGGAATTCCGTTGCGACGTCTTCGAGGTAGTAGGAAGACCGCACGTCCTGCCTGCTTTCGAGGAACCAGCGGATGGGGTCGACCTTGACGCGAACGTCGATGGCGTGCGGCTTGAGTCGCTGCGCCTGTGATGAGACGACGATGCCGTATCGCTCGTTGCCGCGTGCCTGTTGGCGCAACCATGATTTCGCGAGATCCAGGTGGCGGGTCAATCGAATCGGGAAATTGGGTAGTACGTCGGAAAGCGTCGCGCGTGCCGATTCCACTTTCAATGCCAGCAGGAGATTGACGAACTCCGAGACGCGTTCCGAGCGAAACGAGCGCATGGACGTGGCGAGGTGCAATGCGTTATCCCAGTGCACTCGCGGGCTTGATCGGAGTGCTTCAAGGTCCGCGGCAGCGTGGTACTCGATTTCACGGAGTCGTGGCGACAAGTACGTCTGCCATTTGTCGTAACGCGTGCGGATGGCCGCCAGCCATTCGCTGATGCCTGCTTCGCCGGTGTTGATTTCCTGCCCGCTGCCAACGAGGCACACGACGACCGCCCAATCGTCGTGCCGGTCCAAGCAGGAGATGAGGAACTCGGGTTCGGATTGCCTGAAGCCTTCCACACCCTTCTTTTGGCGCATGAAGGTGGACGTCTGGTGCAGGTCCCATGCGCGCTGGGCCTCGTCGAACAACGCAATGTGTTCGATCGGTGCATCCGCGCTAGCGAGGCAGTCATCGCGAAAATGATGGACGTTCTGGATGAATTGTTTGACTGCGCTGCGGGCTTCGCCGATGCGCAGCGCTTTGCCGGATTGTCTTGCGCGTGTCACTTGGTCCCGTGCCAGCGCTTCGTGCAGCACGCACACCAGCGGGCCATTGCCGGATAGGTACACGCTGTAGAGATTGTCCTCCTTGTCGGTGTGCCGGTTGGCGATATCCAAGCCAACGAGGGTCTTACCGGCACCCGGTACACCGGTCACGAAGAAGATCGCCTTTTCACCGCGCTGGCGTACTTCGGCAATCAGTTCCGAAAGTCGATTCGCAGTGACTGTCAGGTTTTCTGCGCCGGCATCGCTGCGGGAGATTTCCTCGACCGTATGGCCGGCATACAAGGCACGCGCCGCTTCCACGATGGTGGGTGTGGGGTGGTAGCGGCCGAGCTGCCAAATATCAGGATCAATTTGTTCAGGTTGAAAGTGCTTCAGGCCAAGCTTGATGGCCTCAGCCAAGCTCTCGGAATTGCAGCATAGCGGTAGTGGAACGCCATCTTGGTGATGCCCGGTGTCGATGCGCAGCGTGGTAGCACCACCTTGTGTAGCAACGAGTATCGGAACGATTGGAATCCGGTGGCTGGCCTCATGGAAGTTCTTGAGGTCCAGCGCGTAATCCCAGACTTGATCGATCGCGTCGCGTGTGCAATCGCGTGCGCCCACTTTGAACTCGAGGACAAACAGGACGTGCTCTAGCAGGAGTACAGTGTCGACCCGCGAACCCAGTCGCGGAATGTCGTATTCGAAGAACAGGGCGCCATTTGCCGTGGCGTATGGGGCAAGAAGTTTTTTTAAGACCCCGATTTGCTCCAGCCATGCCACGTTTTGCGATGGATCTACCGCAAAGCTGTACCAGTTCGTCAACGCCCCGACGATGAATTGAGGATCTTCCGCAAGAAACTGTGGAATCGACGCGCCGTAGCCCCAACGCTTGCGCGGCGCCGTCGCTTCGGCCTTTTGGTCAAGCTGTTCCACCATTCATCTAGGGTACCTGATGCAGAAATCCTTGGCTGAGCTTCACGCTGCAATCCGCTCGATCCGCGCTACCTTCTTGCCAAGTGTCCGGTGCGCTTCTTCAAGATCGTAGTCGGCCTGCAGGCCCAGCCAGAAGCGTTCGCTGGTGCCGAGTGCAGCGGCAAGGCGCACGGCGGTGTCGGCACTGATGCCGCGCTTGCCCAGCACGATTTCATTGATACGGCGCGGCGGCACGCCGGCGGCGCGTGCGAGGGCGTTCTGGCTGATGCCGAGCGGGGTGAGGAATTCTTCGAGCAATACTTCACCGGGATGGATGTTGGGCAGGGTCTTCATGGTTCGTTTCATCCTGTCATTCAATTGTCCCTGACACCATTTCGATGTGGACGTCGACTTATGCCTCGTCGCATAACTGTCGCACAGCAGCAGCGCGCATTCACCTCGCCCCCACCGGCGCTATCGATTCGCCGGCACGCACCTTGGGATCATCGAGGTTTTCCGCCTTCCATATCATCGCGCGATGGATGCGTTGCCAGCCGCTGGGGTGGTCGTAGAACAGGAATTCCTCGACCGGGCCGGGGTGCATCTTGCGGTACTCGGACAGTTGCACCGCGGCTTGCGCGAAGCCATCGGGTTCCCGCGCGGCGGCGAGGCCGAAGGCGTCGGCTTCGGCTTCCATGGTGCGGGTGAGGGTGTTGTTCACCGGCGTCATCACGAACATGAAGATCGCGAACAGGGCCGCCAACAGCGGCAGGCCCGCCACGTCGCCGATGCCGCGCAGTTGCCAGCGTTCGCCCCAGCGGCGCTCGGCCCAGCCGAAGCCCCAGCGCACGAACGCAAACGCCAGCACGATGACGATGCCGAAGAACACGATGCCCTTGTAGACGTGGTTCAGCACGTAGTGGCCCATCTCGTGGCCCAGCACGGCCTTCACCTCCGCGGGTGTGCTGCGGTTCAGCAGGTTGTCGTTGAGGCTGATGCGGGTGGTGCCGAACATGCCGCTGACGTTGGCGCTGATGCGCTTGCTCTGGCGCGACGCGTCGAACTGGTACACGTTGGTGGCGGGAATCTCGTTGGCGCGCGCCATCGACAGCAACTGCGCCTTCAACGGACTGTCCGGCAGCGGCTTGTAGGTGTTGAACAGTGGGGCGATGTACACCGGCGTAATGGTCGCGGCGAAGATGACGAACACGATGCCGACGCCCGCGCCCCACAGCCACCAGGTCCGCGTGGCCTTGCGGATGACCGCGTAGATGACCACCAGCGCGATCGTGCCGAGGATCAGGCCCACGAGCAGCCCCTTGGCCTGCTCGCCGAACCAGCCGGGCAGCGTCAAGTTGGACAGCCCGTATTGGTGTTCGCGAAAGTAGCCTTCGTACAGGTTCCACGGCAGCGTCAGCAACGTGGTCAGCACGATGTACTGCACGACGTAGATCGCGGTCTGCAGCCAGCGCCAACGCGTGATGCGTTCGGCGAAATCGCGCATGCGCGCCGACAGCCGGGTGCCGAGCAGCAGCCACGCCACCGCCAGCGCGACCAGCAGGTCCCACAGGATCAGCCAGTAGCCGCCTTCGAAATATGCATCGGACTGCGCACGTTGCGCCGGCGACAATTCGGCCATGTAGGCGTTGGTCGCGGCTTCGACGTCGAAGTGCGTGGCACCGGCTGTGGCGGCTGGGGGCTGTGATCCTGATTGCGAAGGCGGCGTCGTGGAAGGCACCTGCGACGTCTGGGCGAATGCCACACCCACAGCCAGGAACACCAGTGGCAACAAGCCTGTCCGACGTCTCATGGGAGACCTCAAGCTTCGGGAGGAGACCTGAATCTACATGGTCCGAAGAGGCGGGTGAAATGGCGAAAGTCACGTTGCGAAAATGGTGTCAGGGACAATTGCGGAGGGTGTCTGCGGAGGGTGTCAGGGACAATTTCCGACACGCGGATGAGGCGAGGGCCGACGTGGGGGCTGTCCGTGCGTCGATCGTGGTGGCGCTGCAGGGCTGTGATGCTGCGGTGCATGGCTCGATCCCCACGCTTCGATCTTCCCGGCATTCCGCAACACGTCGTGCAGCGTGGCAACAACCGGTTGCCTTGCTTCCTGGACGATGACGATCGTCAGCACTATCTGCAATGCCTGTCGGCATCGCTGGAACGCTTCCGGTGCGCGTTGCACGCCTACGTCCTGATGGACAACCACGTGCACCTGTTGATCACTCCCGGCGAAGCGGGCGCGCTGCCGCGGCTGATGCACACGTTCGCGCGCAACTATGCGTGTCGGTTCAATGATCGCCACGAGCGCACGGGCACGCTGTGGGAGGGGCGCTACAAGGCATGTGTGGTGGATTCGATCCGTTACTTTCTGGCGTGCTGTCGCTATATCGAGTTGAATCCGGTGCGTGCGTGGATGGTGGCGCACCCCGGTGCTTACGCGTGGTCGAGTTGGCGAGCGCACGTCGGCGAGCGCACGGATCCCCTGCTGACGCCGCACGCGGAATACCTCGCGCTTGGCCCGGACCCGGCCGCTCGCGCGAAGGCGTATCGTGCCCTGTCTGCGGAGATGTTGCCTGCCGAGCTGGTGGGCGAAATCCGTTGCTATCTGGCCCAGGAGCGCGCGCTGGGTTCGGATCGGTTTCGCGCCTGGGTCGAGGCGCGTACGGGCCGGTTCTCCGCTGTCCGGGCGGCCGGTCGGCCCCCGGCGCGTTGAATTGTCCCTGACACCATTTCAGTCGTCTCCCGGCAGCGACAGCCAGTCGGCTTCGGTGCCGATCGGGGCGCCGGGCGGCGCTTCGTCGGAGTGCGCGCTGCGTTCCAGTTCCTGGTCGAGCCGGCGCGGGTCGAGCAGCAGGCGCGACAGGCTCGCTCCCCAGGCTCGATCCGCATCGTCGCCCTTGCGGTTGGCCAGCGTCAGTGCGACGTCATGCAGTCGCTGGTCGAGTTGCGCCGCGACGCCGGGCGTCGTCTTCGGATCGTGCGCGGCGCGCGCGATCCGCATCATGGTGCGGTATGCGATGCGCCGCGACAACGCATCGGTACGGTCGGGCAGGGTTGCCGCCAGCAGTCGATCGAGCAGTTCCTTGACGCCCAGTGCGTTCGCGTCGGTCGCGTGTTGCGTTTCCAGTCGCGCGAGGCGTGTCGGCGCGAGCAGGGAGTCCAGCGTCAATCCGGCTGCGGCATCGGCGGCGGCGAGTGGGTCGAAAGGTGTTCCGTTCCTGCCGGCGAACAGCTCGATGCTGTACTGGCGGTTGTAGCTGCCGTTGCGCGGCGCCGAAAGCAACGGAACCAGGCGTGGCGGCACGCGCAGTTCGTCCGGTGCCAAAGTCGCGAGCACGGCGTCGAGTGCCGCACGCTGGGCCGCGGGCGGTACCGGATCCGACGCTTCGTGGCCGCCGCCGTTGACGGCATACTCGGTATACACGCCACCGATCGTCTTCGCGGCCGCGGCCATCTGGTAGCGGTCCAGCAACCACACCGGGACGAAGCGCCGGCGCAGGTTCGCCATGTCCTCGCCGGGCGCCAGCGCCGACAAGCCGAAGCGGTCGATGGCCACGCGGCGCACGCCCATCAGCCGCTTCAACTCGGCGGTCGCATCCGGGCCGTCGTCCCACAATGAAGCCCACGGTTGCGCGGTGTCGTCGGCGCGTGCGTCGTCGTCCTGCACGTAACGCAGGCCGGACGCGACGATCCTGCCGGCTTCGGCATCGGCCCACGCATTCGGGTCCTGTCCAGGTGGCGGCTCGCCGTACAGCCATTCGACGGTCGCGATATCCCACTTGCCGACGCCGACGCCATACGCATCGCCGAGGCCGAGGTGTCCGTCGACGAGTTCGATCCGCGGTGCCGGATAGTCCATGACCGACGCGCGATCCTGCGTGCTGGCCGCGAAGTTGTGCGCGAAGCCGAGCGTGTGTCCGACTTCGTGCGCGCCGAGCTGGCGGATGCGCGCCAGCGCCGCCTGCACCGGATCATCCGGGCCGCCGCGGCCGACCTGGTTGGCGCCAACGATGCCTTCGAGGATCTGGATGTCCTGGCGTGCGCGCAGCGAGCCGATCACCACCATGCCCTTGATGATCTCGCCGGTGCGCGGATCGACGATTTCCTGCCCGTACGACCAGCCCCGGGTCGCCCGGTCGACCCAGTTGACGACGTTGTAGCGCACGTCCATCGGGTCGACGTCCTGCGGCAGCACCTTCACCTGGAACGCGTCGATGTAGCCGGCCGCATCGAACGCCTTCGACCACCAGCCGATGCCGTCGATCAACGCGGAGCGGATCGGTTCCGGCGCGTGCCAGTCGACGTAGTAGACGATCGGCTTCTTCACGCGTGAACGCGTCGCTGCGGGATCGGCCTTCTCGAGCCGGAAGCGGTTCGCGAATTCCCGCACCACGTCCGTCCCAAGCGGCGCGCCGTAGTCCACCGCCTGCGTCGAGAATCCGCCGACACGCGGGTCGAAGCGGCGCGGGTGGAAGCCGGGGCCGGGCAGCCTCACGAAACTGTGGTGCACGGTGAAACTGACTTTCTCGGCGTCCGGCGCGATGTTGGAAACCTCGGCACCTGGTGTTTGCGACACGAACGTCTGTGCGGCGTCGACTTCGATGTTGTCCGGGAAGTCCTTCACCGATTCCGGGTCGGCCGCGCTGAGCTTCTCGTCGAGCTTGAAACCCTTGCCGGCGCCTTGTCCGCCACCCACGCCGAACGTGTCGGTGCTCTGGTCGAGTGCGTCGGCGATGCCGATCACGTCGGAGGCGAGGAACCCGGACAGGTCCACCACGATGCGGCCGTCGGGCAAGGTTGCGGCGACGTCGCCCATCCACGCGATCGACGTCGCGAAGTCGGGGCTTGCCGCCGCGCCCGTCTCGGCGCCGCGGAAACGTGGGTTCTCGTAGACCGCGGCGACCTTTTTCCCGTACCGGCGGAAGGCGAGGACCTGCGTATTGCCGACGCGGCCGCGGTCGAGGAACGTCGGCGCCGAGCCGAGTCCGGTGCCCAACGAAGGGGTGTAGAGGAACCTGGCCGCAACGCCATCGGCCCCCGTGACGGGCAGCGTGAACAGGATCCTGCCGCCGCGCGCGTCGACGTGCACCGGCAACAGGCCTTGCATGGCCTGCGTGTGCGCGAAGACCTGTTCCGGCTTGGCCGGAGTCGCGGCCGCCGCCGCGTGCGCGGGCGTGGGGGCGACATGGGCGGCGAGCAGCAGGATGGCGGCGAGCAATCCGCCGGCGCGATTCACCATGACGATCCCCTTGGCGTCGAACGCGAAACTGCAATGCGGACCTGTCAACCAACCCGCAGGACCCGCCACCGAGGCTTGGCGTTGTAGCAAACGACCGCGATCCGCGCAATCGGCCACAAGGCAGTCCGAAGACCTCGGTCGCGGACCTTGGCGACGCGGCACGGGATGAGGCCACCGCGCGACTGCGGTATAAGGTGCCCGCGCACGGCGTTGCTTCGAAAGGCGGACGACGATGAAACGACTCCCTTGGGCTCTGGCGTGCCTGATCGTGATCAGTCCGGTTGGCGCCGCCGAAGCACATCCGCCCGCGGCGCGCACGATCATCCTCGTCCGGCACGGCAACTATGTTGACGATCCGTCAGTGGATCCGAAGGTCGGTCCGCACCTGTCACCGATCGGCGTGGCGCAGGCGTACCTCGTCGGTGCACGCCTCGCCGGATTGCCGGGCCATTTCGACGCGATGTTCGTCAGTCCGATGAATCGCGCCCGTGATACCGCCGCGGCCATCGCCCGCAGCCTTCCCGAGGGTCATTTCCGGATCGTCGATGATCTCGCGGAATGCACGCCGCCGACGCGGCGCGTCGAAGTCACCGCGCACGAGAAGCCCTCGGACATGGCCGCGTGCGCGGCACGCCTCGATCGCGTCTTCGCTAGGTATTTCCTGCCCGCGGCCGGCCAAGAAGAGACCGACCTCCTGGTGTGCCACGGCAACGTGATCCGGTATCTCGTTACCCGCGCGTTGGGTGTGGACACGAAGGCCTGGCTCGAAATGTCGGTGGGCAATGCCAGCATCACGCGAATCCGCGTGGAAGCCGATGGGCGTTTCAAGGTCCTGTCGGTGGGCGATGTCGGGCACATCCCGCCCAACCTGCGCACGGGTGCGACGGGGGATCAAGAGCGTACTCTGGCGGTGCCGGTCTTGCCCTGAGTCGGCGGAAGGTGGCACCAAGGCAGTCGAGGTCTTCATGGCCAAACAGGACTGAAGGCGAGTGTCGGGCACAGTGACAAGGGAGCCCTGTGC
>JAXMHA010000028.1:0-37073 GCA_046347015.1 Lysobacterales bacterium | reverse complement strand
GCGACAGGCCGGCGTCCGCTCGCCGGTGGCGGCGTACCTGCGTGAGATCGGACTGGTCGCGACGCTCGATGCCCCGGCTGAAAAGCGCCTCGCGCGCCGGATCCGCACCGGCGACGCCGACGCGCGGCGCGCGATGATCGAGGCAAACCTCCGGCTGGTGGTCTCGGTGGCCCGTGAGTTTTCCGGCCACGGCGTGCCATTGCTCGACCTCGTTGCCGAAGGCAATCTCGGCCTCATCCGCGCGGTGGAACGATTCGATCCCGATCGACGCGTCCGCTTCTCGACTTATGCCGTCTGGTGGATTCGCGATGCCGTACGGCGCGCGGCCGCGCAGCAGGGACGTACGGTCAGGGTTCCCGACCATGTCCTGCGGGATCTCGCGCAGGTGTTGCGTGCCGAGCGCGAATTGGCCGCCGCGGCGGGTCGTCCGCCCAGCCTCGAAGAAGTCGCGGCGGCCGCCGGCCGCTCCGTGCATTCCGTATCGGTACTTTTCCTCGCGACCAGCCCGGTCCAGTCCTTGGACGACGATCAGGCGAGCGGCGAACTGGAACTGGTGGCTTGCCTGCAGGGCTATGTCGACGATGACACGGGTGGCGACATTGCCGCCCTCGGCGTCGAACGCCTCGCCGAATGGCTGGAGCGCCTTTCCGGCCGGCAGCGTGAAGTGCTCGAGCGCCGCTTCGGGCTCGGCGGCAGGGTTGCGGTCTCACTCGCGGAAATCGGTCGCGAACTCGGGCTGTCCCGGGAGCGGGTACGCCAGATCGAAGGCGAGGCCATGCGCAAGCTGCGCGCCTTGGCTGGCCTGGAGAACGCGGCAACCGAACGAAGGCCCCGGCATCGAGGCCGGAATGTGTGATTTTGTGACGGTTTGCAGACGTTGACGTTGTCGCGATCAAGCGCCGCTACGATGGCCAAGCATGTACGCGACATTGTCGACCTGCATGGACTGGCTGAACTCCGCCACCCTGGCGCCAGAATCCACCGTGCCGATCGAGTTCGAGGCGGGCGTTCCGTCACGCGTCCATCGCGGCTACTTCGAGCGCCAGGCCTACGTCAATGCGGCTAGCCTCGAGGCCTTCCCGGCCAAGCTCGTACGGCGGTGGCGCTATCTCGACGTGACCGACAACGATTACCGGGTTATTTCGGACCGGATTGGCATGTTTCCTGCTTGATTCACGCCACGAAGCCCTCGCGATCGACGCGGGGCGCACAGGCGGAGTCGAGCCATGTCAGTCCTGATCCCGATGCCGGTCGAACACCTGGGCGAGGAACAGTTGCGCATCCTCGAGTGGGAACTCGTGATGGCGGGGGGCTTCGGTACCCGCGCCCAGTGCCGCGTGCGGGCCGAGATCGATCGGCGGCTCCGCGAGCCGTGCCTCGTCGCCGCCGGCGCGTGACACGCATCGCCGCAAGGAGCGGCACGTAAAAGCGTTCGTGGCTTCTGGCCACCTGCAACAACCCTTCGCAGCCGGGTTCAGGTTCCCGACGGCAGACCCGGGCAGTCCAGTCCGTGACCTTCACGAATCGGCGTGAGCCGCATTCCGGTCACGGTCGGCCCCGAGCTTCCGGTCGAACCGCCCGAAGAGCTTCTTGAACAACCGCGACATTCGCCCGCGACGCGTCTTGCGGCTCTTCTCTTCTTCGCTGGTCAACCATGCCACCTGGATCACGTGGCGCTCGCCCTCGCAGGGCAGGTGTCCGTGGAACGAATTCGGCGCGCGCCGGAACGCCGCCATCGTTCCGTACAGCGGCCGGATTTCCGGCACCACGAGATCGTCGATGTCGTCGATGCGGCGCAGGAAGCGCAGGCAGCCTTCGCTCGTCTCGGGCCAGGTCGGGTTGAGGTAAACGAGCGCCGTCACGACCTTGGATGCGCTGTCGGTGTGGATCGTGCCGTGACGCTTGTTCATCGAACGGCACAGCGTGACGAGTGTCGGGTATCGTCCGAGATCGGGGATGCCTAGACGTGCGCCGATTGCGTCGGCCACGCTTGGCCGGGTCAGGCTTTCGACCAGCGCGCGCACGCTCGGTCCACAGTCGGATTCATCGTATGGGAAGAACCCGGCGCCGGAATACTTCGGGAAGTCGGCCGCGAGGTTGGGCTGCTCGGCAGGCGGCAGCATCTCCGTCGCCACCAGGAACGCAAACGGCTCGTTGCGGATCAGCGTGTCCGGCGCGTCGAGCCGGCGGATGTCCGCAAATGGCGCTGCATCGCCCATGGCGCGCCATTCTAGGTTTGGTCACGCTCGTGGCGCAATCTCGAAACAAGCCGAAGTGGCGATACGCAAGTTCGCGCCGACGTTGAAATTGAAGCCTCGCGGCACCATTCGACCGTGGACAGCCTGAACGCCCGCGTCTAAACTCCGGATTCGCCTTGATGTGTGCACCGGACTGTGCCGACTCGCATCGGAACGGGACGTGGCAGCACGCGGATCGCGGTGAGTCCAGACACCCATCAACTGCAGGCGATTCGATGACGATACCGGCCCTGATCGCCCTTGCCGACGGCAGTGTCTTCCATGGCGTGGCCGCGGGCGCGAGCGGCGCCACGGTCGGTGAAGTGGTTTTCAACACCGCGATGACGGGCTACCAGGAGATCCTGACCGATCCCTCGTACGCGCGGCAAATCGTGACGCTGACGTTTCCCCACGTCGGCAATACCGGCTGCAATCCGGATGACGAGGAATCGCGCCGCGTCCAGGCTGCGGGCCTGGTGATCCGCGACTTGCCGATCACCGCCAGCAATTGGCGCTCGCACGAAACGCTCGGGGCTTATCTCGAGCGCAACGCGGTGGTCGCGATCGCGGGCGTCGATACCCGCCGCCTGACCCGCATCCTGCGCGAATCGGGCGCACAGGCCGGGTGCATCGTCGCTGGTCCCGAAGTCGATGCCGGGACGGCAATCCTCGCTGCGCGCGGGTTCCCCGGCCTCGACGGGATGGATCTTGCCGATTCGGGTTCCATCGATCGCGCCACGGCTTGGGACGAACCGACGCTTGACCTCGCCGATCCGTCACGGGCGGCGCCGTCCAGTCGCCTGCGTGTCGCGGTGTACGACTTCGGCGTGAAGCGCAACATCCTGCGCATGCTCGTGGATCGCGGATGCGCCGTGACGGTCGTTCCGGCACGTACCCCGGCGGCGACCGTACTGGCGCAACGTCCGGATGGCGTCGTGCTGTCGAACGGACCGGGCGATCCGAAGGCCAGCAGCTATGCGATCGATGCGACCCGTGAGTTCATCCACGCACGGATCCCGCTGTTCGGAATCTGCCTCGGCCATCAACTGCTCGGCCTCGCGCTCGGTGCGCGCACCGTCAAGATGAAATTCGGCCACCACGGCGCGAACCACCCGGTCGTCGACCTCGCCACCAGACGCGTCATGATTTCGAGCCAGAACCATGGCTTCGCGGTGGACGAATCCACGCTGCCGGCGAATGTCCGCGTCACCCACAGATCGCTGTTCGACGGAACCCTGCAGGGCATGCGGTTGATCGACGCTCCGGCGTTCGGCTTCCAGGGCCATCCGGAGGCGAGTCCCGGGCCACATGATGTCGCGGGGTTGTTCGATGCCTTCATCCAGTCCATGACGGCGCGCAACGTTGCCGCCGCCTGAACTCCACGAACGGGAGGATCCAACGTGCGTACAGGGCTGATCGTTCTCGTCATGGCCATCGCCTTCGTGGCCGGTACCGCCGTGGGTGTGGAGCCGGCATCCGGCGCGGCGGAAAGCGGCGGCTGGGCCGTCGTCGACTACGCGGCACTCGAGCACCGCATCGGTGACGAGGTGCGCGTGGAAACCACCTACGGCACGGTTCGCACCGGCGTGTTGCAGCAATACACCAAGCCGGCGCTCACGCTTCGCCTCGACGCAGCGGGCGGCATCGACCTGACGGTGCCGAAGGAAACCGTGCGCAAGATCGAAGTGCGACCGCACGCGAGGAATGCGTCCGCTCCTGCCGCTGGAACCGCCGGTGCCGAAAAGAACTGACCTCAAGACGATCCTCGTCATCGGAGCCGGGCCGATCGTGATCGGCCAGGCCTGCGAGTTCGACTATTCCGGCGCGCAGGCGTGCAAGGCGCTCAAGGAGGAGGGCTTCCGGGTCGTGCTGGTCAACTCGAACCCGGCGACGATCATGACGGATCCGGAAACCGCGGATGCGGTCTACATCGAGCCGATCAACTCGCGGATGATCGAGAACATCATCGCACGCGAGCGGCCGGATGCCCTGCTGCCGACGATGGGCGGCCAGACCGCGCTGAACTGCGCGTTGCAGGTCGCGGACGCGGGAGTGCTCGACAAGTACGGCGTCGAACTGATCGGCGCGTCACGCGAGGCGATCCGCACCGCCGAAGATCGCGAGTTGTTCCGGCGCGCGATGCTCGAGATCGGCCTCGACGTGCCGAAAGCGCGGATGGTGGGCACGCTCGCCGATGCCATTTCCGCGCAGGCCGAAGTCGGTTATCCGACGATCATCCGGCCGAGCTTCACGCTCGGCGGAACGGGTGGCGGCATCGCGTACAACAAGGAAGAGTTCGAGGAGATCGTACGGCGCGGCCTCGACCTGTCGCCGGTGCACGAGGTGCTGGTCGAGGAGTCGGTGCTCGGCTGGAAGGAATTCGAGATGGAAGTCGTGCGCGACCGCGCCGACAACTGCATCATCGTCTGTTCGATCGAGAACCTGGACCCGATGGGCGTGCACACCGGTGACTCGATCACCGTCGCGCCGGCGCTGACGTTGACCGACAAGGAGTACCAGCGCCTGCGCGACGCGTCGATCGCGGTACTGCGGCGGATCGGGGTCGATACCGGCGGCTCGAACGTGCAATTCGGCGTCGACGCGGCGAACGGCCGTATCGTCGTCATCGAGATGAATCCGCGCGTGTCGCGCTCCTCCGCGCTGGCATCCAAGGCGACCGGTTTCCCGATCGCCAAGGTCGCGGCCAAACTCGCGGTCGGCTACACGCTGGACGAGCTGAAGAACGAAATCACCGGAGGCCGGACGCCGGCATCGTTCGAGCCGGCCATCGACTATGTCGTCACCAAGATTCCGCGCTTCGCGTTCGAGAAATTTCCCGCCACCGATCCGCGGCTCACGACGCAGATGAAATCGGTCGGCGAGGTGATGGCCATCGGACGCACGTTCCAGGAATCGTTGCAGAAGGCGCTGCGCAGCCTCGAAACGGGCCGCAACGGCCTCAATCCGGGGCGGATCGATACCGGCACCGAAGCCGGGCTCGCGGAACTGCGCCGTGAACTCAAGGAGCCGGGCGCCGACCGCGTGTTCTTCGTTGCCGATGCGTTTCGTGCCGGCTTCCCGCGGGATGCCGTGCACGACCTCACCCGCATCGATCCCTGGTTCCTGGCCCAGGTCGAGGACCTCGTTGCTGAAGAGCGTGACGTGCGCTCGGGCGGGCTGGCCGCACTCGACGCGGGGCGCGTGCGTGCGCTGAAGCGCAAGGGGTTCTCGGACGGGCGGCTGGCGGAGCTCCTCGGTACCGACGAGCACGCGGTGCGCGCGCTGCGCCACGCGTTCGGCGTGCGCCCGGTCTACAAGCGGGTCGATTCCTGCGCCGCGGAATTTCCGACGTCCACCGCGTACCTCTATTCGACTTACGAGGAGGAATGCGAAGCCGCTCCGGGCAGCCGGGACAAGATCATCGTGCTTGGCGGCGGGCCGAACCGGATCGGGCAGGGCATCGAATTCGACTACTGCTGCGTGCACGCGGCGCTCGCGCTGCGCGCGGACGGCTTCGAGTCGATCATGGTGAACTGCAATCCGGAAACCGTGTCGACCGACTATGACACGTCCGACCGCTTGTATTTCGAACCCTTGACGCTGGAGGACGTGCTCGAGATCGTCCATCTCGAGAGCCCGCGCGGCGTGATCGTGCAGTACGGCGGGCAGACGCCGTTGAAGCTGGCGCGCGCGCTCGAGGCCGCCGGCGTGCCGATCATCGGGACGTCGCCCGACTCGATCGACCTTGCGGAGGACCGCGAACGCTTCCGCACGCTGATCGACAGCCTCGGCCTGTGCCAACCTGCCAACCGGATCGCCCGCAACGCGGAAGAGGCGCTGGTCCTGGCGCGCGAAATCGGCTATCCGCTCGTCGTCAGGCCGAGTTACGTGCTCGGGGGACGGGCGATGGAAATCGTTTACGACGATGCCGACCTCGGGCGCTACATCCGTGAGGCGGTGCGCGTGTCGGAATCCTCGCCGGTCCTGCTCGACCGGTTCCTCGACCACGCGGTCGAGGTCGACGTCGACGTCGTGGCCGACGGCGACGGACGGGTCCTGGTCGGCGGCGTCATGGAGCATATCGAGGAAGCCGGCGTGCACTCCGGCGATTCCTCGTGCTCGCTGCCCCCGTATTCGCTCGGTGCGGATGTGCAGGCGGAACTGCGCCGGCAGGTGACGCTGCTGGCGCAATCCCTGCACGTCGTCGGCCTGATGAACACGCAGTTCGCCATCCAGGGCGACCAGATCTTCATCCTCGAGGTGAATCCGAGGGCGTCACGTACCGTTCCCTTCGTGTCCAAGGCGACCGGCGTTCCGCTGGCGCGCATCGCGGTGCGCTGCATGACGGGGCGGACGCTCGCGCAACAGGGCGTCGCGGGTGAAGTGGTGCCGGGCTACTACTCCGTGAAGGAAGCGATCTTCCCGTTCCTGAAGTTCCAGAACGTCGATCCGATCCTGGGTCCGGAAATGCGCTCCACCGGGGAAGTGATGGGGGTCGGCCGGAGTTTCGGCGCGGCGGTGGCGCGCGCGCAGGAGGCCGCCAACATCGAGGCGCCGTCGCAGGGCATCGCGTTCCTGTCGGTGCGGGACGCGGACAAGGACTTGCTGTTCACCGTCGCGCAGGAGTTGTTGCGGCGCGGGTTCTCGCTGCTCGCAACCGGCGGGACTTGCGCATTCCTGACCAGCCACGGGTTGCCGTGCGAGCGCATCAACAAGGTGCTCGAAGGGCGCCCGCACATCGTCGACCGGATCAAGAACGGTGATATCGCTTTCATCGTCAACACCACCGAGGGCAAGCAGGCGATCGCCGATTCGTTCTCGATCCGGCGCGAGGCACTGCAGCAGCGGGTGACCTACTCGACCACGATTGCCGGCGCCCGCGCGTTGCTGCACTCGTTGGATTTCCGCGGCAGTGCGACCGTACACAGCCTGCAGGAGTTGCATGGAGGGGTGCCGCCGTGAATCGCGTACCGTTGACGCAGAAGGGGGCCGAGCGGTTGCGCGCCGAGCTCGAGCGGCTGAAGGGAGTCGAACGGCCGCGCATCATCGCCGCGATCGCCGAAGCCCGCTCGCACGGCGACCTGCGCGAAAACGCGGAATACCACGCAGCACGCGAGCAGCAGGGCTTCGTCGAAGGGCGCATCAACGAACTCGAGGCGGCGCTGTCGCAAGCCGAAGTCATCGATGTCGCGAAGCTCGCCGCGGGGTCACGCGTGGTGTTTGGCGCGACGGTCGAGATCGTCGACGAGGAAGGCAGCGCATCGAGCCGTTACCAGATCGTCGGCGAGGCCGAAGCCGACATCCGCCTCGGCTTGATATCGATCACCTCGCCGCTGGCGCGCGCGATGATCGGCCGCAGCGAAGGGGACACGTTCGAGTTCAACGCGCCGAATGGCGTGCGTCGGTTCGAAATCCTGGTCGTGAGCTACGAGGTTTGATCCAGCCGATTCCCGCGCCAGGGAAACTCGCGACGATGAGGGGTGGGGGTTCCTTGCCCGGCGCCGCGCGGAGTGTCGCGGGCGGCATGCCTTGCGCGATCAGGCCATGGCAACCGGACCGTCGACGGGGCTGCCGGTGATGGAGGCGGCGAGGCTCAGGATCGAACGGCGCAAGGTTCCCGACGTCGAATTCGCGTGGCCAGACGACGTTTCTCCCGTACTGCGGCGCGTGCTCGCGGTGCGTGGCGTGACGAGTCCGGGCGACCTCGACTATCGCGTGCAACGCCTGCTGCGGCCGGATGGACTCGGCGGCATTGGTCGTGCCTGCGACTTGCTCGCGCAGGCGATCGAATCGAACCGGCGCGTCCTCATCGTCGGTGACTACGATGCCGATGGCGCGACCGCGTGTGCGTTGATGGTGCGCGGATTGCGCCTGTTGGGCGCGCGTGACGTGCGCTGGCGGGTTCCGGACCGGATGCGTCACGGTTACGGATTGACGCCGGGCCTCGTCGAGGAAATCCAGGCCGACCTGCCGGCGCTGATCGTGACGGTTGACAACGGCATTGCCAGCCACGACGGCATTGCGAAGGCGAATGCCCACGGTTGCGAGGTCATTGTCACCGACCACCATCTGCCTGCCGCGCGATTGCCCGAGGCCGCCGCGATCGTCGACCCCAACCTGCCGGGCGATCCATTTCCGAGCAAGGCGATTGCGGGAGCCGGCGTCGCGTTCTACCTGTTGCTCGCCCTGCGGGCACGCCTGTTTCCGGACGCCTCGAGTGTACATGCGGCCCATTCGACAGTTGGCGGCAAGGGGCCGAGGCCCGACTTCGCGGGGCTGCTCGACCTGGTTGCCCTTGGAACGGTGGCCGATGTCGTGCCGCTCGATGCGAACAATCGGATACTCGTCGCAGCGGGGCTGCGGCGCATCCGGTCGGGCAAGGCGTGTCCTGGCATTACGGCGCTGTGCACCGTCGCCGGACGCGATCCGTCGCGGCTCGTTGCCTCGGACCTCGGCTTCGCGATCGGTCCCAGGGTCAATGCGGCCGGACGCCTCGAGACAATCGGCATCGGCATCGAGTGCCTCCTGGCCGATGATCCGGTGCGGGCGATGGATCTTGCCCGGCAGTTGCACGAGATCAACGCCGTGCGCCGTGAACTTCAGGACGGGATCGTCGGCGGCCTCGACGCCGCAATCGCGGCGTGCGTCGGCGATTCGAAGCTGGGGGTCGTCCTGCACGATGCGAGTTGGCACCCGGGCATCGTCGGACTCGTGGCGTCGAAGGTGCGGGAACGCCTGCATCGGCCGGTCATCGCGTTCGCTGGCGCCGGCACGGAATTGCGGGGTTCGGCGCGCTCCATCCCGGGCTTCCACGTTCGCGACGCCCTGGCGCTGGTCGACGCGCGCGAACCCGGACTGATCCTGCGCTTCGGTGGCCACGCCATGGCCGCGGGGCTCAGCCTGCGGCCCCCTGATGTCACGCAATTCGCACGATCGTTCGACGATGCCACGCGCGCGTTGATCGATCCGGCGACCCTCGAGCCCGTGATTTTCACCGACGGGGAACTGGCTTGCGGCGAGATCACGCTCGAAGGTGCCGAGCGGCTCGCCGTGGCAGGCCCGTGGGGCCAGGGCTTCCCGGAGCCGCGATTCGAAAACGTCTTCCGCTGCCTCGAGTGGCGGCGGGTCGGCGCCGATCGACGCCATGTCCGCATGCGCCTCGAAGATCCCCGTGACGGCAGCCCCTTCGATGCGATCCAGTTCGATTGCCGCCGCGACCCGCCGGGCTTGGCGCGCGTCGTTTACGCACCGACCGTCGACGAGTGGCAAGGGCGATCACGATTGAAGCTGCGCGTCGAGTACGTCGAGCCCGTGTGATCGCCACTTGGTTGCGGGTGCGATCGGGCCGGCAGCTGGATTGCCGTATCATCGAACGGGCGAAGTCGGCGCGTCGAGCGGTGCGCGGCAACGCGCCAGTGATGTTGGGCGTTGAAGGGAGAATCGAACATGGCACGGGTTGAGGTCGGTGTATTCGTCGGCAGCCTCCGCAAGGAGTCGATCAACCGGAAGCTGGCGCATGCATTGGAGAGGCTGGCTGGCGACCGGGCGGCGTTCCGCTACATCGGGATCGGCGACCTCCCCCTGTACAACCAGGATTTCGATGCGGATTATCCGCCGCGCTGCAAGCGGCTCAAGGACGAAACCAGTGCCGCGGACGCGATCCTGTTCGTGACGCCCGAATACAACCGTTCAATCCCGGGCGTGCTCAAGAACGCCATCGACATTGCGTCGCGTCCCTGGGGTACGAACTCGTTCGCCGGCAAGCCGGGGGCGGCGATCGGCACGTCCGCGGGTGCGATGAGCACCGCGCTGGCGCAACAGCACCTGCGCAACGTGTGCGTGTTCATCAACCTCCACATGATGGCCCAGCCGGAAGCATTCGTGCGCTACAAGGAAGGCCTGTTCGCGGAGGATGGCAGCGTGACGGATGAAAGCGTCCGCGGATTTCTCGCGAATTTCGTCGACAGCTACCTGGCCTGGGTGCAGCGTTTCAGCGTCTGACTGCCGCTTGGTCGCCGCCGTGCTGCGGATCGCGGTCGCCGTCACGGCAGCGGGAGCCATATGGGCGCCGCACCAACGAGAACAGGCCTCCGAGGATGACGAACAGCGGCCACCACACGGACCAGTCGAGGCCGAGCAGGAACATCGTGGCGACAAGCGCCACGGCTGCGCCGGCCAACACGCTGTGGCCCACTTCGGCGTCGAATCGGCCACGGGCGCGGTACAGCTCGTGGGCCCGCGACAACGGCCCGATCGCGCCCACCAGGATGATCACGGCCCACCAGTTGCCGTGGGTGAACAGGCCCAAGGACACACCGAGGTTGTTCAACAGGAACAGCGCGCCGATGGCAATGATCGCGGCGGCCGGGAAGATGCGCCATGTGCCGGCATGGCCGGTCGGCTTGTCGCTGGGCTCGATGGGCACGGGGTTTGACTCCGGATTGGCTGGCGTGCACGTTACGTCATCCGCGCGGATCCGTGCCAGTGACAGCTGTCAATCGACGCAACTGATGCATGCGGGAACATCGCGGCTTTGCTACGATTCGCGTCCTTTCGCAGGTGCCGGAACCATGATCGAAACCAACCCGATCCGCGCTCGAATCGCGGAATTGCGCGAACGCGTCGAATTGCTCAGGGGGTATCTTTGACTACCCGGCCAGGCGCGAGCGGCTCGAAGAGGTAAGCCGCGAACTCGAGAACCCGAAGGTCTGGGATGATCCGCAGCGGGCACAGGATCTCGGCCGCGAGCGCGCGCGGCTGGCGGACTTCGTCGATGGCCTCGACGGCATCGGCTCGGGCTTGAAGGACGCGGACGAGTTGCTGGAGTTGTCGGCCGCCGAAGGCGATGACGCGTCGGTCGAGGCGATTGTGCACGACGTCGATGGCCTCGAGGGGAAGATCGGCAGGATCGAGTTTCAGCGCATGTTCGCTGGCGAAATGGATGCCGCGAACGCCTTCGTCGACGTGCAGGCCGGCGCTGGCGGGACGGAGGCCCAGGATTGGGCCGAGATGCTGTTGCGGATGTACTTGCGCTGGGCCGAATCGAAAGGCTGGCGGACCGAACTGCTCGAAGCATCGGCTGGCGAGGTCGCCGGCATCAAGAGCGCGAGCTTCCGCGTCGAGGGCGATTACGCCTATGGCTGGCTCAAGACCGAGATCGGCGTGCACCGGCTCGTGCGCAAGTCGCCGTTCGATTCCGACAACCGCCGCCACACGAGCTTCGCGTCGGTATTCGTGTCGCCGGAAGTGGATGACGACATCGACATCGAGATCAATCCGGCCGACCTGAAGACCGACGTCTACCGTTCGTCCGGAGCGGGCGGCCAGCACGTGAACAAGACCGAGTCGGCGGTGCGCATCACGCACGTGCCGAGCGGCATCGTCGTCGCCTGCCAGACCGAGCGCTCGCAGCACGCCAATCGCGATCGCGCGATGAAGATGCTGCGCGCACGGTTGTACGAAGCCGAGCTCCAGAAGCGCAACGCCGAAAAAGCCGCGCTCGAAGCCGGCAAATCCGATATCGGTTGGGGCAGCCAGATCCGCAACTATGTGCTGGACCAGTCGCGGATCAAGGACCTGCGGACCGGGGTCGAGCGCTCCGATACGCAACGTGTCCTCGACGGCGATCTCGACGGGTTCATCGAAGCAAGCCTCAAGATGGGATTGGAAGCCGGAGCGAAGCGCGTCGATGCACAACGAACCTGACATGTCCGAAGCCGACGAACGGGCCGCACGGCCACCGGCCGACGAAAATCGACTGGTCGCGGAACGCCGGGAGAAACTGCGCGCCCTGCGTGCGCAGGGTCAGGCGTTTCCGAACGACTTCCGTCCCGCCGATTTCGCCGGTGACCTGCAGGCGGGATATGCCGACGCGGGGCGCTGGACTCCCGAGGCGCTCGAAATCGAAGGGCGCCACGTTGCAATGGCGGGCCGCCTGCTCGGCAAGCGCGTGATGGGCAAGGCCAGCTTCGCGCGCATCCAGGACCGCACCGGCTCGATCCAGTTGTTCCTGCAGGCCGATGCGCTGGGGGAAACGTACGAGTCGTTCAAGGGTTGGGACATCGGCGACATCGTCGGCGTCACGGGTGTGCTGACGCGCACCCGGACCGGTGAATTGTCGGTGAAGGCCGACTCCTTGCGCCTGCTCGTGAAGTCGTTGCGCCCGCTACCCGACAAGTGGCACGGGCTGGCCGACGTCGAGCAGCGTTACCGCCAGCGTTATGTCGACCTCATTGCCTCCGAGGGCGTGCGCGAGACCTTCGAACTCCGCTCGCGCGTGATCGGGTTCATCCGCAACTGGCTCGAGTCCGAACCCCGCGGGTTCATGGAAGTCGAGACGCCGATGATGCACGTGATCCCGGGTGGCGCCACCGCGCGGCCTTTCGTCACGCACCACAATGCCCTGGACATCGACCTGTACCTGCGCGTCGCCCCGGAGTTGTACCTCAAGCGGCTGGTCGTCGGCGGCTTCGAACGGGTCTACGAGATCAACCGGAATTTCCGCAACGAGGGCGTATCGACGCGGCACAACCCCGAATTCACGATGCTGGAGCTGTACCAGGCCTACGTGTCGTACGTGGAGATCATGGACCTGACCGAAGCCATGATCCGCGAGACGGCGCAAGCGACCCGCGGACGCACCGCCCTGACGTGGGAAGGCCGGGACATCGATCTCGGCGGGCCATTCGTGCGCATGGATCTCGGGGAAGCGGTGCGCGCGCACAACCCCGAGCTCGCGGACCGCGACTTGCGGGATGTCCCGAGGATGAAGGCACATTGCCATCGGCTCGGCATCCCCGTGAAGGGCGAGCACGGGTGGGGCAAGCTGTTGCTCGAGATTTTCGAGAAGACGGTCGAGGAATCCCTGGTGCAGCCGACTTTCATCACGCGTTACCCGACCGAAGTGTCGCCGCTCGCACGCGCGAACGACGATGATCCCGAGGTCACCGACCGGTTCGAACTCTTCATTGGCGGCAAGGAACTCGCGAACGGGTTTTCCGAGTTGAATGACCCCGAGGACCAGGCGGCGCGGTTCCGGGCCCAGGTCGCCGCGCACGCGCATGGTGACGACGAAGCGATGCACTACGATGCCGACTACATCCGTGCGCTCGAGTACGGTTTGCCCCCGACCGGCGGGTTGGGCGTTGGCATCGATCGCCTGGTCATGCTGCTCGCCGATGTGCCGTCCATCCGGGACGTCCTGTTGTTTCCCTACCTGCGTCCGGAAGCTTGACCCGGGCCAACGCGACAGCCGTACCCGGAGGGTGCAGCGAAACCGTCGCGGGTGCGGATTCGCACGGCGACGAGTTCCGGCTTGTGTTAGCCTTCCGCGCGAATCCTCCCTGCTTCGGGGCAACCCCTGATCCGAGAGCAGGCATTCGAATTCGCGGGCGGCGGGAGACGCCCGGAACGCCAGTCACAGAGGCCTTTTCGGACGTGGCCGCTCGCGGAGCTTCCGGATGAAGGTTCTCATCATCGACGACCAGCCTTCAGCGCGCACGATGCTGAAGCATGTGGTCGAAGGCATTGGTCCAACGATCCGCGTCAGCGATTTCGGCAGCCCCGTCGAAGCCTTGCGCTGGGCCGAAGCGAACGCGCCGGACCTCGTGCTGCTCGATTACCGCATGCCGGAGATGGACGGCCTCGAGTTCGCGCGCAGGTTTCGCCGCTCGCTCAATCGACGTGACGTCCCCATCGTCCTGATCAGCGTCGTCGGTGACGAACCCGTGCGTCAGGCTGCACTCGATGCCGGCGTAATCGACGTGCTGGTGAAACCGGTACGCCCGCGGGAGCTGCGTTCGCGCTGCAAGAACCTGCTTCAGCTTCGCCAACAAGGAGAGACGGTCAAGGAACGGGCGCGGTCCCTCGAGACCCGGGTGATCGGTGACCTGCACGAAGTGGAGTTGCGCGAGGCAGGGACCCTGCTGAGGCTCGTCAACGCGATGGACGCCCGTGATCCCTCGTTCGGCGCGCATTGCCAGCGGGTGTCACGGATTGCCGAAACGGTCGCCCGGGGCCTCGGGTGGTCGGCGGAAGAGGCCGAGTCGATCCGGCATGCCGCGCCGCTGCACGACATCGGCAAGGTGGCCATCAGCGACGCGATCCTGCGCAAGCGGTCCAGCCTGACGGACGCAGAACTCGCGCTGCTCCGGACCCACACGACGGTCGGGCACGACATCCTGAATGACAGCCACAACCGGTTCATGCGCGCCGCCGCAGTGCTCGCGCTCCACCACCACGAGAGGTGGGACGGCAGCGGCTATCCCGCGGGTCTCACGCGTGAAGAGATTCCGCTCCCGGCCAGGATCGTGGCGGTGGCGGATGTGTTCGAAACGCTGCTGAGCGAGCGTCCCTACAAGCGTGCGTGGGACCCGGATGAGACTTTGGACTACATGCGGCAACAGCGTGGCACGCTTTTTGATCCTGCTTGTGTAGATGTTCTTCTCGACTGCCAGGCGACCATCCTTCCGATCTTCCGGGACGAAAGCGGCCCGGTCACGTCCGGGGCATAATGCGGTCCGGGACAACCCGACGGTTCGAGGTCGCGTGAAGCAGGCCGTCAATCTGCTGATGCGAAGACTCGCGGGGCGCAAGGACACCGAGCACGAACAGGCTTTGGTGCGCTTGGCGGTGCTCGCGGTGATCTTCGCCTATCTCGCGGGGTTGGCCCACGCGACACCGGCCGTCGGGCCGGCGATGCGGGAAGTGCTGGTGCTGGTGGCGGCCGAGGGACTGGTCGGCATGGGCATCCTGCTGCACATCCTGTGGCGGCCGGATGTCGACCGCGCGCGTCGCGTCGTCGGCATGCTGGTCGACTACAGCATGATGGGCGCGGCAATGCACATCCTCGGCGAACACCTCAACGCCGTGTATGTGGTCCTGATGTGGGTCACGATCGGCAACGGGCTTCGCTATGGCGTCCGGTTCCTGGCCCTTGCGGTCGCGATGGCCGCGGCGAGCTTCCTCGGCGTCATCCTGACGACACCGTTCTGGCAGCAGAACCAGCCGCTCGCATGGGGCCTGCTCTGCGGCCTCATCGCGATTCCGGCCTACCTGACTTCGCTGCTGCGCGAATTGACGCGGGCGACCGCCGAAGCGCGCCGCGCCAACGAAGCCAAGAGCCGGTTCCTCGCGAACATGAGCCATGAGTTCCGCACGCCGCTGAACGGAATCGCGGGCACGTCCGAGTTGCTCGCGGCGACCAGCCTCACCAAGGAGCAGCGCGAGTACTCCGACATCATCCGCACGTCCACGCGTTCGTTGCTGACGCTGGTCGAAGACGTGCTCGACATCTCGGTCATCGAGGCGGGCAAGGTCAAGCGGGCCGATGTCGATTTCGACATCGGCGAGGCCCTGCACCGCATCGAATTGATGCTCGCGCCGCGTGCCCGCGAAAAGGGGCTTCGATTCTCGACGGAATTGGACCCGGCGGTGCCGAAGGCACTGCATGGCGATGTCGATCATCTCAACCAGATCCTGGTGAACCTGGTATCGAACGCCGTCAAGTTCACCGAAACCGGCAGTGTCGACGTTGTCGCCAGGCGACTCGACGCTGCGCAAGCGGAGTCGGTCCTCGTCGAGTTCGAGGTGCGGGACACCGGGATCGGGATTCCCGAATCCGCGAAGGCCAACCTGTTCCAGGCGTTCGAGCAGGGGGATCGCAGCCGCACCCGCCGGTATGGAGGGACGGGGCTCGGCACCACGATCGCCCGATCGCTCACCGAACTCCTCGACGGCGAAATCGGATTCGACAGCGAAGAAGGCAAGGGTGCGACGTTCTGGGTCCGGATTCCGTTTGCGGTGGCGGCCGCCTCCGCAACGGAGGAGCCCATCGCGAAGGAGCAGCAGCGGGTTGCGCTGGCCGCGCCGGAAGCGGCTGCGAACGTCATTCCATTCGAGGATCCCTTCGTCCGCCACCGGGCGCGTGTGCGGCCATTGCGGGTGCTGGTCGTCGATGATCAGGCGGCGAACGTGACGGTCCTTGGGCGCATGCTGGAGAAGGCCGGGCACGCGGCCGTGGTGGCCGTCGATGGTGAAGAGGTCCTGTCGATGCTGGAATGCGATCGCTTCGACGCGGTGATCGTCGACCTGCACATGCCGGGAATCAGCGGACTCGATGTCCTGAAGCAGGCGCGGGTAATGGACGCGGGGCGCAGCGTGACACCCTTCATCGTCTTGAGTGCCGATGCGACGACCGAAACAATCCGGGAATGCGAATCAGCCGGTGCCTACGCCTATGTCACGAAACCCGTCATTGCCGAGCGCCTGCTGGATGCGCTCGGTGGAATCGCGCTTGGACGGCCGGCGGGTTCCGGCGAAGCGGCTGCATCGGCGGCGCAGGGGAGACCCGCTGCCGTCGGCAGGATTGCGGGAGAGGGGGAAGTCACGGTCGAACATTCGGTCATCGAGGAATTGGCTGCACTCGACCTCGGGGATGGCTTTGTAAGCTTGTTCATCGGGCAGTGCCTGGCCGATGCGGTGCGTTGCATCGGTGATGCGGAAGCGGCTGCGGTTGCAGGCCGCTGGAGCGATCTGCGTGAACATTGCCATGCGCTGAAGGGGGTCGCCGGCAACATGGGCGCAGTCAGTCTGGCCGAAGCAGCGGCTACGGTGATGAAGCTCGGTGACTGGGAATTGCCGCAGGCATGGCGGAACTGGATCCACCAGTTCCGGGTACGCCTGGAAGCAGCACGCGCTACGCTGAACCTGCCACGTGCGGATGCGCACGAGCAGGCGGGGCCGGAGAACTGATCACATTGTGCCGTGCGGCACCCGGGGAGGGTACCGCACGATTGGCCAGGACGGATCGGCCGGGTTACGGCCCCCGGTGGTCAGACCGCGATCGTTTCCGCAGTTGCCCCGGCGTTCGCAGGCGCCGTGTTTTCGACGACGCTTTGCCGCCGGGACTGCGCGCGTACCAGCCGCTCCATGATCCGCAGCGACTTCTCGCCGAGCTGCAACGCCGTGTCGACCCACACTTCGGTGACCTGCATCAGCTCCTGCAGGGACACGGGCCGGCAAATCTGGCGCACGCGGTTCATCGCGCCGCGCGCATGGGGAATGCGATGGTGGCGGCCGATGATCTCGTTCACCGCCTGGACCCCTTCTCCTCGGGGAACCAGGACGTCGATCACGCCCATCCGGTGCAATTCGTCGCTGCTGTAGATGGTGCCGTTGAGCATCATTTCCTCGGCGAGGCGCGGAGGGACGCGCTGGCACAGGAAGGAATAGGCGCCCATGCCCGGGAAGAGGTCGAACAGGACTTCGGGGAAACCCATCCCGACTCCGGATTCGGCAACGACGGTCTGGCAGGAAAGCGCGAGTTCGAGTCCGCCGCCGAGCGCATCACCCTGGACGAGGGCGATGGTGTAGGAATTGCGGTTGAGTGCCGAATGCAGGTCGTGCACGCCTTCGACGCACAGGCGGGCGTAGGCGAGCAGCTGCTCGCGGTTGCGCGCCCGGATCAGACGGCAAAACAGGTCGAGATCGCCGCCGAGGTTGTAGACCGCGGCATCGGAAGCCATCACCACGTGGGCCATGCGGTCACTGTTGTTGGACGCCTGCAGCGTGCAGCGATCGGCGGTGCGCTTCAGGAACTCCCGCATTTCCTTCATCATCGGGACGTTGAAGCAGGCGCGATAACCCGGGGTGCGGGCAAATGCGCCGGAGTGCATGAAGCACCAATGGGCGTTCGCGGCGGGATCGTTGTACGTCCGCAGGTGGTTGAATCCCGAATCCCGGTGCAACGACTCAATGGCAGCCATGACGGTCATCCTCGTTTGCGAGCAAGGCTCTGGTGAACTGGTCCCGATACGGGAGCTGGACAGGTTTCCCGTTCCCCTCGCCGGCGTGGGGTTCCACTCGGCAGCCCGAGTCTATCGCAAAAATTGTGTAAAGGTTGACAACATTCGTGAGACGTGCATCACACTCCGTTTGCACGATTCTTGCTTTGGAGAACACCGGGGGCGGTGGGCCGGGATGGCAATTCGGCCCACCGGAGGATTGAAAATCGCAGCCAGCGCGGCAGCAAGTGGTTGAATCCACTGTTTTCCGGCTGGCATTCAAGGCGACCTGAAAATGGGAAATGGACACGCAGTCGAGGTTCGGCACGCCCGGATGCCCACGCGCACACCAGTGCTTCTCAGCAGTGGCGGCGCAACGTGGAATACGGAAACGCGCAACATCTCGGCAACCGGGGTGCTGGTGCGCCGGCCACGGAACTGGCAGGGAAGGGTTGGCGACGGGGTCATTCTCGACCTGCTCGTGCGGGATGGGGTGGACATCCATCTCGAGGCACGCGCTGCCCGGTTGACGGCCGATGAAATCGGACTCGAATACACCTGGGTCCCGGCGCGAAATGAAGTCGCGCTGTGGAGTTTCCTCGGCGCGTATGCCGATCGGGTCGAACGTCGATCGTCAGCCGGAACGGCGAGGCCCGGGCATCCGGAAGACTCGATGCCTTGATCATCCGTTTCGGGTTGCCGCCATTTCCTCCCGCAGTTCCCGGCGCAGGATTTTCCCGACATTCGATTTCGGCAGGGCGTCCCGGAACTCGATGTGCTTCGGAAGCTTGTATCCGGTCAGGTTCTGCTGCATGAATGCGCGCAGAGATTCCGCCGTGAGCGCGGGGTCTTTCTTCACGACGACCAACATGACCGCCTCGCCGGATTTCGCGTCGGGTACGCCAATGGCCGCAACTTCGAGCACGCCCGGATTCGACGCTGCGACGTCCTCCACTTCATTCGGATAGACGTTGAATCCCGACACCAGGATCATGTCCTTCTTGCGATCGACGATATAGACGAACCCTCGCGCGTCCATCCGGGCGATGTCGCCGGTACGCAGCCAGCCGTCGGCGGACATCACCTTGGCGGTCTCGGCCGGCTGGTTCCAGTAACCCTTCATGACTTGCGGTCCCCGCACGCACAGCTCGCCGGTTTCACCAATCGGCAAATGCGTTCCCGTTTCGTCCTGAATGCTGACTTCGGTCGACGGGATCGGAAGGCCGATCGAGCCGTTGTACTCCGGAATGTCGAGGGGATTGATGCAGACCGCGGGACAAGTCTCGGTCAGTCCATAGGCTTCAGCCAGGGTGCAACCGGTCGCGGCCTTCCAGCGCTCCGCGATTGCCCGCTGCACGGCCATGCCACCCCCGAGCGTCAGGTGCAGGTGCGAGAAATCCACCTGGTCGAAACCCGGAGTGTTCAGGAGTCCGGCAAACAGCGTGTTGACGCCGGTCAGCGCGGTGAAGCCCGTATTCCGGATCGCCTTGACGAATCCCGGCATGTCGCGAGGGTTCGTGATCAACACATTGCGCCCACCGACGCGTGCGAATGTCAGGAAGTTCGCGGTCAACGCGAAGATGTGGTACAGCGGCAGCGCCGTGATGACGACTTCCTCGCCTTCGCGCATGTTTGGGCCGATCCACGCGAACGCCTGCAACATGTTGGCGACCATGTTGCGGTGGGTCAGCATCGCGCCTTTCGCGAGCCCGGTCGTGCCGCCGGTGTACTGCAGGAAGGCGATGTCTCCGGGGTCGACGTCGATCCGGTCGATCCGGGAACGCGAACCACGCGCCAGGGCATCATTGAAACGAATCGCGCCGGGGATGTCGGCCGGCGGGACCATCTTCTTGACGTGTGTAATGACGAAATTGGTGAGTGCCGATTTCGGCCAGCCGAGCATGTCGCCGATGCCGGTCCGGATCACGTTGCGGCAATCCGTTTCCGGCAGGACTTCAGCGACCGTGCTGGCGAAATTGTCGACTACGACGATGGCCCGCGCGCCCGAATCGCGCAACTGATGCTTGACTTCCCGCCCCGTGTAGAGGGGGTTGGTATTGACGACTGCCAGGCCGGCGCGCAGGACGCCCATGATGGCGATCGGGTACTGCAGCAGGTTCGGCATCATCAAGGCGACACGGTCGCCGCTGTCGAGGCCAAGGTCGTTGCGCAGGAATGCCGCGAAATGACCGCTCAGCCGGTCGAGGTCGGCGTAGGTGATGGTCCGCCCCATGTTCTCGAAGGCGGGGCGATGCGCGAACCGCTCGCAGCACTCCAGCAGCAGCGCCGCGACCGACCGGTACTTGGCGGGATCGATCTCGTGCGGAATCCCCTCGGGATAGCTGGCGAGCCACGGACGGTCGTCACTCGTGGTCATGGCAGGTTCCTGTACGCAATGGCGCGTGGCCGGGTGGGCGGCATTGCCCGGAAAGCCCGACCCAGCCATTGCATCATAGCGATCGAACGGCGGGCAAGGTCGCCCGCCGCACGCAACGGGGTCGGGTGCGGAAGCGATCTGCGGGGTTGCGGCGTGATCCAGGTCAATATTGCCGTTGAAACAACGCCGGCAACCGCAATAACGCTTTGCATGTCGGCCATTGCAGAGGTGATCCCGATCATGGGCGTGGGTGCAGACATGGACACGCACGAAACCGTGCGTCTTGCCGATCCCGGACTGTTGCGGATGCAGGGACGGATCGGGGCACGATGGTGCGACGCGGACGATGATCGCCGCGTCGAGATCCGCAACCCCGCAACCGGCGGCATGATCGGGACGGTGCCCGACATGGGCGCGGCAGAGACAAAGCGCGCGATCGCGGCCGCCGCAGCGGCACTGCCCGACTGGGCGCGCCGCACGGCAGGCGACCGCGCACGGTTGCTGCGCGCGCTGTTCGAGCTGATGCTCGAGCACCAGGAGGATCTCGCGGTCCTGCTGACGACCGAAGGCGGCAAGCCTCTCGGCGAGGCGCGCGGCGAAATCGCGTACTCGGCGTCGTTCTTCGAATGGTTCGCCGAGGAAGGCAAGCGGCTGTACGGCGACGTGATCCCGCCGCACCAGGCCGACAAGCGGCTGCTCGTGACGCGCCAGCCGGTCGGCGTCGTCGCGACGATCACGCCGTGGAACTTCCCGTCGGCGATGCTCGGTCGCAAGCTCGGCGCGGCGCTGGCGGCGGGTTGCACGGTCGTATGCAAGCCCGCCTTGGAAACCCCGTTCTCGGGCCTCGCGTTCGCCGAGCTCGCCGAGCGCGCGGGCCTTCCGCCGGGCGTCGTCAACGTCGTCACCGGCCGCGATGATGATGCGATCGGTCGCGAGATGACGTCGAATCCGATCGTGCGCAAGCTGAGTTTCACCGGCTCGACGGCGGTCGGCAGGCTGCTGATGGCGCGTTGTGCCGGCAACCTGCAGCGGTTGTCGCTCGAGCTCGGCGGCAATGCGCCGTTCATCGTGTTCGACGACGCGGACCTCGACGAGGCCGTCACGGGCGCGATCGCCAGCAAGTTCCGCAACAGCGGGCAGACGTGCGTGTGCGCCAACCGGTTCCTCGTGCAGGACTCGATCCACGACCGGTTCGCGGAGGCGCTGGTGGCGGCGGTGCGGGGATTGCGGGTCGGCGACGGTCGCGACGAAACGACGACGCAAGGGCCATTGATCAACCGGCAGGCCGTGGAAAAAGTCGAGGGTCACGTGCAGGACGCGCTGGACCGGGGCGGGAAGCTGCTCTGCGGTGGCCACCGGCACGCGCTGGGCGGGACGTTCTTCGAGCCCACGGTGCTCACGGGCGCGACACCGACGATGCGCGTCGCGCGGGAAGAAACCTTCGGCCCGGTCGCGGCACTGTTCCGGTTCCGCGACGAGGCCGAGGCCATTGGCATGGCGAACGACACCGAGAGCGGTCTCGCGGCGTATTTCTACACGCGTGACCTCGCCCGCAGCTGGCGCGTGCGCGAAGCCCTGCAATACGGCATCGTCGGCATCAACACCGGGCTGATCTCGACGGCAGTCGCGCCGTTCGGCGGCGTCAAGGCATCGGGCGTCGGCCGCGAGGGTTCGAAACATGGGCTCGACGATTACACGGTACTCAAGTACACCTGCATCGGCGGAATCCAGTGACGCAATCGCCGCTGGCCCGCAATTCGACGCCCGCGGGACCGCGGTGATGCATTCGGCGGGGATCCATCGATCCGCGATACTGCGCGTGCTGGTGTTGTTGGCACTGTGCGCAGCCGCAGCTTGCCATCGTGCTCCAGACGCACAGCAGGTCGTGGACGCCATCGACCGTGCGGCAGCGGCGGCACGCGCCAACGACGTTGCCGGCGTGCTCGCCATCACCAGTGACGATTTCATCGGCAATCAAGGTGCCATGGACCGGGATAGCCTCCGCCGGTTCCTCGTTCTGCGCATGCTGCGCCACGACCGGACCGGGGTGGTCCTGGGTCCCGTCACCACCGAACACAACGGCGATCGGATCGTCGCGAAATTCAGCCTGATCCTGTCCGGCGGCAAGCCCGGCGACCTGCTGCCAGCCGACACCACCCTGTATGACATGACCACCGCGTGGCGTCATGACGGCGGTCACTGGCGCTGCTACAACGCGACCTGGTCACGCTGATTGGCCGGGTGAGCGGAAGCAAGCGATTCCTGCGGTCCCCGGGTCACGCGCTGCCCACGACGACGACCGGGCCGCGGCGGCCTCTGGCGGGTTTAGGGATTAGAATCGGACCGGCTTTGCGAATTTCACCCCGCGCCATTGCCGACAGGGCCAGCGAGTGATTGAGTTCCTGCGACAACTGCGGCAACGCAAGCTGGTGCAGTGGTCGCTGGCATACATCGCCGCGGCGTTCGCGGTGATCCAGGGCGTCGATGTCGTGGCGGGTCATTTCGACTGGCCGGCGTCGTCGATGCGCTACCTGATCCTGGCCTTCGTGGTTGGGTTCTTCGTCGCCGTCGCGATGGCCTGGTACCACGGCGAGCGCGGTGCGCAGCATGTTGGCGGTGCCGAGATCCTGATCATCGCGCTGCTGCTGGCGATAGGCGGCGGGTTGATTGCGCATTTCGGTCCGCCCACCACGCAGCCGGACGACATCCGTGCTCCGCAGCCAGCCCCAACCAACGTGATGGGCGAAGCATCCGGCGTCGCCACGCCCGAGGGTGGGCGGACCATGTCCGCGAACGTCACCGCCACTCCCGTCATTCCCGCCAAATCGATCGCCGTACTGCCGTTCGAGAACCTGTCCGGCGACAAGGACAACGTCTATTTCGTATCCGGCATCCAGGAACTGATCCTGACGAAGCTGTCCGGCATCAGCGGACTCAAGGTGATTGCACGCACCTCGACAGCAGGCTTCCACAGCCGCCCCGACGATCTTCCGACCATCGGTCGGCAGCTCGGCGTGGCGACGGTGCTGGAAGGCAGCGTGCAGAAGGCGGGAAACCGCGTGTTGATCAACGTGCGGCTGGTTCGAACGGAGACCTCGAGCAACATCTGGGCCGAGTCGTACACGCGCAGTCTCGATGACATCTTCGGCGTCGAAGGCGAGGTCGCGCAGACGGTCGCGCAAACCCTGCAGGCGAAACTGTCCGCCGCCGAAAGCGCAAGCCTGGCCTCGGTGGCGACCCAGAACAAGGTAGCCTTCGACCTGTTCCTGCGCGCGGAATACCTGTCGCTGCGGGGCGACCTCAATCGTGATACCGCCCAGTGGAAGGCGGCGATCCCCCTCTATCGGCAGGCCATCGCGGCAGATCCCGGGTTTGCATTGGCCTATGCCCGCTTGTCGATGACGCTCGGCTCCCTGGCATGGTTCGGTGGCGGCGGGGAAGACTTCACGCGGCTGGCGGAGGAATCGCGCCGCGATGCCGAACGTTCCTTGCAGCTTGCCCCGAACCTGGCAACCGCGCAGGCCGCCATGGGGTACTACCACCTCACGTTGCACGTTGACCTCCAGGCGGCATCACGTGCCTTCGACGCCGCCTTGGCCCTGCGCCCCAACGATGCCGATGCCCTGGCCGGGCGGGCCTTCATCGACCGTCGGCAAAGCCGTTTCGGCACCGCACTCGATTGGCTGCAACAGGCATTCGCGCACGATCCGCGCAACAGTTGGCTGGCTTCGGAAATCGGCTCGACCTGCATGATGATGGACCGTTACGATGAGGCGCAGACTTGGGCGCAACGCGCCCTGACGCTTGATCCGACGAACACCGATGCGACGCTCGTCCGTTCGCGCGCGATCCTGGTGCAGTCCGGGGATGTATCCGGTGCGCTGGCCGCGAGTGACGGTGACGCGCCGACATTGCGATACTGGCGCGCCAGGTTGTTGACGCTGCAGCGCCAGTATGCAGCGGCCAGCAAGTTGCTGGAATCGGTTCCGGATGCGCCCGACTCGGTTCCGCTCGAGCTCGGCTCGGTTTCGCTGCTGGCTGGAAATATTCAGCGCCTCATGGGAAATCTGGACAAGGCCCGCCCCCTGTTCGAGCGTGCACTCGGGGAGGCCCAGGCCCAGGTCGGCAAGCAGCAAGGGCTCAACCTTGCCATGTTCTGGCAGAGGATCGCCAACGCCGAGCTCGGACTCGGCCGTACCCGTGAGGGTCTGGCTGCCACCGCCAAGGCACAGGCGATCATCGCGGGCACGCCCGACTCGATGCATGGGCCGGGCAAGAACAGCGCAAGCTTGTCGATCACCGACGCGATCTTGTATGCCTTGGCGGACCGCGCCGGCCTTGCCGTGCCGTTGCTCGCCAAGGCGCTGGCTACGCCCGGGGTCGGCGGGGACTACTCGCCCCGGTTGCTGGCAATTGATCCGGCCTGGGACCCGATCCGGACCTCGCCACAGTTCCAGGCGCTGCTGGCGCAATATGCCAAGGACAAACCCGCGGTGATTCCAGCTGTCCCGACGGCCAATGCCTCACCCGCTGCCACGCTCCAGGGCAGTGCAGCTACCCCGTAGCGGGGCTAGAATCGGCTTGGGTTCCCGACATTCATTCATATGCATCGGGGATTTGGGGTCGGCCCGTGATCGAATTCCTGCGACAACTGCGGCAACGCAAGCTGGTGCAGTGGTCGCTGGCGTACATCGCCGCGGCGTTCGCGGTGATCCAGGGCGTCGATGTCGTGGCGGGTCATTTCGAATGGCCGGCGTCGTCGATGCGCTACCTGATCCTGGCCTTCGTGGTTGGGTTCTTCGTTGCCGTCGCGATTGCCTGGTACCACGGCGAGCGCGGCGCGCAGCGCGTTGGCGGTGCCGAGATCCTGATCATCGCGCTGCTGCTGGTGATCGGCGGCGGGTTGGTCGGGCGCTTTGCGCCCATGACGGTGGGCGGGACCCGCGCACCGTCCGGCGCTGCGCAGGCTCCGGCGGATGCCGTGGACTCGCCGCCCGCTCCGGGCCATCCGACCATGGCGGTGGCGCCACCGATTCCCGCCAAGTCCATCGCCGTACTGCCGTTCGAGAACCTGTCGAGCGACAAGGAGAACGATTACTTCGTGGCCGGCATGCAGGACCTGATCCTGACCAAGCTGGCCGACATCGGCGACCTGAAGGTCATCTCGCGCATGTCGACCCTGAAGTATGCGAGCCACCCCGAAGACCTGAAGACGATCGGGCGGCAGCTGGGCGTGGCAACGTTGCTGGAAGGCTCGGTGCAGAAGGCCGGCAACCAGGTCCTGGTCAACGTGCAGCTGGTCGATACGGCGACCGACGCCCATCTCTGGGCCGAAAGCTACCAGCGCACACTGGACGACGTGTTCGGTGTCGAGGGTGAAGTGGCGGAAAAGGTCGCCCACGCGCTCAATGCCGAGCTTTCGCCGGCCGCCGCCACCGAATTGGCCACCGCGCTCACCGACAACACCGCAGCCAACGACGCCTACCTGCGCGCCGAATACTTCACGCATCGCGGCGAAACCAACCACACCACCGCGCCGCTCCGGGATGCCATCCCGCTATACCGACAGGCGCTTGCCCTGGTACCCCATTTCGCACTGGCACGGGCCCGGCTGTCCTATGCCGAAAGCAATCTCGCGTGGTTCGGCGGCAGTGCCAGCGACGCGCGACAGCTCAGGGCGGACGCGCTGGCAAACGCCGAACAGGCGCTCAAACTCGCGCCGAACCTGCCCGAGGCGCGGCTGGCGGTCGGTTACAGCGATTATTACGGCAAGGGTCATTACTCTGCGGCACTCGAGGCCTTCACCGTAGTCCTCAAGCTGCGTCCCAACGATGCTGCCGCATTGATGGGGACCGGTCAGGTCGTACGGCGCCTTGGTCGCTTCGATGCAGCGCTGGTCGCATTCCAGAACGCATCGGCACGTGACCCACGCAATACGCATGTGGTGTACGCCCTCGGAATGACGTACCAAATGATTAGCCGGTGGCCGCAGGCCGAGGCCGCATACCGGCGTGCGCTCGCCCTGGATCCGACCAACGTGCAGGCCAAGTTCGGGCTTTCCAACGTTGCGCTGCTGGCCCGGGGCGATATCCCCGAAGCATTGTCGGCCGCGGCGGGTGATGAACCCTACCTGCGCTGGCACCGGGCACACCTGCTGACCTACCAGCGAAGATACCGTGACGCGCTGGCCGTGCTGAACGACATCCCGGGCAATGCGGACGTGTTCAGTGCCCCATTCCGGGGTCCGAAGGAATTGCAACTGGCCGACGCGTACCTGTTGCTGGGCGATGCGGCACAAGCACGTGTCCAATACGCCAAGGGCCTGCCGCCGGCACACGCATGGATTGCCGCCACGGATGTCGTGATCTACAAGGCGCACTTGTGGTGCGTCGTCGCGAATGCCGAACTCGGCCTCGGCCATACGGACAAGGCGCTGGCTGCGCTTGCCACCTCCCGTGCGCTGGTCGCGCAGTCCGGGGATCACGTGGTCGGCCCCTCGCAAACGGCATGGATCGCCATGGTGTACGCCAGGGCCGGACGCGCCGACTTCGCCGTGCCGTTGTTGCGAGACGCCCTCGCGGCGCCCGGCATTGGCAACTTCTATTCACCCGTGATGCTGTGGCTGGATCCCGCGTGGGATCCGATCCGCGAGGACCCCGCGTTCCAGGCACTGTTGCAGAAGTACGCCAAGGACAAACCCGCGGTGATCCCGACCGCGCCGGCGGTCCCGTGATCACCGGAGCATGAGGCCCGCCGGGGCACGGCGGGTGGTTTCAGGCCGCCTTTTTCGCGAGGTCGCGCAACACGTACTGCAGGATGCCGCCGTGCTGGTAGAACTCGCGTTCCTTCGGCGTCAGCAGCATCACGCGCACGTCGAATTCCTGCTTCCTGCCGTCCTTGTCGGTGGCGGTGACATGCGCCATCTTCGCGTTGCCGTTGTCGAGGCCGGTGATGGCGAAGGATTCCTTGCCGGTGAGTCCGTGCGATTGTGCGCTTTCACCGTCCTTGAACTGCAACGGCAGCACGCCCATGCCGACGAGGTTGGAGCGGTGGATGCGCTCGAAGCTTTCGGCGATGACGGCCTCGATGCCGAGCAGCAACGTACCCTTGGCGGCCCAGTCGCGCGATGAGCCTGTGCCGTATTCCTTGCCGGCAATGACGATCAGTGGCGTCTTTTCCGCCTTGTACTTCATCGCGGCGTCGTAGATCGTCATCTGCTGGCCGCTCGGGATGTGCAGGCTGTAGCCGCCCTCGACGCCGTCCAGCAGGCGGTTCTTGATGCGGATGTTGGCGAAGGTGCCGCGCACCATCACGTCGTCGTTGCCGCGCCGTGAACCGTACGAGTTGAAATCCTTTTGATCGACCCCGCGTGACTGCAGGTACTTGCCGGCCGGCGAATCCTTCTTGATCGCGCCGGCGGGCGAGATGTGGTCGGTCGTGATGGAGTCGCCGAACAGTCCGATGCAACGCGCATTCAGGATGTCGGCGTGCTTCGGCAGCGCCATCGTCATGCCGTCGAAATAGGGCGGGTTCTTGATGTAGGTGGACGTCGCGTCCCATGCATATTGGTCGCCCTCGGCCACCTTCATCGTGTTCCAGGCGGCATTGCCCTTGAACACATCGGCATAGGTCTTCGCGAACATGCTGGAATCGACGGAGCTCGCGACGAGTTCGGTGATCTGCTGGTTCGTCGGCCAGATGTCCTTGAGGAAGACGTCCTTGCCGTCCTGGTCCTTGCCGAGCGGCTGCTTCGTCATGTCGATGTCGATGGTGCCGGCGATCGCGAACGCCACCACCAGCGGCGGCGACGCGAGGTAATTCATCTTCACCTCGGAGTGGATCCGGCCCTCGAAGTTGCGGTTGCCCGAAAGCACCGCGGCCACCGCGTAGTCGTGTTCGGCGATGCGTCTGCTGACATCCTCCGGCAACGGTCCGGAGTTGCCGATGCAGGTGGTGCAACCGTAGCCGACGAGGAAGAACCCGAGGCGCTCGAGGTCCTTCATCAGCCCGGTCTTCTCGAGGTAATCCGTGACCACCTTCGAGCCGGGCGCGAGCGAAGTCTTGACCCAGGGCTTCGGATGCAGGCCGCGCCGCGCGGCGTTGCGCGCCAGCAAGCCGGCGCCGATCATCACGGCGGGATTGGAGGTGTTCGTGCACGACGTGATCGCCGCGATCACCACCGAGCCGTCCTCGAGCGCGCAGTGCTCGTCATCCGGGCACACGTGGGGCGACGGTTCGTGCTGGCTTTCCTCGCGCCCGACCGCGGTGCTGCCGCCTTCGTTGAGGAAGCGCTCGCGGGCGATCGCGTTGCCGTTGGCGGGCTTGCCGGCATTCAACGCCGCCATCGATGTCTGGTAACTCTGGCGCATGTCGGACAGCAGCACGCGGTCCTGCGGACGCTTGGGCCCGGCCAGCGACGGCTTGACGCTGGCGAGGTCGAGCTCGATCACCGAACTGAACTCGGCCTGCGGCGAGTTCTCGTCATGCCAGAGACCCTGCGCCCTGGCATAGGCCTCGATCAATTCGATCTGGTGCGGGTCGCGGCCGGACAGGCGCAGGTAGTTGATCGATTCCTTGTCGATCGGGCAAATCGCGCAAGTCGCGCCGTATTCGGGTGACATGTTGCCGAGCGTCGCGCGGTCGGCCAGCGGCAGGTGTTGCAGGCCGGGGCCGAAGAATTCGACGAACTTGCCGACCACGCCATGCTTGCGCAGCATCTGTGCAACGGTGAGCACGAGGTCGGTCGCGGTCGCGCCCTCCGGCAGCTTGCCCGAGAAGCGGAATCCCACGACCTGCGGAATCAGCATCGACGACGGCTGTCCGAGCATCGCGGCCTCGGCCTCGATGCCGCCGACGCCCCAACCGAGTACGCCGAGGCCATTGACCATCGTCGTGTGGGAGTCGGTGCCGAACAACGTGTCGGGAAACGCCCACGTGCTGCCGCCGGCCGCACGCGTCATGACGACTCGCGAGAGGTATTCCAGGTTCACCTGGTGCACGATCCCGGTATCTGGCGGAACCACGCGGAAGTCCTCGAGCGCCTTCTGGCCCCAGCGCAGGAACGCGTAGCGCTCGTGGTTGCGCTTGAACTCGATTTCCGCGTTGCGCGCCAGTGCACCCGGCTCGCCGAACACGTCCACCTGCACCGAATGGTCGATGACCAGTTCGCAGGGTGATTGCGGGTTGATCCGCTTCGGATCGCCGCCCAAAGCCGTCATCGCGTCGCGCATCGCGGCGAGGTCGACGACGCAGGGCACGCCGGTGAAATCCTGCAGCACGACGCGCGCCGGCAGGAACGAGATCTCGGTGGAGGGCTCGGCCTTCGGATCCCACGTCAGCAGCGCCTCGATCTGTTCATGGGTGACCTCGCGGCCATCCTCGTTGCGCATCAGGTTCTCGAGCAGCACCTTCATCGAGTACGGCAGCCGCTTCAGGTCGTAGCGCCGGGCGAGTTTCCTGAAACTGACGATCGTGTACGACTTGCCGCCGACGGCGAGGGAGTCGCGAGTGGAGAAAGAGTCGAGCATTGGGGCACCTCCGGAAAGGACTTGCCTGTCGCCGGGCCGCGTCGATCGCATCGGACCGGACGCGGTGCGCCTTGGGGCACGCGTTCGCGGCGGCGCTGGGATGTCGCCATTATCGCGCAATCCGCGCGGGCACCGCGATCCAGTCCCGGCGTGATTCAGCCGAGGTCCAGCGTGCTGCGGGTGAGGAGCCCCCGCGCCAGCATCGCGTATTCCCGCCGATGGACCAACATGCGCAGGCGGCTGCCGTGCAGTTGCCGCCAGAGCACGGCCGACCGCAGCGCCGCCATCAGCAGCGCGCGGATCTGCTCGACGATGCCGGTGTCGTCGAGGTAACGGGGTTGGCCGTGCACGACGACGCGGGGTTCGAGGCGCGACAACGTGTCGCAGTACAGCGCGGCAAGGCGCGCGCGGGCGTCCGGCGGGATGATCCCGTCCGGGCGCGCTTCCCTCGCAATCGCTTCGATGCCCGAGCGCAGGCGCTGCTGCGTGTCGCCCGAACGCGCGTAGCGGCGCTCGAGTCGCATTACGGACAGGACCAATGGCGCCAGGGTCGGATCGCGGGTGTTGCCGTCGAGGTGGCGGAGCAGCGTTTCGAGCCCGAAGCGCAGGCCGGACAAGCCGCCGAACACGGCCGACACCGATTCCGCCTCGATGCGGAACACGCTCGCGATGCTGGATTCGGCCGCCGCGGGGTCGGCGCGGCCGTTGCGGGCGAGGTCGGATACGAGGGCACAGGCCTGGAACTGCCCCGCCAGCGCGATGACGCGCCCGTCACGCATGGTCGCGGTTCCACTCACCGAATGGCGCGTCGCAACGTTCGATGACGCCGCCGCCAAGGCACTCCTCTTCCTGGTAGAAGACGACGGACTGGCCGGCCGTGACCGCGCGTTGCGGCGCGTCGAACGCGACTTCACAGCCCTCGCCGGCCACGGTAACGGTGCACGGCTGGTCGTCCTGCCGATAGCGGACTTTCGCGGTGCAGCGGAAGGTGTCACCCGGTGCGGCGCCGGCGATCCAATGCACGGCGTCGCAGGCGAGCCGGCGGGACTCGATCCAGCGGTGGTCGTCGCGCTGGGCGACGTAGATGATGTTTCGCCGGAAGTCCTTGCCGACGACATACCACGGCGTCCCGGAAAATTCGCGCCGTCCGCCGATGCCGAGACCGTCGCGTTGTCCGAGCGTGTAGAAGTGCACGCCCTGGTGTTCGCCGACCGGAACGTCGTCCGGCGTGCGCATTTCGCCGGGATTCGCCGGCAGGTAGTGCGCCAGGAATCCGCGGAAGTCGCGCTCGCCGATGAAGCAGATTCCGGTCGAATCGCGGCGGGCATGGTTGGCAAGTCCGCGTCGGCGCGCGAGTTCGCGGACCTGCGGCTTGGTCAGGGCACCCACCGGAAAGCGCGCTGCCGCCAGTTGCTCCTGGTCGAGCGTGTGCAGGAAATAACTCTGGTCCTTGGCGCGGTCGGCGCCGCGCAGGAGTTTCCGGCGGCCACCGTCGACGGCGACACGCGCGTAGTGGCCCGTCGCGACATGGCTCGCGCCTTCGCTGCGGGCGCGATCGAGGAATGCACGGAACTTGATGTGCCGGTTGCACATGACGTCGGGGTTCGGAGTGCGCCCGACGCGGTATTCGGAAAGGAAACGCGCAAAGACGTCGCGGCGGTATTCCGCGGCGAAGTTCCAGGCCGAAAGTGGAATGCCGAGTTCGGCGCACGTCGCCACCGCCTCGCGGCGATCATCGTCGGCATGGCAGTCCGATGCCGGATCGTCTTCCTCCCAGTTTTGCATGAACGCGCCGGCCACCGTTTCGCCGGCGTCGCGCAGCAACAGCGCGGCCACGGCGGAATCGACGCCTCCGGATATACCGACCATGGTCAGCGGACCGGTCATGGCCCCGTCACACGCGCAAAACGTCGTCGTCCGCGACCCGGCGGACGGCGCTCAGCGGAAAACGCCGGCCGGCGATCCAGTCGTCGATCGTGGTGAGGACCATTGGGCTGCGCAGCCGCGACGATTCGGCGGCGATTTCGTCGCGCGAGAGCCAGAGTGCCCGTTCGATGCCATCGTCGAGCGCGAGGTCCGCATGGTGGCGGACGATGTTGCCGCCGAACGCGAAGCGGACGATCTGCTGGCCGTTGGCCGGACTTCGCCACTGCTGCACGCCGAGGAAGCAGTCGAGGTCGACGTCCCAGCCGGTTTCCTCCAGCGTCTCCCGGATCGCGGCTTCCTGCAGTGATTCCCCGGGGTCGAGATGGCCCGCCGGCTGGTTCAACACCAACCGGCCGCGGACGCTTTCCTCGACCAGCAGGAAGCGGCCATCACGCGGCACGATGGTTGCAACGGTGACGTGGGGGCGCCAGACGTCGTCGCTGGCGATGGCCACACCATCCGGAAGGTCGGGATCTGGGCGTGTCATGCGGACTGATTTTACAAGGTCACCGTGGCCGAAACCGTGCGTCCGGCCTGACAAGGTCCGGAGCTATACTTCGGCGAACTGCAAGTCCAGTCGAGCACGATGCCGCACGATCCGAACACCGAGCCGGCCGAACGCGGGACCGCTGTCATCGCCGAAAAGGCCCGTCCGGAGGTTGCCCGGCCACCGCTTTATCGCGTCGTCCTTTTGAACGATGACTTCACGCCCATGGATTTCGTCGTCGCCGTCCTCGAAATGTTCTTCGGGATGGGCCACGAACAGGCCACCCGAATCATGCTGCACGTGCACACGCGTGGCCGGGGTGACTGTGGCCTCTTCACGCGCGAAGTGGCGGAAACCAAGGTGACGCAAGTCAACGAATTTTCGCGCGCCAACCAGCACCCTCTGCTGTGTACTATGGAAAAGGCCTGAACGACCCCATTTCCACGCCACAACCCTTCGGAGCCACCGCGGAATGTTCAGCAAGGACCTCGAGCTCACCATCGGCCAGTGCTACAAGGAGGCCCGCGAGCAACGTCATGAGTTCATGACCGTCGAGCACCTGCTCCTGGCGCTGCTCGACAACGCGTCGGCGACGGCGGTGCTGCGCGCGTGCAATGCCGATCTCGCGAAGCTCGGACGCGACCTGCGCTCGATCATCACCGAGACCGTCCCGGTGCTGCCACCGAACGACGAGCGCGATACCCAGCCGACGCTCGGTTTCCAGCGCGTCCTGCAGCGCGCCGTCTACCACGTGCAGAGTTCCGGCCGCAAGGAAGTCACCGGCGCGAACGTGCTGGTCGCGATTTTCGGCGAGAAGGATTCCCACGCCGTCTATTTCCTCGGTCAGCAGGAGATTTCGCGGCTCGATGTCGTCAACTACATTTCGCACGGTATCGCGAAGATCGGACACGATGCACCGGCCCAGCCCGGGCAGGGCGAAGGCCCCAAGGAGGCCGAAGGCGGCGAGGAAGCGCGTCCCAACCCGCTGGTCGAGTACGCGAGCAACCTGAACGAACTGGCGAAGCAGGGCAAGATCGATCCGCTGATCGGCCGCCACGAGGAAATCGAGCGGACCATCCAGGTCCTTTGCCGCCGGCGCAAGAACAATCCGCTGTACGTCGGCGAGGCCGGCGTCGGCAAGACGGCGCTCGCCGAGGGTCTCGCGAAACGGATCGTCGAAGGCAATGTTCCGGACGTGTTGAAGGACGCGACGATCTGGGCGCTCGACCTCGGGGCGCTCGTCGCCGGCACCAAGTACCGCGGCGACTTCGAGAAGCGCCTCAAGGCCGTCATCGCGCAGCTCAAGAAGGAAACCGGCGCGATCCTGTTCATCGACGAGATCCACACGATCATCGGCGCGGGATCGGCGTCCGGCGGGACGATGGATGCGTCGAACCTGATCAAGCCGATGCTGGCGTCGGGCGAGATCCGTTGCATCGGCTCGACGACGTTCCAGGAATTCCGCGGCGTGTTCGAGAAGGACCGGGCGCTGGCGCGGCGGTTCCAGAAGATCGACGTCATCGAGCCGTCATTGAGCGAAGCGGTCGAGATCCTGAACGGCCTGAAGTCGCGGTTCGAGGAATACCACAAGGTCGAATACACGGCCGACGCGCTGCGTGCCGCGGTCGATCTATCGGCCAAGCACATTTCCGACCGCTTGCTGCCGGACAAGGCAATCGACGTCATTGACGAGGCAGGGGCGCGGCAGCGGCTGGTGCCGGAAGCCGAGCGCTCCGGCACGGTCGATGTGCCGGACATCGAGTTCATCGTCGCGCGGATGGCGCGGATCCCGGCGAAGCAGGTCTCGGTTTCCGATCGCGACGTGCTGAAGAACCTCGACCGCAACCTCAAGATGGTCGTGTTCGGCCAGGATGCCGCGATCGATGCGCTGGCGAGTTCGATCAAGATGTCGCGCTCGGGTCTCGGCAACTCCGACAAGCCGATCGGGTGCTTCCTGCTGGCCGGCCCGACCGGCGTCGGCAAGACCGAGGTCACGCGCCAGCTGGCACTGCAACTCGGCATCGAGCTGGTTCGTTTCGACATGTCCGAATACATGGAAGCGCACTCGGTTTCGCGAATGATCGGCGCGCCGCCGGGCTACGTCGGATTCGACCAGGGCGGCCTGTTGACCGAGCAGATCGTCAAGCATCCGCACTGCGTGCTTCTACTCGACGAAATCGAGAAGGCCCATCCCGATGTCTACAACATCCTGCTGCAGATCATGGACCACGGGACGTTGACCGACACCAACGGACGCGAGGCGAACTTCAAGAACGTGATCCTGGTGATGACGACGAATGCCGGCGCGCAGCAGGCGGCACGGCGCACGATCGGCTTCGTCGAACAAAGCCACGCGACCGATGCGATGGAAGTCATCCGCCGCACGTTCGCGCCGGAGTTCCGCAACCGCCTCGACGCGGTGATCCAGTTCAACGCGCTCGACTTCGACAACATCCTGCGCGTGGTCGACAAGTTCCTGATCGAACTCGAGGCGCAACTCAACGAGAAGCGCGTCAACCTGTTCGTCGACGCCGACGCGCGGCACTGGCTCGCCGAGCACGGCTTCGACCCGCAGATGGGCGCCCGGCCGATGGCGCGCGTCATCCAGGAGAACGTGAAGCGCGCACTGGCCGACGAACTGCTGTTCGGGAAGCTGGCCGATGGCGGCAAGGTCAACCTGCGCGTCCGCGACGGCAAGCTGGTCGTGGACGTCGAGGCGCCGGAAAAGCTCCCCGCAGTCGTCGATTGACCCGGGCGTCACGGGCAGCGCGCTGAAAGCGGCGGCCTCGAGCCGCCGTTTTCGCGAGGATCGGTAACTGGCTGTCGCAAGCGGGCCTCGCATCGTTGGTGGGCGGCCATGTCGTTTGCTCCCGGGCGAGCCACCGGCCAGGCGCGGCGCCGCCCGGGCATGCGCCGTTCATGGAAGGGCGCGGAACATTCGTTGCGCGGCGTCGTCCGAAGGTCGACACTGGGATCAACCGAGGCTGGCGGGTTGCCAGCGGGAATGCCGAGGCGCGCAGTGCCGGAGAAGCCCGGTTTCCTCGAGGAACTGAAGCGCCGCCATGTCTGGCGGGTCGCCATCGCCTATGCCGTCACCGGGTGGTTGCTGATCCAGGTGGCGACGCAGGTGTTCCCGTTCTTCAACATTCCCAACCACGGAATCCGGCTCGTCGTCCTGTTGATCGTGGCCGGTTTCCCGATCGCCGTCGTGCTGGCGTGGGTGTACGAATTGACGCCCGAGGGCATTCGCCGTACCGAGCCGGCCGACTCCCCCGAGGCACGCGAAGAGCACGAAACCCTGTACGTGGGCCGCAAGCTCAACTGGGTGACGACCGTGGTCCTGGCGGCCGCCGTGCTCGTGTTGCTGGGCAATCAGTTCATCTGGCACAAGGGGGTTCGTGGCGCGGTCCCCGCCGAAGGTGGCGCGGGAGGACAGGTTGCGGCGACGAAGTCCATCGCCGTGTTGCCGTTCGAGAACCTGTCCGACGACCGGAAGAACGATTACTTCGTCGCCGGCATGCAGGACCTGATCCTGACCAAGCTGGCCGACATCGGCGACCTCAAGGTCATCTCGCGAACGTCCACGGCGAAGTACCAGAGCCATCCGGACGACCTGAAGGCGATCGGCCACCAGCTCGGCGTCGCGACGATCCTGGAGGGCAGCGTGCAGAAGCAGGGAGACCAGGTCCTGATCAACGTCCAGTTGATCGACGCCAAGACCGACACGCACCTGTGGGCGGAGAGCTACACCCGGACGCTCGACAACATCTTCGGCGTCGAAGGCGAGGTGGCGGAGAAGATCGCCAGCGCGTTGAACGCCAAGCTCTCCCCGGCGTTGACGGCTTCGCTGGCGTCGGCTCCGACGACCAACCAGGCCGCCTACGACCTGTTCCTGCGCGCCGAGTACCAGGCCAACCGCGGGAACGTCAACTACGACACCGCGAGCTTCAAGGCCGCGATTCCACTCTATCGACAGGCCATCGCAAAGGATCCCGGCTTCGCCCTCGCCTATGCGCGCCTGTCGTACAGCGAAAGCAGCCTCGCGTGGTTCGGCGGCGGCGGCGACGACGTCAAGCAACTCGCCGGACAGGCGCGCGTCGATGGCGAGCGGGCGCTGCAGCTTGCACCGGACCTTGCCGCCGCCCGCATTGCCATCGGCTATGTCGACTACCGCTCGAACGGCGATTACGCGGGCGCCCTCAAGGCTTTCGATGCCGCACTCGAATTGCGTCCCAACGATGCCGTTGCGCTCGCCGCGCGTGGTTACGTCGAACGCCGGCAGGGCCGGTTCGACGATGCGATCGCCTCGTTGCAGCAGGCCTTGGTGCACGACCCGCGCAACTCTTCGCTGGCCTACGAACTCGGCAATTCCTGCATGATGGCCAGTCGGTTTCGCGATGCCGAGACCTGGTTCCAGCGGGCGTTGGCTCTCGATCCGGAAAACTTCAATGCGAGGGCCAACCTGGCGTTCGCGGTCGTCGCCGGCGATGGTGACCTGGATCGTGCGTTGGCCGTGGCCAGTGGGGATTCACCGGTCGTGGAACTGCAACGGGTCAGCCTGTTGACATACCGGCGCGCCTACCGCGATGCCGTCACGCTGCTGGAGGGCATTCCCGATACGCCGGACAATTTTTCCGTCGGAAACAGCAGTCCCAAGGACCTCCGGCTGGCCGACCTCTACCGGCTGTCGGGCGACTCGGCCAAGGCGCGTGGCTTGTACGAGGAGGCGTTGCCGAA
>JAXMHA010000027.1:0-40240 GCA_046347015.1 Lysobacterales bacterium | reverse complement strand
CCGGCCTGTCGCGCGATGCCCGGGGCCCCGGGCATCGCGCGCGCCGTCGTCGATGGCGATGTTCGCTGCCTCGCCGTCATCTCAGGATCCTGCGGACCCGAACGCGCACGCTACCCCAATTGGGGACTCCCGGGTTCATTTCGATCGGCCGGCAGTGCTCCTGCCGGGCTCCGCACGTGCCAAGCCACGACGTGCACGCCCTCAGCGGCGTGGCAGGAACGCGAGCGGATCGACCGGCTTGCCGTTCTTGCGAATCTCGAAATGGAGTTCGTCCCGCGATGCGCCCGTCGACCCCATTTCCGCGATGACCTGGCCGGCAGCCACGCGCTCGCCTTCGTGCACGAGCCGCTTGCGGTTGTGGCCATAGGCGGACAGAAACCCCGGGGAGTGCTTGACGATGATCAACTCTCCGTAACCAATGAGGCCGTTGCCGCTGTAGACAACGGTTCCGGCGGCGGCCGCGCGGACCGGATCCCCCGCGCGGCCGGCAATGTCGATGCCTTGGCGGGTCGGATCACCGGGAACGAACCCGACGATGACCTGGCCGTTGGCGGGCCAGGTCCAGCCGTCGACGGCCGCCGGCACGCCATTGTCGTCATCCGCCTTGGATCCCGGCGAAGGCGCTGGTGGCACGGAAGGCGCAGCAGTCGAAGCGACTGCGGGAGGTGGCGACGGAGGAACCGGTGCGGTCGATCCCGCAGCCGCATCCGGCGCAGGTGGAACCGGGGTCGATTCGCCGCCAGCAGTCGCCACGGTCGCAGGCGGCGTCGACGTGGTCGCGGGCGATCCGGCCGCCGGCTCCGACGGTACCGGTTCGAATGCACCCGGCAGCGGTGCTGCAGGAGGCGGCACGCCGTGCGCGGATGCCGTCCTCCCGGCGCTGCCCGCAACCCCGGTTCCCGCGCCCTTCGCAATGGCGGTCGTGTTCGAGGCCGTCCCATGCGCGGTCGTCGATGTGGCGGGAGTCGTGCGGGCGGGCTCGAGGCGCAGCGACTGGCCAGCGTAAATCGTGTACGGGGCGCCGATGCCGTTCCAACGCGCGAGATCGCGATAGTCGAGGCCGTTGCGGAACGCGATGCTGTACAGCGTATCGCCGCGCTCCACGCGGTACAGACCGGAAGCGGCCGCTGCAACAGGCTCAACGCCATTGCGTTCACGCACCGGCGCCCGGGAACTGCGGTCGACCACCGGCGCCGGCGGTGTCGATGCACACCCGGCGAGCAGCACGAAGGCAACCGCGGCGGCCGAAGCCGGCTTTCCGATTCGGCGGGCACGGGACGTAACCGGGAATGCCATCAGGCGAGCTTCCAGATCACCAGGACCGACACCACCAGGCCCACCGTCACCCAGCCGATCCATTCGACCGAACGACGCATCATCGCCTCGGCGCGCGGACCAGCCAGCCGAACCAGCCACGCGAGCAGGAACACGCGCTTGCCACGCCCGAGCGCCACGCAGGCAACGAACGGCAGGACCGGGACGCCGACGACGCCGGACGCCCATGTGATGATCTTCACCGGCACCAAGGGTTGCAGCGCGGCGAGGAACAGGAACACCAGCATGCCGAAGTAGTGCCCGTTCATTTCAGCACGCAACTTCCCGACCCACTGCTCGATCGGCTCGAGCAGGTCGATGCGCGCGAGCCAAGGCATGAGCCACTGATAGGCGTAGTGGCCGAGCGCGTAGCCGACCAACGCGCCGGCCAGCGAGAAGAAGAGGCTGATCGCCGCGAACCGGTACGCGTCGCGCGGCCGCGCCAGCGCCATCGGTGCCAGCATGATCTCCGGCGCGACCGGGAAGATGAAGGCCTCGACGAAACTGAGGCCGGCAAGATAAGCCGGCGCGCGCGGATGCCTTGCCCACGCAATTGCCTTCTCGTAGAGCGGCGCGAACAACTTCACCGGATCGAAGTCCGCGCGCCACGGATACTCCCGCACCGCATCAGCACGTTCCTCCGACGAGCGGCACGAAGCTGACGGCCCCGAGATCCTCACGGACCCATTGCGAATCTTCCCGGTGAACCCGCAGCAAGGTCTGCCGGCCGGGGGGGCCGACCGGAGCGACGAGGCAGCCCGAATCGCCGAGTTGCGACAGCAACGCCTCGACCAACGTCTCGCCGGCGGCCGTCAGCATGATCGCGTCGAACGGCGCAGCTTCGGGCCAGCCGAGCCGCCCGTCGTCATGCCGCGAGCGCACGTTGTCGATGCCGAGTTTGCGCAAGCGGCGCCGCGCTAGGCGCAGCAGTTCATCGATCCGCTCGATCGTGTAAACCTGCTCGACCAGTTGCGCGAGGACCGCGCACTGGTAGCCGGAACCGGTGCCGACCTCGAGCACGCGCCGCGGCGTTCCGCGCTCGAGCAGTGCCTCGGTCATCCGCGCGACGACGAACGGCTGCGAAATCGTCTGGCCCTGCCCGATCGGCAGTGCCGTGTCCTCGTACGCGCGTGACGCGAGCGCCTCGTCGATGAACAGGTGCCGCGGCACCTCGCGCATCACCTCGAGCACCCGTGCATCCGCGATACCCTCCTCGCGCAGCCGCTGCACCATGCGATCGCGCGCACGCTGCGACGTCATCCCGAGTCCGCGTGCGGAAGGCCCGAGCCGCGACATCATGCTCATGCGCCGCGCTTCACCGGTCGCCGCCATTCGCACGCTGCATCCCCACCACCCAACCGCTGACCTTTTCGAGCGCCTGGTAGCGGGTCAGGTCAACGTGGATCGGCGTGATCGACACGCAACCGGACTGCACGGCGTGGAAATCGGTACCCGGCCCGTTGTCCTCGGCGTCACCCGCCGGGCCGATCCAGTAGATCGGATGGCCGCGCGGATCGGTCTCCGGAATGCACGGCGCGGAACGATGCCGGCGGCCGAGCCGCGTCACCTCGACGCCGCGGATCTCGCCCCATGGCCGGTCCGGCACGTTGACGTTGAGGATCGTGTCGGCCGGCAACGGATCGACCAGCAGCCGGCGCATCAGCATCAGCACGGCGTCGGCGGCGCTGTCGTAGTGGCGGTCGTCGTGCCCGTTCGCCACCAGCGAGATCGCGATCGCCGGCAGGCCGAGGAAGCGTCCTTCCATCGCCGCCGAAACGGTACCCGAATAAATCACGTCATCGCCGAGATTGGCCGAATTGTTGATGCCGGAGACGACGATGTCGGGCTCGAACTCGAGCAGTCCGGACAACGCGAGATGCACGCAATCGGTAGGCGTGCCCGTGACGCGGTAGCGCCCATCGGGCAGTTGCTTGACACGGATCGGACGGTCGAGGGTCAGCGAATTGCTGGCGCCGGAACGGTCGCGGTCGGGCGCCACGACGACCACCTCGCCGACTGCCGCGAGCCGCCTCGCCAACACCGCGAGCCCAGGGGCATCCACACCGTCGTCGTTGCTGACCAGAACTCGCATCGGGAATCCTGCGCGGCCGTTCCCGGCCCGCATCGGGGTCATGGAATCCGCACCGGAGCGCGGCGGCGGAACGGCCGCCGGAGCGTCGCATGATAGCGGATTCGCCATCCCCACGGCAGCGCCAAGGCCGCTGCTGCCGGCACGGCGCGCTATCCTTCGACCCGACGCGCGTCCGCGCGGTCACCGTTGCCAGGATCGGATCGCATGGGGCCTCCGCGCACTCCGGTGGACGACGAAGACCGGCGTCTGTTCCGCGCCGCCGTGGGCCGCCTGCGCCCGTTGACGAAGGGCGGGTCCGGAACCCGGCCGCGCGGCGCAGCACCGGCGCCGGAGCCCACGCAATCGCTGCGCGACGAGGCGCGGGTCCGCGGCGAACTGCTGACCGCGCCGATCGACCCGGCTGTGATCGAAGCCGGCGACGAGATCCATCACTTGCATCCCGGCCAGCCCCCGCGGCTGCTGAAACGCCTGCGCCGCGGCCAGTTCAGCGTGCAGGCGGAACTCGACCTGCACGAGATGACGGTGCCGGTCGCGCGCGACGCGATCAAACGCTTCATCGACGATTGCCGGAAACATGGCGAGCTGTGCGTGCGCATCGTGCACGGCAAGGGCCTGCGCTCGAAAGCCGGTGGCCCGGTGCTGAAGCGGTTGACCGACGGCTTGTTGCGCCGGCGCAGCGACGTGCTGGCCTTCGCGTCGGCACGCCCCGCCGAGGGCGGTACCGGCGCGGTCATCGTGTTGTTGCGGCGCTGAGCCGGTGGCGGCCGCCGCTGCACGCACCCACTTGCGCAGCCACCCGGATGTACGTACATTGGTATGTATGCCGGATTTCCACCTGACACCGAACCAGCAACGCGTGCTGGACCTGATCCGCAACCACTTCAACCAGCATGGCGGCGCGCCGAGTCTGCGCGAAATCGCACAAAGCCTCGGCCTCGCCAGCCACAGCTCGGCGCAGGATTACGTCGATGCGTTGCTGCGCAAGGGCGTGCTCGAACGCCTGCCGCAACATCGCGGCCTGCGCCCCGTGCAACGCGACCGGCCGACAGCCACGGTGCGGTTGCCGCTGGTCGGCCGCGTCGCCGCCGGCCGCCCGATCCTCGCCATCGAACACATCGAGGCCCGCTACGCGGTCGATCCCGCGCTGTTCCGCCCGCGCGCCGATTACCTGCTGCGTGTCCGGGGCGAGAGCATGCGCGACGCCGGCATCCTCGACGGCGATTTGATTGCCGTGCACCGGAACGGCGAAGCCGAGTCCGGCCGCATCGTCGTCGCGCGGTTCGACGAGGATGTCACCGTCAAGACACTCGAGCGGCGGCGCGGCCGGATCCGGCTGCTGCCCGCCAATCCCGACTTCGCGCCGATCGAAATCGACCCACGCCGCCACGCCTTCGCGATCGAGGGTGTGTGCGTCGGCGTGATCCGCCGAGGTTGAGGCATGGACTTCCGGCCCACGCCGTCCGATGACGGCTTGCCTCTTCTTCCCTCCGCATCCGCCGATGCGATTCCGCCGGCGGCAATGCCGGCGGCGGCGCAACACGCCGCAGCCTTGACGCAACTGCTGCACCACCCCGGCATCTGGCGGCGCGGCACGACGCCCGCCGATGCCGTACCGGCCGGCATGTCCACTGGCCGCGCCGAGCTCGACGCGTTGCTGCCCGGCCGCGGCTGGCCGCGCGGCGCGCTGACCGAAATCCTGGTCGATGCCGATGGACTCGGCGAAGTCGGCCTGATCGTGCCGGCGCTGGCGGCACTGACCCGCGCCGGCCGGCGCGTCGTGCTGGTCGCGCCACCCTACCGCCCGTATCCGCCGGCACTGGCCACGGCGGGTTGTGACCTCAACCGGATCCTCTGCCTCGATGCCGGTGCCGAGCGCGGCTGGAGCGCCGAGCAGTGCCTGCGCTCCGGCTGTTGCGGGGCAGTCGTGCAATGGCTGCCCGACGCCGGTTACCGCCAGTTGCGCCGACTCCAGCTCGCCGCCGCGAGCGGCGACACCGTCGCCTTCGTGTTCCGTCCGGCACGCGTCGCTGGCGAGGCCAGTCCCGCACCATTGCGGCTGCGCGTCCATGCTTCGGAAACAGGTAGTTGCGTCGATATCCTGAAGTGCCGCGGGACTTTCGGTTCCGCCCACGGAGAGGGGCTGCGTCTGCGCGCCTGAAACGCCGTCATGCTGTGGGCCTGCGTGCATTTTCCGCTGCTGCCGCTGGAAGTCTTCGGCGACACGGCTGCGGCTGACGTTCCCGGCATCGTGGTCGACGGCCCACCGGCGAACCGGCGCGTCCTGCGCGCCACCTCCGCAGCGCAGGCTGTCGGTATCCATCCGGGACAACCCTCCGCCAGCGCACAACTGGCTTGCCCGCGGCTGCTGGTACGCGCGCGCGATCCCGCAGCCGAAGCGCGCCATCTCGACATGCTGGCCGCAATGGCCTATCGCTACAGCAGCCGGGTGAGCCTCGTCGATGCGGACTCGCTCGTGCTCGAGGTCGGCGCCAGCCTGCGTCTGTTCGATGGCTGGCCGGCGCTCGAACGGCACCTGCGGGCCGACTGCGCGGCACTCGGTCATGCCCAGCGCATCGCGCTCGCGCCGACTGCCACCGCGGCACATGTACTGGCCCGCTGGCGTGACGGTTGCGCACTCACCAGCGCCGCGCCACTCGCGAATGCACTTGCTGCAACCCCGCTCGAGCACAGCGGCCTCGACGCCGCCACGGTCGCGTTGCTGCGCGGCATCGGCTGCGGCTCGCTGCGCGACGTGTTCCGCCTGCCGCGTGCCGGGCTCGTGCGCCGCACGGGAATGGCCGCGCTGGAACACCTCGATCGCCTGCGCGGGCTGCGGCCGGAGCCGTTGCCGTCGTACCGGCCCCCGCAAGGCTACGCCGGTCGCATCGACTTCGACGTCCCGGTCGATGCGGGCCAGGCCCTGGCGTTTCCACTCGGGCGGCTGGTGCGCGAGCTCGCGTCGGTACTCATCGCCCGCGACGGTGGCGTACAAAGGTTCGAACTCGTGCTCGGCCACGGCGGTGGTGTCGTGACCCGGGTGCCGGTCGGTTTCCTGCAACCACGGCGCGATGCCGCCGAACTGCTCGCGTTCGCGCGCATGCGCCTCGAACGCACCGTCCTCGCGGCGCCGGTGCGCGCGTTGGGGCTGGACGCACCGGAACTGCCGCCACTGGCGCCATTGCACGAGGATTTGTTCGACGCCGGCCACCGGCAAGCGCTGGACTGGCCGCAGCTCGTCGAACGGCTGCGCGCACGGCTCGGCGACGCCGCCCTGCAGGTCCCGGTACTCGTCGCCGACCACCGTCCCGAACGCGCCGGCACCCACGTGGGCGCGGCGCCGTCCACGATTGCTGCCCCGGTCCTGCCTGCGCCACTGCCGCGCCCGTTCTGGTTGCTGCCGCGGCCACGGCCGCTGCGACCCGCGCCGCGACGCATCCTCGCCGGCCCCGAGCGCATCGAGAGCGGCTGGTGGGACGGTACCGACCAGCGCCGCGATTACTACGTCGTCGAAACCGGCGATGGCCAGCGCGCATGGGCATTCCTGCCCCGCGACGCGAACACGGGCTGGATGCTGCATGGCTGGTTCGCATGAACGCGCCGCCCGCGCCATCCACCGGCTATGCCGAACTGCACTGCCTGTCGAACTTCAGCTTCCAACGCGGCGCTTCGAGCGCGGACGAACTGTTCGCACGCGCCGCGCGGCTCGGTTATGCCGCGCTCGCGATCACCGACGAATGTTCGATAGCCGGCAGCGTGCGTGCGCTCGAGGCGTCGCGCCGCCACGGCGTGCGGCTGATCGTCGGCAGCGAAGTCCAGCTCGCCGACGGCCCGAAGCTGGTGCTGCTCGCGGCCGACCAGGCGGGTTATTCCGACCTGTGCCGCTTGATCACGACCGCGCGCCGGCGCAGCCGCAAGGGCGAATACCGGCTCACCCGCGCCGACGCCGAAACGCTCGGTGCCGGCGTGCTGGTGCTGTGGCCCGTCACCGCCGATGCCGATGCCGACGCCGACACGCACGCGGCGTGGCTCGCGCATTCATTCGGAGGCCGCTGCTGGCTCGCGGTGGAACTGCACCGCGGCCCGGACGACGCTGCGCGGCTCGCGGCGCTGGACACGCTCGGCCGGCGCCACGGGCTGCCGCGACTCGCCAGCGGCGACGTGCACATGCACGTCCGTCGGCGCCGCGCGTTGCAGGACGTGATGACCGCGATCCGCCTCGGCTGCACCGTCGCCGCAGCCGGGCACGCGTTGTTCGCGAATGGCGAACGCCACTTGCGGTGCATGGCCGACCTCGTTGCGCTGTATCCACCGGCGCTGCTGGCGGAAACCCTGCGCGTCGCCACGCGTTGCCGGTTCGATCTCGGCACACTCGCCTACCGCTACCCGCACGAGCTGGTCCCGGACGGGCTCACCGCGAGCGAACACCTGCGTGCGCTGACATTGGCCGGCGCCGCGCGCCGCTGGCCAGGCGGCGTGCCGCCCGCGGTGCGGGCGCTGCTCGACCACGAACTCGCGCTGATCGCCGAACTCGGCAACGAGCACTTCTTCCTGACGGTGCATGACATCGTCGCGTGGGCCCGCGCGCAACAGCCGCCGATCCTGTGCCAGGGCCGCGGCTCGTCGGCCAACTCGGCGGTGTGCTACTGCCTCGGCATCACCGCGGTCAATCCCGCGCAGGTCGAGCTGTTGTTCGAGCGTTTCATGTCGCGCGAGCGCCGCGAACCGCCCGACATCGACGTCGACTTCGAGCACGAGCGCCGCGAGGAAGTCATCCAGTACGTCTACCGCAAGTACGGCCGCGAGCGCGCGGCGCTGGCGGCCACCGTGATCTGCTACCGCACGCGCAGCGCATTGCGCGACGTGGGCGGTGCATTGGGCCTGCCCGCCGACCGCATCGACGTGGTGCGCCAGGCCTTGTCCGCGCGGCGCGAAGGCCAGTCGCAAGCCGCGTGCCTGCGCGAGCACGGACTCGACCCCGACAACCCGCTGCTGCACCGGCTGCTGGTGCTCACCGGCGAGCTGACCGGGTTTCCGCGGCACCTGTCGCAGCACGTCGGCGGGTTCGTCATCTCCGACGCGCCGCTGCACGAACTGGTGCCGGTCGAGAACGCGGCGATGCCGGACCGCACGGTGATCCAGTGGGACAAGGACGACCTCGAATCGCTCGGCCTGCTCAAGGTCGATTGCCTCGCCCTCGGCATGCTGACATGCCTGCACAAGTGTTTCGATCTCGTGCGCCGGCACCTCGGCGTCGGCCTCGATCTCGCCACGCTGCCGCTGGACGATGCCGCGACGTGGGACATGATCGCCGCCGCCGACACCGTCGGCGTGTTCCAGATCGAATCGCGCGCGCAGATGGCGATGTTGCCGCGCCTGCAGCCGCGCAACTACTACGATCTCGTCGTGCAGATCGCGATCGTGCGCCCGGGACCGATCAGCGGCGACATGGTGCACCCGTACCTGCGCCGCCGGCAGGGTCTGGAGGCGGTCGACTATCCACGCGCGGCGCACGAACGCGATCGCGCCGGGCCATGCGCGGTCGAGCAGGTGCTCGGCCGCACGCTCGGCATCCCGATCTTCCAGGAACAGGTGATGCGGCTCGCCGAGATCACCGCCGGCTTCACGCCCGGCGAAGCCGACCAATTGCGCCGCGCGATGGCGGCGTGGAAACGCCACGGTGGCCTCGAACCGTTCCGCACGCGGCTGTTCGCCGGCATGGCCGAGCGTGGTTACGAACCGGCGTTCGCCGAGCGCATCTTTTCGCAGATCCTCGGTTTCGGTGAATACGGTTTCCCCGAATCGCACTCGGCAAGCTTCGCGCACCTTGCGTACGCCTCGGCGTGGCTGAAATGCCATTTCCCGGCGGCGTACGCCTGCGCGTTGTTGAACTCGCAGCCCATGGGCTTCTACGCACCGGCCCAGATCGTCGCCGATGCCCGCCGGCATGGCGTGCGCGTGCTGCCGGCCGACGTCACCCGCAGCACGTTCGACTGCGCGCTCGAGCGGTGGGGCGGCGTACCCGCACTGCGGCTGGGGCTGCGGCAAATCAATGGTGTCGGCATGGGCCTTGCCGAACGCATCGCCCGGGCCCGCGATGAACATCCATTCCGCAACGTCGCCGATCTCGTCCAGCGCGCGCGGCTCGACGCCGGCGAACGCGCGCGGCTCACCGACGCCGGAGCGCTGCACGGTCTTGCCGGCCACCGCCACCGTGCGCGCTGGGAAAGCGCGGCCGCGCGGCCGGTACCTGCGCTGCTGGCCGGCGCCGGCATCGCCGAGCCGCGCATCGCGCTGCGGCCGGCCAACCTCGCCGAGAACGTGCTCGCCGACTACGCGGCGCAAGGCTTGTCACTGGCGGGACATCCACTGGCGCTGCTGCGCGCCCGGCTGCGCCATCGCCGCATCCTGAGCGCCAGCGAACTGCTGCGCGATGCGAACACCGGCCGCCCCGTCCGCTACGCGGGTCTCGTCACTGTCCGCCAGCGTCCCTATACCGCCAACGGCACGACGTTCCTGACGCTCGAGGATGAAACCGGCTGCGTCAACGTCGTGGTCTGGAGAAAACTCGCCGAACGCCAGCATCACGCCTTGACCGAAGCACGCGTGCTCGGCGTCGACGGCGTGCTCGAAGCGGCCGACGGCGTCCGCCACCTGATCGCGCGCCGCCTGCACGACCTCGATGCGATGCTGCCGCCATTGATGTTCTCGACGCGCGATTTCCGCTGACGCCGGCACGCGCCTGCTCCGCGTCAACCGCGCGTTTCGCCGCCCAGCCGGCCCATGAACACACGGTAGTGGCGCAACTCCGCGATCGAATCCCGCACATCGCTGAGCGCGGTGTGGCGCGCATCCTTCTCGATCCCGGCGAGGATGCCGGGTGCCCAGCGCCGCGCCAGTTCCTTCAGCGTCGACACGTCGAGGTTGCGGTAATGGAAGAACCTCTCAAGCCGCGGCATCAGGCGATGCAGGAATCGCCGGTCCTGGCAAATCGAATTGCCGCAGATTGGCGACCGGCCCGCCACGGCCCACTCGTCGAGGAACGCGAGCGTCGCGGCTTCCGCGCCGGCCAGGTCGACATCCGACGCGAGCACCCGCTGCCACAGGCCGGATTTCGCGTGCTGGTGGCGGTTCCACTCATCCATCGCGGCGAGGCGCTGTTCGTCATGGTGGACCGCCAGCTCCGGCCCGACGGCCAGGATTTCGAGTTCGCGGTCGGTCACCACCGTCGCGATTTCGAGGATCGAATCGGAGTCGGGATCGAGCCCCGTCATCTCGAGGTCGATCCAGACGAGGTTGTCTTCGGCGCGTGGCGACATGGAGCCTCCCTCCGGGCAGTGTAGCGCCAACGTCCGGGATCGACTCCCGCTCTGCTACGCTCGCCCGATGCCGACCGCGACGCCGACGTTGCTCTGGTACGATTTCGAAACGACCGGTGCGGACCCGTCACGCGACCGGCCGCAGCAGTTCGCCGCGATCCGGACCAACCTCGAACTCGCGCCGATCGCGGAACCGGCGGTGCTCACGTGCGCCCTCGCAGGCGACGTTCTGCCGCATCCGGAGGCTTCCCTCCTCACCGGGATCGTTCCGCAAGACACCACACGCGATGGCTTGATCGAAGCCGAGTTTGCCGAGGCGGTCAATGCGCTGCTGGTCGAACCCGGAACCTGCTCCGTCGGCTACAACTCGATCCGCTTCGACGACAACATCAATCGCTACCTCTTCTACCGGAACTTCTTCGATCCGTACGAGCATGCGTGGAAGAACGGCAATTCGCGCTGGGACATCCTTGACCTCGCGCGCGCGTTCCACGCACTGCGGCCGGATGGCATCGAGTGGCCGAACCGCGAGGATGGAATGCCATCGTTCCGGCTGCCGGACCTCGCCGCCGCCAACGGGATCGAGCACGATCACGCCCACGACGCGCTGTCGGACGTCAGGGCGACCATTGCCTTCGCGCGGCTGCTGCGCGAACGGCAGCCGCGCCTCTACGACTGGCACTTCGCCTTGCGCGACAAGAAGCGCGTGGCGCAGGTACTGGGCCCGGCGCTGGCGGCGCAACAACCTTTGCTGCATGTCTCCGGGCGCTACCCGGCGGAGCGTGGTTGCCTCGCCATGGTGGTGCCGATCACCGAGCATCCATTGCGAAGCGAGACGCTGATCGTCGCCGACCTCGGGGTTGATCCGGATGAGTGGACCGGCCTCGATGCGGAGGAACTCGATGAACGCCTGTACACCGCGCGCGAAGACCTGCCCGATGGCGTCGAACGTCCGCCGCTGAAGGAAATCCACGGCAACCGATCGCCGTTCATCGCACCCGTCGAAACCCTGCGTGGCGTCGACCTGCACCGGATCGGACTTACCCCGGACCGGTGCCTTGCGAACCTCGGGCGGATCCGCACCCGCGACGGTCTCGCCGAGCGCGTCCGCCGCGCTTTCGCCGCAGCGGCCTCGCGCCAGGTGAGCCGTGCCGATCCCGAGTTGAAGTTGTACGACGGCTTTCCTTCCGAGGCCGATCGCCGCCGCATCGGCAAGGTACGGTCGACGCCGCCCGCGCGGCTCGGCCATACCCAATTCGGATTCGACGATTCGCGCTACCCGGAGCTCCTGTTCCGTTACCGTGCGCGCAACTGGCCCGCAACACTCGACGCCGGCGAACGGCGCCGCTGGCGCGCTTTCGTCCGCGACAAGCTGACGCGAGACACCGAAACCACCACGCTGACGCTGGAACGGTACAGCGAGGAGATCGCAAGGTTGCGAGCGGCGACGCCACCGGGGCCACGACAAGCGCTGCTCGACCGACTGGAGGCTTGGGGCGAAAGAATCCGCGGCGAAATCGGGGACTGACATGCCACCTGTCTATTTCTCGCCCGCGACGTTCACGTTCCTGCGCAAGCTCGCGCGCCACAACAACCGCACGTGGTTCAAGGCGCACCAGGGCGATTACGAACGCGATGTGCGCGAACCGTACCTGCGCCTGATCTCGGATCTGCAGGTGCCCGTCGCGCGACTCAGTCCGAATTACCGGGCCGATCCACGCAAAGTTGGCGGCTCGCTGTTCCGGATCCAGCGCGATACGCGCTTTTCCGGCAACAAGGCGCCGTACAAGACTTGGGCCGGCGCACGCATTTTCCACGCGCGTCGCCGCGAGATCGCGGCGCCTTCTTTCTACCTGCACATCGCGCCAGGCGACTGCTTCGTCGGTGCAGGCCTGTGGCATCCGGAAAACCACACCCTTCGGAACATCCGCTCCTTCATCGTGGACAATCCGGCAGCGTGGAAACGTGCCGCACATGGTCGCGCGTTTCGCCAGCACTACGGGTTTTGGGGTGAATCGCTGAGCCGCGCACCGCAGGGCTTCCCTCCCGACCACCCGCTGATCGAGGACCTGAAGCGCAAGAGCTTTGCCGCGGGCGTCGGCTTCGCGGACGCTTTGGCGTACTCGCCACGGCTGTTCGCGTTCGTGGTCGATCACTTCAAGCGCCTTGCCCCACTGGTCGACTACTTGTGTGCCGCACAGAACCTCGAGTATTGACCGCGACCCGGCGTGCAACGGCCAGCGCTCGACGCTGGCACCGTTGTTTGCCTTCCATGGGCCAGCCAAGCCCAAGGCGGCCTGGCGCCGTTTCGGCACGGTCCATCGAGTGCGATCGAACTTTGGCTTGCCGTTCCGCGGTACCCGTCCCGCCCGAAAATCCCTATCCTGCTGGTGCCGCAGCGACCGGCGGCACAATCCACGCCCGCGGCACCACGCTGCGGGTTCCGATCCAAGTGAAGGGAGAACCCTCATGAACCTGGGAAAACGATGTGCGGCCGAAGCATTCGGCACGTTCTGGTTGACGTTCGGCGGATGCGGCGCGGCGGTCCTTGCCGCCGCGTTCCCGAACCTCGGGATCGGATTCGTCGGAGTCGCGCTCGCATTCGGACTCACGCAGTTGACGATGTGCTACATGATCGGGCACATCTCCGGCAGCCACATCAACCCGGCGGTGACCGTCGGCCTGACCGCCGGCGGGCGCTTTCCGGCGAAGGAGGCAATCCCGTACATCGTCGCGCAGGTGGTCGGCGCGATCATCGCCGGCTGGGTGTTGTATGCGATCGCGAGCGGCAAGGCCGGCTTCGATGCCGCCAGCAGCGGCTTCGCTTCGAACGGCTACGGCGAACACTCACCGGGCGGATATTCGCTGGGTGCGGCCTTCCTGTGCGAGGTCGTGATGAGCGGATTCTTCGTGCTGATCATCATGGGCTCGACGGACAAGCGCGCTTCGGCAGGATTCTTCGGGTTGACGATCGGCCTCGCATTGACGCTGATCCACCTCGTCAGCATTCCGGTCACCAACACATCGGTGAACCCGGCGCGCTCGACGGGACCGGCCATCGTCCAGGGTGGTTGGGCGCTGCACCAGTTGTGGTTGTTCTGGGTCGCGCCGATCATCGGCGGCATCATCGGCGGCCTGATCTACCGCTACCTGTGGAGCGAACGAACGGACTGAATCGTCGGCGACATCGATTCGGGAAGGTCCAGCGGCCCCGGAGCGGCGCGGTCCGGCGGGCCGCGCCCCCATCAGGCATCCGCGAATGGAAACGCGATCACGTCGCGGATGTCATCGCTGCCGAGCAGGTCCATCAGCAGGCGATCGACCCCAAGCGCGACACCGGCGCAATCCGGGAGAGAGCCCAGAACCGCGAGCAGGCCTTCGTCCAGCGGCAACTCCCGCTGGCCGCGTTCGCGGCGACGCCGGTTGTCGCCCTCGAATCGCGCACGCTGCTCCGCGGCGTCGTTCAATTCGTGATAGCCATTGGCGAGTTCGCGACGGCCGAGATACAGCTCGAAGCGTTCGGCGACGGGAGGATCGCCGGGCCGGATGCGTGCCAGCGAGGATTGTGACACCGGAAAGTCGTGGACGACCGTGATTCCGCCGTGCGGCAACTCCGGCTGCAGGCAATGGGTGATGAGCAAGTCCAGCCAGTCGTCCTTGCCGAGGCCGTCGGGTCTGATCGAGAACCGGCGCAGCGGCTCCCGCAGCGCCGCATCATCGGCCGTGAAGGGATCAATGCCGAGCCCGTTCCGGAACCAGTCGCGATACGTCGTCGTCGCCACGGAGGCCTCGCGCCGTACCAACGCCAGCGCCGCCTGCACCAGTTCGGCGCATTCACGCGCAAGCCGGTGATGGTCGAACCCGAGGCGATACCACTCCAGCATCGTGAACTCGGGATTGTGCGAGCGGCCTGCCTCGCCGTTGCGAAACACGTGGCCCAGCTCATAGCAATCGCCGGATCCCGCCGCCAGCAGGCGTTTCATCGGGAACTCGGCGGAAGTCCGCAACCAGCGCTCGCGCAAACTGGCGGTTTCCGGCCCGGCGGCAAGCGTCGAGAAGCTGTCGATGTTCGGCTCGGTGTTGGCGGCCCGCGACAGGATCGGCGTCTCGACTTCCAGCACGCCACGCTGCGCGAAGAAGTCGCGGATCAGCGCGTTGACCCGCGCGCGCATTTGCAGCGCCGCGCGGCGATGGCCGGCGTCAGGCTCCACGCTGCTGCAGCAGGTCGAGCAAGCGGGCTTCATCCCACACGTCGACGCCGAGCGACCGTGCCTTGTCGAGTTTCGAGCCGGCCGACTCGCCGGCCACGACGAACGTGGTCTTCTTCGATACCGAATCCGCGACCTTGGCGCCGAGCGCTTCGAGACCTTCCTTTGCCGCATCCCGGGTCAGGGATGACAGCGTTCCGGTCAGTACCACGGTCTGGCCTGCGAGCGGCCCGGCCACGTCCCGTTGCGGGGTCGAGTTCCGCCAGTGCACGCCGGCCTTGTGCAGCGCATCGATCGCGGCGCGATTGTGCCGTTCGGCGAAGAACGTGGCGATGCGCGCGGCGATGATTGGCCCGATGTCCGGCACCTCGGTCAACGCGGCCTCGTCCGCGGCTTCCAATGCCTCCAGCGAACCGAAATGCCGCGCGAGCGATTTCGCGGTCGCGTCGCCGACATCCGGGATCCCGAGCGCGTAGAGGAACCGCTCCAGCGTGGTCGCCTTGCTGGCCGCGATGGCGGCAACAAGGTTCTCGGCCCACTTGGTCGCGATCTTGCCTGCCCGGACGGTCTCCGGTGTGGTTCCATCGCGCTCGTCGGCGCGGCTCTTCATTGCGAGGAAGTCATCGAGCGTGAGCCGGTACAGGTCGGCGACGGATTTGACGTAGCCGAACTCGATCAGGTCCTCGATATAGCGTTCGCCGAGGCCGTCGATATCCATCGCGCGGCGCGACGCGAAATGCCGGATCGCCTCGCGTTGCTGCGCGGCGCAGGCCAGGCCCCCGCTGCACCGCGCCGCAGCTTCACCTTCCTCGCGCACGATCGCCGAACCGCAGACAGGACAACGCGCGGGCATCTTCCATGGCCTTGCGTGCGCCGGACGGCGGTCGGGAATCACGCGCACCACTTCGGGGATCACGTCGCCCGCCCGGCGCACGATGACGGAATCCCCGACGCGCACGTCGAGGCGCGCGACCTGGTCGGCATTGTGCAGGGTTGCGTTGGTGACGGTGACGCCCGCGACGCACACGGGTTGCAGGCGGGCAACCGGCGTCGCGGCGCCGGTCCGGCCGATCTGGACTTCGATCGCCTCGACGATGGTCGCCTGTTCCTCGGCGGGGAACTTGTGTGCCAGCGCCCAACGGGGCGCACGCGCGACGAAGCCCATCTCGCGCTGACCGGCGTAGTCGTCGAGCTTGTACACGACACCGTCGATGCCGTACGGCAAGGTGTCGCGCATGGCGCCAATGTGCCGGTAATACGCGACCAGGCCCTCGAACCCGCGCGCAACCGCGACGACCGGGGGCACCGGGAATCCCCAGGTGCGCAGCAGAACCAACGTCGCCGAGTGGGTATCGGGCAGATCTCCGCCGGCCACGACTCCAATCGCGTAGGCAAAGAAGCTCAGCTTTCGCCGCGCGGTGACGGCAGGGTCGAGCTGCCGCAACGATCCGGCCGCGCCATTGCGCGGATTCGCCAATGTCTTCTCGCCGTCCGCGAGTGCCCGTGCATTGAAGGCCTCGAAGTCCCGGCGCAGCATGATGACTTCGCCGCGCACCTCGAGCACGCGCGGCCAGCCCGAGCCGCGCAGGCGCAATGGAATCGCCCGCACCGTGCGCAGGTTGGCGGTCACATCCTCGCCGGTCTCGCCATCGCCGCGCGTCGCGCCCTGCACGAACAAGCCGTCCTCGTAGCGCAAGCTGATCGCGAGACCGTCGAGTTTCGGTTCGACCGAGAACACCGGATCCTTGCGGTCCAGCGCCTGCTCGATCCGCTGCACGAAATCGGCAACCTCGCCGAACCGCGTCCGGTCGTCATCGCCTTCCACCGAGAAGGCGTTGCCGAGCGACAGCATCGGAATCTCGTGGCGTACTTCGGCGAAGCCCCTGGCCGCACGCGCGCCGACGTGGCGCGTCGGCGAATCCGGTGTCGCGAGATCCGGGTGTGCAGCTTCCAGCGCTTCGAGCTCGCGCAGCAGGCGATCGTACTCGGCGTCCGGGATGTCCGGATCATCCAGCACGTGATAGCGGTAGTTGGCGTCCTCGAGCGCTGCGCGAAGCGCGGCGGCGCGAGCGGCTTCGGCATGCCGGGTCATGCGGGGAATCTTACCCGCTTGCCGGACGCCACCGCGCGCGGCAGGATGCGGCAACCCGAGGAGATCCCACATGGCCGCATGGGCACCGTTTCCGCATTCCGATCCCGCGTTCGACTACGCCGGGGACAAGTTGGCAAAGGCCTGGAAGGCGTTGCATGCGGGCGACTGCGAGCCGTTTCCGGATGAGCGGCACATCGCGGCGTCGTTGAAGGCCCATCCCGGGCTCGGCAAGGACGCGAAAACAATCGCGACACGCTCACAGGAGGCTTGGCGCGCATTCCACCGTGGCGATTTCCACGCCGCGTTCGAAGCCGGCGTGGACCTGGGCCCGATCGGGGCCTCGGTGGCCATCAAGGCCGGCGGCATCCACGCGACCTACCTCGTGAAGTCCGAAGTAGACCGGATCCGTCACTACGAGGCCCTGGTCAAGCTCGCGGAAGCCGCCATCGACGCGCTGCCGGAGGCTGCCAACAGCCACTATCGCCACGCGTTCGCGTTGGGGCGCCTGAGTCAGGCGCTGTCGATCACTAAGGCCCTCGCCCAGGGGCTTGCCGGCAAGGTGCGCACCTCGCTCGACGCGGCGCTGAAACGGGAACCGAAGCACGCCGAAGCCCACACCGCGCTCGGCGTCTATCACGCCGAGATCGTCGGCAAGGTCGGCGGCATGCTGGCGAAGCTGACCTACGGCGCCACCGCGGCGGCCGCCGAAGCCGAGCTGAAGGCCGCACTCAAGTTGACGCCGAAGTCGCCGATCGCGTGGATCGAATTCGGCAATGCGCTGCTGTTGATCGCCGGTGACAAACGCGAAGACGAAGCGGCGGAGGCGTTCGACAAGGCCGCGAAGCTGAAGCCCGCCGACGCGATGGAAGCCCTCGACGTCGAATGGGCTCGCGACCAGCTCGCGTGAGGGCGGCATCATGAGCCACGGAACCGCAGGAGGGACGGACGCCGGATCGCAGTCACGCGCCCTGGTTCCGGCGTCCTGCTGAGGCTACCGCATGGCCGACGATCGCAGCGACACGCAACTGCTGCAGGCCTGGGAGAAGGGTGACCTGCTGGCGTTCGAAGCGTTGTACCGCCGCCATCGAGGCACCGTCTACACGTTGCTGTGGAATACGTTCGGGCGGTTCGCCGACGCCGACAAGGTCTATCGGCGGGCGTGGCTCGCGGCTTTTACCACGCGGCGCCCGACCGGCACTGCCGACTTCCCGCGCTGGTTCCTGCCGGGCGCATGCGTCGCCATCCTCACGCGCCTCGCGCGCCGCCATCCCTTCCCGTCCCATCGCTACCCGCCACGCCCGAACGAGGCGCCGGCGCCAACCGGCGTGTTCGCGAGCCGCCGCGCCCTCCAGCTTGCAATCGAACGCCTGCCGGACGCGCAGCGTGTCGCATTGCTGCTCCAACTCGAGTTCGGGCTCGACGCCGCAGCCATCGCGATCGCAACGCGCGTTCCTGCCGACACGGTGAGCCGGCGCCTCGCGTCTGCGCTTGCCAAGGTCGGCGACGCACTGCACGCGCCCGGCGAAGGCCCGCCGTCCGGGGCCGATGAGCCGCCCGGAAAGCGCATCGGCTCCCTCTACCGCAGCCTGCCCCGGTACGATCCGGCAAGCCGCCTCGACCGCTACGTCCTCGCAGCCGCCGCCCGCGTACGCGACATCCAGCCGTCGCGCCGGAGATATGTCCAAGTCACCGCGTGGGCCGTGATCGCGCTCGCGACCGCAGCGTTGCTCGCGTGGGCGTTCCACGGCTGGATTTCCACCTAGGATCCGGAATGCATGCCACGGACCGGCCGCGCCGCACCGGGGCGTGGGAATCAGCCGCTCGCGTTCGCCTCGACGGTGATCTTGACCCTGATCTCATCGCTCACGCCCGGCACCAGCTTGTCGATGCCGAACTCCGAACGCTTGAGGGTCGCGGACGCGTCGAACCCGATTGCCGGCTTCTTCGACATCCCGTGTTCCCCGACCTTGTTCAGCGTCGCGTCCAACCGCACCGGCTTCGTGATCCCATGCACTGTCAGGTTGCCATCGACGATGAACGTGCCGGGGGCACTCCCGCGAACCACCTTGGTGCTCTGGAACGTGATGTCGGGGTACTTCGAGGCATCGAAGAACGCGGGCGATTCGAACTTCTCGTCGAGCGCCGGGACATGCGTATGCACGCTGCCGACGGCCATCTTCGCCGTCACGCTCGATTGTGTCGGATCCGCCGCGTCCCACAGGATCTTCCCGGTGACATGGTCGAACGATGCTTCCGGATTCGAAAATCCGAAATGGTTCCATTTGAAGTTCACTTGCGTGTGGTGCGGATCGAAGGTGTATTCGACACCTGCCGCACGGGAGGGAATGGAAGCTTGTGCGAAGGTCAATGCAAGCGCGGACAGGGCAATCGATCGGATGACTGACATGAAGACTCCTTGCGTGAGCTGCACGGGGAAATGGACTGGTAACGGGACCACTGGACGCGTAGGGCCGCGGGGGCCGCACGTAACCGGTTTCCCCGGAAGATACCCAGTCGCGGTTCGACCACGCCACTGGCCTCCGGTTCCATGCTTGCCGGCGGAAACGGCACGTCGGCCCGGAAAAACGAAGCCCCGCGCAGGCGGGGCTTCGTTCGCAACGACGCTCCGGTGGCAGTCAGGTCACGACCTGCACGCCCGAAGCCTGCGAGCCCTTCGGACCCTGCACGACCTCGAAATTGACCTTTTGCCCTTGCTGCAGGGAACGGAAGCCCTGGGAATTGATCGCGGAATAATGGACGAAAACGTCCTCGCCGCCGTCCTCCGGAGCAATGAATCCGAACCCCTTCGCGTCATTGAACCATTTCACGGTACCGGTACGCATTGAAAACCCCTTCGTGTTGGACCGCGCGCCAAGACGCAGGTGGGTCCGGATCGCCTGTCCGGGACGCACCGTGCGGCGCGGGGGCGCAATATAAACATCGGCGAACCGGAAAAATCAAGGCGCGGGGCAGCACGCCGCCAGGCCCGAATCCGGCCTCCCGACGCCCCGATCAGTCCATCCGCAAGCCGCGAATGACCGGTGCGATCGCGGCCGTCGCCGCGGCGAGATTGGCGTGGACTTCATCCAGCGAAATCTCGTCCGTACCCCCACAACCGGCGGCCCAGTTCGCAACCAATGCCAAGCATGCATAGGCCAAACCCAGCTCGCGCGCCAGCGCCGCCTCCGGCATTCCCGTCATCCCGACCAGGTCGCAGCCGTCCCGCCGCATCCGGGCGATTTCGGCCCGCGTCTCGAGTCGCGGACCTTGGGTCGCGCCGTAACACGCGCCGTCGATCGCCGGTACCCCCGCGGCCTCGGCCGCCGACAGCAGGTCCCTGCGCAACGCGGGATCGTACGGTTCGGAAAAGTCGATATGGCGAACCGGGGTTTCGGCGTCGCCGCCGAAGGTCGAATCCCTGCCCCATGTGTAGTCGATGATCTGGTCCGGCACCACGACGGCGCGCGGTGCCAAGTCGGCACGGATGCCGCCAACGGCGTTGACGGCGACGATCCGGCGTACCCCGAGTGCCTGGAGCGCCCAGAGATTCGCGCGATTGTTGATCCGGTCCGGCGCGATCGAGTGCCGCTCGCCATGCCGGGCGAGGAATGCCACCGGACGGCCATCGAGGTTCCCGCAGGCGATGGCATCCGATGGCGCGCCCCACGGTGTCTCGACGACATGGCGCGTCATGCCGGCGAGCGCATCAATCCGGTACAGGCCGGTGCCGCCGATGACTGCCAGCAGCGGATTCACGCATCCACCGCGTAGATGGCGGGCAGGTTCCGTCCTTGTTCGTGATAATCCATTCCGTAGCCGAAGACGTAACGATCGGGAACGTCGACGCCGGCGAAATCCGCGGCCAGGCCCGGGATTCTGCGGTCATGCTGCTTGACGCACAGTGTCGCGATCAGGACCTTCGCCGCGCCACCGTCCCGGTACGCGTCGCGGATCTCGGCGAGGGTATGTCCCTCGTCGAGGATGTCGTCGACCAACAACACGATGCGTCCGGCAGCAGACCGCTCCGGCCGGTGCTTCCACTCGAGTTCGGCGCCGTGTGTCGCGCCGCGATACCGCGTCGCATGCACATAGTCGAATTCGAGGGGTGCGCGAACGGCCGTCGCGAGTTGGCCGGCAAAGACCAGCGCGCCCTGCATGACGGTGACGAAAAGGCACGACCGCCCGTCGAGTTCGGCGTCGATGTCGCGCGCGATCCGCGTGATGGCGCGAGTCAACCCGGCGGTGTCGTGGATGCGGTCTGCTCGCCGGAGGACGGCCGCGAAGTCGTCAAGGTCGCTCATCGTGCGCGTGATCCGGCGTCGTCGGGGCAGGCCACTATACGCGATCGACTCCGCGCACCCGTCCGGAGAGGACCGCATATCGGGGATTCCCTTCGAGTTCGCGCCACGTCGGGGCAACGCAGCCCGCCAGGGCGGCAATGCGGTCAGGCGCACATGGCGGAAATCCGGCGCACGCCGCAATCGCCGAAGCCACGGTCTCGGCGCCACACGCAAGGACCAGGTCGCACCCCGCGCGGCGATGCGCATCCACACGCGCATCGATGCCACCGACCACGCCGGCGGCGGCCATGCCGATGTCATCGCCGATGACGATGCCGCGAAAGCCGAGTTCGCCGCGCAATATTTCGCCGATCCACCGTTCCGAGTATCCCGCCGGCAGCGGATCGCAGGCCGGATACGTCACATGCGCCATCATGACGGCTTCGGCGCCGGCCGCGATGCCGCCGGCAAACGGTACGAGGTCATGCGTGCGAATGTCGGCCAATGACCGCCGGTCGATCGCTGCACTGCAATGGGTATCTTCGACAGTCGAACCGTGCCCGGGAAAGTGCTTCAGCGTACCGGCCATTCCGGCGAGGCGCATGCCGCGCAGGTACGCCATCACCAGATCCGACACGACGCCCGGGTCGGAATGGAATGCACGTTCACCGATCGCGCGGTTGCCGCGCGCGAGGTCCGCCACCGGCGCGAAACTGAGGTCGATGCCGGTCGCCCGCAGTTCACTCGCCATGACCCACGCGTGGTCTTCGGCGAGAGCGCGCGCCGCGTTGGCATCGTGGTCGTGGACCGCGCCGATCCGCGCCAGCGCCGGCAACGCCGTGTAGCCTTTGCGCAGCCGCTGCACCGGGCCGCCCTCCTGGTCGATCGTCACCAGGAAAGCTCCGGGCCGCTCGGCGCGAATCGCCTCGACCAACCCGCCCGCCTGATCCCGATCGACGACGTTGCGGGAGAACAGGATCACACCCGAAACCCGCGGCGATGCGAGCGCGCGCCGGTCCGCATCGGCAAGGCTGCGTCCCGTAAGCCCGATGATCAACACAGCCAAGCTCCCGTTTTGCCGGCAACCACGGCTTGACGCCCACGACGCCGCCAAGCCTGGTTGCAGCGCGCTCCGCGTGTCCCTGGCGTCCGCACCATTTCAACCATCCCCCGCACGGATAAACGACGCGACCGACTCGACGTGCGCCGTGTGGGGGAACATGTCGAGGATGCCGGCGGCGTCGAGCACGAAACCGTATCGAGCGACGAGTTCCCCGGCGTCGCGCGCCAGCGCGGCCGGATGGCACGACACGTACACGATGCGTTTGACGGCGTCTCCGGCCACGCAATCGAGAACGGCCGCGGCGCCGGAGCGCGGTGGGTCGAGCAGGATGCGGTCGTACGGTTGCTGCGCCCACGCGGAGGCCCGTTGGTCGGTGGCAAGATCGGCCGCGTGGAACCGGGCGTTGTCGATGCCATTGCGGGCAGCGTTGGCTCGGGCGCGCGCAACCAAGGCAACTTCCCCTTCGACCCCGGTGACGTCGGCGGCGAGGCGCGCCAAAGGCAGCGTGAAATTGCCGATGCCACAGAAGAGGTCGAGCACGCGGTCGCCGGGATCGACGGCCAGCAACTCGATCGCGAGCGCCACCATCTTCGCGTTCACCCCGCCGTTGACCTGGATGAAATCGAGCGGCTCGAATTCGAGTTCGACGCCCTGCCCGGCGATCGTGTATGCAAGTCGCAGCGATCCCGGCCACAACGGCACCACGCTGTCGGCACCGCCCGGCTGCAGCAGGATCGCCAGGTTCCGACTGCGGCCGAATTCGAGCAGGGCCGCGCGGTCGGACTCGCCCAGCGGCTGCAAGTGGCGAAACGTCAACGCGATGACGTCGTCACTGGCAGCAATTTCGATCTGCGGGATGGATGCCCGCGCTTCGAGCGAACCCAACAGCGCGGCAAGTTCACGGATCCGGTTGCCGACTTCCGGAACCAGCGTGTGGCATACCGACAAGTCGGCGACATACCGTGGGTCGCGTTCCCTGAATCCGACCAGCACCCTGCCCTTTTTTTCGACCCACTTGACCGACAAGCGGCCCTTGCGGCGATAGCCCCATTCGGAGCCGGTGACTGGCTCGAGCCAGTGCCGGGGCTTGAGCTTGCCGATCCGCTCGAGGTTGTCGGCCAGCACCCGCTGCTTCGCCGCCAATTGCGCGCGCGGCGCGAGGTGCTGCAGCGTACAGCCGCCGCAAGTGCCGAAGTGCGGGCAGCGCGGTTCGACCCGATCCGGCGACTGGTCCAGGAGTTCCACCAGTGCCGCTTCATCGTACTGCCGATGCCGGCGCGTGGTGCGCAGGCGCGCCCGTTCGCCCGGCAACACCCCCGCGACGAAAACCGCCTTGCCGGAGACCCGGGCAATGCCGCGGCCATCGTGGCTCAGGGCGCTGACCTCGGCCTCGAAAGTATCCATCCGTTCCTGCGCTTCGACGCAACTGGTCATGATACCAATGGTCCATGTCCGGCCCGGGCGGAGGCGTGCGATCCGGTGGTTTCCGCCCGATAATCCCGCCGTGATGCGGTTTCGCCGCCGCTAGGGAGCGATCCGGGTGATGCCTCTCGTGCTCGTCGCCGACGACAATCCCGCCACCCGGCTCTTCTTCCGGGAAGCGCTCGTCGCTGCCGGATGGAACGTGATCGAGGCCAGCGACGGCAAACAGGCGATCGACCTCGCTGACCACGAGCCGTTCGACCTGCTGCTGCTCGACGTCAACATGCCGGGTTGCGGAGCGATCGAGGTCTTGGCCAGCATTCGCCGTGGCAAGGGTCCGTCCGGGGCGACGCCGGCACTGGCGACCAGTGCCGCCCCGGATCGTGACCTGTCGGCCCGGTTGCAGTCCGCGGGTTTCGCGCGCCTGCTGCCGAAACCGATCACGGCGCGGGAACTTCGCGCAGCCGCCTCGCGGTACGTCCGGGACAGCAAGCCGGTAACCGGCGAGGCTGCCGTCGAGCCCGGGATTCTGGACGATGCGCGAGCCATCGGCGCCACGGGCGGCAACGTGGACATCGTGACGGCCTTGCGCCGGCTGCTGGTGACCGAGCTCGCTGCACTGCCGGGTGAGTTCCATGCCCTCGAGCTGCCCCGGGATCGTGGCGCCGTGGCTTCACGCCTGCACCGGCTGGACGCATCGGCCGGGTTCTGCGGCGTTCCGGGCCTGGCGGCGGCGATCAAGCACCTGCGCCTTGCGCTCGCGAATCCTCCTTCACCCGGCGCGATCGACTCGTTCCTCGCCGAGTGCGACGCCATCCGGTGGACGCTGCAGGAGGCCGATCACGCCGCCGGCCGTTGATGCCGGATCAGTCCCGTCCGTTGCCCGCCGGCCGCACTGCCGGCCACGTGCTCCACGAGGCAAGTTCGCCCCCGATCAAATGCCGAATCACGACGCGCGACAGGCGCCGCAACTCGGCGAGTTCCCGGGCTTCGGGCCGGCAATCGGTGTCGAGGGCGATCAACGCCCGGCCCGATATCCGCGGCGCGGGACTGCCAGCGGCCCACTCGGTCGCGCCGGATGCCGGATCCCATGCATATTCACCTTCGGCGCGAATCGCTGTCCCGGCATCCGCGGTTCGCTGCAACGCGAGCCCGTAGCCCAACGCGGCGAACAGGTCACGCTCGAAGCGCCGGAGCGTCCAGGCAATGTCTGCATCCCGGGCGAGCCGGTCAAGGCACGTCACGTACGCCGCGTACAGGTCGGCATGCGGATCGTTCCGGGCCGACGTCCGCAACACGAGTTCGTTGACGTACAGCGCGGCGGGGACGGCCTCGGTCCCGGTGACGACGGGCCCTTCGCCGGCTTCGACGCGGCCCAGCGTCCCGAGCTCGCCGTGCGCGCTCCAGCCGAACAACAGTGGCCGCAGCGGTTGCAGCAATCCGCGGTCGCCGGCGCGTTTGGCCGTGCGCACGCCCCGGGCGACCAGGCCCACGCGGCCATGGGTCGCCGTCAACGCCTCGACGAGCAGCGAGGTTTCACGCCAGGGTCGCGCGTGCAGGACGTGGCCGGGTTCCGATTCGACGCGCATCATTTGCCCCCGGCGCCGCTTGCGTCAGCGTGGCACGGCGTAGCCGAGCCGATCGAGCGCCTTGGCGTCGTCACTCCAGTCGGCGTGCACTTCAACCGCCAACTCCAGGTAGACGTGACGGCCGAGCATCCGTTCGATGCGGATCCGGGCGGCCGTGCCGATCGCCTTGATGCGTTCGCCACCGGCGCCGATGACGATCGCCTTCTGGCTCGGCCGCTCGACCCAGATCCGGCAACGCACCTTGACCGGATCGCCCGATTCATCGAACTCGGTCACATCCACCGCCGCCGCGTATGGCAATTCGTCCGAAAGCTGGCGCATCACCTGTTCGCGCACGAACTCCGCGGCAAGGAAGCGGACGCTGCGATCGGTCGGGATTTCCGCGTCGAACCGCGCGGGACCTTCCGGCAGCCGGCCGGCAAGGTCGTCGCACAACCCCGCGACGCCGTCGATCCGCCGCGCGCAGAGGAAATGCACGCCGTCGAACGGATGCGCGTCCGTGATGGCTTTCGCATACGGCAGCAACGCGGCCTTGTCCTGGATCTTGTCGACCTTGTTCACCACGAGAAGGCGCGGGACCCCCGGCCGGGTGGCGACGAGCTTCCACACGGCCTCGTCGGAATCGGTCCAGCGCAGCGCCTCGACCACCTGCACGAGAACGTCGGCCGACGCCACCGCATGACGGCCGATCCAGCCAAGCCTCCGCCCGATCGCGCGGGCGCCACCCTCGATGCCGGGGGCATCGAGCAAGGCAATCTGCGCATCGGGCCGCGTGACGATGCCGCGAACCTCGAACCGTGTCGTGTGCGGCTTCGGGGTCACGATGCTGATCGGCATCCCGACCATCGCGTTCAGCAATGTCGACTTGCCGACGTTCGGCCTTCCGCACAGGACCGCTTGACCGTACCGGTGCGGCATCACGTGCTCAATCGCCGGAGCCGGCCAACGCCGCCAGGCGCTCGAACACCCGTCGTGCCGCCTGCTGTTCGGCTGCGCGACGGCTGGCCCCGCGTCCGGTGGCATCGACGCCGAGTTCCGGCACGCGGCACGCCGACTCGAACTCGCGCGCGTGGCCTTCACCCATGGAACCGACGAGTTCGTACCGGGGCAGCTCGTGCCCGCGCGCCTGCAACCATTCCTGCAACGTGGTCTTGGCGTCCTTGGCGGCGTCGCGCACGTCATCCACCCGCGGGCCGAATGTCGTCCGCGCGACCTCGCGACAGGATGCCCACCCGCCGTCGAGGAAGATGGCGCCGAACACCGCCTCGAGCGCGCCGGCGAGGATCGAACCGCGACGAAACCCGCCGCTGCCGAGTTCACCGGGTCCGAGGACGAGCCGGTCACCGAAGCCGGCTTCGCGAGCCACATCGGCCAGGGCATCGCCATTGACCAGCAGTGCACGCATCCGGGTCATCTCGCCTTCGTCGGATGCGGGATGCCGTTCGTACAGCAATTCGGCGACCAGCGCGTTCAGCAGCCCGTCGCCGAGGAATTCGAGACGCTCGTTGTTGCGGTGTCCGGCGCTGCGATGGGTCAGCGCGAGTTCCAGCAAGGCTGGATCGGAGAACGCGTAGCCGAGGATCGTGCTACTCGGCTGTCGCATTGGACAGGTTGACGGCCTTGTCGAACTTCGCGACCAGGTCGATGTTGTAGAAGAACGGAACGCGCCGCTCGTAGGCGATCCGCAGCGTCGTCCCGCCGTTGCCGGCCTTGAGCTGCACGCCGTCCGGCGGGATGTGCGAATCGTCCACGTACTGGGTGTCGAACTTGAGGTCGAGGTCACGCCGGATTTCGTACAGTGACTTCTGCGCGATTCCCGGTTCATCCCGCACCGATTCCATCGCCTTGACGACGCCGAAGTATTCGACGTAGAGGGGTACCAGCCGCATCGCCATGTAGGCGAAGAAACCGGCCACGCACAGCAGGATCAGGAAACCGATCAACGTGATACCCCGGATTTTGCGTGGCATCCCCATTCCCCACCTCCCTCACTCGATCAGCGTGCCAATGCGGCGGAATTCGAATCGATCCATGCAGAACCAGCCGGAACAGTTCAGCCAGATCACGAATGCCCGTCCCACCAGGTTCTGCTCCGGCACGAATCCCCAGAACCGGCTGTCGGCACTATTATCCCGATTGTCACCCATCGCGAAATAGGCGTCCGGCGGCACCCGCCACGTCCCTTCGTGCCCCACGTCGACCAGCGGCATCTCCAGGATGTCGTGCCGGACCGCCCCGAGTTGCTCGCTGTAGACCTGTGCGTCGTACATCGGCCGGCCCGGCTCCGGCGGACCGGTGTAGGGCCCGACCCGAGTGTCAACCACCTTCTCACCATTCACGTACAGCGTCTTGTTCCGATAAGTGATTTCGTCGCCAGGAAGGCCGACGACCCGCTTGATATAGTCTTCCTTCGGGTTTTTCGGATACCGGAACACCATCACATCGCCGCGCTTGGGCTCGCCGGTACCGAGGAACTTGGTGTTCAGGACCGGTAGCCGCAACCCGTACGCGAACTTGTTCACGAGGATGAAGTCACCGACCTGCAGCGTCGGCATCATCGAGCCGGACGGGATCTTGAACGGCTCGGCGATGAACGAGCGGATCACCAGGATCGCGAGCAGCACCGGGAAGAATGATCGGGCGTACTCGACCGGCACCGGTTCGCGCCGCGCCTCGGCGACCCGGCGATCCCGCTCGGCGCCGTCAGCGGCCGCGACGCTGGCCAGGGCTTCCGCCCGACGATCGCGGCCACGCGCCAGGAACAACCGGTCGAACAACCACACGACGCCGGTCACGAACGTCAGCACCACCAGCAGCAGCGCAAAATCGAAGTCCATCACGTCTCCCTGGTCACGGGGCCTTCCACCCGTTCATTTGTTGTCGACCTGCAGCACGGCGAGAAACGCGGCCTGCGGAATCTCGACCTGCCCGACCTGCTTCATCCGTTTCTTGCCCGCCTTCTGTTTTTCGAGCAGCTTGCGCTTGCGCGTCACGTCGCCGCCGTAGCATTTCGCGAGCACGTTCTTGCGCAGGGCCTTGACGGTCGAGCGCGCAATGACCTGCGCGCCGATGGCGGCCTGGATCGCAACGTCGAATTGTTGCCGCGGAATCAGCTCGCGCATCCGCTCGACCAGTTCGCGGCCACGGCGGTCGGCGCTGGCCCGGTGCACGATCAGGCTCAGCGCATCGACCCGCTCGCCGTTGATCAGCACGTCCAGCCGCACGAACGGACCGGCCTCGAAACGGTCGAAGTGGTAGTCCATCGAGGCGTAGCCGCGCGACGCGGACTTCAGCCGGTCGAAAAAGTCGAGCACGACTTCGGCCAGCGGCAGGTCGTAGCTGATCTGCACCTGGGTCGCGAGATAGTGGATCGAACGCTGCCGGCCGCGCTTCTCCTCGCACAGCTTGATGACGTTCCCCACATGCTCCGGCGGTGTCAGCACGTTCGCGACGATGATCGGTTCGCGGATTTCCTCGATCGTCTGCGGCGGCGGCAGCCGCGCCGGGTTCTCGAGCGTCAGCACGGTGCCGTCCGTCTGCAGCACCTCGTAGACGACCGTCGGCGCGGTCGTCACCAGATCGAGGCCGTATTCGCGTTCGAGCCGCTCCTGGATGATGTCCATGTGCAGCAGGCCGAGGAAGCCGCAACGGAAGCCGAAGCCCATCGCCTCCGAGGTTTCCGGCTCGAAATGCAGCGCCGCGTCGTTGAGTTTCAGCTTCTCCAGCGCTTCGCGCAGGGCCTGGAAATCGTCGGCGACCACCGGATACATGCCGGCAAAGACGCGGGGTTGCATCGTGCGGAATCCGGGCAATGCGTGCGCGGCCGGATGCTTTGCCTGCGTCAACGTGTCTCCGACCGGCGCGCCGTGGACGTCCTTGATCGAGGCCGTCACCCATCCGACTTCGCCGGGACCGAGGCGCTCGCGCAGCGCCCGCTTCGGCGTGAACACGCCAACCTGCTCGACCTCGTGCGCACGCCCGGTCGACATCACCAGCAGCCGGTCGCGTGGCCGGATCTCGCCCTGCATCACGCGCACCAGCGACACGACCCCGAGGTAGTTGTCGAACCACGAATCGATGATCAGCGCCTGCAGGCGGTCGGTGTCGCGGGGACGGGGCGGCGGGATCCGCTCGACGATCGCCTCGAGGACAGCCCTCACGTTCTCTCCGGTTTTCGCGCTGATCGCGATGGCATGGCTCGCGTCGATGCCGATCACCGCCTCGATCTCGCCGCGCACACGTTCTGGATCGGCCGTCGGGAGATCGATCTTGTTCAGCACCGGAACCACCTCGAGGCCCATCTCGACCGCGGTGTAGCAGTTCGCGACCGACTGCGCCTCGACGCCCTGCGCCGCGTCGACGACCAACAGCGCCCCTTCACACGCTGCCAGGGAACGGCTGACCTCGTAGCTGAAATCGACGTGCCCGGGGGTATCGATGAAATTCAACTGGTAGGTGTTGCCGTCTTCGGCGCGGTAAGGAAGGGAGACGGACTGGGCCTTGATCGTGATTCCGCGCTCGCGCTCGATCGGATTGTTGTCGAGCACCTGCTCTTCCATCTCGCGATCGGCCAGCCCGCCGCACAACTGGATGATCCGGTCAGCGAGCGTCGACTTTCCGTGGTCGACATGGGCGATGATCGAGAAATTGCGGATGAACTGCATCGGTGCGGCGCGGACCCTGCCGGAGTCCCGGCACAAGCGGCGAATTATCGCAGAAAGCCGGAGCCGGAAGCGCCATGCGCCAATGCCGGAGGCCGAACACGAACCGGCCCGACCGATCGGGCCGGGCCGTCATGCATGCACTGCATCCGTGCGGCAGGGACCGATGGCTTCAGCCGTTGCCCTTCTTTTGCGGTACCGGCACGGCGATGAAGCTCGTCTGGTCACCGCGACGAACCAGCAGCATCACCGAATCGCCTGGCTTGACGTTCTTGATCGCCGCGTCGAAACCGCCGACCGAGCTGACCGGCTTGCGTCCCACCATCAGGATGACGTCGCCCGGTGCGAGCGCCGCGCGGCGTGCGCCGGAACCGGTCACCTGGCGGACGACCACGCCCTGGTCCTTGAGGTCGAGGTCGCGGCGCTGCTCGGGCGTCAGGTTCTCGACGACGATCCCGAGCGCGTTCGCTGCCGCGGGATTCATGCCGCCCGACAGCGAAGCCAGCGTATTGGGATTGCTCGGCAGCGTGCCGACCTTGACGTCGAGCGTCATCTGCTTGCCGTCGCGGAAAATCCCGAGCTTCGCCTCGCTGCCCGGCTTGGTCATTCCCACCAGCGGCGGCAGGTCGGACGAGGTGTCGATGTCGGTGCCGTCATAGGACAGGATCACGTCGCCGACGTGCACGCCCGCCTTGTCGGCGCCACCGCCAGCGGTGACTTCGTTGACCAATGCCCCACCGACCCGCGGCAGCCCAAGGCTCTTCGCGAGCCCGCGGTCGACGTTCTGGATGCGCACACCGATCATGCCGCGTTCGACGTGCCCGGTCGTCTTGATCTGCTGCACCGCGTTCATTGCGATATCGATCGGAATCGCGAACGACACGCCCATGAAGCCACCGGTATTCGAGAAGATCTGCGAGTTGATGCCGACCACCTGGCCCTGCAGGTTGAACAGCGGTCCGCCGGAATTGCCGCGGTTGATCGGCACGTCGGTCTGGATGAATGGCACGTACTGCTGGTCGGCGGCGCCGAAACTGCGGCCGACGGCGCTGACGATTCCCGCGGTGACCGAGTGGTCGAAGCCGAACGGTGAACCGATCGCCACCACCCACTGCCCCGGCTTGAGGCTCTTCGAGTTGCCGATGCTGACGGCCGGCAGTCCCGTCGCGTTGATCTTCAGCAGGGCGATGTCGTATTGCGGGTCGGTGCCGACCACCTTGGCGTCGAAATCCCGCCGGTCGGATAACTTCACCGTCACGTGGTCCGCGCCCTGGACGACGTGGTTGTTGGTCAACACGTAGCCGTCGGCCGAAATGATGAAGCCCGAACCCATCGAAATGCGCTCGGCGGAGCCCTGCGGCGGCATCGGCATCGGGCCGAAGAACCGCTTGAAGATCTCCGGAATGTCCTGCGGATTGAGTTGTTGGTCATCGGCCGAGACGGTTCCGGTTGCCTGCACGTTGACGACCGACGGGCCGTATTTCTCGACCAGGCCGGTGAAGTCGGGCAAGTCCGCCGCCCGAGCCGCCTGCGCGAATCCGACGACCGCCAACAGCAAGGCCAGCCACGCGGAGATCGCGTACCCGCGCCGATCCAATATTCGAGTGATCATGGAAACTTCCTCTTTGGTCCCTGTGGGAATTGCCCGCGACATCGGTATCGGATTCACATCCGATGCCTTCTGCAACACGCCATTGGACGAATCGCGGAGCGTTAAGTTCCGGCCGCGGGGCGGCTCGGCGCACTGCTTTCAGCGTTGCTTCATTCCGTCTGCAGGCATCGCGGAACGGCTCGCGGTGACCCGCGACAGTGCAACGACAGTCGCCTCCGGAACCTTGCCGAGCGCAGTGACGGAAAGCCCGTTGCCGATTCGCACGAAGACATGCAGCGCTCCGCGTGTCACCGTCGCGCCATCGCGGTCGCGTTCACCGCGCCGCTGCGGCGCCACGTAGACCGAAACGCTGGCCAACCCATCCGAATACACCAGTTGTTGCGTCACCGTCCGGCTGCCGGCAGGCTGCAACGCGCGGACCAGTGAAAATCCCGGCGGCGGTGCCTCCGCGCGCCACTTCGGTTGCGGGACCACGATCTCGCTCGCCTGGATTGCCGAGCCCCCGGGCAGCGCGCTCGGCGCGAGATCGGCGGCGGTCGGGCGTGCACCGAGATCGAGCGACACGAACATGAACTCCTCGAGCGGTTGCGACCGTCCCGGCGCCATCAGCGCCGAGCGCAGCAGCATCCGGCTGTTTCGTTCGAGCCACAGCCGATAGCCATACCGGTAACCGTCTCTGGGCATCACGTTGATGATGTCGGCATCAAAGCCGGCAACCCGATCGCTGCCACCAACCGTGACGGTATAGTTCTCTCCCAGTGCCGGCGCACGTCCGTTCGGCACCAGTGGCAGGAATTGCGGTCCGATGCCGCTGGAAGTCAGCACCGCGGTCGTGCCCGCCTGGATCGTCGTGATCTTGTGGTTGTCCCGCACGATTTCGCTGCGCGGCCCCGTCAGGCTGATCAGCCGCTCGCGCTCGCGCTGCCCCCCGAGGTGGAAGACGCGCAACGCGTCGATCCGGCCACCATGCTGGTAGACGAACGAGCCCTCGAAATCGAGCTGGCGCATCGAATCGGCCATCCGGGGCAACAGGCCGGCCACGTCGGGCTGCGCCGCCTGCGCGATCGAGACCAGCAACACGAATGAAAGCGCCGCACCAACGCAAGCCAACCTTCGGCTCGAGCAATCCCCGGGCGGATGGATGGCAGTGGAAGATGGCACCGCGGAAGCAATCGAACGACGCGATGTCGGCATGTCGCTCGGGCGTTCGCCTCAGCGGCGATAGTCGACCGGACGCTCGGGCGCCGGTGCTCCGGGCTTCGACGCCGGCGCGATCAGCAGGACATACGGCACGAATCCGGATTGGCCGACCGAGCCGGTCGCCTCGAAGTGGCGTTCCAGGTAGGACTGCAGTTGCGGATCACGCGTGTACGCGGCATCGGCCTGCATCGAATCGACGCTGGCCGAGGCGGGTTCCATCGGGATTGGCGGCACCGCGACCGATGCCGGCAACTGGCGCGCCGTCGACGCCGTGACGGGCGCGACATCAATCGGGCGGTTCGCCAGCGCCACCGACGCGGATTGCGTCGCGACCGTGCTGCCCGTTCCGGCCGTCAGGGCCGGCGGCGCCTGGTCCACCGCCGGACGCGTCACGGTCAAGGCCACGATCGCGACGGCCGCCGCAACGGCGCCACCGGCACCCCAATGCCACCACGGCCGGTCGTGGCGCGACGAAATGGAAACGGCATCGATGCGGGTCATGACCCCGGCCGCGAAGCGTGCCGGGACGAGTCCGACCGACTGGCGGCGCAACATGTCACGGGCCACGTGCCAGCGCAGCCAATCGGCGGCGAGCGCCGCATCGTGGCCAAGGCGCTGCAGCAGGAACCTGGCCTCGTCGCGACGAACCTCGCCATCCATCAGGGCGGAAACCTGTTCGCGAAATTCCTGGGTCATGACGCTCAGTCTCCTTCGGACAGCAACGGCCTCAACCGCTCGTCGATCGCTTCCCGCGCCCGGAAGATGCGGGACCTCACGGTACCGATCGGGCACGACATCGCCTCGGCGATCTCCTCGTAACTCAGCCCGTCCACTTCCCGCAAGGTGATGGCCGTCCTGAGCTCCTCGGGCAACGCTTCGACCGTGGCGAACACGGTTTGTTCAATTTCCTGGCGCAGCAGTTCGTGCTCGGGGGTCGCGGATTCGCGCAGCCGGGTCGCGCCATCGAGCTGCACGGCATCCTCGACGGCGACATCGTCGGTCGGCGGACGCCGGCCCTGGGAGACCAGGTAGTTCTTCGCGGTGTTGATCGCGATCTTGTACATCCACGTGTAAAACTGGCTGTCTCCGCGGAAGGCGCCAATGGCCCGGTAGGCGCGCACGAAGGCTTCCTGCGCGACGTCCTGGCACTCGCTCCAGTCGCTCACGTAGCGCGAGATGACGCTGACCAGCTTGTGCTGGTATTTGCGCACCAAGAGGTCGAACGCCCGCTTGTCGCCCTTCTGGACACGCTGCACCAGCGCCTGATCGACGTCGTTCTCGCCCATCCGGGCCTATCTCCCGCGTACCGGACCCGGTCGAGCACTGCACTCTGGACCGTGCCACGAACGAATAGTTTCACAACCCCGGTTCGGCAGGTGGGGGCCGGGACTGGCCCGATCAAGCACCTTGAGGCTCCCCCGGGAGCGGCTCGACCAGCCGCTCCCGCTCGAGCAGGAGGTGCTCGAGCGCGCTCGCCGGCAACGGCCGGCAGAACAGGAATCCCTGCAAGGCCTCGCACTCCAGCTCGCGCAGGAACTCGAGGTGGCGCTCGGTCTCGACGCCTTCGGCAACCACGTCATGGTGCAGGTTGTGGGCCATCATGACGGTGGCCTCGACGATGGCCTCGTCACCGGGGTCGATCCCGATGTTGCGCACGAACGTCTGGTCGATCTTGATCCGGTCGGCCGGGAACCGCTTGATGTAGTCGAGCGATGCCTGGCCGGTGCCGAAATCGTCGATCGAGATCTGGCAACCGAGTGCACGCAACGATTCGATGGTCGTCAGCAGGTTCGGGATCGATTTCACGCTGAGCGACTCCGTCAGCTCGAGGTCGAGATGCCGGGGGTCGAGCCCGGTCTCGGCGAGAATTCCCGATACGGTGACGGCGAGGTCGGGCCGGCGCAACTGCAACGCCGAGAGGTTCAGGCTCAGGCGCAACGGCAGCCGGAACCGCGACTGCCACCGGTAGACGTCCGCGCAGGCGGTCCGCAACAGCCATTCGCCAATCGGCACGATGAGGCCGTTTTCTTCCGCGAGCGGAACGAAGAACCCCGGCGAGATCATGCCGAACTCCGGGTGTTCCCATCGCACCAGGGCTTCCACCCCGATGATGTCCTCACTCCGGGTATCGACCTGGGGCTGGTAGTACACGCGCAACTCGTTGTTGCCGACCGCCTTGCGCAACCCCGACTCGAGCGCCGTGCGCTGGCGGCGGGTCTCCTCGGGAACCGCGACATAGCTCTGGAACGTGTTGCGCCCGCGTCCCTTGGCGGCATACATCGCCTGGTCGGCATGACGCAGCAGCGCGTCGGAATCGTTGCCGTCCTCGGGATAGAACGCGAGCCCGACCGACACCGTGACGGCGAGGTCGGCCACGCCCGGTACCGGGATCGGCGCCGCCAGCATCTGCACGATCTTGGCAGCCAGCCGCTGGACATCGTCACGCTGGATGATGTGCCGCAGGATCAGCGTGAATTCGTCTCCCGCGTAGCGGGCCACCGTGTCCGATGCGCGCACGCTCGATCGCAACCGGGCCGCCAGCGCCGCGAGCACGAGGTCGCCGGCCGCGTGTCCGTGCAACTCGTTGACCTGCCTGAAATGATCGAGGTCGACGAACGCGATCGCGAACATCTCGCCGGTGCGATGCGCGGAATCGATCGTCGACGACAGGCGATCGTGGAACAGGAGCCGGTTGGGAAGACCCGTCAGCGCGTCGTGCAATCCGTGCGCCCGACCCTGCTCGCGCACCCGCTGCAGCTCGAGCTCGAGACCCAGCCGCTGCGCGATGATCCGCAACCCGTCGAGTGCCGGATCGGGCGCGGGCAGCGACTCCCTGCGCGCCAGCACCAGCGCGCCCAGCGGGGAACCCCGCTCGTCCGGCAGCGGCAAGGCAATCAGCGTCTGGAACCTGCGCTCCCGAACGAAGGCATCATCGGTCATGTCGCGCCAGGCGCGCTCCTTGACCACCACCTCCTCGCCACCCAGCACGCGACGCAGGGTCGATTGGCGCAATGGATCGGGCGTCTCCGCCGTGACGGCGAATACCTGCACGGTGGCAATCGGCCGCGGTTCCGGATCCTGGCCGGCGAACTGCCGGACGACCAGGGCGAAATCAAGCGACAGCCAATCCGAAATCGACCGCAGCACGGCTTCGTAGCCTTCGCTGTCGGCTCCGGACGCGGCGGCGCGGGCCACCACTTCGAGCGTCTTGCGATACCGGCCGAGCTCGCCCAGATCACGAAACGCGTACAGGTGAACCGCGCGGCTGCGATGCACGCCCGACCGGACAGCCACGTCGACCCGGTAGGTGCCGCCATCGGCACGCGCTTTCATTCCCTGCCAACGGGCCTGCCCGGTACTGGCGACCTCGCTGCGATGCGCGTCGCGTGCCGGCGGGTCGAGCGTGACATCGAATGTCTCCACGCGACCGCCGATGACCTGCGCCCGGGCGTAACCGGTATGGGCAAGGAACGCCGGATTGACCTCGACGACCCTTTGGCTTTCCGCGTCGACCAGCAGCAACTCGTCGAGGCTCGCATCGAAGGCAAGCCTGAAATTCGCGGCCCCCGGCGAGGCTCCGCCGGCGCGCGCGGTGCCATTGGCGAGCGCCGCCGACACCCGTTGCAGGAATTCACCGGGATCGACCGGACTGTCGATCCACGCAACCACTCCCGGTACGGCGTCCAATGGCCGGGAGCCGGGGGCCGACGAGGCTCGCATCGGACGAATGCCGATGATCGGTGGCCTCCAGCTTCGGTTGCCGGCCGCAAGTTCCGTGGCCAGCGCCACGGCGTCCGTGCCGTCGGAAGGAAACTCGAGGACGACGATGTCCACCCGCTCTTCCCGTTCCAGGGCCGCTCGCGCCTGAACGGCATCGTGCGCGGTGTGCACGGTCTCGAAATCCTGCGCATCGAACAGGTCGAACAGCAAGCGACGCAGTGCACGATCGCGTGCGACCACGAGCGCGATTCGCCGGACGAAGGCGCGATTCATCCGGGAACCCACCGTCCGTCGCGAAGGCGCGGCCGCCGCGCCTCCGGGACGCGCTGCTCGATGCGGACCAGCGATATTGGCGGAAGTCCGGAAAGCTCGGTGTCGCTGCCGAGCAGGACCACCCGCCGCGGGTGTCCGCCGCGGATCGCCGCGACTTGCCGCAACAGCGTGCGTTCCTGCGCGTCCGGCGGCGATCGCCAACCGCGCATCAGGTACACCCCGAAATGGGAACTGTTGACCACGTAGCGCAGCGCATCGGCGAAACGTCCGCAACCTTCGACGACGACGTCGCGTTCACGCAACGAACGCAGGCCGCCCGTCTCGCTCCACGCGTAGACCGCCATGCCGTCGCGCACGGCCTGGTGGCGAAAGCCATCGACGATGGCGGCAGGGTCCGACGTCGCGATCGCGACAACACTGCCGCGCGCATCGACGACCTGCTGCAGGAGGTCTCGCGTGGCCGGCGTTTCGACGTCGATTCGGACCACGGCCCCCCTCCCGTTGCGGCGGCCCGTCGCGTCGCGGCCCCCGGGTCGACCAGGCTGCCGATTGACCGGTCGTCGGCAGACTCTGATTATACCGTGCCACCTTCGCGGCGAGACGATGCATGTTCGACGGTTTGCGACTCCAGCACTGGCACTCCGCCATGGGTGCCGACGCGATCATTGTGTTGACCCTCGACTGCGCCGGTCGGACCATCAATACCCTGTCACGGGCGGTGCTCGAGGAACTCGCGGCCATCACCGAGCGCCTCGCGATCGAACCGCCGGCCGGAATCGTGATCCAGTCGGCGAAGTCCGCCGGTTTCGCGGCGGGGGCCGACATCGGCGAGTTCGAGCGATACGCGAGAACCGGATCGGTACTCGACGCCATCACGTTCGGGCAGAAGACCTTCGAAAGCCTGTCCCGCCTGCGCTGTCCGACGGTTGCCGCGATCCACGGGCATTGCCTCGGCGGCGGGCTCGAACTCGCTCTCGCGTGTCGCGCGCGCATCGCGGCGGAAGCGCCCGAAACGCGGCTCGGGCTGCCCGAAGTGAGGCTCGGCATCCATCCCGGTTGGGGTGGAACCGCCCGCCTGCCCTATCTCATCGGCGCGCCAGCCGCGCTCGACCTGATGCTGACGGGGCGCACCGTTTCCGCCTCCCGCGCACGTGCACTCGGCCTCGTCGACGCCACCGCGCCGATTGACGGGCTGCTCGCGGCGGCACGGCGACTCGCGCGCCATCCGCCGGCCACGCCACTCCAGCGCCGGCTGCTCGCGACGGCAACCAACACTTGGCCCGCCCGGCAGCTGCTCGCACCGGCCATCCGCAAGAAGGCGGCTGCCAAGGCCCGCCCATCGCAATATCCCGCGCCTTTCGCGGTGATCGACGTCTGGCGGCGGGGTGGCAACATCACGCGACGGCTACGGCGGGAAGCCGAGTCGGTCGCGACACTCGCGGGGACGTCCACCTGCCACAACCTCGTGCGCCTGTTCTTCCTGTCCGAACGCCTGAAAGCGCTCGGCGACGCGACCGATCCCGGCATCGCACATGTGCATGTCATCGGAGCCGGCGTGATGGGCGGCGACATCGCCGCCTGGGCGGCGCTGCGGGGGCTCTCGGTGACGCTGCAGGACCGGGAAATGCAATTCGTCCAGCCGGCGCTCGAGCGGGCACGCGAATTGTTCCGCGCGAAGCTGAAGGACGCCGATCGCGCCGGGGCCGCCACGGCGCGCCTGAGCGCGGACGTCGAAGGCAACGGAGTTGCAAACGCCGACCTCGTCATCGAAGCGATCTTCGAGGACGCCGAAGCGAAGCGCGCGCTGTACCGGCAGGTCGAGCCGAAGATGAAGCGCGATGCCCTGCTGGCCAGCAATACGTCCAGCATCCCGCTCGCCTCGCTGGCCGGCGCGCTCGCAAGACCCGATCGCTTCCTCGGCCTGCACTTCTTCAATCCGGTGGCGAAGATGCCATTGGTCGAAGTCGTGCGCCATTCGGCCCTGGAGCGGACGGCGGAGCAGCGCGGGCTGGCGTTCTGCAGGGCCATCGACAAGCTGCCGCTGCCCGTCGCCGGCACGCCGGGATTCCTCGTCAACCGGGTCCTGACGCCCTATCTCCTCGAGGCCATCCGGATGCGCGGTGAAGGCGTGCCGGGACCCGTCATCGACCGCGCAGCCACCGATTTCGGCATGCCGGTCGGGCCGATCGAACTGGCCGACACGGTCGGCCTCGACGTCGCCGCCGCGGTCGGACGGGAACTCGCGCCGGCTCTGGGACTCGATCCGCCGCCGGGAATCGACGCGCTGTCGTCCAGCACGCACCGTGGCCGCAAGGACGGCCAGGGTTTCTACAAATGGGAGGGCGGACGCCCGGTCAAGCCTCCCGTCGATCCCGGCTACCATGCCCCGGAGGATCTGCTCGACCGCCTGATCCTGCCGTTGGTGAACGAAGCCATCGCGTGCCTGCATGATCGCGTCGCCGACGACGCCGACCTGCTCGACGCCGGAATCGTCTTCGGCACCGGATTTGCCCCGTTCCGGGGCGGACCCGTCGCCTACGTGCGCCATAGCGGCGTCGCTGCCGTCCGGGAACGACTCGAGCGGCTGGCGGCGACCCACGGTACCCGTTTCGCGCCGCGTCCCGGATGGGATGATCCGACGCTCGCCAGTACGCAGTGACACGATGTTCGCGCGTTCAGGCAGGCCGGAGCGCACGCAGCCGCAACGCATTCGTCACCACCGACACCGACGACAGGCTCATCGCCAGCGCGGCAATCATCGGCGACAGCAGCAGCCCGAAGACCGGATACAGCACGCCGGCGGCGATCGGCACGCCGACGGCGTTGTAGACAAAGGCGAAGAAAAGGTTCTCGCGGATGTTGCGCACGGTCGCCCGCGACAACTCGCGCGCGCGCAGGATCGCGGTCAACTCGCCCTTCACCAGCGTGACTTGCGCGCTTTCCATCGCGATATCGGTGCCGCTGCCCATCGCGATGCCGACATCCGCTGCAGCCAGTGCCGGGGCGTCGTTGATTCCATCTCCGGCCATCGCGACACGCCGACCCTCGCGCTTCAACTGCGCCACCGCGGCCGCCTTGTCGGCGGGCGAGACATCCGCGCGCACCTCGTCGATCGCGAGCTCGCGCCCCACCGCCTGGGCAGTCGTCGCACTGTCGCCGGTCAGCATGACGATGCGCAAGCCCGCCGCCTGCAGGCGGTGAATCGCCTCGGGCGTTGTCGCCTTGATCCGGTCGGCCACCGCGATCAGCGCCGCGAGCGCGCCGTCCACGGCGACGAACATCACGGTCGCGCCCTCGCCGCGCAAGGTGTCGGCGCGTGTTCGTGCCGCGGCATCGACCGGCGCACCGGCATCCGCCATCAACCTGGCATTGCCGAGTGCGACGTCGCGATTCTCGAC
>JAXMHA010000026.1:0-41615 GCA_046347015.1 Lysobacterales bacterium | reverse complement strand
AAGCGCGCGCCCAGCCAGACCACCGGCACGTTCGCCAGCAGCATGCCGAGCGTCGTGCCGGCGATGACCTGCCACAGCGGGTGGTATTCGGCAGCCAGCACGACCGTGGCGACCTGGGTCTTGTCGCCCATTTCGGCGAGGAAGAACGCGATTGCCGTGGCAACGACGATGCCGTGGCCGCGGCCGCGCGCGAGCGCGGGATCGTCGGCCTTGTCCGGCTTCAGCGTCCACAGCGCCACGACCACGAAGGAAATCGCGACCAGCCATTTCAGCACCGGTGGCGACAGCCATGCCGCGACGAACGCGCCGGCGGCTCCGGCGAGCGCGTGGTTCGCCAGTGTCGCGGCGAGGATGCCGAGGCAGATCGGGAGCGGCCGGCGGTACTTCGCCGCGAGGATCAGCGACAGCAGTTGGGTCTTGTCGCCGATCTCGGCGAGTGCCACGGCAACGGTGGCGACACTGAAGGCCTGCATGGGGGACTCCAACGGGCCGGGAGCAAGGGACGCAATGATTCAGCGCGCGCCGTTCCAGCCCGGTACGGCGCGCGTGAACCAAAGGTCTCGCCGGACGATGCCAAGTCGCGCACGCCATGGCGGGATGCCAAGCGTGTTGACGTGCGCCGCGCGGTCTTGCCGCGCTCGGCTACTCCCCGATGGAGCGCGCGCAGTGTAGGTGTCCGCCACGGGTGGTGCAACATGCGGGACGCCGCGCTTACCGGCGCGCCGGACGCGAGCGCCGCAGGCTGTCGACCGGGAAACTCGCGATATCGCCGCCGGGCGTGCGGACCGGCTGGCCCGGCATCGGCGCGAACGCCTGCACGTACACGGCCTCGAAGGTCGCGATCGCGCGGCCGTCCCCGTCATGCGACGGATACGCCGCAAGGACGCGCCGAAGGAGGGTCTTCCCGGTCAGCGTGCGCCGGCGCGTCGCGTCGGCGTTGGTCGCACCGAGTGCGCGCAATTCGCGCATCAGCGCCAGCGGGTCCGGATAGGTCAGCGTGAAGTTCTCGCGCACCAGCACCGGGTCACGGAATCCGGCGTAGAGCAAGGTGTCGCCGAGGTCGTGCATGTCGATGAAGCGGCCGACGTGGGGCGTGCCGTCCACTGTTGCGAAGGCCTCCCGCAGTTCGCGCAACGTATCGGGACCGAACGTCGAGAACACGAGCAGTCCGCCGGGGCGCAGGACGCGGCGCAATTCGCCGAATACCGCCAACGGATCCCCGCACCATTGCAGGCACAGGTTCGCATGCACGAGGTCCAGCGTCGCATCGCCGAGCGGCAGTGCCGCCGCATCGGCGCATGCGGCGGCGAAACGCGGATCACCGGAACATCGCCGGCGCGCGGAGGCGAGCATCGGCAGCGCGAGGTCGAGCGCAACCAGCTCCGCATCGGCGAACTGTCCGCGCAGTGCCGCGGCGTCGCGGCCGGTGCCGCAGCCGAGGTCCAGGATCCGCCGCGGCGGATCGATCAACTCCGCGAGGTTCTCCCGCAATCGCACGCCGACCTCGGCCTGCAGCGCCGCGTGGGCGTCGTAGCTCGCGGCCGCGCGGGCGAACGCATGCCGGACGTGCCGGGTGTCGAGGTGACCGGTGCCGTCGGCGCTCATGCGGCGATGCCGTGCAGGGCCGCCGTGATGTCTCCGGCGTGCGCGATGAAGGGCGCGTGACCGCCATCCAATTCGAGGTATCGGCCACCCGGCGCCACACCGGCGGACCAGCGCATTGCCGCCGGCGGAATCAGCCGGTCGCGGCGCCCCGCGATCCAGAGGCTCGGCACGGCAAGGCGCGGCAGTTCACCCCGCAGATCGACGGCGTCGAGGATGGCGAGTCCTTCCAGCAGCGCCGGCAGGGCGGGTGCGCCACGTCCGAATACGTGCGCCCGCAATTCCCGCAACTCGGCTTTCGCGTGCTCCGAGCCGAGCACTTCGAGGGCGAGGAAGCCATCGACGGTGTGCCGCCAATCCGCGCGCAGGCCCGCTGCAAATCCGGCCAACACATCGCGCGCGATGCCACAGGCCCAGCCGGGACCGGCGACGAAGCGGGGGCTTGCGGCGATCAGCGCCAGCGCGCGTACGTGATCGGGATGATCCAGCGCTGCGCGCTGCGCGATCAGACCCCCGAACGACCAGCCGAGCCAGGCCCCGGGAGGCGTGGCGGCGATGATCGCGCGTGCGCACGCCGCGGGCTCGAGCGGCGTTGCGTCGTCGCGGCTCCAGCCGTGGCCCGGCAAGTCGACGACGTGCAACCGGAAATGGCGGGCAAGGGGTTCCGCGAGCGGAGCGAACACGCCGCCATGCATGGCCCAGCCGTGCAGCAGGACGAGATCCGGCCCGTCGCCGAACGATTCGATGTGCATGCGGACCCTCAGCGCGTCCGCTTCGGGTGCGCGTGCCGGCGTGAAGGTTCCGCGTGCCGTGTGCGGGCGAGTGCTGCGGCGAGGGCATCGAGCAGGTGCTCGACGTCGGCCTCCTCGTGCCGGGCGGAAAGGCTGATCCTGAGGCGCGCGCTGCCGGGCGGGACGGTCGGTGGCCGGATCGCCGGCACGAAGCAGCCGGCATCGGCGAGCGCCCTCGATGCGGCCGACGCGACGGCGCTGTCGCCGACGATGACGGGTTGGATCGGCGTGTCCGATGGCGCGAGGTCGAGTCCGCGCGTGGTGGCACCGTGGCGGAAGTGGCGGATCAGGCATCCCAGGCGTTCTCGTCGCCAGCCTTCGTGGCGGGCGAGGTCGACGGCGGCGCTGGCCGCGGCGGCCAGCGCCGGAGGCATCGCGGTCGTGTACACGTAGGTGCGCGCGAACTGGATCAGCCCGTCGACCAGCGTCCGGCTGCCGGCGATGAAGGCGCCGGCGACGCCCAGAGCCTTGCCGAGCGTGGCCATCAGGACCGGCACGTCGTTGCTGCCAAGGCCAGTCTGGGCGAGGCTGCCCGCGCCATCGGCGCCGAGCACGCCGAGGCCGTGCGCGTCATCGACCATCAGCACCGCGCGCTCGGTGCGGCACAACGCCGCGAGTTCCCCGAGGGGGGCGACGTCGCCATCCATGCTGAATACCCCATCGGTCGCGAGGATCGCGGCGGCTCCCGGCCGTGCGCGCAGTTGCCGGCTGGCGCCGTCGACATCCCCGTGCCGGTAACGGACGAGCTCGCACCCGGCGAGCCGCGCTGCGTCGATGAGGCTCGCGTGGTTCAGCTTGTCCTGTACGCAAATGGCCGGCGCCGCGCGTGCATCACCCAAGGGGTTGCCGAACAACGCGCCGATTGCGCCGAGGTTCGCCATGTAGCCGGTCGAGAACAACACCGCGCGCTCGCGACCCGTCCATCGCGCGAGCTTGTCCTCGAGCGCCGCGTGCTCGTCGCGGTGTCCACCGAGGAGGTGCGCACTGGTTGCGCCGACGCCCCAGCGGCACGCCGCGCGGACCAGCGCTTCGCGCAAGGCCGGATGCTGGGCGAGGCCAAGGTAATCGTTGCTGGCGAAGTTCACGAGGCAACGGCCGGCGATGACGATCCGCGCGCCATCGACGTCATCGATCGTCCGCAGCCGGCGCAGCAGTCCCTCCCGCGCGCGCTGCAACTGCGCCTCGGCGAGGCGTGCCAGCAGATCGGGACGGGTCGCGCCTGCGCCGCCTGCAGTGGCGGTGGACTCGTGCGCTGGAAACAAGGTGTGGTGCATCTCGAAGTGAACGTGGCGACTGGTTGAACGCGCCGCCCCGGTCCCGCGCGTTTCCACCCGGGCGCGCGAAGCGAGGCCTACGCGAAGGCGTCCTGCCGGCACTCGCCGGCGATGTCCGCGTGCACCGTGCCGGATTCGGCATCGACTTCCATCGGCACCAGTCCGAGTCGCTCGAACAATGCCTGGTCGCGCGCGGTGTCGGGGTTGCCGGTGGTCAGCAGCTTCTCGCCGTGGAAGATCGAATTCGCGCCGGCGAAGAAGCACAGTGCCTGCAACTCGTCGCTCATCTCCGCGCGTCCCGCCGACAGGCGCACGATCGAGGCCGGCATCAGGATTCGCGCGACCGCGATCGTGCGCACGAACTCGAACGGGTCGAGCAGGGCGGTGCCGTCGAGCGGCGTGCCCGCGACCTGCACGAGGCGATTGATCGGCACCGACTGCGGGTGTTCGGGCAGGTTGGCCAATGTCTGCAGCAGGCCCGCGCGTTGCGCACGCGTCTCGCCCATGCCGACGATGCCGCCGCAGCAGGTCTTCAGGCCGGCCTTGCGCACGCACGCGAGCGTGTCGAGGCGATCCTGGAATTCGCGCGTGTGGATGATCTCGCCGTAGAACTCCGGCGCGGTGTCGAGGTTGTGGTTGTAGTAGTCGAGGCCCGCCGCCTTGAACCGGTCGGCCTGGTCCTGCGACAGCATGCCGAGCGTCGCGCAAGTTTCCATGCCGAGCGCCTTCACTTCGCGGATCATGTCCGCGACCTTCGCGACGTCGCGATCCTTCGGCGAACGCCACGCCGCACCCATGCAAAAGCGCGTCGCGCCGGCGGCCTTTGCGGCGCGTGCCTTGTCCAGCACGGCGTCCAGCGGCATCAGCTTCTGCGCTTCGACGCCGGTGTGATAGCGCGCGGCCTGCGGGCAATACGCGCAATCCTCGGGGCAGCCGCCTGTCTTGATCGACAGCAGGGTCGAGACCTGCACGGCATTCGGGTCGTGGTGCGCCCCGTGCACGGCGTGCGCGCGGGCGAGGAGGTCGTTGAACGGCAGCGCCAGCAACCGGGCGACTTCATCGCGCGTCCAGTCGTGGCGCATCGCGGCTACGGGCATGTGCGGATTCCTCGCAGGACCGGTAGCATCCCGGCCGGGTCGCCGACTCGGCATGTGGCGACAGCCAAGGAGTCTGGCGATGCGGTGGAAGGCTGTCAACCCGAGACGCATCGGCGGAGTCGACAGCGCGGGGTCGCGGATGCTTTCGCGCCTGCTGCCGCCGCGATGCCTCGTATGCGGCGCTCCGGGCGACGGCGGCCGCGATTTGTGTGCCGGCTGCGCCGGCGACTTCTCGCTGAATCATCCCTGCTGCCCGCGCTGTGCGCTGCCGCTCGCGGCGCCTGCGCCGATGTGTGGCGAGTGCGTGCGGCGTCCACCGCCCTTTGCTGCGGTGTCGGCGCCGTTCCGCTACGCCCATCCCCTCGACCTGCTCGAGGTGCGCTTCAAGTTCGGCGGCGATCTCGCGGCGGGACGCGTACTCGGCGAGATGCTGGCCGACATGGTCGATCCATCGGTGCTCGACAGCGTGGGCCTGCTCGTGGCAGTTCCATTGCACCCGGCCCGGCTGCGGGAGCGTGGCTACAACCAGGCACTCGAACTCGCGCGCCCCCTCGCGCGGCGTCGCCGGTTGCCGCTCACGGCGGATGCCTTGCGGCGCCAGCGCGCGACGCCGCCGCAGACCGGACTCGATGCGCGTGGCCGGCGGAAGAATTTGGCCGATGCATTCGTGGTGGCGCCGGACGTCCCACTGCCACGCCATGTCGTGCTGGTCGACGACGTGATGACGACTGGTGCGACGCTGCGCGAATGCGCGCAGGTGTTGCAACGCGCCGGCTGCGATCGGGTCGACGCGATCGTCCTCGCGCGTGCGCCGCTCGCCGGCACCTGAGGATGTCAGGCCGGGCCGAACGTCCGGTCGAGGCCTGCGTGCACGCCAACGCGGGGTTGCCAGCCGAGGCCGCCACGCGCAGCGGCAAGGTCGAAATTGGCCAATGGCCGCAGCGAACGCACGCGGTAGCGCGTCAGCGGCACCGGACGGTGCAGCAGCTTGCCGAGGAACTCGACGCCACTCGCGAGCAGCATGAACACCGGAACCGGAACACGCATGATGCGTGGCCGTCCGGCGAACCGCTCGCGGCAACGCGCGAGATATGCAGATTGTGTGGGTGCTTCCGGATCGACGACGTTGAACGTCCGTCCGGCAACACCGGGTGCCGTCGCTGCGGCGAGCAGCGCGTCGACGACATCGTCGCGGTACACCAGCGGCAGGGTCTGCCGGCCGGGGCCGACCGCGACCCACAGGCCGCCGAGCGCGACCGTTCCGTTCGGGGTGACCCGTTCGGCGCCCGGGCCGAATACCTGTCCCGGGCGAATGATGACGGCCGGCAGCTGACGTGCCGCGATCGCCTCGCGCACCAGCGCCTCGGCGGCGGACTTGGTGCGGGTGTACGCGCCGCGGCGTTCCGGTGTCGGCTCGAGCGGCGAGGTTTCGACGAGTGGCACGGCCGGATCGCGACCGGCATGGTCCATCACGCTGAGCGAGCTGACGTACACGAGCCGGTCGATCCGGTGCGCGAGACAGGCGTCGACGACGTTGCGCGTGCCCCACACCGTGCCGCTTTCGAAGTCGCGTTCGCTGCCGCGCATCGCCGCGCCGAGGTGGTAGACGACGCGGACGCCGTCGATCGCGTGGTCGACGATGCCGGGGTCGCCGAGGTCGCCGATGACCGTTTGCACGTCCGCGGCGCCGGCCCATTCGGCAACCGGCCGCCGAACCAGTACGCGCACGCTCTGCCCGCGCGCCCGCAACGCAGCGACGAGCGGACGCCCGATGAATCCGGCTGCGCCGGTGACCAGCACGTCGGCGGGCGCCAGCGGCTCGCGCCGCGCGGCGAGTTCGGCGCTGCGTTCGGCATCGGCCGCGGCACAGATCGGCGCAATCAGCGCGACGACGCGGCGCCCTTCCTCCGGCGATACGGGTGGCGGACGACCGTCGTGCAGGGCACGCGCGACGAGTTCGGCGTGGCGCTGGATGCCGGGCGAGGGTTTCAACGCGCCGACGGCGAAGCGCACGACGTTCCACGGGATCCGGAACACGTCGGCGAGCGCATTGGCGAACGCCGACAACAGCAGGCCGACGAACTTCGGTCCGGGCAACAGCCTGACGACGCGGCAGACCTGCAGGAAGCGATCGGCCTCGACGACCGCATGGGTGCCGTGGACGATGACGCGGTTCTCCATCGGGCGGACGTTCCAGGACAGGAACACCCGACCGAGCGCGCCGCCGCATTCCACCCGTCCATACCATTCGTCGAAGCGAAGGTTCGGGTTCGCACCGGTGCCGCGATACGCGATGTCGAGTTTCTCGACCGGACCCGCGATGTCCTCGATCACATACAGCGCATGCACGCCGAGGTCGCGGAACGGGTATGAACCCTGTGTCACCAGCGCCGGCAGCGGCCCTCCGGCGTACGCCGGATAGTCCGAGCTGCGGAGCACGTCGACGGTCAGCACCGTGCCGCACGTCCCGTCGTGCGCCAGCGCGATCGCCCGCGCGATCACCGGATCGAAACGGTCGGAATGGTTGACCGTCAGCACGCGTTGGGCCGCCTCGGCGCGCGCGATCATCCGGTCGCACTCCTCGACGCTGTCGGCCATCGGCTTCTCGACGAACACGTGGCAGCCGCGGTCGAGCGCCTGCAGCGTGACCTCGCAGTGGCTGGCCGGCGGCGTCAGCACCCAGACGGCGTCGATCGGGAGGTCGCCGAGTTCATCGAGGTTCCTGGCAACCCCGGGAATCCGGTAACGGTTGGCCAGCGCCGTGGCGACGGCCGCGTCGATGTCGCAGATCGCGACGATGTCGACGAAGTCGAGCCGGCGCAAGGCATCGAGGTGGTAGCGCGCGACATAGCCGGCGCCGACCAGCGCGACGCGCAAGCGCGCTCCGCTACCGGATGCCGGCGTCACTGCGCGGGTTCCCGCATGGCGGCTGCACCGGCGTGCCCGGCGAGGCGCGACTCCACGGTGGCGATGACCTCGGCGGCACGCCGATCCCACGACTGGCCGGCAACGGCGGCCATGCGCGCGGCCGCGGCGCCGGGCGGATCATGGGCCAACACGTCATCGAGCGCGGCAAGGAACGCGTCGCGTCCGTCGACGACGCGGACCCATTCGGCGAACTTTTCGATTTCGGGGTTGCGCACGCTGACCACCGGTTTGCCGGTGGCGAGGTATTCGCGCAGCTTCAGCGGATTGGCGTGCGCGACCTGGCGGTTCAACTTGTACGGGATGATCGCAGCATCGAAGGCGCGCGCCCACTTCGGCAATTCCGCGTAGGGCTGCGGGCCGGGCATGACGATGTTCGGCAACGCGGCCAGCGCGCTGACGTCGGATGCCGCGTAGCCGACCAGCAGGAACGTCCACTGCGGGCGCCGGCGCGCCAGCCAGCCGATCAGGTCGAAGTCGATCCATTCGTGCAGCGAGCCGAAGTAACCGACGACCGGATGCACGAGGCCGCGTGCGGCCGCAGCGACTTCGCCGGGCTGCGCCGCTTGCGCGAAGAGGTCGATGTCGACCCCATGCGGCGAGAAGATCGTGTTCGGGTTGAGCGCACGCCGTGCCTCGACCAGCGCCGGCGGCGCGACGAAGACGAGGTCGGCGGTCCGTGCGAGGTGCTCTTCCTGCGCGGCGACGCGCGCGGCGTCGACGCCCGGATGGGCGGCGAAATCGTCGACGCAGTAGTAGACGCACAGGTCCTCGCCGAGGCGCCTGGCGAGGAAACCGGGATGCGGCGCGACGAACCACGAAATCGAGCGGCCGATGCCGGCCTTGCGCATCGCGCGCCGCACCGCCCACTGCCCGAACAGGCGGTTGAACGCCTCGACGCCGGGCACCCGGCGGAACGGCAGTTGCGGCACCGTGCAGTGCCAGAGCCGGTCCCCGACCGGCGTTGGCGGCCGGAGGGTCGCGAGGAGCTTGCGCAGCGCGCGGCGCAGGTCGCGTCCACTCGCGTGGGGAACGCGCAGGCCCGGCGAGTCGACGTACAGCACCGGCGCGACCCGCGCGAGGCGCTGCGCGATGTGGTGGCTGCTGGTCCGGTTCTCGGCGTACCAGTCGTTGCCGAAATAGACAATCCCGCGGCCGTCGAATGCTCCCGGGGCCGTCATGGCCGCAATCCCTCCGGCCGGTGAGCGGGCGTCCGGCCGCGCGTTGAAGGCGCGGCTGCGCGCAGGCGCGCCGGATGCGAAAAGGCTGGTTCCATAGGCCACGCAACGCTCGAGAATGCGCATTCTACATGGCGCCGCGGGACGGCCGGCGGATCCCGGACGCCCGGAGCCGTGGCACGGGCGGCTGCTACCATCTCGCTCCACCGGCCCCGGCATTGCGATTCCGACATGCGCGTCGACCACATTTCCCGGCACACGGATGCCAGCGGCGGGACCGAACTCTCGGCCGACATCGACGGCTTCCGCCTTTGGTACCGCTTTCCGCCGGGGTGCGCGGTGTATCCGCGCGGCGACGTGTTCGCGTGCGCCGCGCTGCTGCCGGCAATGCGGGCGAACGAGAACCTCGCCATCGTCGACGCGCCGGTGTCGCCACGCCTGCTGGCCGGCATCGACCGGCTGCAGGATGTGTTCCATGTCTGGAACCCGGCCTTCCGCCGGATCCGGATCGAAGCTGACCTCGAGCCGGCTCCGCCCGCCGTCTCCGGCACGGCGTCGTTCTTCTCGGGAGGCGTCGATGGCTGCTTCACGTTCCTGAAGCATGCCGAGGAGATCGGCGCGCTGGTCTTCATCAAGGGAGTCGACATCCAGGTCGACAACGATGTCCTGTTCGACCAGGCGCTTGCGGCCAATCGCGCATTCGCTGCCGCTTACGGCAAGACGCTGCTGCCGGTCGCGACCAACATCCGGCGCTTCCTGCACCCGCGGCAGGCGGGCTGGTCGATTTCCGCCGGCGGCGGCCTCGCCAGCGTCGCGCATGCGCTCGGCTGGTCACGGATGTACGTCGCCGCGTCCCACACGTATGCCGAACTGCACCCCCTCGGCACGCACCCGATGCTCGACCACCTGTGGTCGAGTGAAGCGGTCGAACTCGTCCACGACGGCGCCGAAGCCCGCCGCAGCGACAAGCTGCGGCGCATCGCCGAGTCGAAATACGCACTCGAGAACCTGCGGGTGTGCTGGCACGACTCCGGCTACAACTGCGGGCGCTGCGAGAAGTGCCTGCGGACGCGGATCGCGCTGCACCTGCTCGGACTGTCGACGCCGACGCTGGCGCCACTCGATTCGCTGGCACCGGTGCGGGCCATGCGTGTCGAGGACGACGATGCGCTGCCGCATTTCATGGACAACCATCGGCTGGCCGAGGAAACCGGTCACGCTGAACTCGCCGGGATCATCGGCGCGCAGGTTCGCAACTACCGCCTGCGGCGATTGCTCGTCGACATCGACCGGCAAGTCGCGGGCGGCCGCCTGAAGCAGGTCTGGAACGCGGTGCGCGGTCGCGGCTGAGCGGTTTCGCCCGCAGGTTCGTCAACGCGCCGCGAGCGCAAGCATCAGCCCCGCCCACAGCGCGAAGCCGACCCAGTGGTTGTTGCGGAAGGCCGCGAAGCAATGTTCGCGCGAACGGTCGCGCAGCACCTGCTGCTGGCGCGCGAGCTGCACGGCGGCCACCGCGACGCCGACGAAGTAGATCCAGCCGAGGCCCGCGCGGCTACCCGCCAGCGCCATCGCGCCGACGAACGTCACCATCAGCACGCCGAGGATCGCGCGGTCGGCGTCGCCGAACAGGATCGCGGTCGATTTCGCGCCGACGGCAATGTCCTCGTCGCGGTCGACCATCGCGTATTCGGTGTCGTAGATCGTCGAGAACAGGATGTTGGCGAGGAACAGCAGCCAACACAGCGGCGGCAGCGAGCCGGTGACCGCCGCGAACGCCATCGGGATCGACCAGCCAAACGCGACGCCGAGCACGACCTGGGCGAGGTGCGTCACCCGCTTCGTGAATGGATACACGACGGCGAGCGCGACGCCGGCGAACGCGAGTTCGACGGTCAGGCGGTTGGTCGTCAGCACCAGCAGGAACGCCAGCACCAGCAGCCCGCCAAACAGCATGAACGCCTCGCGCTTCGACACCCGCCCGGCCGCCAACGGACGGTCGCGGGTGCGTTCGACGTTCGGATCGAGCCAGCGATGATCGGCGTAGTCGTTGACGATGCATCCGGCCGAGCGCATCACGAACACGCCGAGCGTGAACACGACGAGGAGGCCGAGTGGTGGAAAGTCGTTCGCGGCAAACCACAGCGCCCACCACGTCGGCCACAACAGCAGCAGCGCGCCGATCGGCCGGTCCATCCGCATCAATACGAGGTATTCGCGCGTCCGGTCCCGGTAGGCTTCCGGCACGTGCTGCAGCAGGCGTTCGAAGATGAGGCGCGAACGCGCCGAGGTATCGGCCGGATGCGGTGCGCGGGACGGAGCCTGGCGCGACCTTCCAGCACCCGCCGGGCGGGCGAACGACGGCACGACGGGCGTGACCTCGACCTTCGCGACCGGTGCCCGGCTGGCGGGGCGGCGGCGATTCGGCGGTGGAGTCGTCGCGGCGGCCGGCGCCCGCCGCGGACGTGGCGTTGGTTTCGCTTTGACCGTGGACGATTCCGGTGTCGTTGTCGACCGTTTGGCCACCGGGCGCGCCACTGCCGGGTGATCGGTGGCCGGGTGCGTCGCCGCCGGTTTGCGGATGCGCCGCTTCGGCGCCGGCGCTGGTACGCCGTCCGGTGCAGGCGCCTGCGATCCGCCCGCTGGCGCTGGTGGATTCTGCGGCAGTTCGGTGTCGGCCATGCGTCCGAGTTTAGCCGGTGCGGCGCGCTGGTTCGCGCGGCCACGTTGCGCGCGTCGGGCCGGGTGCGCACGGTCGCGTCCATTGCCGGTACGGCTTCGCCGTGCAGCCGGCTCCGGAATTCGTTCGCGGCAGCCGGGGTTGCAGGTATCCTCGCGCGGCGGGAACCGCTCCGGGATTCCCGCTGCCGATGGGGAGCGAGCAATGGGACTGATCGGGCAACTGACGCGGCACAAGCGGGTCGAACAACTGCAGGCCGAAGCCGGCGGCAGCCGCGATTTCCGCCGCGTGCTCGGCGTGTGGCAGCTCACCGCAATCGGCATCGGCGCGATCATCGGCGTCGGCATCTTCGTGCTGGCGGGGCAACAGGCCGCGGTCAACGCCGGGCCCGCCGTCGTCGTCAGCTTCATCGTCGCCGGGATCGGCAGCGCGTGCGCGGCACTCGCCTACGCCGAGTTCTCCGGCATGATTCCGGTGACGGGCAGCGCGTACACGTACGGTTATGCGGTGCTGGGTGAACTGCTCGCCTGGATCATCGGTTGGGACCTGCTGCTCGAGTACACGTTGATCGTCGCGGTGGTCGCGATCGGCTGGTCGGGCTACGTGCAGGCCCTGCTCGTGCAACTGACCGGCCTGCACCTGCCGGTATGGCTGCAAGGCGCGTACGACCCCGCCAATCCCGGGTCGGGCAAGGTGTTCGACGTCATCGCCGCGGCGATTTCACTGCTGATCGCTTGGTTGCTGATGGTCAGGACCGAGTGGGGTGCACGTGCCAATACGGTGATCGTCGCGATCAAGGTGATCGGCGTGGTGCTGGTGATCGCGGTCGGCGTGTTCTACGTCGACCCGGCCAACTGGCATCCGTTCGTGCCGGCGGTGGCGACCGGCGCCGACGGCCATGCGCATTTCGGCTGGGGCGGCGTGCTGGCCGCCTCCAGCATCGTGTTCTTCGCGTGCTTCGGCTACGACACGCTGACTACCGCGGCGGAGGAAGCGCGCGATCCGCAGCGCGACCTGCCGCGCGCGGTGTTGCTGTCGCTGGCGATCTCGATGGCGCTGTACCTCGCGGTGTCGCTGGTGCTGACCGGCATGGTGCCGTATCCGCAATTGAACAGCGCGGCGCCGGTCGATGCCGCGTTCAAGGCGCTCGGCCTGCATTGGGTGCGCGGCGTCATCAACGTCGCGGCGGTCGCGGGCCTCACCAGCGTGCTGTTCGCGTTCATGCTGGGTGCCGCCCGCATCGGTTTCGCGCTGGCGCGCGACGGTTTGCTGCCGCACTGGTTTGCGCGGGTGCATCCGCGCTACGGCACGCCGTACCGCCCGACGCTGATCCTCGGCGTGTTCAGCGCGGTCGTCGCCGGATTCCTGCCGATCGGCGAAGTCGCCGAGCTGGTCAACATCGGCACGCTCGGCGCGTTCATCGTGATCTGCCTCGCGGTGCTGGTCCTGCGCGTGCGCCGGCCGGACGTGCCGCGCACGTTCCGCACGCCCGCGATCGGCATCGTCGCGCCGGTCGGCGTGCTGTTCTCGCTGTTCCTGATCATCGGCTGGCCGTGGTTCGCGGACAGCCGCTTCACGATGATCGGCGGGCTGCCCGCCATCACCATCGAACGCTTCGTCATCTGGATGGTCATCGGCCTCGTCGTCTATTTCGGTTACGGCATCCGCCACAGCACACTCGCCCGGGATCGATGAGGCTCGCCGGGCGCTAAAATCCGGGTTTTGGAGTACCCGACTTACGATGCTGGACCTCTACTACTGGCCGACGCCGAACGGCCACAAGATCACGCTGTTCCTCGAGGAAGCCGGCCTGCCTTACACGATCAGGCCGGTCAACATCGGCAAGGGCGCGCAGTTCGCTCCCGCCTACCTCGCCATCTCGCCGAACAACAAGATGCCGGCGATCGTCGACCACGACCCCGCCGATGGCGGCGCGCCGGTCAGCGTGTTCGAATCGGGCGCGATCCTGCTTTATCTCGCCGACAAGATCCGTCGGTTCATTCCGCAGGACCTCCGCGGCCGCGTCGCATGCGTCGAGTGGCTGTTCTGGCAGATGGGCGGGCTCGGTCCCATGACCGGCCAGTACGGCCACTTCCATGTGTACGCGCCGGAGAGGATTCCGTACGCAATGGAGCGGTATCGCAAGGAGGCCGAACGCCTGCTCGACGTGCTGGACCGCCGCCTTGCCGGCCGCGCATTCATCACCGGCGACGACTACACGATCGCCGACATGGCCTGCTTTCCGTGGATCAACGCGTACGACAAGGCGCCGCTCGACCTCGGGCCCTTCGCCGAAGTGCGCCGCTGGCACGCGGCGATCGCCGCACGGCCGGCGACACAGCGTGCGCTGGCGCGCGGCCCCGAAGTGAAGCCTTCCGCCGGCCAGCCGATGGGCGAGGAGGAAAAACGCATCCTGTTCGGGCAGGGCGCACGCCGGTCGTGAGCGGGACCTCGCGATCGCGCAGGCCGGCGTCGGCGTGATAGTTTCGCCCGATCGTTCCGTCTTCCGGCCGCCGCCGATGTTCCGACTCCGCATGCCGCAGGTCCGCGCGGGCGTTTCGGCAGCCGCCCTGCTGATCACGCTGCTGCTCGCGCTCGCGGTCGCCGTGCCCGTCGACGCCGACATCACGCCGCACCCTGATGTACCGACGCCACGGGACACGCCGTATCCCGGCACGATCGTGATCCATGTCGATGCCAGCGACACTGCACAGGGCATCTTCCGCACGCACGAAACGATCCCGGTGCAACCAGGCGCGCTGACGCTGCTGTATCCGAAGTGGATTCCGGGCAACCACTCGCCGACCGGGCCGATCGACAAGCTGGCGGGCCTCGTGATCACCGCGAACGGCAAACCCCTCGCGTGGAGCCGGGACAAGTACGACGTGTACGCGTTCCATGTCGATGTGCCGGAAGGCGCGTCGAGCATCGACGTCGATTTCCAGTATCTCTCGTCCCGTGCGGCCAACGAGGGGCCGGTCGAAATGACGGGCGCGATGCTGGATCTCGTGTGGAGCAAGGTGTCGCTGTACCCGGCCGGCCACTTCGCGCGCCGCATCACGTTCGCGCCCAGTGTCACGCTGCCGCACGGCTGGCAGTTCGGCACGGCACTCGAGACGACATCGCAGGCGGGCGACACGACGACGTTCGCGCCGGTGCCGTACGACACGCTGGTCGACTCGCCGATGTACGCGGGCAGGAATTTCACGCGCGTCGACCTTGCGCCCGGCGCGAAGGCCCCGGTGCACCTCGACATCGTCGCCGACGCGCCGAAGGACCTCGAGATCGCGCCGGAACAATTGCAGATGCACCGCAACCTGGTCACGCAGGCAGTCCGGTTGTTCGGGTCGCACCACTACGACCACTACGATTTCCTGCTCTCGCTGTCCGGCCAGTTGAACAGCAAGGGACTCGAACACCACCAGTCCACCGAGGTCGGGCAGGACGCCGACTACTTCATCCAGTGGGACAAGCACGCGCCCGACCGCGACCTGTTCGCGCATGAGTACACGCATTCGTGGAACGGCAAGTTCCGCCGCCCGGCCGACCTCTGGACGCCGAACTTCAACGTGCCGATGGGCGATTCGCTGCTGTGGGTGTACGAGGGCCAGACCGAATACTGGGGCTACGTGTTGACCGCGCGTTCCGGGCAATGGACGCCGCAACAGTTCCGCGACGCGCTGGCGCTGGTCGCGGCGAAGTACGACCGCAACCGTCCCGGTTTCGACTGGCGCACGCTCGAGGACACCACCAACGACCCGACCATCGCGCAACGCGCGCCACTGCCATACCGGAGCTGGCAGATGAGCGAGGAATACTACAGCGCGGGGCAACTGCTGTGGCTCGCGGTCGACGCGAGGCTCCGATCGCTGACGCATGGCCGCAAGTCGCTCGACGATTTCGCGCAGGCCTTCTTCGGCGTCGACGACGGCAGCTTCGTCACGAAGACTTACACGTTCGAGGATCTCGTCGCCGCACTGGATGGGGTCGTGAAGTTCGACTGGACGACGTTCCTCGATTCCCGCGTCGACGCGCACACACCGCCGCTGGACGGGCTCGAAGCGTCGGGCTGGAAGCTCGTCTACACCGACAGGGAAAGCGAATTCCAGAAGCAACTCGACGCGAACGCGCCGGCTCGCCACCTGCTCGGCTTCGCGTTGTCGATCGGCTTGAGCCCGGACAAGGATGGCCGCATCGCCGACGTGCGCTGGAACGGCCCCGCGTTCAAGGCCGGCGTGACCAGCGGCGCAACACTCGTCGCGGTGAACGGCCACGCGTACAAGCCCGAAGTGCTGCGCGACGCGATCACTGCCGCGAAAACGGATCCGGCGCCGATCGACCTGCTGCTGCGTTATCAGGACGAGTACAAGACCGTGCCGGTCGACTATCACGGCGGCCTGCAATTCCCGCACCTCGTGCGCGCCGACGGGTCGCCGGATTACCTGTCCGCAATCATCAAGGCGAAGTAAGGCGGGTTGATCAGGGCATCCCCGGCACCGCCTCGCGCATCCGGTCGGCGAGGCCGGTCATGCGCAACGTGCGCCGGGCAATGCCGGCGCGCAACGTCGCTTCGGCGCCGTACACGTCGAGCCGTTCACGCGCGCGCGTGACTCCCGTGTAGAGCAGCTCGCGCGTCAGCACCGCCGACTCCGGGCCGGTCACGAACAGCACGCGGTCGAACTCCGAGCCTTGCGCCTTGTGCACGGTCAGCGCGAACGCGCCTTCGAACGGCGGCAGCGCGGCGATGCCGAGCGCGCGCGGCGCGCCGTCCTGGCCGTCGAACCACAGCTTCATGTCGCCGCCCGCATCGGGCCACGCGACGCCGGTGTCGCCGTTGAACAAGCCGAGCTCCGGCCGGTTCGCCGTGACCAGGACCAGCCGGCCGCGCCACCACGCCGCGTCGGCGCGCACGCCGAGTGCGCGTTGCAGGCGGCCCGCGATCGCGGCGTCGATCGCGGTGCATCCCGCGGGACCGTGCCGCAACGCGGTCAGGACGCGAAAGCCGCGCATCGCGCGCAAGGCGCCACCGGGATCGTCGGCGTCGAGCACGGCGCGATACCCGGCCACGGCCGCCTCGAGGAGTCTCGCCGGCTGCGGCGCGTCGACCAGGGTCGACGCGCCGCCGGCGGCCAGCACGCCGAGCGCGGCCTCCGCATCGCCTTGCGTGATCGCGGCGGCCAGGGCTCCGAGGCTGGAACCGGCATCGAATCGGTGGCTGCGTGTCAGGGCGGCGTGACAGTCGCGGAGCGGAGGCTCGCCTGCGGCATCGACCATCGCGCCCAGCACGTTGCCGGCTTCCACGGCGGCGAGCTGACCGGGATCGCCGAGCAGCACGAGCCGCGCGGTTTCCGGCACGGCGTCGATGAGCTTCGCCATCAACGGCAAGTCGATCATCGACACCTCGTCGACGATGACGACGTCGAACGGCAGCGGCGACGCGGCGTCGAAGCGTGGCTCCGCGCGCCACGGCGACAAGCCGATCAGCTTGTGCACGGTGCCGGCATTGGCGGCGACTTGCGCGGCGAGCGTTCCGGGCAGGCCGAGGCGGCCGGCTTGCGCCAGCACCGATTCCCGCAGACGCGCGGCGGCCTTGCCGGTCGGTGCGGCGAGCGCGATGCGCAGCTCCGCTCCAGCGGCCGCGGCCTGCCGCAGCAGCGCGTCGAGAATGCGCGCGACGGTATGCGTCTTGCCGGTGCCGGGTCCACCCGTCACCAGTGCCAGGCGGCGGGAGAGTGCAATCGCGACGGCGCGTCGTTGCCCGGGATCGACGCCGTCGTCCATCGCCGCGCCGATGTCGCGGCTATCGCGAGGCGCCGGTATTTCGACGCGTGCGCGCCGGACCAGCGCCGCCGCGAGCCGCCGTTCGTATTCGAAGTAACGGCGCAGGTAGACGCGGCCCTGCGCGTCGAGCACCAGGGGTGTCCTTGCCATCGCGGCAGCGTCGCCGGCAACGGCACACGCGCCCGCCGATGCACGCAACGCATCGACCCACGCCGATGGTTCCGGCAATGCCGGCGGTTCGCCGTACGCGGCGAATCCGCCGAGCCACGCCTGCGCGTGCGCCAGCTCCAACGCGCTGTGGCCGTCGTCGACCGCACGCGCCGCGAGCGCGGCGGCCAGCGCGGCTTCCGGCGCCGCATCCGGGAACGCGCGCGCCACCCACGCGCCGAGCGCGGCATCGGCGCGGTCCAGGTATCCACAGTCCAACCCTTGCGCGATCGCCGGGTTCATGCCGCCGCCTCCGCGTCGGTGTCGAACAGCGCGTCCATCGCCGCGATCAGGTCGCGCGGTGGCCGGTCCCGGTGCACGCCCCGTCCCTCGACGATGCCGCGCACGAACAGGTAGTAGACCTCGCCGACGTGCGTGTCATACGCATAGCCCGGCACCTGCTGGCGCAGCCAGCGATGCAGCGCCAGCGTGTAGAGCAGCCACTGCAGGTCGTAATCGTGCTTGGTGACCTCCGCGCCAAGCGCAGCAGCGTCGTATGGCGGGCAGCGGTTGGTCTTCCAGTCGACGATGTGGAAGCGGCCCGCGTGCGCGAACACGAGGTCGATCTTGCCGGTCAGGAGTCCGTGCAGCCGATCGGGTTCGACGCCGCCGCGCTCCGACTGGTAGCCGTGGCGATGCAGCAGCGCATACAGTGCCGAGGAACGCGCCGGGTGCAAGGCGAGGTGGAACTCGATCTCCGCGCGGCGCCGAGCCGGCGCGATGTCGCACAGGCGTGCACCGCATGGCAACGTCGTGTTCAACGCGTTGCGGACGAAACCCGAAACTGCCGCGACACCACGCGCGAGGCGACTCGTGGCCGACGCCAGTCCCTGCGTCCGCAGGCTGTGTTCGATCAGCGCGCGCGCCGGGACGGGCGCATCGGCCACATCGCGCCACGTGGCGAAATCGGTGGCCTCGAACACCGCGTGCACGGCAGTGCCGAAACGCGGACCCGCGAGATCCCGATCCTCGCCCGGCATCTCCACGGCCGGAACCGGATCGGAATCACCGGCGCCCGGCAAGGTGTCGCCGGCGTTCGGATCGCCGCGGCCGCGCACGAGGCTCGAGAACGACCACGTCCGCCAGTCGCGTTCGAGATCATCGCGCCGGAACTCGCGGGCGTGGAGTGGCGAAGCGTGATCTTGCGCTGGCGCGTACCGGCGCGCGCCGCCGACGGGCAGCTCGACGACCCGCACGGCGTCAGCACCCGCGCGCTTACGCAGTTGCTTGAGCCGCTCGCCGCAGGCTGCCGCTTTGGCCGTTGCTTTCGCGCCGTCATCGCCCGACCCCGGTTGCAGCACGTGGTACAACGCACTCGATTCAACCTCGTTGACCCAGCCCCACGGCAGCACGCACGCCGCGCTCGCACGCGTGACGGCGACATACAGCTTGCGGACATCCTCGGCCGCGTCTTCCTGCGCGGCCTGCCGCCTGGCGTCGGCACTCGCCATCGACCCGATTGCGACATGCGGCACGTTGCCAACGTGGTACCAGTGCAAGGTGATGCCGCTGCCGCGTTTCGCCGGGTTGATCTTGTGCCCGAGCACCGCGCAAGGCACCAGCACGACGTCGTACTCGAGGCCCTTGGCGACGTGGACGGTCGACACGGTGACGGCGTCGGCGTCGGTGTCGAGGCGCAGGCGCGCCGCGTCGGCGTCGTCCGCGGCTTCGGCGCGCGCGCGGGCGAAGCGCGACGCCAAGTCGGCGAGACTGAAGCACTGCGCGTGCAATTCCTGCAGCAACTCGGCGAGCTGCAGGTAGTTGGCGACGCGGCGTTGGCCGTCGGGCAGCGACAGCAATCGGGGGCCGGCGCTGGCGATCAGGCGGTGCAGCCACGGCAGCGGACCCTGCTGCCGCACATTGGCCGCCCACTCCGCCACGCGTTCCAGCAGCGCCGCATGCGCCGCATCGTCGTGGATCGTCGTGGCGATCGCGGCGGCATCCTCGCCGACCAGCACGCTGGCGCAAGCAGCGCGCGCGCGGCGCGCATCGTCGGGTGCCGCGAGTGCCGCCAGCAACAACGCGAGGTCGCTCGCCTCGTCGCTCGCGTGGACGCTCGCCCGCGATTCGCTCGCCGCCGGAATGCCGGCGCGGCCGAGGGCTGCCTGCAGCGATCGAGCCTGATCATTCTTGTCGACCAGCACGGCGATGTTCTTCGCCCGCAACGGCTTCGTCTCGCCGTCGTCGTCGCGCAACGCGAAACCGGACCCGTCGGCGAGCCACGTCGCGATCTGTGCGACGCAGGCGCGTTCGAGCGTGTCCCACGCCAAGCCTTTTGAAATCGACTTGTCTGCCGCGCATCCGAGCGCTGCGGGATCCAGGCGCCACACCTGCAACGCCGGCACGACGTCATCGCCCCGCAGCAGCGCGCGCCGCGCAACCCGGTCGGCAGCGCGGATTTCCGGATGCCCGATGCCGGCGTCGATGAACGCGCCGGGCTGCGAGAACAACGCATTGGTCGCGCACGCGATGCCGGCACCGGCGCGATGGCTCTCGGCGAGGCGCAACGCCGGGCCGTCGGCGCACGCGCAGGCCGCGAGCCACGCGAACACATCGCCGCCGCGAAAACCGTAGATCGCCTGCTTCGGATCGCCGACCAGCACCAGCGTCGCCGTCCCGAACAATTCATGGACGACCTTCCATTGCTGCGCGTCGGTATCCTGGAACTCGTCGATCAACGCGGCCTTCCAGCGCGCGCCGATCCGCGCCTCGAGCCCGGCGCTGCGCGCCGGATCGTCGAGTGCGGCGGCCAGCCGGTCGACCGCCCCGTCATGGCTCATCTGGTTGCGGGCGGCGAGGCGGCGTGGCAGTTCCGCTTCGAGGCAGGCGCGCGCGGCACGCAGCAAATGAGCCGCAAGCAGTCCATCGGCGGCATCGAGCGCGTCGATGGCCGCGGCCAGGTGCTGAATCGACGGCAGTTCACTGCCCTGGAACGGCCCGTTGAACCATTCCTTGCCGGCGAATTTTTCATCCGAGAAGGCGGCGAGGTCTTTTCGCACGGCCTTCGTGAATGCTGCGTCGTCGCGCGGCGATGCCGATTCCATTCGGATTGAATCCACCTTTTCCAGCAAACTCTTTCGCGAACTTCCGTTTCCGATTGCGCGACGGATTTCTTCACGTGCACGCTCCAGTGCCGCATCGTCCCAGCTCGCGATCACCGCACGGGCGGCGTTGAGGTGCTCCCGCAGGACCTGGGTGTCGGGCCTGGCCGCCAACGGATCGACCGTTCGGCCACGCCAGCGCGCGTCGGCGACCTGGTTCACCAGTGTCCCGGGATCGCCCCAGTTCGCGGCGAGGCATTGCGCGGCCTCGGGATCGCCCCCGCCGCCACGCCAGAAGTCGCGCACGATTTCGAGTTCCAGCGCGCGCAGGTCCTCGACCAATTCCGGTTCGCGCAACGCCTGTCCGCTCTCGAAGCCGAACTCGGCGAGCGCGCGGTGGCAGAAGCCGTGCAGGGTGCCGATCAACGCGGTGTCGATCGCGAGGCGTGCATCGTGCGCGCGCTTCTTCAGTTCATCACCGGCGACGCCGCGAGAAATCGCCTGGTCGATGACTCGCCGCGTTTCGGTCTTCTCGCCATCATCGTCATCCCGTGGTTGCCCGGGATCAGCGGCCGCCAGCAGGTCATCGGCGACGACCAGCCGCTTCCGCAGACGTTCGGAAAGTTCGGCCGCCGCCGCCCGCGTGAACGTCGCGACGACGATTTCCTCCGGTGCGAGGCCGCGTTCGAGGATCAGGCGCAGGTACAGCGTCGCGATCGTGAAGGTCTTGCCGGTGCCGGCACTGGCTTCGACGACGCGGATGCCGTCGAGCGGCAAGTCGAGCGCATCGCGCGGTGCGCTCATGGCTTCGATGCCCCGGGATCCGGCACCGGCAACAGTGCCCGTGCCACGTCGAAGAACGTGCGCGCCAGCGGTTCGTCGAGCGTCGTGAAGTCGACGCCGCGCCACGCGATCCGCACCGCGGGCTCGCGGAAATCGGCGCCTTCCGATCCCCGATCGTCATGGGCTTCGGCGTTCGCGGCCTTGCGCAAGTCTTGCTGGAACTCCCCGAAATCCGATGGACCCTGCGCGCGATCGGCTTTCAACGCACCCCATGACTCGCGCGGCAGCAGCGGCAGCGGCGCACGCAGCCCCGAACGCATTGCGGCGATCAACGTGCCAAGACGCTCGTGTGCGTCGGCCGGATCGATCGCCGGCAGGTCGAGCTCCGCGACATCGCCACGATCGAGCGAAAACAAGCGCCCACCGATCGCGGCGCCGCTCGCCGCGCTGGCGAACAACGTGTCGATCCAGGCGTCGAGCACGCGCTTGCCGTTGCGCTTGCCCGGCGTCATTCGCACCAATCCCGCCGGGTGGCGATCGCCGACGCGTCCGCCGAGCCGGGTGCCGTCGGTGAATGCGATCGTCGCGACGATGTCGCCGAGTTTCGGTTCGCCGCTGGTGAACTCCGCGATCGCGGCGCGCAGCAACGCGGCGCGCGTGCGCGCGATCGCGAGCGCCGCGTCGGCGAGCCGGCCCGGCGGCAACTCTCCCTGTGCGCGCAACAGGGCTTCTTCCGGACTGGAGGCGGCATCACCCCGTTCGAGCAGTGCGGAAGTGAGCTGGTAACGCAGCAGCGGATTGCCCGGCTCGAGCGGTTCGACGTCCGCTTCCGCCGCCGCGTCGCGCGCGAGGCCGAGTTCGAGCGCCGCTTCGAGAAATCCGCGTGCCGGGTCGGCGAAAAATCGCTTCAGTTCGTCGAGCGTGATTTCCATCGCTTGCGGCGGCGCTTCCGTCAACGGCGCCGCGACGAACCTCGACAGGCCGTCGCGCGTGCGTAGCGGCGCGGACGCCGCGGGGAGCCACTGCGAGGCGAACGATCGTGGCGGCGTGTCGTCCGCGCCATACAACGACGGGTCGAACGGCTGCAGCGGTTCGACGCGCGGCAGCAGCTTGTCGCGCGCCTTCCTGGCTTCCTCGTTTGCGGGTCGCGGCAAGTAACCGTCGCGCAGCAAATCCATGACCTCGGCGACGACCACCGAGGGTGGCAGCGTCTTGTTGGTCTGCGCGTTGCGGCCGATCCAGCTGACGTAAAACACGTCGCGTGCGGCGCACAGCAATTGCAGGAACAGCAGGCGATCGTCGGCGCGCACGTCACGGTCGCCGGGTTGCCGCATTCCGGCCCGGCGATCGGCGAGCAGCGGATCGAGGCCGCCGCGCTCGCGGCGCGGGAACGCCTCCTCGTCCATGCCGAGCAGCGCAATCACGCGGAACGGCACCACGCGCAACGGCACCAGGCCGCAGAACGTCACGCCGCCGGTGAAGAGATGCTGGCGGGCGTCGGGAGTGGCCAGCGCATCGCGCAGGAAGGCGCGCACGTCGGGCCAGGCGAGCGTGCCGGCATCGGCGGCGTCGCAGTCGGCCGCGAGCTTCTCGAGTGCGCCGCGGACGCTTTCCAGCGCACGCGTTTCGGCGAGGTCGTGGGGATCGGCAGCGTACAGCCCGTCGAGGATCCGGTTCAGTTCGCGCTGCCATTCGCTCGCGCTCGCGGCGTGTCGCGACAGCGCGCGCAACTGCCGCCAGGTCTCGAGCACCGCGTACAGCGCATCGAGCCGCGCGAACGCGGCGCCTTCGATACCGGGGAGCGGCGCGGTGCCGCCGACAAGCACGCCATCGTCGTCACCGCACGCGAAGCCAGCCAGCATCCGGTCGAGGCCGAACGCCCAACTGAACTCGTTGTAGCCGCCGCAATCGGCGCGCGCGTCCGCATCCTCGCCCCAGCAGATGCCGGCTTCGCGAACGTTCCGGGACAGCCGTTCGACCGCGTCCGCGTCGAGCTCGAAGCGGCGCATCACGCCGGGCGCGGCGAGCACGTCGAGCAGCTCGCTCGCCTCCCAACGCGAGGTCGGCGCATCGAGCAGATCGAGGAATAGTTGTGCCACCGGATGCAGCGCGGCGGCGCCGGCATCAGCGAGGTTGAACGGAATGCGCTGCGGGTCACCGTGTCGCAGGCCACCGAAAACCGCCTCGATCGCAGGCCGGTACGCGGCGACGTCCGGCATCATCACCGCAATGTCGCGCGGTTGCAGCGGCGGCTCGAAGCGCGGATTGTCGAGCAGCCCGAGCAGCGTGTCGTGCAGGGTCTGCACTTCGCGGAGTTCCGTGTGGCAGGCATGGAACCGGATCGAATCGTCCGGCAGCGATTTACGATCCCCGTTGCGCGGTGCGGTGTGCTGCAGGATGTCGTTGCGGACGCGGCCGAGCAGCGTGTCGCAGCCGATTTCGTCGTCGAAGCATTCGGATTCGTCATCCGGCCTCACGTGCTCGTAGCCATACAGCAGATCGACGAACTCCGCCGCCGCGCCGCCGAGCGTCGTGATCAGCGGGTTGCCACCATCCTTCGCTTCCCGCCGTTCGCGGACGGCCTTGCGCGTGCGCGGCGCGTCGCCGACGTATTCGCGCGACGGCAGCGGCAGGTAGAAATCGACATCGCAATGGCGACCGGCGACCGCCAGCATCCGCAACACGTCGGGCGACACGTTGGCGCACGCGAAGCACGACAATTGCGCCGGCAGGCCGGGCGGGGCCGGCTTGTCGCGGAACGAGCCCGGCGGAAACTCCGGATCGTACGCGTCAAACCAGGCCGCGACGCGCGCCGCGCGCGATACGCCGCCGGTACGGCGCAGTACCCGCCGCCACAGCTCGGCCTGCCAGTCGCCGCCGCCCTGCTCCCACTCGCGCAAGGTATCGCGGCGGTAGCCCTGCATCCGTTCGTACACGCGCGCCAGCTCGCCGCTCAACGCGAAGCGGCGCAGTGGGTCGCCGTCGGCGTCGAGGTAGTCGCGCAAGGGTTGCAGCGTCGCGCCCTCCAGCGGTTCGCCGAGCAGCGCGTACAGATGCCAGCGCAACACGTCGACGTCGAACGGCGACGCCGGCGGTGCATCGGGCTGCGCCGCGTGCAGCAGCTTCCACGCGAACTGCGCGGGCGGCGTGAACGCGATGTTCGCGACGACGCCGAGCGATTCGGCAAGATGGACCTGCAGCCAGCGCGCAAGGCCGCGCTGCGGCACCAGCACCGACGCCGGCACCAGCGGATCGGCGCGCGGCGCGCGCAGCCGTTCGCCGAGCGCGTCGGCGAGCCGCGCGCTGTCGTTGGCGGTGATCAGTCGGAACATCCGTGGCCCCGTGCGGCAAGTCTTCCAGTATGCCGAGCGCGCGCTCAGCGCGTGAGACGCACGCCGGACTTCGCCCCGGCTCCGGGAATGGGTTGTTGCGAATGATTCGCATTTGTGGAAGGATTCCGCCCCGTCATTCCCACCGGCAGTTCGTCGTGACCCACCGTCTGCTGAAGGCGTTCCGCACGCTGCACCTGTACCTTGGCGTCTTCACCGCGCCGGCGCTGCTGTTCTTCGCGATCACCGGCGGCCTGCAGAGCTTCGGACTGCACGAGACTTCGCGCGACGGCAGCTATCGCGCGCCGATGTGGTTGCAGAGCGTCGCACATCTGCACAAGAAGCAGAGCCTCGACGTGCCGGTGCGGAAGGCGCCGCCCCCGCGAGCCGAAGCCGGGGCGGGAGACCCGGCCGCACGAGTTGCGGCCGCACCGGCCGGCGCCGATGCCCGTGCGAAAGCCGCGGCGCCGGCGCCGCAACGCAACCTGCTGCCGATGAAGATCTACTTCGCCCTCGTGTCGCTGGCGCTCGCGATGTCGACCCTGACAGGTGTCTACATGGCGAGCCGCTTCCCGCGCGACCGGCGCCGCTTCATCGCGACGCTGGCCGCGGGGTTCATCGTGCCGGGGCTGCTGCTGCTGTTCTGAAGCCGCGCTGCCGCGCGCCCGCACGTCACGAACCGGGATACGTCCCGGGTTGCAGGATGCGCCGGCCGACTTCCGCGATCGAACGCACGCCGCAGAACACCATCGTCAATTCCATCTCGCGCCGGAACAATTCCAGCACGGTGGTGACGCCCGCTTCACCGAGCGCGCCGAGCGCGTACACGAACGCGCGGCCGATCAGCACGCCGCGCGCGCCGAGCGCCAGCGCCTTCAGCACGTCCTGGCCCGAACGCACGCCGCTGTCGAGCCAGACCTCGCAGCGGTCGCCGACGGCGGCGGCGATTGCCGGCAACACGGCGATCGACGACGGCGCGCCATCGAGCTGGCGGCCGCCGTGGTTCGACACCACGATCGCATCGGCGCCGCAATCGGCCGCGCGGCGCGCGTCGTCCGGGTCGAGGATGCCCTTCAGCACCAGCTTGCCGCCCCAGCGCCGCTTGATCCAGTCGACGTCGTCCCAGTCGAGGTCGCGGTCGAACTGTTCGGTCGTCCACGCCGACAGCGAGGACAGGTCGCTGACGCCCTCGACGTGGCCGGCGATGTTGCCGAAGCCGTGCCGGCGCGTGCGCGCCATGCCGAGGCACCAGCGCGGCCTGGTGGCGAGGTTCGCGAGATTGCGCAGCGTCGGTTTCGGCGGTGTCGACAGGCCATTCCTGATGTCGCGGTGACGCTGGCCCATTGCAACGAGATCCAGCGTCAACACCAGCGCCGAGCAGCCGGCGGCTTTCGCGCGGTCGATCAGCCGCTCGATGAACGCGTGGTCGCGCATCACGTACAACTGGAACCAGAACGGCCGCCGCGTGAATGCCGCGATGTCCTCGAGCGAGCAGATGCTCATCGTGGACAAGGTGAACGGCACGCCGCAATCCGCCGCCGCGCGCGCCGCCAGCATTTCGCCGTCGGCGTGCTGCATGCCGCACATCCCGACCGGCGCCAGCGCGATCGGCAGCGCGGCGTCCCGCCCGAGCAGCGTGCTCGCCTGACTGACCGCATCGACACCGGTCGCGACCCGCTGGCGGAACTGGATGCGCGCGAAGTCGTCGAGGTTGCGGCGCAGCGTCGCCTCGGTCCACGAACCCGATTCGCAATAGTCGACGAACATCCGCGGCACGCGCCGGTGGTACAGCCGACGCAGGTCTTCGAGGCAGGTGATCGGCGTCATGCGATGGCCGCGGCAGGGAAGGCGCGTTGATCGTAGTCGCCCGTGGCGGGTGCGACAAACGGCTGGCGCCCGCCACACGGATACGACCTGCCGGTGGGCTGCCGGAAACCCGCGAACCGGGTACCCTGCGCCGACCACCAGAGCGGCTTGCGACGATGACGACGATCGCCACCGGGGCTCCGACCGCGCCGCTGCCGCGCCAGATTCCGTACATCATCGCGACCGAAGGCTGCGAGCGCTTCAGCTTCTACGGCATGCGCAACATCCTGACGCCATTCCTGGTGTCGACGTTGCTGCTGTACCTGCCCGAGGCCGACCGCGGGATTGCCGCGCGCGACGTGTTCCACACCTTCGTGATCGGCGTGTATTTCTTTCCGCTGCTCGGCGGCTGGCTTGCCGACCGCTACACCGGCAAGTACCCGACCATCCTGTGGCTGTCGGTGGTGTACGTCGCCGGGCACGCGTGCCTCGCCGCGTTCGACGACCACCGCGCCGGTTTCTACACCGGCCTGTTCCTGATCGCGCTCGGTTCGGGCGGCATCAAGCCGCTGGTGTCGGCGTTCGTCGGCGACCAGTTCGATGCGACCAACAAGCACCGCGCCAAGGTCGTGTACGACGCGTTCTACTGGATCATCAACTTCGGCTCGTTCTTCGCGTCGCTGCTGATGCCGCTGTTCCTGAAGCACCTCGGCCCGGCGGTCGCGTTCGGGATTCCCGGCGTGCTGATGGCGATCGCGCTCGCCGTGTTCTGGGCGGGACGCCACCGCTACGTGCACGTGCCGCCGACGCCGCCCGATCCGCATTCGCTGTTGCGCGTGGTGCGCACCGCGCTGCTCGCGCACCGTCCCGGACAGTCGCGGCCCGGCCTTGCGGTCGCGGTGTCCGGCGCGATCGTGGCGCTCGCCGCGCTGGCGGCGATTCCGTCCCTCGGCTTCGTCATCGGCGCGTGCCTGTCGCTCGGTGCGTTGCTGGTGTTCGGCGGCATCGGCGCAGCGCTGCAACTCGAACGCGCGCGCGCCGCGCATCCCGACGCGGCAGTCGACGGCGTGCGCATCGTGTTGCGCGTGTTGATCGTGTTCGCGCTGGTGACGCCGTTCTGGTCGCTGTTCGACCAGAAGGCGTCGACGTGGGTGCTGCAGGGCGCCGCGATGGCGAAGCCCGCGTGGTTCCACGAGGCGCAGATGCAGGCGTTGAATCCGCTGCTGGTGATGCTGCTGATTCCGTTCAACAACCTCGTCGCGTTCCCGCTGCTGCGGCGCTTCGGCATCGAGCCGACGACGCTGCGCCGCATGGGCGCCGGCATCGCGCTCGCGGCGCTGGCGTGGGTCGCGGCGGGGATGATCCAGCTCGCGATCGACGCTGGCGACCAGGTGTCCATCGCGTGGCAGATCCTGCCGTACGCGATCCTGACGCTCGGCGAAGTGCTGGTGTCGGCGACCGGCCTCGAGTTCGCCTACAGTCAGGCACCGCGTTCGATGAAGGGCGCCATCATGAGTTTCTGGATGCTGTCGGTGACGTTCGGCAACCTGTGGGTGCTGATTGCCGACGCCGGCATCCGCAACGGCGTCGTCACGACGTGGGTCGCCGGCACCGGCCTCGGCGAAACCGCGTTCCTGATGTTCTTCTTCGCGGCGTTCGCCGCGCTCGCGGCGCTGGCGTTCGCGCTGTATGCGAGGCGTTATCCGATGCAGGATTTCTACAGATCATGACCGCGAGCCCGGCGGGTGCGTCGCAATCGCTGCCGCGCACGCTCGGCCTCGCCAGCGGCATGGCGGTGGTGGTCGGCATCATCATCGGCAGCGGCATCTTCCGGGTGCCGTCGGGCATCGCCGCGGACACCGGCAACCTCACCGGCATCGCGTGGGTGTGGATCCTCGGCGGCGTGATCGCGCTGTTCGGCGCATTGTCGCTCGCCGAACTCGCGGCGATGTATCCCGCCGCCGGCGGGCCGTACGTGTACCTGCGCGAGGCGTACGGGCGGCCACTCGCGTTCCTGTTCGGCTGGATGTGGCTCCTGACGACGCCGATCTCGTGGGCGGCGCAAAGCCTGCTGTTCGCCGAGTACCTCGGGTTCTTCGTGCCGATCCCGGTGTTCGCGCAGCACCTGGTCGCGGCAGCGTTGATCGTCGTCGTCGCGGCGGCCAACACGCGCTCGGTGAAGCTCGGCGCCGCGATCGGCGCTGTCGACCGGCGCCAAGGTACTCGCGATCTGTGCCTCGCCGTCGCGATCTTCGCGCTGGCGCCGGGCGGCGCCGCGAATCCGCTCGCCGCCGAGCCGCCGGGCGCCGCGCACTGGACCGGCATCGCGCATCGGCCTCGTCGCTGCGCTCTGGGCCTACGACGGCTGGGAAAACCTGACGGCATTGTCGGGCGAGGTCAGGAACCCGCGGCGACACCGCTTGCGCGCTGATCGGCGGCGTCCTCGTCGTGATGGTCGTCGCGGCACCTCGCGATCAACGCGGCATACCTGCGCGCCCTGCCGTTGCCGGCGATCGCCGCGTCGAAATCCGTCGCCGCCGACGCGGCCAGCGCGGTGCTGAGCCGCGCGGGCGCGTCGACAGTCGCTGGTGATGCTGTCGGTGTTCGGCACCTTGAATGGCAGCATCCTGTCGAGCCCGCGCGTGTTCTTCGCGATGGCCGAGGACGGCCTGTTCTTCCGCACCGTCGGCCGCGTGCACCCGAAGTACGAGACACCCGTCGCGATCGCGTTCATCGTCGTGATCGCGGTCGTATACGTGCTGCTGCGCGACTTCATGCAACTCGCCGAGGCCATTGGCACGGCGTGTGGCCGTTCCTCGCCCTGTGCGCGATCGGCGTGTTCGTGCTGCGCCGCCGCCGGCCCGGCTTCCGCGCGCCTACCACGCTCGGCTATCGGTCGTGCCCGCGCTGTTCGTGCTCGCGACGTTCGCCGTCCTCGCCAATTCGCTGTACGCGCAGTTTCTGGCCGACGTTCGCGAGGCATTGCCATCACCCTCGCCGGCGTTCCGTTGTACTTCGCGTGGGGGTGGTGGCAGCAGCGGCGCTGACGGGACGGGATGAGCGAGTTTCGCGTCGTTTAATCAGGTTGCCCTTGGGACCGGCTTCATTCCGGCAACGGCTTCGCCGAGGACTTTGCGCGGTGCCCGGTGTCGAGCACCATTCGGCTGATTCCCGATCGGAAGCGCTGCTCCGCTTGCACTGTTTCCGGTTCCAAGAACAGAAACTTCGCTCTGGTGATCGACCAGCTCGCGTGCGTTGCCGGGGGGACTTTCCTCGAGCAGGATAGAGCAGCGCTCGTCGCCGACTGCGGTCGATGCACGAGCACCGGATGCCCAGTTCACCGCGGCTGCGCATTCGGCATCGAACTCTGCACGGCGGCGTAGCTCGTCCACGTCCGGTAGTTGCCTCGTCCAGCAGCAGGTGGATGAGGGCACGCGCCAGTGCGTCGAGGACGGCGGGATCCACGGTTTGGAACCGATGGTCAGCGTCGTCATCGGACAGGAACTCTCCTGCTTTCTCGTGAACGCGGTTCGGAACGTCAACGCGTCATAGTCAACGTCGCAGCAACAGACGAGGGACATCGGAGCCGAAGTCGCCATGCCCTCCAGGCACCATGTGCGCAACCGGGACGACCACTGGCGGCCCTTCGACCTTCTGGCCATCGGCACGCACCTTGACCAGCACCGCTGCGGTTTCGTCGGTGACCAGTCCGTATTGCAGCGCGAGTTTGCCTGGCCTTGGCAGGGCGTGCCACCATGCGGCTTGACCCGCGATGGCGCGCAGGGCCGGTGCGTCCTCGACGTCGGCCAACCGGAGGTTCCGGATGACCGACTCCCCATCGACGCGCACCTCCACCTCGAAGCTGCGATTGCCGGGCAGCATCCTTGTTGCGGTGACCGCGTCGCCGGCGTAGGCGGGGTCGATCGGCAGCGGTCGTGCCTTGCGGTGGCTCCAGTCGATCGCGATGGCGGCCGGTCCGGCTTCGCGCGCTCTTTGAAGCTGGCGTGTCACGGCCTCGTCGATCGGCTCGGCGGGGACGGCCCGTTCGAGTACGCCGGCGGTGCCGGTCGCCAACGGAGCCAGCACGTCCGCTCCGGCGCTGCTGCCCACCGCGACGACGAAGATGCGGATGCCGGCTTTGCGGGCATTGGTCCAGGCGGCTTCGATTGCATGCGGCTGGACCGCGCCGTCCGTCACCAGCACGATGGCCCGGCTTCGCCCCGGCTGTGCCGGCAGCGCCGCCAAGGCATCGATCGCGTGCTCCAAAGCGGTGCCGATATCCGTGCCGCCGAGGTCCGCGTCGATCGTGCCGGAGAGTTCGGCCAAGGCAGCGCGGACGCGAACGCTGGCCTGCAGCGGCCGGCGGAACAGCGGTAAGGTCATCGAGCCGAAGCGCAGGACCTGGATGCGGTCCTCGTCGCCGAGCTGATCGGCCACGGCGGAGATCGCCGCGCGCGACTGCGCGACGGCGTCGCCTTCCATCGACCCCGAGCCATCCATGACCAGGCACAAGTCGCAGGGTTGGGGCCTGGAAGCGCCGGCCGGCACGTTGAAGGTCGATCGCGGCATCGCCATCACGCACCAGACGTGCCCGCCCCGCGAAATCCGCGGGCAGTTCGAACACCAGCACGAGGTCGCGATCGAGCATGGCCTGGTTCAGGCGCAGCTCCTGGCCATCCTCGTTGGTCGAAAAGCGCGCGGCGTGCGTCGCGCAACTCACTGGCGCGTGGCCCAGCAACCCGCGCACCCGGATTACCGCTTGCAACGGATGCTCGACCGCGAAGTCGTGGTCGGGTTCGGTCAGCTCGTCGAGTTTGCCGCGCCCGTAGCGGGGACGATGGAGGAGGGGCAGGCTGAAGCGCGCCGCTCCGCCGGCGCAGCGCAAGGGCGCCGCGAAACGCAACGTGATCTCGCCATCCTCGCCCGGCTTCAAGTTGCCGAGGTTCACGCACAACAGGCCCGGTTCGAGGCGCTCGAGCAGGACGGCGCTGTCGCCTTGCGCGAGCGCGTCGTCGTAATCCCGGGTTGCCTGCTTGCGCGGCAGGATCTGCGCGGCGAGGTGCTCGCCGGCTAGCGTGGCTTCCATCCCCATGAAAGCTGAATCCAGCGGCACCGGGAACGAATAGACCGCTTCGATCGGATCCGGGCCGCCATTGCGGAACGCGTGCCGCAATTCGTACTCGGCGACGAGATCGGTGATCGTGACGGCCAGCGCGCTGTGGTCCAGCGGCGAGGTGCTGCGGGTACGGCGAGGCAATGCGCTCATGTGTTCGGGTTCCTTTGGGCTCGATCAGCCCCCGTTCTTGGTGGTGCCGGGCGTCTTGCCGGCCCGGATCCGGTTGTACGCGTCCTGCATGCTGCGAAAGAGTTGGCGCACCTGCACCTGCGTCAGCCGCGCCCGGTCCGGCGCGATCACCAGTTCCAGTCCGTCGGCCACGATCAGGTGCGAACGCACCTCCACAGCCCCCGGACGGCTGGGTTCGATTGGTGCCCCTTGCCGGGCCTGCAGCAGCTTGACGTTGCATCCAGCGACAACCCCGGCCTTCCTGCCACTGCCTGATCCGCAACAGGTCGGCAAGGTGCCCGTCGGTGTAGTACGCGCCGCGCTTCTCGCCTTCGGGTCCGGGCAACAGGCCCCGCTGGATGTAGAAGCGGACAGTGCGACCGGGCACTCCGGCCTGCTCACTCAGTTGCTGCAGGTTGAGTTTCATATATGACACTATAACTGTCACTGTCAGTGTCATATAAAATCCCGTACCTGTCAAGCCCCCGGCAGTCAGGTCCGGCCAATGACCATGGCTTACGACGAGTCCGAGGCGAAGGGACCACGCAAGGTCGCCGGATCATTCGTCCGGGCGCGAGGCTCGGCTGCGCACGCCTTCACGTGGTTTGGCGTTGGCGCCTGGGACGGAAATTCGCACTGCCACCCGAGGTTGGAGACACTCGAGGGCCATCCGCGCCAGTGGGAAGGGGTCAGGCGACCCGCGCCAGCCCCGAAGTGCCGAAACGACCGCCGTCGCGACCAGCGCACCAGGACCCGGCCTTCGGATGCGTAACGGGCAAGCCAGGTCGCAGTTTGGCGCGCTCGGCGGGATTCGAACCCACGACCCCTGCCTTCGGAGGGCAGTACTCTATCCAGCTGAGCTACGAGCGCGTTCCGGAATTGTCGCACGAACGCCGCGACGGTCCAGCATTCGCGGACGGTCACCGGCAGGCGTTGCGGCCTTTCAGCGCCGTGACTCGGCTTGCGCCCGCGACCGTGCCCGCCTCCGCGCCAGCCACGCGATCGCGCCGATGCCGATGACGAGGCCGAAGTAGAGCGTCGCGACGCGCCAGAGCAGCAGCGCGGTGGCGAGTTCGGTGGACGGCACCCACGCCGCGAGCGCGGCGCCGAGGCCGATGTCGGCACCGCCGCCGCCGGCGGGCAGGCCCGCCCATTGCGCGGCGTTCAGCACGATCGCCTGCAGCAGCCAGGTCAGTGCGAACGACACCTCGTGTCCGAGCAGGGCGAGGGCAAGCCACAGCACCGCGTAGCGCGTCAGCCATTGCAATGCCGTCAACGCGAACGTGCCGAGGAACAGCAGCGGACCTCCACGCAGCAGCACCTTGGCGTTGTGGCGCAGGCCGGCGAGGAACCCGCGTATCGCCGCGCGTTGTCGCGGCCAGCGGGCCTGGTCGTCGGCGAGCCACGCCTCGAAACGCCGGTGTACCAGCCACGCGGCCGCGGCCAGCACCAGCATCGCGGCGCCGCCGCCGAGCGCGACGAGGCCCCATTCGTGCGGCAGCCGCGTGCCGAACTCGAACGCACCGGCGACCGGCAACGCCAGCGCGAAGAACACGAGGTCGAGCGCCTGGTCGGCCGCCGTGACGGCCGCCGCCCCGCTCGCGCGGATGCCGGTGCCGCGGAGATAGTAGACGCTGGCCGCATAGCCGCCGATGCCGACCGGCGTCGCCATGAACGCGCAATCGGTCGCGAGCGTGATGCCGAGCGTGTGGCGGAATCCCGGCAACACGCCGAGCTGGCGCACCAGCCACTGCAACTTCACCGAGCGGGCGAGCGAACTTGCGAACGCGCAGGCCAGCAGCGCCAGCCAGTCGCGCAGCGGGAACGCGAGTGCCTCGTCGAGCGCGGCGCGGCCACCGAACACGATCGGCACCGCGAGCGTCGCCAGCAGTGCGCCGAGCAGCAGCACCGCGCCGGCGCGGCGCAGGTGCGGGGCGCCATCGCGCGCGCCCTCATTGCCGTTCGCCGCATCGGCGGCGACCCTGTCGCCGTCCGGCGTGTCGCGGTCAGGCGCGGTCATGGCGCCGGCTTCGCGGCGTTCAGCGCGCGGATGGACCGCGGCGCGCGTAGCGCGTGCCGAGCAGCGCATCCCAGAGCGGCGAGGTCACGCCGAAGTTGCATTCCGGGTGCGCGTGGTGGATGTGGTGCGGCGCGGCCCAGTCCCGCAGCCACGGGGTGCGGAACCGCCGCATATGCATGATCGTGTGGCCGATGCCGTACAGCGCATAGCCGGCCGCGAGCCCGCCGGCCGCAAGCCACGCGTCCGCGGCCGGCATGGCGGCGTGCAGCAGCACCGCGAGTCCCAGCATCGCGAGCGGCGCGATGAAGAACGGCAGCGCATCGTCGCTGGCCGGGTCGTCGTGATGGTGTGTGTGGCCCGCCGCGAAGGCGCCCGCCACGCCGTGGAAGATCCAGCGATGCACGGCATACTCGGTGAAGCTGAACGCGAAGAGTCCCGCAATGACGGCCAGCGCGGCCGTTGCGGCGGGACGTGCACCGGCGTGCACGCCGGCGGCCAGCAGCCCGATCGCGACCGTGGCGTCGGCGGCGAGGCCCGCGCGCGCGTTCGCGCGGCTGGTCGAAAGGCGGGACAACGCGCGGGTCGCGGCGGTGTGGAATCGGACAGGGGTATTCATCGATGGTGTGCGGCCGATCCGGAACGGCCCTGCCGTCGACCGGCCGGACGACGAGGCTACGATGGAGGGCTTTCGTCCGGCTGTCGGCAGGCGTGGCAAGGGGGGTCACCATGCTACCGGCTCGCCATGACGGTCGACCAAACGCCCGCTGTCCGACGGAGCCAGGCGCGCGACGAGCGCGCGGATGTCGCGAACCGAATCCGCCGCCGCGAGCGGCGCCCGCGGGCCGCCCATCCGCGTCTGCACCCAGCCCGGGTCGATCGCGATGACGCTGGCCGAACCGCGCAGCGCGGCGGCGGTGAGGCGGACGACCATGTCGAGCGCGGCCTTGCTGATCGCATAGCTCGGCGTGTTCCATGTTTTCGTCGCGGCGAGCGAGCCAAGCGTGCTCGACACCATCACGACCTTCGCGCCAAGGGCGAGGTGGGGCGCCAACGCCTGCACCAGCAGCAGCGGTCCCGCGGCGTTCACCGCGAAGCTGGTGGCGAGATCGGCGAGTCGCACGCCGCCGAAGCGCTCTCCGGAAACGAGGATTCCGGCGTTCGACACGATGAGGTCGAGACGGCAATTCCGCTGCGCGACATGCGCCGCGAGCGACGCGATCCCGGCTTCGTCCGGCAGGCTGAGTGGCACGCTGTCGAGCCGACCGGCGCACTGTGCGCCGATTCGCGCGAGGTCAACCGCTGCCGCCGGGTCGCGGGCCGTCGCGATGACGACCGCACCGGCGTCGAGGTACTGCCGGGTGAACTCGAGTCCGAGCCCGCGGTTGGCGCCGGTGATGAGGACGGTCGTCATGGGATGCCGCGGTCGTGTCGGGGCGTCGTCCGGAACGCTGGGGTCGATACGGGGCCGGTGCGCTGGCGCCGGCCGGATTCCGGATTGCCGGCCCAACCTGCGAAACTATCGGGCGCCGCGGCAGTCTACCGGCGGGCGCAGGGCGGCGCGAGGGTTCCGCGGGCACGGCCTGTCGGCCGCGCGCGCCACCGGCGCGTGATCGCTACCCGGGCGGCCGTACCCGCCGCCCGGCACCGGATCGTGGTCGCCGCGCGGATTCGCCGCATGCCTGGGAGTAAATGATGCGCAAGTTCCTGTCCGCCACCGCCGGCGCCCTCGTCGCCACCGGCCTCGCGGTGGCCGCGGCCGCCGCGCCCGCACCGGTGGCGATGCCGTACACGCGGTTCACGCTGCCGAACGGGCTGACCGTGGTCGTCCACGAGGACCACAAGGCGCCGGTCGTCGCCGTCAGCGTCTGGTACCACGTCGGCTCGGCGTACGAGCCGGCCGGCAAGACCGGTTTCGCGCACCTGTTCGAGCACCTCATGTTCCAGGGCTCGGAGAACCACAAGGGCGAATACTTCCAGCCGTTCGAGCGGGCGGGTGCCACCGACATCAACGGCACCACGTCGTTCGACCGCACGAACTATTTCGAGACGGTGCCGGTGACGGCGCTCGACATGGCGCTGTGGATGGAATCGGACCGCATGGGCCACCTGCTCGGCGCGATCGGCCAGAAGGAACTCGACGAGCAGCGCGGCGTCGTGCAGAACGAGAAGCGGCAGGACGAGAACCAGCCGTACGGTCGCGTCGAGGAGAACATCCTCGCCCACGCGTTTCCGGCCAATCACCCGTACCACCACGACACCATCGGTTCGATGGCCGACCTCGACGCGGCGTCGCTGGCCGACGTCAAGCAGTGGTTCAAGGATTATTACGGCGCCGCCAACACCGTGCTGGTGCTGGCCGGCGACATCACGCCGGACGTCGCGCGGGAAAAGGTGCTGAAGTACTTCGGCGACATCGCGCCCGGCCCGCGGGTGCCGCGCCCGCAACCGTGGATCGCGGCGCGCACGACGTCGACGCGCGGCACGCTGTCCGACAACGTCGCGCAAACGCGCATCTATCGCGAATGGAACGTGCCGCCGCGCACCGACACCGACATCGACGCGCTGAAGCTCGCGGCGACCGCGCTCGGCGGCGGCAGGACTTCGCGCCTGTACCAGCGCCTCGTCTACAAGGACAAGCTGGCCGATGACGTGTCGGTGGCCGTCGAGCCGGATGCGCTGGCCAGCCAGTTCCAGCTCGAGGTCGACGTGAAGCAGGGTGTCGATCCGGCCCGGGTCGAAGCGGCGGTCGCCGACGAGTGGCGGCGGTTCCTCGCCGACGGTCCCGATGCCGACGAACTCGAACGGGCCCGCACGACGGTCCGCGCGGCGTTCATCCGCGGACTCGAACGCGTGTCGACGCAGGCGGCAGTGCTGGCCGAGGGCCAGTTGTACGAGGGCGACCCCGATGCGTACATGCGGCATTTCGATGCCTTGATGGCGGCGACGCCGGCCAGCGTCAAGGCCGCCGCCGACCGCTGGCTCGCGCGGGGCGACTACACGTTGACCGTGACGCCGGGCAAGGTCGGCGCCGCCGACACCGCCGCGACCGGCGGGCTGCCGGCGGCACCGGGCGCGCCGAAGCCGGTGCTGTCGCCGCAGGGCGATTTCCACACCGTGCCGAGTCCGGTCGACCGCGCCTCCGGCGTGCCGCCGGTCCCGAGCTTCCCGAACCTGAAGTTCCCCCGGCTGCTGCATGGCAAGCTCGACAACGGCATCCCGATCGTGCTGGCCGAGCGCCACGACATCCCGGTGGTGCAGGTCAGTGCCCTGTTCCCGTCCGGCTACGCCGCCGACCACGGCCGCAAGCTCGGCACGTCGGCGTTCACGCTGGCGATGCTCGACGAGGGCACCGACAGGTTCGACTCGGTCGAACTCGCCAAGCGCGCGCAGCGACTCGGCGCCCGGATTTCCGGCGGGTGCGGGCTCGACACCTGCAGCGTGTCGCTGGACGCACTCGACGACCAGCTGGTCCCATCGCTTGCGCTGTACGCCGACGTACTGCGCCACCCGGCGTTCCGCGACGAGGACATCGCGCGGGTGCGCGGCCAGTGGCTGGCCGGCATCGCGCAGGAGAAGACGCAGCCGGTCGGCATCGCGCTGCGCACGCTGCCACCACTGCTGTACGGCAAGGGGCACCCGTACGGCATCCCGTTCACCGGGTCCGGCACGGTCGCGTCGATCGAGTCGCTGACCCGGGCCGACCTGCGGGATTTCGTGCGCGACTACCTCCGGCCGGACAACGTGACGCTGCTCGTCGTCGGCGACACGTCGTTGCGGGAGGCCGAACGGACGCTGAGCCGTGCGCTCGGCGGCTGGTACAGGCCACCCGGCGCCGTGCCGAAGGCGGTGATCGCAACCGTACCGCCGCCCGCGCACCCGCGCGTGTACCTGGTCGACCGTCCCGGCGCGCAGCAGTCGGTGATCCTTGCCGGCCTGCTCGCGCCGCCGACGACTGCGCCGAACGACCTCGAGATCAACACGATGAACGGCGTCTTCGGCGGCACGTTCACCTCGCGGCTCAACATGAACCTGCGCGAGGACAAGCACTGGGCCTATGGCGCCAGCAGCTTCCTCTCCGATGCGCTCGGGCAGCGCCCGTTCATGGTGTATGCACCGGTGCAGACCAACGAAACCGCGCCGTCGATGGCGGAGATCCTGAAGGAAGCCCACGCGGTCGTCGGCGCCAAGCCCATCACCGCAGCCGAAGTCGGCAAGATCAAGGACAAGGCGATCCGCTCGCTGCCCGGCAAGTTCCAGACGATTCCGGCGGTCATGGGCGCGTTGACCGACATCGTCGAGTTCCACCGGCCGGACGACTGGATCCAGACGCTGAAGGCGCGCACCGAGGCGCAGACCGACGCCGGCGTCGAAGCGGCGGCGAAGGAGGTGATCCGCCCGGACGCGCTGACCTGGGTGGTCGTCGGCGATCTCGGCAAGGTCGGCAAGGCGGTGCGGGCGCTCGACATCGGGCCGGTCGAGGTGCTCGACGCGGACGGCAACCCGGTCGAGGGACACGCCGCGGTGGCGGGCGCGAAGCGGTGATCCCGCGCCGATGCCGGGTGCGCCGGGCGCTCTGCATCGTGTGCGGACGTTCAGCGGTCGCGACGTAGCATGCAGGCATCGAGGTGATCGCCATGAAGATCCTGCCACTATCGCTTGCCGCCGCCGCGCTGCTTACCGGCTGTACCTGGGGCATCAAGCTCGACCCGGCCGGACGCAACGTGCGCGTCGCGTGGACGCAGGACGTCAGCGCGTGCAAGCCGGTCGGCACTGTCACCGTTTCCGTGCTGGATCACGTCGGCCCGGTCAGCCGCAGCGACCTCAAGGTGCGCGACGAACTCGAGGTGATGGCGCGCAACGAGGCCGCCGGACTCGGCGCCGACACCGTCAAGCCGCTCGGCAACCCGTACGGTGGCCAGCAGGTCTGGAACGCGCTGCAGTGCGGGCCGCTGGCCGATGTGCCGCACCAGCAAGCCCCGACCGCGGCGGAGACTTTCCCCCTGCAGGGCCACTGAGCGCGACCCGCCGATGCGGCGGGTAGAATCGCGCCATGAGTGCCGAGGCCGAAGCTGCCGCAGCAACGCCGGATCCGCTGCTCGCGGCGTTCGCGCGCGTGCTGGAGCGCCTGCTCGCCCGCGCGCTTGCGCTCGACCCGGAAACGCGGGCACGCCTCGCGTCGCTCGAGGGGCATCGCATCGTCATCGAGGCGCGTGGCACGCCGCTCGCCGCAGCGGCCCTGGTGCGCGATGGCAGGATCACGTTCGAACCGGCCGTGCCCGGCGCCGCGGCGCTGCGCGTGAGCGCGACGCCGGGCGCGTACCTGTCGCTCGCGTTGCGCCGGGTGCGCGGCGACCCGGCGTTGCCATCGGCACTGTCGATCTCCGGCGACGCCGAGCTCGCGCGGCAAGTGCAGGTCATTGCGGCGAAGTTCGCGCCCGACTTCGACGAGGCGCTCGCGAGGCTGTTCGGCGATGTCGCCGGGACCGCCATCGCGCGGACGGCGCGCGCCGCCGCCGGATGGATGCGGGACGCGGCCGGCGCGTTCGCGCAAGACGCCGCGGCCTACCTGACCGACGAAAGCCGCGATCTCGTCGCGCGCGCCGAACTCGACGAGTTCCTCGATGGCGTCGACGACCTCGCCGCGCGCGTCGAGCGGCTTGCCGCGCGCATCGCGCGCCTGCCCGCGGCGCGGACGACCGGCGCGTGACTCCGCTCCGGCAGATTCCGCGCCTGCTGCGGATTGCCGCGGTGCTGGTCCGCTACCGGCTCGACGACCTCGTCGACGTCGCCCACCTGTACCGGCCGGTCAAGTGGTTGCGCGCCGTGCTGCCGCGCCCGCCGGCGGGCATCGCCGCAATGCCGCGCGGCGCGCGCTTCGCCGCGGCGCTGACCGAACTCGGTCCGCTCTTCGTCAAGTCCGGGCAGATCCTGTCGACGCGCCGCGACCTGCTGCCGCCGGATGTCGCCGACGGGCTCGCGGCGCTGCAGGACCGGGTCGCGCCGTTCCCGGGCGAGCTGGCGCGCGCCGCGGTCGAACGCGAACTCGGCGCGCCGGTCGGCGAGCGCTTCGCGCGATTCGACGACACGCCGCTCGCCTCGGCGTCGATCGCGCAGGTCCACGCCGCGGCATTGCCCGGCGGGCGCGAGGTTGTGGTCAAGATCCTGCGGCCGCAGATCCACGCGAAGGTCGCGCGTGACCTCGAACTGCTGCACGCGATCGCCGGCCTGGTCCAGCGCTTCCACCCGCAAGCCGACAAGTTGCGTCCGCGCGATGTCGTCGCCGAGATCGAAGCGACGCTGCACAACGAACTCGACCTGCAGCGGGAGGGTGCGAACGCGTCGCTGCTGCGGCGGAACTTCGCCGATTCCGACGACCTCTACGTGCCCGAGGTCGTGTGGTCGCATTCGACGGAATCGGTGCTGACGCTGGAGCGCGTGTACGGCATGCCGGTCGACGACCTCGCCGCGCTCGATGCCGCCGGCATCGACCGCCGCGCGCTGGCGCAGAAGGGCGTCAGGCTGTTCTACACCCAGGTGTTCCGCGACAACTTCTTCCACGCCGATGCGCACGCCGGCAACATCTGGGTCGACCCGGCGCGACGCGCGGATCCGCGCTTCATCGCGCTCGACTGCGGCATCATCGGCACATTGCCGCGCGCGGACCTGTACTGGATCGCGGAGAACTTCCTCGCGCTGTTCGAGCGCGACTACCGGCGCATCGTCGAGTTGCACCTGCGTGCCGGCTGGATTCCGCCGCACGTGCGCGAGGACGAACTCGAGGCGTCGGTGCGCACGGTCTGCGAGCCGTACTTCACGCGGCCGCTGGCCGAAATCTCGCTGGCCGAGGTCGTCATCAAGCTGTTGCAGACGGCGCGCCGGCACGAGCTGACCTTGCAGCCACAACTGATCCTGCTGCAGAAGACATTGCTCAACATCGAAGGCGTCGGCCGGATGCTGCAGCCGGACATCGACATCTGGGCCACGGCAAAACCGGTGCTGGAGCGGATCTGGCGCGAGCGCAATGCGCCGCGCGCGGTGCTGCGTGGCCTGCGCCAGCGGTTTCCCGACTGGGTCGCATTGGCACCCGAGCTGCCGCGCGTGGCCCAGCGGCTGGTCGAGCGCGTGCGCGACGGCGGGGCCGCGGAACTTCGGCAGGCCGGCGGCGATCCCAAGCACGGCGGTGCCGGGCCCGGGACCGGGCGGCGATTCGCCTTCTGGCTGGCCGCGGGCGCATCGCTGCTGGTCGTCGCGGCCATGCTGGCCATCGGCCGTGGGCCGGCAGGCCCGTCCGCCGGCATTCCGGCGAACAGCTGGATCGTCGCCGTCGCCGCGGCATTGTGCTTCGTCGCCGCGTGGCGGCAGACTTGAGTTTCCGTCCTCCCCTCAGGAGTTGCATCGTCATCATGAATGCCTTCCGTCTCGAGTCCGTTGCCGCCTGCGCCGCGGCCTTGCTCCTCGGCGCCTGCAGCCCGGGTCCCAAGCCCGTCACCGACGCCGAACTGATCGCACTGCTGCACCGGGAAGGCACCGCCGCCGACGCGAAGAAACCGATGCTCGACCCGATGGGCGTCAATTGCCTGCGCGCATTGTCCGGTGACCCCAAGCTGGCCATCGGCCTGCCCGCGGCGTTGAGCAAGGACGAAGGCCGCAAGGTCTGCCGCGTCAGGCTCGAAAACCTGATCGGCGCCACCGAACGCAATCCGGATCACCGCACGCTTGCCGAGTTCACGACGGTCGCCGCGGCGACGCGTGCGGCGGCCCTGCTGGCGCAAAACACCCCGCCGGCGATGGCGGCCGCCGAGGCGCGTGCCGCACGGCAG
>JAXMHA010000025.1:0-44663 GCA_046347015.1 Lysobacterales bacterium | reverse complement strand
CCTTTCATTCTGCGAGGCTTCACTGCACTACTGACGTGCGGGAATGCTGCTATCCGGCGCTTGCGGAATCTCCGCAGCTTCAGCGCCTTCAGTCATGCGCTCCTTGTAACTGCGGAGCGCGTCCTTTGCTGCGCCAATGTTCGCCCTGTGCTCAAGTAGGTCGTCGTCCGACAGTAGTCGGGCTCTCCAATCGCTCTTAATTCTTTCCAGAGTCGCAACGTGAACTGGGCCGTTCACTCCGCCGGGGTTCACGCTGATCACATGGTCCAGTGCCCATGTCGTTGCGAAGATGGCATCTTGAGTTGTCGGCGGTCCCCCGTTCCAGAACACATCCCGAATGAACGCGAGAAATGGATCAACGATCAGTTGACCGCTACCCATGGAGACATACCAAATGTTCCCATCCTTAAACTCTGGCTGGAAGTCTCGAGAGGCAAATTCGACCAAGTGGTGTTCATGCTTGCATGGGAAAGCCACCAGCGCACCGAATTGATCCTGTTGTACAGCGGTTTCGTGAAAGTTCTTAATGGCCGCAGCAGCGACCGTTTGCGTCCAAGCAAACCTATCTGCGCCAACAAGCCTCTTGTTAGCCCAGAGGTCCCCGACTTGCGCTCGGAAACGCTGACTCAATCCAACCTGCCCACTTCCCGCGATGATGATGCGATCGTCGATGATGTGAATCTTCATCACCGGCTGTTCAACGGTCCGTATCCCTCCGGCGGCCGCTGATGTTGCGGCACTATCGGCACCAATCACGATCCCGTCTTTGCAGAAAATCCCTACTATCGCGGTCACGTATCATTCCTTGAAAACGCTGTTGACTTTCATTTCCGGGTAGTGCTTGTAGATGGTAGACACCAGCGCACCGAAAGAGAGGCTTTGTACGAAATGGGCGATCTTCTCAATGTACTGGCGATATTCAGGTGTTATGGTGTTGAGCACTTCCTGAGCACGGAGGCGACCTTGGTCGTTTAGGCGATAGCGGCGATAGCTTCCGTACCCTGATACTTCGCCAAGCTTTTGTAGAGCGATGGTTGAAAATTCGTTGTACACGCCCACGTCGAATGGACCGTAGTCATACGGCCCAAAGTTGAAGAATGGGCCTTCAAGAGCTTTCCCAATGTTTCGTCAATCAGAAACATCATTTGAAGCTGCACGGGCGAAAACTCCTCACGACTTCCTGACGCGAGCGCCGCTAGCAGAATCCCACGCGACCATAGGTTCAGCCCCTGCGCACACCGCTGTGCGCATCATTCTTACATGAAATGACAACAGTTGTCGTGATCGGGTTCATGAGACTGTGTGGCGGTATTGCATCACGCCATGAGACAAGATTGCACCCGAGCCTTGCTCGCGAGGAAAACGGGCTGCGGCTTGCGCGATGCCGACTCCGGGGCTGATTCGGGTCATCCCAACGCATTGGCGGCTTCCCGTACGGGCCCAACGCAGTGGGGAGAGTTGTGATGCCCAGGGTGGGCGCTGTGGAACGCGTGCCCACACCGGATGCAAGGGTGCAGCTTCGAATGTGGGCCGCGGAACGGCCGCCCCTTTGGCGGCTTACCGGTTCGGTCCGGGTTCTGACAGCGCCGCCAACTCCTTGCGTTTGAGCGGCGCGATCCTTGCGAGCGTGTCCGGCCGTTGCCGGGCTTGCCACAAGTCCAACGCGGTCTGCATCCGCAGCCAGCTTTCGGGCGTCGTGTTCAGCAGTTTGCCGACCCGCAGTGCGATGTCGGCCGACAGGCCGCGTTTCTCCAGCAGCAATTCGGACACGGTGAGTCGGCTGACGCCAAGACGTCGCGCCAACTCGGTTTGCGTCATGGCGAGTGCGGGCAGCACGTCCTCACGCAGGATCGCGCCGGGATGCGTTGGCTTGCGTTCGGGATCGCGAAGGCTCTTCATCAGTGGTAGTCCTCGAGTTGTACATCCACGGCGTTCTCGCCGTCGAAGCGGAAGGTGAGCCGCCAGTTGCCGGACACGGACACCGCGTAGGTGCCCTTGCGTGCCCCCTTCAACGCATGGAACTTGTAGCCAGGCAGGTTCATGTCCTGCGGATAAGTTGCGCTGTCGAGACGATCGAGCAGCCGTTGCAGCCGCGCGGCGAACTGCGCTGGTATGCCGCGATAGTCGCTGCGAGTGAAAAATCGCTCGACGCCGCGATGCTTGAACGTGCTGATCACCATGCTGGTAACTGTTGATGTTACACAGTAATACAGCCAATTACTACGGGCACAACGCTGGCCTCGCCCGCGCAGCTTGCGCCCGCCGCCGCAACAGCTATCCGCAGAGGTGCTCGATCATGGCAATGCTCGTCCCCGACAGTTGTGCCACGGCAAGCGTTGACACGCCGCCGTTGATGAAGTCGCTCACACGGCAGGGGTCACAGGTTCGAACCCTGTACCGCCCACCATCAATTCAACGCGCCGCCAAGCCCGCGTCTCGCGGGTACGGAATCCGTAACGAAAACGCGCAGCGTGCCCGCCACGTCGTCTTTCGGCTGCACGAAAACCTGCGCGCTACGCCGCTTCCCTGAACTCGTAGTGCGGATGCTGCTTGTCGTCCATCAGCGCGTACATCGCGGCGAGGTTGCGTGGGTCCGGATGCAGCCAAGAGGCGACATTTTCCGGACGCAAGTTGACGACAGTGCGATCGTGCCCGGCCGCTGCGACTTCGGGTTCGGGGGCGTCGGTCACCGCGGCGAACGACAACAGGTCCGGTAGCGTGCCTTGCGGATCCGTCCAGCGCGACCACAGGCACGCGATGAACAGCGGGCTGCCATCACGCGGCGCGAACCGCAGCACGCGGTTGCGGCCGTCCGGCGTGGCGACGTTCTCGAAGAACACGTCGGCGACGATGACGCCGTGCGTGTGACCGAACTGGCCCTTCCAGAAGCCTTCGAGGTTGTCGCGGCGCGCGTTGTAGGTTCCGGGATAGCGTGCGTCGTAGGTCGCGGGTTTCCCGGCCAGCCGGCACTGGTAGCGCATCGGCACGATCTTCAAGCCGTCGGCCTCCGCAATGACGACCGGCACGGTCCAGCCCGGGAAGAACCGCCGGTCGCGCGGCAGCACGTCGTTGCGGCGCAGGTCCGCGAGTCGCGTCTTCGCGGCCTCGATCTTGTTGGTCGCGATGCGCCGATCCTCGGCGGCCTTCTTCGTCGGCTTCACCGCCAGCGCACGCGTGGCCGTGTTGAGCCGGGTCTTCGCGGAGAAAAGTTCGGATTCGAGCCGCGTCGTTTCGGCGTCGTCGAATGCCTCGATCGATGCGGCGACCGCGCGCATTCCATCCGACTGTGGCGGCGCGAACCAGCGGTCGACCGCACGCGGGATCCGCACGCGCCGGTCGGTCTGCCGGACGCCGTATTGACGCGCGAATTCCGGCAGGCTGAGCGCCGCGCCCCACGCGCGGCAGAAGTCGAGGTAAGCCTCGTGGAGTTGCGCCGAGTAACACATGGCTGCATCGTACTGCACGGGCGCGAACGTGGCGCCCGGCACTCGGCGCCAGGTGGCACGGCTCGCCCTGCGCCTCGCCGGTTCATGCCGGCGTTCGGTAGACCCGGCCGGCGCACTGCCGCATCCGCTCCGCGGTTTCAGCGCATCACGCGGCCGTGTGCTGGCGCCGCGGCTGGTAGCTGCCGGCCTGCGAGCGGAACGGGATCGCGAGGCGGTTCCAGCCGTTGATCGCGATGATCGCAAGCGACAGGTCCACCAGCTCCTTGTCGCTGAACTGCTTCCGGACTTCGGCGAACAGTTCGTCCGGGACGTCGTTGTCGGACACGCGTGTCAGCGCTTCGGTCCAGGCCAGCGCTGCACGCTCGCGGTCACTGTAGAACGGCGCCTCGCGCCATGCGTTCAGCACGTACAGGCGCTGTTCGGTCTCGCCACCGGCACGTGCGTCCTTGCTGTGCATGTCGAGGCAGTACGCGCAGCCGTTGATCTGCGACGCGCGCATCTTCACCAGTTCGAGCAGCTTGTGTTCGAGCCCGCAGGTTTCGACGTGCTCCTGCAGGTTGCGCATGGCCTTGAAGCCGGCCGGCGAGGCGTTGACGTAGTCGATTCTCTGTTTCATGGGGAGGTCCTCAAGAATGCTCCGATCCATCCCGAACCGAGGCAGCGGCGTTCGCTGCCGCCCGTTCGCGGTGCACCGTCGACATGGTGTGAAGCTGGGCGGGTTTCAACCCGCCACACATTGCAGGACGTCCCGGCGTGGCGCTCGGTCCGCATCCGTTGATGCGTTGCCTCCGCCGAGTGGACCAAACATGCGCAACCTTGGGAACCCCATGAAGTCGCCTGCGATTCCGTAACCGCGCGGCAATGTCCGTGATCCGGCGTCGCTGGAAACAACGCGTCCCGGGGGCGCCGCTGGATTCCCGCCGCCGCGGGAATGACGAGATCCCCCGATTGGATGCTCCTCAGTGGAACGGCACCGGCGCGTCGTCTCCCGGTCCCGGCCGCATGAAGAAATCGTGCAGGTACTTCTCGCCTTCGTCATCGAGGATCGTGACGATGGTCTCGAGTTCCGGATGCTGCTCGCGGATCCGACGCGCCGCGATCAGGTGTGCGCCCGAACTCGGTCCGCAGAAGAGGCCGCGCGTGCGCGCGAGCTTGCGCATTTCCGCCACCGCGTCGGCGCTGGCCACCGCGGTTTCGCCGCTGACGAGATCGCGATGGCGCGCGAAGATCCCGGGCACGAAGCCGTCGGAGATGCCCTCGATCTGGTGCAGCGCGACTTCGCCGCACAGGATCGTGCGCGACTCGGAGGGTTCCATCGCGAACAGCCGCACGTTCGGGTTGACCTTGCGGAAGGCCTGCCCGACGCCGACCAGCGTGCCGCCGGTGCCGACGCCATGCACGAACGCATCGGGCACGCGGCCGGCCGGCAGTTGCGACAGGATTTCCGGGCCGAGCCACTCGCGGTTTTCCTCGACGTTCCATTCCGACTCGAACTGGCCGGGGAAGAAGAACCCCGGCTGCTGGCCGAGTTCACGCGCGCGCTCCAGCGCGGCGTTGACGTGGAAGCTGCCGCAGAACAGCACTTCGGCGCCGAATGCGCGCGAGATCGCGACGCGCTCGCTCGACAGTCCTTCGGGCATCACCACGATCATGCGGTAGCCCTTGACCGCGGCCACCATAGCGAAGGCATTGCCGGTGTTGCCGCTGGTCGCCTCGACGATGGTGTCGCCGGGCTTGAGCTGCCCAGTCGCCTCGGCACGCTCGACGATGTACTTCGCGATGCGCGCCTTGATCGATCCCGACGGGTTCAGGAATTCGCACTTGGCGAAGATGCCGTCGATCTCGAGCAGCGGCGTGTCGCCGATCGCGTCGAGGATGTTCGCGGAAACGGTGGGGTAGCGGATCGGCATCGGCCTGGCTCGTCAGCGTTCGAGGTACGGCAGTTTGTCCGCCACGCCGTCCCATTTCTTGGCGTCGGGCAGCTCGTCCTTCTTCGCCGCGATCACCGGCCAGTTCTTCACCAGCTCGGCGTTCAGTTCGAGGAAGTGTTCCATGCCGGCCGGCACGTCCTGCTCGGGAAAGATCGCGAGCGCCGGGCACTCCGGCACGCACAACGTGCAGTCGATGCATTCCTCCGGGTCGATCGCGAGGAAGTTGGGACCCTCGTGGAAGCAATCGACCGGGCACACCTCGACGCAGTCGGTGTATTTGCACAGGATGCAGTTGTCGGTGACGACGTGGGTCATGGCGGTTCACCCGGTACGGCGTGACTGGGCGTCGATTATGACGGATGACGACAAATCCGTTACTGACGCGCGTCAATCGATTCCGGCTCGGCGGAGCCGTGAAAGGGCAGCGTCATTCGATGATCTTCGAGTGATTCGGTGTCCCCGCGCATGCCGATCCCGAAACCTGCACTCACCCCCGCGCCATCTTCGCGATCCAGCGGTACAGCACGACGATGGTCACGACGAACACGAGGCCGCCGAGCCAGATCGACGGGGTCGCGAAGGCGTCGCCGACCAGCGCCAGCGGGGCCGAGTTGCCGGAGAACGCGACGATCGCGGCGACGATCACGCCGAGCAGGCTTTCGCCGACGATCAGGCCGGACGCCAGCAGCACGCCGAGCTGCTTCGTTGCGTCGCCTGCGGGTCCGCGCGCGGCGCGACGGTCGAACCAGGCGCCGACCAGCGCGCCGGCAACGACCATCAGTGTCGTCGAGGTCGGCAGGTAGATGCCGAGGCCGACCGCGAGCGGCGGCAGCCGCGGCCCCTTCTTCGCCGCGCCGAGGATCTCGTCGAGCACGATGATCGCGACGCCGATCGCGGCACCGATGCCGATCAGGCTCCAGTCGATCGCGCCGGTGATGACGCCTTGCGCGAGCGCGGAGATCAGGCCCGCCTGCGGCGCCGGCAGCGCGCGCGACGGATCGGCGCCGGGCGCGCCGAGGAACCCGTAGGCTTCCTGCAGCAGGCCCAGCACCGGCGGAATGACCACCGCACCGGCAATGACGCCGATCACCAGCGCCCACTGCTGCTTCGACGGCGTCGCGTCGACCAGTTGCCCGGTCTTGAGGTCCTGCAGGTTGTTGTTCGCGATGCTCGCGACCGCGAACACGATCGACGTGATGAAGAGGGCGAACGCGACCAGCGCCTTGCCGGCGTCGCCCGGCAGGAAGGGCTTGACACCCAGCACCAGCAACAGCGCGGCGATGATGACGACGAGGATGCCGATGCCGGACAGCGGGCTGTTCGACGAGCCGATCAGGCCCGCCATGTAGCCGCACACCGCCGACACGAGGAAGCTCAGCACGATGACGAACGCGACGCCGCCGATCACCAACGTGCCGCTGACGGCGCCGAGTCCGCTGGCGACGCCGAAGTGCCACAGCAGGTAACCGACCGGGACCAGGCACGCGAGCGAGATCAGGCCGACCGTTCCGATCGGCATGTCGTGCTCGGTGCGCGGCAGGGAGTCGAGCGTGCCGGCCTTGCGCGCCCGCGACGCGCGCATCGCGCCGGCGAGACCGCCGATCACCGGCTTCACCAATTTCGCGAGGGTCCAGATGGCCGCGACGCCGATCGTGCCGGCGCCGACGAAGCGGACGTAGTGGCTCCACGCGCCTTGCGCGACGTCGGCCGCAGCGCCGGACGCCGGATGCAGCAGGGTGAAATGCGGTACCGCCCAGCCCCAACCGATCAGCGCGCCGACCAGCATCGCGACGCCGACCCAGAGGCCGACCAAGTGCCCGACCGCGAACAGCGCGAACGACAGGCTGAAGTCGAAGCCGCTCGCCGCGCCGCGGTCGCCGACGCGGAAGTAATGCGCGACGTCGCTGGCGAACATCTTCGTCTGCACGATGACGTAGAACACCGCCGACACGATCGCGCCCCACAGCACCGCCTTGAGGCCGGCGCCGCCGGACTCGACCGATTCCGCCGCCGCCTCGCCGCCGCCCGAGCCGACCTTTAGCACTTCGGCGCAGGCGACGCCTTCGGGGTAGGGCAGGTCGGAGTCGGTCACCAGCGCGCGGCGCAACGGGATCGTGTACATCACGCCGAGGATGCCGCCGGTCACGCAGATCCCGAACGACTGCCAGAACGGGAACCCGGTCCACCAGCCGACGATGACGAGGCCCGGCAGCACGAAGATGATCGACGACAGCGTGCCGGCTGCCGAGGCGACCGTCTGCACGATGTTGTTCTCCTGGATCGTCGCGTCGCGCAGCGCCTTCAGGATCGCCATCGAGATCACCGCGGCGGGAATCGACGTCGAGAACGTCAGGCCGGCCTTGAGTCCGAAATAGACGTTGGCGGCGGTGAACACCAGCGTGATCACGATGCCGATGACGAGGCCGCGCAGGGTCAATTCGGCGCGCGACGGCGTGATGGCTCCGGTGGATGCGTTCACGGCGATTCCCCAGTTCCGGCCGGCGGGCCGCAAGGGTCGCACGATAGCGTGATTCCCGCCTCCGCGGACAGCGGGTAGTGGCGCAGTTCGAATTTTCCGCTCGCGTTGAGCGTGGCTCGCGCAGCGAGCGAAGTCGAAACGCCCGATCCCCTTCGACTTCGGCCCCATCTTTACCCAGGTTGGTGCCTGCGCTCGGGGCGAACGGATTTCAAACCGGGCCACTGCCAGACAGCGCCGGCACGCGGGTCCGGCGCGGGGGCGATGGTACCCTTGCGGCTCGACGGCCACGAGGACGACGCACGGTGGCGACACCACCCGCCAACGCCGGCGCAACGAAGGCCCGCGCAATGGTCGCGACCCGGGCCGCGCCGTTCGCGCGGGTGCGCGGCTTCGTCCGGACGCTGGCCAAGGCGGTGCGGGCGCACCTGTGGTTTCCCCACTGGCCGCTCGCGCTGCTGCTCGCGGCAGGCGGTGCCTGGCTGCTGCATGCCGATTTCGGGGCGGGCTGGCGGACGCAGCTCGAAACGGTGCTGACCGACGCGACGTTGCTGCGGCCGGGCATCCTCATCCCGTTGCTGATCGGCGGCGGCATGCTGACGATGGCGGCCGGCTTGCTGTTTCGTTCGCGGGTCGCGTGGCTGTTCGCGCTGCTGCTGGCGCTGGCGGCGGTGATCGACACCGGCCTCGGCGGGGCCGCGCGCGGCCACGTGCTGCTCGGCTACTTCGCGCTGGTCGCGATCCTGCTGGTTGCCGCGTGGCGCCGCTTCGACCGCTCCAGCGTCACCGCCAGCACGCTGTTCGCGCTGACCTCGGTCGCCATGCTGGTCCTGTACGCGACATTCGGGACGTTCTACCTCGGCAGCGAATTCCATCCGGAAGTCCATGACCTCGTCACTGCACTGTATTTCGCGATCGTGACGATGACGACGGTCGGCTATGGCGACATCACGCCGCAAACCCCGGGTGCGAAATTGTTCGCGGTGTCGGTGATCCTCTTGGGCGTCGCCGTGTTCGCGACGTCACTCACGGCGGTGATCGGGCCGATGCTCGACCGCTCGCTCGCGCAATTCGTCAACCGGACGGGCCGCAAGATGAAACGGGAAGGGCATTGCATCGTCATCGGCAACACGCCGCTCGCCATCAATGCGTGGCGGGAACTGCACAAGCGCGGCGTGGCCGTCACCCGGCTGCTGCGCGCGGCGCCGGAGGAACCGGTGTCCGGCGACGTCGTCTACGGCGACCCGAGTAGCGTCGAGGTGCTGCGCGAGGCCGGAGCGCCGGCGGCCAACGCCGTGCTGGCGATGCTGGACGACGACTCCGAGAATGCGTTCATCGTGCTGGCCGTGCGTGAACTCGGCGGCCACGCGCGCACCGTTGCCGCCGTCAACGACGCGCGGCACCTGCCGCGGGTGCAACTGGTGCAGCCCGACGTCGTGATCGCGCCGCAGGTGCTCGGCGGCGAATTGATCGCGATGCTGCTGGCTGGCGAGGACGTCACCGCGGATTTCGTGTTGTCGAAGGTGTTCCAGCAGGCGCCGCGCGGTGCGCCGGGTGCGGCGTGAGGCCCGATTCGATGCGCGAGTTGCCATGAACGCCGCGACCATCCTCGACCATCCGCTCCTGCACAATCCGCTGCGCACGTGGCTGGTGCTGCTCGCCGCCGGCATCGCCGGTTACGTCGTGGCCTTCGTGATTGTCGAGGCATTGGCGCGGCGCGCCCACGCGCATGCGGAGAAGCCGGATGCGGGCCGTGGCGTGAAGGTGCTGTCCGCGCTGCTGGGTACCACGCGTGGCTGGGCGTTGCTGGTGTTCGCCTTGTTGCTCGCCGCGGGTGGGCTCGAAATGCCAGGGTCGCCGCGCGCGGGGGTCGGCCATGCGGTGTTCGCGGTCGTCGGCATCCAGGTCGCGTTGTGGGCGAACGCGCTGGTGCGGCTGTGGCTCGACGGTGCGGGGGCGGGCGCGCGGGTGCAGGACCGCAATCCGGTGATCGGCGGCGTGTTGCGCTGGGCGCTGCAGATCGCGGTGTGGACGGTGCTGCTGCTGGCCTTCCTCGACAACGCCGGCGTCAACATCACCGCGTTCGTCACCAGCCTCGGCATTGGCGGCGTCGCGATCGCGCTCGGGCTGCAGAACGTGCTCGGCGACCTGTTCGCGTCGATGGCGATCGGCCTCGACAAGCCGTTCAAGGTCGGCGACTCGATCGCGTTCGGCACCGATTCCGGCACGGTCGAGCGGGTCGGCGTCAAGTCCACGCGGCTGCGGGCGACGGGTGGCGAACTGCTCGTCGTGTCGAACTCGAACCTGCTGAAGGAAGTGATCCACAACCAGACGAACCGGACCGAGCGGCGGATCGTGTGCGCGTTCGCGATCGCGCGCGACACGCCGGTGGCCAAGATGCGGGCGTTGGTCGACGCCGCGTGTGACATCATCCGGTCACGGCCGGACGTGCGCTTCGACCGTGGCCACTTGCTCGGCATCGGCGCGGCCGGCATTGAACTCGAGTTCGTCTATTTCGTGCGTAGCCCGGACCTCGCGACTGCCTGCGCCATCCGGCAGTCGGTGACGCTGGCGATCCTGGACTGGATGGAGCACGAAGGCGTGCGCCACGGGCTGCCGCCCTGGCCCGTGCCATCGCCGGCGGGTTGAAGCACGCGGGATTGCCGGCGACACGCCGGCATCCGGCCGGCGCGGGCGCTCAACCCTTGCGCCCGGCCAGGTCGAGGATCGGCTTGACGAGGTCGAGCGGCATCGGGAACACCACCGTCGACGATTTGCCGCTGTTGGCCATGTCCGCCATCGTCTGCAGGTAGCGCAACTGCAGTGCCTGCGGCTGCTGCGCCAGCAGCCCGGCCGCGTCCCGCAATTTTTCCGCGGCTTGCAGTTCGCCGTCGGCGTGGATGATCTTCGCGCGCCGTTCGCGCTCGGCCTCGGCCTGCCGCGCGATCGCGCGCACCATCGCCTCGTTGATGTCGACGTCCTTGACCTCGACGTTCGAGATCTTGATGCCCCACGCGTCGGTGGCCTCGTCGAGGATCGTCTGCAGGATGTGGTTGATCGAGTCGCGCTGCGACAGGATCTCGTCGAGCTCGTGCTGGCCGAGCACCGAGCGCAACCGCGTCTGCGCCAGCTGGCTGGTGGCCTGGTAGAACTCGGCGACCTGCAGCATCGCCTTGTCGGCGTCGACGACGCGGAAGTACACCACCGCGTTGACGCGCATCGACACGTTGTCGCGCGAAATCACGTCCTGCGGCGGCACGTCCATCACGTTGACGCGCAAGTCCACCCGCATCATGTGCTGGATGACCGGGAACAGCAGCACGAGGCCGGGACCCTTGGTCGCGGTGTAGCGGCCGAGCGTCAGCACGACGCCGCGCTCGTACTCGGGCAGGATCTTGATCGCCGTGAACAGCACGAACAGGATGATGACGATGATGACGCCGGCGAATCCGAACATGGCTTGCTCCCGATGGCTGATGAAACCGCTGGAACGGATCAGGCGCGCTCCACCCACAACAACAGGCCGTCGCGGCGCACCACGCGCACCGGCGTGCCGGCCGGCAGCGGCGAGTCGCTGCGCACGCGCCAGCGTTCGCCGAAAATCATCGCTTCGCCGTCGCGGCCGGCTTCGAGTGGCGCCAGCAATTCGCCCCGGGCGTCGAGCATGTAGCGGTCGCCACTGACCACGTGTGCGCGCCGCGCACGCACGACGAGCCACAGGATCACCGCAAGCAGCCCGATTCCGGATGCCGCGATCCCGCCGATCACGCCGACATTCAATGCGTATCCCGGGACTCCGGTATCGAAGAGCATGATCGATCCGATCACGAACGCGATGATGCCACCGGCGCCGAGTGTGCCATACGCCGGGACAAAGGCTTCGGCCAGCAGCAGCGCGACGCCGAGCGCCATCAGCGCAAGGCCCGCGTAGTTGACCGGCAGCAGTTGCAGCGCATAGAGGCCGATCAGCAGCGCAATCGCGCCGGCGACGCCGGGGAACAGCGCACCGGGATGCAGCGCCTCGAGCACGAGACCGTAGATGCCGGCCAGCAGCAGCAGGTAGGCGATCGTCGGATTGGTGATGATGCCGAGGAAACTGGTGCGCCAGCCGGGTGCGTAGTCGCGCACCGCGAGGTTCGCGGTGTGCAGCGTGACGACATCGGTGCCGAGCGTCACCTGCCGGCCGTCCGCCTGGCGCAGTACGTCCGCGACGTCGGTGGCGATGAAATCCGCGACGTGTTCCTTTACGGCGTCGTCGGCGGTCAGCGTCGCGGCGCCGCGCACCGCCTGCTCGGCCCAGTCGGCGTTGCGGTGGCGCAGCTCGGCGAGCGAACGGATGTACGCGATCGCGTCGTTCAGCACCTTGTGCGCCTCGGCGTCACCGCCGCCCGCTTCCGGCGCCGCGGCGGGCTTCGCTGCGGGGCCGGCAGGCGGGACCTTGCCGGGACTCGATCCGGACGATGGCGCGGGCGTGGCCGGCGGCTTCGGCAACGGCATTGGCGTCGAACCACCGATCGACACCGGAGTCGCCGCGCCGAGGTGCGTCGCCGGCGCCATGGCCGCGAGTTGGCACGCATACAGGATGTAGGTACCGGCCGATGCGGCGCGCGCGCCGTCGGGCGCGACGTAGCCGATCACCGGCATGCGCGAGGCGAGGATCGCGCTGACGATCTGCCGCATCGACTCGGCGAGGCCACCCGGCGTGTCGATCTGCAGCACGACGACGGTTGCCCCGTCACCGGTTGCGTTTGCCAGCGCCTTGCCGAAGTATTCCGCCGCGGCGGGACCGATCGGACCGTCGAGCACGATGCGCGCGGCGAAGCCGTCCGCGGCAGCCTTGCCGGATGGTTGCGCCGTCGCGCCGATCGCCAGCAGCGCACCGCCGGTGATCGCCGCCAGCATGAGGAGGCTTCGCGAGATCATGCGAACGAAGCGAACGCCTGCCACGGCCGACCTCCCGATGTGTCGAACATTCACGGTGGACCCGCCGGAGAGCGCATCGCGCCGGAACCGGATCAGTATGCCTTGCAGCGCGGCGTTTGGCGAAGGCGGGGCGCTGGCCGTGCGCCGGTTGGGTCCGGTGCGATGGCGGGTCCAAACCCGCCCTGCGTCGACGACGTACCATGTAGGGCGGCTCTTGACCCGCCAATGTCGTCCGCCAATGTCACCCGCCGACTTGACCCGCCAACCGAAACTCGCCGCGCCTCGCGGGGGACGGCAATGAACACGCCACGCGCCAACATCCCGGTGCGCTGCACGATGGTCTCGGTGGTCGTGCTGCGCGGGCGGGGTGACACCACGCGCGTGCTGTCGTTGCGCCGTGCCGGCCCATTCCTGCGTGGCGCGTGGAGTTACGTCGCCGGCCACATCGAAGCGGGCGAGCGTGCTTCCGATTGCGCGATCCGCGAGCTGCGCGAGGAAACCGGTCTCGTGCCGCGCGAGCTGTATTCGGCCGACCGCTGCGAGACGTTCTACCTCGACGGTACCGATACGGTCGAGGTCGTGCCGGCCTTCGTCGCATTCGTCGACGACGATGCCGAGGTTCGCATCGGCGCCGAGCACGATGCGTTCGAGTGGGTCTCGTTCGATGCGGCGATCGCGCGCGTCCCCTTCGGCGGGCAGCGCGGGCTGTTCGCGCATGTGCGCCGCGAGTTTGTCGAGCGTGTGCCGTCGCCGTTCCTGCGAATCGCCGTTTGATCGCACGCAAGTGCGTCAGTGCGCGCGTTCGGCCGCAGGCACGAGATCCCAGACGATGACCTGATGCGGCGCGAGCTCGACTCGCGTCGTGGCGCCGGCGGTGAAATCGCGCGCCGCCGTGTCGCCGAACACCGGCGTGGCTCGCCACGTGGCCGCGCTGCCGGCCGGCAACTGCAATGCCGTGGCGACATCGATCGCGATCGAACGCGGCTGCCGCGACGGGTTGCGCAGCGCCAGCGTCGCATGCTGCGGCGCCCACGCGGCCCAACCATAGGCTTCGTCGCGTGCGGGGTCGCCGCCGACCCAATGGCTGTCGCGCAGCACGTCGGCGCGCGCTCGCGCCCACTTCGCTGCCTTCGCCAGCGTGTCCCAGTCTTCCGCAGTCAGCAATGTCGGCGTGATGTACAACTCCTGGAGTCCCGTTCCCGTCGCGAAGTACGACCACACCTCGTCGGCGAAATCGTGCTGCGGGTCGTTGTCCAATTCCTTCGCGTGCTGCGCGTAGATGATCCCGTGCAGCATCAGCGAGTTCAGCGGAAACAGCGGGCCCTGCCGCACGATGCCGCCATACGTGTCGGCGTCTCGGTACGTGATCCAGCGCTGGCGGTCGCTGCCACGGCCCTGGAACAGGTGGTCCTCGCCACCGCGCCAGATCGAATCGGCGAAGCGCAGCCAGAACGGCGACGGCCACGTGCCGGTCGTCAGGTTGACGTAGAGGTCCGGCTTGATCGCGCGCAAGTCGTCGATCAGGACGATCGCCGCGGCGAAATCGCTGTCGAACGGGCTACCCGGCGTGACCTTGTCGGGGCTGCCGGTACCGTCGAACTTGAACTGGTTGATGCCGTCCTCGCGCAGCAGTTTCTCGGTGACCGACTTGAACAGCGCGAAATATTTCGGATCCGACAGCGCGATGCCCTCGGCGTCGACCGCGTAGCCGGCGGCCCGCGCGGCGGCGAGGCGTTGCTCGCGCGGCGGGCCATAGCCGCCCCACGGCGACAACCAGATGCCGGGTGCGGCGCCGAACTTCGCGGCTTCGCGTTTCAGCGGATGGAACGCGTGCGGGAAGTTCGCGTTGAACTGCCACAGCCGCTGCGGGTCGTCCCAGCCGTCGTCGAACAGGAATGAATCCAGCGTGACGCCGCGCTTGACGTGCAGTTGCTCGCCGACCGCGTCGATTTCGCGCAGCGCTTCGTCCTGCGTGTAGCGGTTGAAGTAGCCAATGTCGTACCACGAGTTGTAGTGCAGGAACGTGCGGAACGGATGCGCGCGTTCGTTTTCGAGGTAAGCCTGGAAACCGCGCCGCAACTGGTTCTCCGGTGCAACGCCGAATACGGCCGAGTATTCGACCGGCACGTTTGCGCGCAGCGGCAACGCGCGCCGCAGCGACATCGTCGCGTGGCCGCCGGTGACGCTGGAGCGCGCCATCGGGGATTCGAAGCCGAAGAAGCGCGCGCCATCGACGATCGGTGAGCCGTCGACGGTGCCGGCGGTGAAGGCGCCGGGCAGGTCGAGGTCGACCAGCGTGACCGATTTCAGGTCCATCTCGCGTGACGGTTCGAGGCGCGCAATCTCGCGCACGGTGTTGGCGCCGTCACGCAACTCGACGGTCCAGTCGATGGCGAGGCCGGCGCCGGCATCGCGCAGCTTCGCATGCAGGGCCTTGCCGGAACGCCGCGCCGCCGCGCGCGACGCGCCGGCTTCACCCCTCAATTCGATGCAGGCAAGGCTGCCGTCGAGCGCGAATGCGCTGGCCGGCATTGCATCACCCGTGCGCGGCTGCAGCGAGAACAGCTCGCCATCGAGCCTGTGTGCCTGACCGGTGAAGCGGTTGTCGAACGCGAGCGGGTGCAGGTGTCCGTCCTTCGCTGCGACCGCGAACCGCAATGCGGCGTTGTCGAGCGTTGCGACGCCGTCGTGTAGCGCACACGATGCCGGACCAGGGTCCTTCGGCAACCAGGGCGGCGCGGCGTTTGCCGGCAATGCCGCTGCCGCCAGCACGAGTGGAATCCACGGCAAGCCCAGGCGCTTCATCGGAATGCTCCGGTGCGGATCGGTCTGCGGGACGCGATGCCCAAAGCATCACACGCGTGCCGGCGCGCAACGGGTACGCGCCGACGCATGGCCGCGCGATTGCGACGGCCGTCCGGCTGGCTGGCATCGTACCAGCCGGCCGGCGGAACGCCCTCAGTGCACGGGCTTGCGGAAGCGGAACATGAACTGGCTGGTATGGCCGCGGATCGACGGATCGAACACCTTGATGTCGAGCGGGTCGGCCGGATTCTGCAGCGCATCGCTCGACCCGTCGAACGTGAAACCGGCGGCTTCGACTTCCTGCTTGACGGCGGCGGGATCGATCCGGTGCAACGTATTGGTGTCGGCGATGCCGGTGCCGGCTTTCGCCGCGTGGTCGATCACGACGAACACGCCGCCCGGTTTCAGCGCCATCGAAACTTCACGATCGAACTTCGCCATGTCGACCGGGCCCATGAACGGGTCGTGGTAATCGTGGTAGTTCTCCGAAGTGAACACGATATCGACCGGCGTTGGCACGCTCAGCATCGCGGCCGGCTGTTCCAGCACGCTGACGTTTGCGTATTCCTTCGTCTTCACGAGCTTCTGCCATTCGGCGAGGCTCTTCGCCGAAAACTTCATCGTTTCCCGGGGCCACACCGTGTAGACGTGGCCCTCGGGTCCGACGATCGCGCTGAAGATTCGCGTCCAGTAACCACTGCCGGGCACGAGTTCGAGCACGCTGTCACCCGGCTTGACGCCGGTGAACGCCATGACCGCGGCGGCCTTGCGCCGCGCGTCGTCCTTGCGGTCGGCAGCGCGCGCGGGATTGGCAAGTGCCGCGGTGACGTAGGCCGGCACGGCAAGCGCGGGCGGCTCGGGCGTTGCGGCGAAGGCCGGCATCGCGATTGCGGCCAGCAGGGCGGGAATGACGGAAATGCGCATGGCGGTTCTCCTGTTGCGGTGACCCCGCTCCATGATCGCGCAGCGGCGGCGCAATCGCTGGGGCGCCGGCCATGCGACTCAGGTTTCGTTCAACCGGGGGTCCTTCCGAACGGGCCACGCCGCCGGAACCGTCGCCGTCATCTCCGCTGCGGCGACGCGGTCCGTCGCCTGTGTACTCTCGTCCGGGTTAGCATGCCGCAGCGGGCCGCATCGACGTGACAGCGGGTCGCTGCGCACCGGGCTGGCCGAATGTCATTCATATGAGGGGGGGGTGCCATGCACCGGTTGCACGTTTTGGCGTTCGCCATGTTGCTTGCCGGCAGTTGCACCGTGTTGCCGAACCCGTGTCGCGCGGCAGCGCGATCGGCGGCGCCGGGCTTCACGTTGGAGCAGGTACTCGCCTACCCGTTCCCACAGGGCCTGGCCGCGGCGCCGGATGGCGATCACATCGCGTGGGTCGTCAACCAGTCCGGCGTGCGCAATGTCTGGATCGCGCAAGCCCCGGGGTTCGAGCCGCGCCAGACCACGCGCTTTACCGAAGACGATGGCCAGGAAATCACGCAACTGACGTTTTCACCCGACGGCAGATCGCTGGTGTTCGTGCGCGGCGGAGACCACGACGCGAACTGGCCGGCGAAGACTCCGCCCGATGTCGCGTCCAGTCCGGCCGAACCGAAGGTGATGCTGTGGGCGGTGGACCAGGATGCCGCAACCGCACACGAGCTCGTCGAGGGCGATGCGCCGGCGCTTTCGGCAACGGGCGCGCTGGTCTACATCAAGGAGGACCAGGTGTGGACCGCACCGATGGCAACCACTGCCAAGGACAAGCCCAGGCGCCTGTTCTTCGACCGTGGCAAGGACACACACCTGCGCTGGTCGCCGGATGGCAAGCGCCTCGCGTTCGTGTCGAACCGCGATGACCACGCTTTCATCGGCGTATTCACCAACGACACGACGCCGATCCAGTTCCTTGCGCCGTCGACCGGCATCGATGGCTCGCCGCGCTGGTCGCCGGACGGCAAGCGCATCGCCTACACGCGCCAGCGCGGCAAGGGCGGTGCGCCGCAGCCGATCCTGGCCCTGACGCCGCAGCCGTGGTCGATCTGGGTCGCAGATGCGGACACCGGTCTTGGCCATGCCGTCTGGAAAAGCCCCGATACCCTGGTCGGCTCGTATCCGCAGACCCAAGGCGAAGCGAACCTGCATTGGGCCAACGGTGGATCGCGCCTCGTCTTTGTCGCCACGCTCGACAACTGGCCGCACCTGTATTCGATTGCCGACGAGGGCGGCGCGCCGCTGTTGCTGACGCCGGGCGAGTTCATGGCCGAAGACGTGGTCATGGCGCCCGACCGACGTTCGGTCATCTACAGCGCGAATACCGGCGCGACGGAGGATGACGACGACCGCCGGCATCTGTTCCGCGTGCCCACCGATCGCGCGCAGCCACACACCCTGACCTCAGGCACGCACATCCACACTTCTCCTGTCGCGACCGGCAATACCGTCGCGTACATCGATGCCGGCGCGCAGCGTCCGCCGCTGGTGGCAGTGATGGCAGCGTCCGGCGCGGAGCAGCGCGTACTGCAACCCGATTCGATTCCCCGGGAATTTCCGTCCGCGCAATTCCTGGTCCCGCAGGCGGTTTCCTTCAAGGCCGCCGACGGCACGCCGGTGCATGGCCAGTTGTTCCGCCGCGCCGACGCCCAAGGCAACCAGCCCGGCGTGATCTTCGTGCACGGCGGGCCGCCGCGGCAGATGCTGCTCGGCTGGCATTACATGGATTACTACTCCAACAGCTACGCCGTGAACCAGTACCTCGCCGCGCACGGATTCACGGTACTGTCCGTGAACTACCGGCTCGGAATCGGTTACGGCTTTGCGTTCCGGAATCCGCAACATTGGGGCCCCACGGGCGCCGCGGAATACCAGGACGTGGTCGCCGGCGCGAAGTTCCTGCAACAGGTGCCGGGCGTCGATCCCGCGCGCATCGGCATCTGGGGCGGCTCCTACGGCGGCTACCTCACGGCGCTCGCGCTGGCGCGCAACTCCGACATCTTCAAGGCCGGCGTGGACCTGCACGGCATCCACGACTGGTCGCAAATGATGGGCGAGATCGCGACGTTCAATCCGCTCACGCGCTTCGAACAGGGCGACTACAAGGACGCCATGAAAGTCGCGTGGGAGTCGTCGCCCGACGCCGACATGGACCGCTGGAAATCACCCGTGTTGCTGATCCAGGGCGATGACGACCGCAACGTGCATTTTGCGCAGATGACCGACGTGGTGCCGCGCTTGCGCGAGCATGGCGTGCCGTTCGAGGAAATGGTGATCCCGGACGAGATCCATGGTTTCCTGCTGCACTCGACCTGGCTCAGGGTCGACGCCGCGACCGTGGACTTCCTCGAACGCAAGCTGGGCACCCGCCGGGGGCGGGACCGGTGACACCCGAAGGCGCGCGGGATGCCAACGCCCGCGCGCCACGTTCGACTACGGTTTCTGCATCATCGCCGTCAGCGCGTCGAGCTCGGCACGGTAGCCGTCCAGCACCTTTGCGGTGATCGCCGCATACTTGTCCGCACCCTGCCAGTCTCGCGCTTCGAGTGCTTCGCGCACGCCGGGCACGGTCTTGACGCCGTAGCCGGTGAGGAGGCCGGGCGCGTAAATCATGTGCTTGAACCATTCGCGGCCGGGCAGGCCGGCGGGATCGGTCAGCGCCTGTTCCATGCGGCCCATCCGCGCATTGATGTCGCGCGCCTGCCGAGCGGTGAGCTTGAATCCGGACGCGGCACGGGCGGCGTACGCGGATTCGAAGGCCCGCGCGCTGGTGTCGAGCGCCTTGGCCGCGGCATCGAGTGGCGCGAAGTCGATCGTCGGCACGTCGCTCAGCCGTTCCGGTGGCGCGATCGGGCGTGTCGGGTCGGATACCAGTTCGTACGCGCGGGCATCGAGCAGCGCATGCTGGTTTGTGGCGGCCGTGCGCGCGTCGTCGGCCAGCTTGTGCAACTGGACGAGGTAATGGTCCAGCGTCGCGCTGAAATCGCCGAAGCGCATCGGCAGCAGTTCCGCATCCGCCGTCCGCAGCACGACGCGGCCGGCGACCTGCGCCAGCGCGACCTCGTATTTGAAGCCAGGATCGCCGAAGCGGTCGAAGTGGTCGAACGAGTCGTAGCGCGAATGGTAGATGCCGTCGTCGTCGTCCTCGCCGCCGAAGCCGAGGTTCAGCGTCGCGATGCCGAGGTGTTCGAGGAACGCGCTGTAGTCCGATCCGGAGCCCAGCGCGCCGATCGGCAGGTCGCCACCCTTCGCGGCGATTCCGGCGTCGCGTTTCGCTTCCGGCTTGGCATGGGGCGATGCGCCGTCGACACGCATCTGCGCGCGACGCCGTTCCAGCACGCTGACGCCTTTTTCCGGATCGGTCACGTCGGCGGCTGCCTGATTCACCAGGTGTTGCAGCGAGTGGCTGCCATCGGCGTACAGGAATCCGCGCGCGTTGGTGTCCGAATTGAGGTACAGCACGGCGTTGCGCTGCAGTTCCCTGGCATGCGTTTCGGCCCATTCGGTCGAACCGAGCAGGCCCGGCTCCTCGCCGTCCCAGCTCGCGTAGACGATCGTGCGTTTCGGCTGCCATCCCGATTTGACCAGTGCGCCGATCGCCTTGGCTTCGCCGAGCATCGCGATGGTGCCGGCCAGCGGATCCCACGCGCCGAACACCCAGCCGTCGTGGTGGTTGCCGCGCACGATCCACTGGTCGGGTGCCTCCGACCCCCTGATCTTCGCGATGACGTCGTAGACCGGCTTGCGCGTCCAGTCCGACTGGATGACGAGGTGCGCCTTCGCCGGACCCGCTCCGATGTGGTACGTGATCGGCAGCGCGCCGCGCCAGGATTCCGGCGCGACGGGACCGCCGAGCGCCTGCAGCAGCGGCGTCGCATCGGCGTATGAAATCGGCAGCACCGGAATCTTCAACAAGGTCGTCGCCTTGTCGAGCGGCAAGTGCCTTGCGCCCGGCGTTGAACCGGTGCCCGGCGTCGTCGGATCACCCGGATACACCATCATCTTGGCGACCGAGCCGCGCTGCACGCCTTCCGGCGGGCGCCAGCCGCCCTTCGGGTACGTGTCACCAGGGAAGTAGCCGTCGTCGCGCGGGTCGGAATAGATGAGGCATCCGACCGCGCCGTGCTCGTGCGCGAGTTCGGGTTTCAAGCCGCGCCAACCGCCGCCGTAGCGGACGATGACGATCTTGCCCTTGACGTCGACGCCACGCCGCGCGAGCTCCTTGTAGTCGTCCGGCATGCCCTGGTTGACGTAGACCAGGTCCGCGGTGACGTCGCCATCGGCGCCGTAGACGTTGTACGGCGGCAGCGCCCCCGGCAGTGCCGAGGTCGCGTCGCCGGCCACGGGCGGTTCGTGCAGCATCGCCTTGAATGTCGTCGGCGCAACCAGTTCGAGCGACACCGTCTTCGGCGTCGGATACAGCACGTCGAACGTCTCGATGTGGGCGTCCCATCCCCACTGCTTGAACAGCGACAGGATGAACTCGGCATTGGCCTTGTCGTGCGGCGCGCCGACCTGGTTCGGTTCGGATGACAGGCGCTGCAGCCAGCCACGCATTTCCATCGCATCCAACTGGCCGTCGAAGCGCTGCTCGAGCGCGCGTTGTGCGGTGGTTCCATCGGCAGTGAAGCCGAGCAGCGTCGCGGCCGGGTCGGCGGCGCGGCCCGAGGGTGCCATCGCGGCGGTGGCGATGGCGATTCCCGCACACACGGCCGCGACCGCGCCCTTGCACGTCTTCCGGTTCATCGTGTCGACCCCTTCCGGCGAAACAAAGGCGCAATTCCGCACCCGATGCGCGGCCGGGTCAAGTGGCGCAAGTCATGCCTGCCGCAACGAGTTGCGCGTGAAGAACGCGATGATCAGCCCGAACACCAGCATCGCCAGCAGATTCCAGGCGAACGACATCGGCGCGTAATGGTTGATCCGGTGCCACGCGGAAAGCGGCATCACGACGTAGTTCATCACGACGAACACGACGAAGCCGTAGGCAAACCCGGCGACGATCCAGCGCTGTGTCATCCAGCGCAGGTGCAACGCCGCGGCCACGAAGATCGCCGCGATCACGATCGACATGCCCCACTGCAGGATGAGGCCGACCCAGGCGCTCGCTGCTCCACCCTGCAGCGCGGCCTTGCCCTGCACGCCTCCGGCGATGAACCGCAGGATGATCCGCGGATCGATCCAGTTGATCAGCGCCGCGGCAAGGATGTCGAGCGAACCGGCAATCAAGCCGCCGGTAAGTATTGCCGGCCATGCACCGCGTGCGGAGGACTGCTGGCGTTGCGTCGGGATTGTCGCGTTCATCGCTGGCTTCCCATTCGCGGTCGCGAGGCGTGATTGGACGGCCCGGGGACGGGGGTGTCAAGTGACGAAGGGAAGGGTGGCCGAAGCTGCGCGTGGCGCCGAGGCTTCCGCGGAAACCGCGCGGGTCGCGCTCCGCCTGCGCGGATGCAACCCAGGTCGCGGTGTGTCTGAGCTGATCCTGCGCGTCGTTTGGGTTCGCTGATCCACAGGATTTCTTGACAGATGCTCCATCCGGATTTGCTGCAGGCGGTGCATTCGGACGGCATGTTGCGGCTCGTTCGCTCATGCCTGTTTCGACAAGGCCGTGGACCAGCTCTTGGCGAAGGTGCCCAATGGCACCAGCCGCGCATGGAGACGAAAGCACGGCTTGGTCGCCATGTAGCCCTGGTCCGATTTTTCGATGAGCTTCGCAGCCTGCAGCTCCCACAGCCTGCGATTGAGGACGGAAGGCGAGATCGTCTCGCAACATTCCTGCAACGTGCGGAAGGAGGCAGGCCCCCCTCGAACAGGACCCAGAGAATACCCATCGCCCAGCGTGTTGGCGGCGCTGCCGACATTGCCGTGGAATCCCTACGAAGGCTGTTTCCGCGAGTACCAGTACGGCCTGTCCAACCTGGCGTTGGACCACCACCTCGACCGCTGCGCGACCGCTATTTACCCCCTTCAAAGCCTGAGGCGGTAGATCACCTGGGTCGAATCCTCGGGATCCGGATTGCGCGTGAACCCCAGGTCGTGCGCCAATTCCTGCATACGCCAGTTGCCGGCGGTATCGACCGAAAGCATCGTACGGATGCCGTGCGCGCGTGCATGCTCGATCAGGCGGCGCATCAGCAGCGTGCCGAGCCCCTTCTTCTGCCAAGCATCGCTGACCGTGACGGCGCATTCGCATGACGTTCCATCCTTGGTCGTGCTGTAGCGGCTCACGCCGACCTGGCGAAACTCGCCGTCGCTTATCACCAACGCGACGAATGCCGCGGCCCGCAGGGCGTCGAAGTCGGTCAGGTTGCGCAGCAAGTCGGGTCCGGGTTCACTCACCTGCCCCAGGAAGCGCATCCGTCGCGATTCCGGACTCAGGTGACGGATGAACTCGCGTTCCAGATCGACGTCGTCCTTGTGCAGCAGCCGGATCAGCACCTCGCTGCCATCACGCAAGGTTTCGATCCAATGTGGAGCATCGCTTTGTTCCGCGACGGTTACCAGCGCGGGCTTGATGGGCTTCGGAACCATCGGCGCGGCAGTGCCTTTCATGGTGCGGGACCTCCGGATCGGGTTCCTGCAGCCTGTCACGGCGCCCTTTGGAGCTTTTGATCGACGTCAACCGCGCGCCACTTTGTGCGCGATTCAGGCCGAGCCAAGGACCTGCCGCACCGCACGTGCGATCACGATTTCCTCGTCGGTGGGCACCACGAACACTCCGACCGGTGCCCCGGCCCTGCCGATTCGCTGCGCGTGGCGGGCATTGGCTTCCCCATCAAGTTCGACGCCGAGCCAGCGCAGGCGCCCGCAGATCCCGGCACGTATCCCTGCCGAATGTTCACCGACACCACCGGTGAACACCAACGCATCCAGTCCATCCAGCACCACACATTGGGATGCGATGGCAGCGGCAGCACGATCAGCGAACATCTCCAGAGCTTCGCGCGCACGGGGATCGCCGCTGGCCTCCAGGACGCGCACGTCACCGCTGATTCCGGATACGCCCAGCAGCCCGGAACGATTGCCCAGCAGATCCGCGACGCCCTGCACGCTCATTCCGCGTTGCTGCTGCAAGTACAGCAGGACCCCAGGATCGATCGCGCCGCAGCGCGTGCTCATCATCAGGCCGTCGAGTGGGGTGAAGCCCATGGACGTCGAGACGCTTTGCCGATCGCGCATTGCGCACACGCTGGCACCGTGGCCAAGATGGGCCACCACGGCCTTCCCGTACGAGTGCCCGCCGGCAATTTGCGGCAACACGCCGGCAATGTATTCGTACGACAGGCCATGGAATCCGATGCGCACGACTCCCGAATCGCTCAGGGCGCGCGGCAGCGCGAACCACTGGGTCAGCCTCGGTTGCGTGCGATGGAACGCGGTATCGAAGCAGGCGACCTGTGGTACATCTGGCAGCAGTTCCTGCACACTCCTGATCAGTGCGACCTCGGCTGGCTGGTGTGCGGGGGCGAGCATGGCCAAGGCCTCGAGTTCGGCCAACACGCTCGCGTCGACGCGGACCGGCTGGTCGAAGCGCGTGCCGCCGTGGACCACGCGATGACCTGCTCCGGCGAGACTCACCTCCGGATGCCGCGTGCGCAGCTCGGAGAGCAGCCAGCGAACCGCTTCACCGATATCCGCGGCGGCGGGTCGTTCCGAAGCGGTCTGGTCGATGGTTTGCCCGCGCGACCTGAAGGTGGCATGCCCATCGTGCCCGACATCGGTGATGTCGCCACGCAGGATGGGTTCGAGCGCCACGGCATCGAACAAGGCCAGCTTGATGCTGGAGGAGCCGATGTTGAGAGCCAGGAAGGCCCGGTTCATCCTTTCTTTGAGACCTGATGATGGGCGAACAACCGCGTGAGTGCACACGACACCACGCGTGAGCGCACGGGGTCGGACCGACTGGTCAGGGCGATGGGCACGCGCGCACCCAGGACGATACCGGCCGAGGCGGCGTCCGCGAGATAGATCATCTGTTTCGCAAGCATGTTGCCGGTCATCAGGTCGGGTACCACGAGGATGTCGGCATGGCCGACCACCGGGGATTGGATGCCCTTGATGGTGGCCGCCGCGACGGATACCGCGTTGTCGAAGGCGAGCGGACCTTCCAGAACGCCACCCGTGATCTGGCCGCGATCACGCATCTTGCACAACGCCGCAGCATCGACCGTGGAGGCGATGCGAGGGTTCACTGTTTCGACGGCAGACAGGATCGCCACCTTGGGTGCTTCAATACCGATGGCGCGTGCCAGATCGATCGCGTTCTGGACGATGTCGCGCTTGTCGCAGAGGTCAGGTGTGATGTTGATCGCGCCGTCGGTAAGGAATAGCGGTTTGGAATACCTGGGAACATCCAGTGCGAACACGTGGCTGACGCGGCGTTCGGTCCGCAGGCCGCGCCCGCGGTCCAGTACTTCACCCATCAGTTCGTCAGTGTGAAGCGCGCCCTTCATCAGTGCCGCGGCCTCGCCGGCGCGAACCATCGCGACGGCGCGGGCCGCCGCCGCATGGCTGTGCGGAACGTCCTCAACATGACAATCGGCCACGTCCAAACCGGCCGATTCCGCGGCAAGGCGTATTTTTGCCTTTGGCCCAACCAGGATCGGCGCAATCAGGCCTTGCCGCGCAGATGCCAGTGCACCCTGCAACGACAGCGCATCGCACGGGTGGACCACCGCGGTGGCCAACGGTTCGAGCGCAGCGGCCGCATCCACCAGCGGATCAAACGTGGATCGGGTTGCAGCGTCGTCAACATCGGCTGACAAGCGAGACTCCTCGTTCAACATGCACGAATTCTGGCGGCAAGCGCTGGTCCTGGATTGACCAGGGTCAACTCGAAACTGGCTTCCAGATAATGCAGAGCTCCTGACGCCACACAGGGTCCTGACGCTGCCTGCCATGATCATCTCGAGGACCATGCGCGTCGCGGCCGTTCCGGACGTTCGGACAACCGCTGGCGACTGAAGAACGATCGATACCCGCGCCCGACTTCGGCGAGGTGCCGGTCGGCGTCCTTGCCACCGGCCGCGCCACACCGACCTGCACATCGAGGTCGGCGGCCGGACAGGTTCGCTCCGTCATCTGCTGATTCCGAGCCAAGAGGGCGACGGCGAGGTGGCGATCATCAGCGCAGGCGCCGGCGACCGGGTGGCATCGTCATCGCGCAGTGCAGGGCGAGCATCCGGATCGCGCCAATCACGACGCTGCGCGCCCGCCACCAGCCACGATCCGCCAAGTGGGCGCCGCCAGTCCCAGCACCGCCGCCTGTTGCGACATTTCGACCACCTGCTGCGCATCGGGTTCGGCCGTGAACAACAGGTGATACGCGATGGGCTCGTCCATCCAGGGTTGCACCGCGGCGCGCATCCTGATCTGCGCGGACCAGGGCAACGCCGCGAGCGTGGCGGGCGCCGCGTCTGCGCGCGAACCGCCGGTCTGCAAGACGTTCAAGGCACAGCCGGAGGAATACATCGTACGACCGTCTCCGGGCGGGGCGATGATCGTCCGCGGATGCGGGGCATCCTGCAATGGATCGAGCGCATCGGCGACGTCGTTGGCCAACAGCGCGAGCCGCGGATGCGGTACGATCGCGGTGAGCTGCCGATGGCGCAGGCCGTGGTGATGGGCCGCGCGCACCACGTCCGGCGCAAACCCACGCAGGATGGCCCGCTCGATTGCCGGGATGGCGCCGCCGGTCGCACCGCGTTCAAGCGCCAGCTCCGCGCTGGCGGCGAAGGAGCCTTCGGCGAGGGCGCGGGCCCAAGCCGCGACCAGCACCCTGCCCGCGTCGTCGTCATACCCGCAACCCAGAAGCGCCAATGCATCGGCCACACCGGTCAGGCCGATGCGAAGGCGTGGTGCGGTCACGCCCGCAAGCAGCGCGGCGTTGTCGAGCATGCGCACCGCCACTTCGGCGACCTGCGCGACGTCGACCGGATCGATCCGCTTGGTGTCGTCGCGGTCTGTCGCCACGAACGCGGCCAGGTTCAACACCGCGTCCAGCGTTTCGCCGTGCCAAGGCGTCGGGCCGGTACCGGCGGCAGCCAGCAGGCGTTCGTCGGGCAACAGTTGCCAAGTGGCAAGGACATCCAGGAAGCGACCGAACCAGAGTGCCCGTCCGTCTTCGGATTCCACGGCAGCCAGTGCATCGGCCACGCGCCGCCAGGTGTCGTCGATGGACACATCGCACAGGTGGGCATGATGGCGCCAGCGGAACCACGCATCCCAGGCTTCGACGGCAGCCGGTTCGATGAATGGCGACAGGCGAGTCGGATCGGTCATGTGGACGCAACGGGTGGTTCGTAACGGAACTATCCACGTCCGCGGTCCCGTCAATTTGAGACGCGTCAACCCGGCCACGGTCCGCACCGTGGCGTTACACACCGTTACACGGCGTTGCACGGGCGACATCGTGCCGGCACAGTCCGCGGCTAGCGTGACAGCCGGTCTCCTGCCACCGGAACAAGCCATGGATACCTCGACCGCCGCCGCCATCGCCATACCACCGCCCTCGGTCCAACCCAGCATCGAAGCCAATCCCGAATTGGACATCGAACAACTGCGCCGCCACATGCTGGTGCCGCAGCGCAAGGTGCGCGCTGGTCGGTACCTGTACCGCAACGGCCAGCCATTCCACTCGTTGTATCTCGTGCACGCGGGATTCCTGAAGACCTGCGAGCTGTCGGAAAGCGGGCGCGAACAGGTCACCGGTTTCCGCATGCGCGGCGACCTGCTCGGGGTCGAGTCGATCGGACTACCGGCCTATGCGTGCGACGCGGTGGCGCTCGAGGACTGCGTCATTTGGGAATTGCCCTACCCCCCGGTGCTGACGGCCTGCATGCGCATACCCGACCTGCACGCGCGGCTGGCCGAAGCACTGGCCGCGGAGATCCGCCGCGATCGCGGCTGGATGTTGACCATCGGCACGCTCTCGGCCGAACATCGGGTCGGCGCCTTCCTGCTGGACTTTGCCGCGCGCATGGCGCGACTGGGTTTCAGCGCGCGCCACTTCATCCTGCGCATGGGCCGTGCGGACATCGCGAGCTTCCTGTCGATCAAGCACGAAACCGTCAGCCGCGCGCTATCGCGACTCGATTCACTCGGATACATTTCGGTGCAGCGACGCGAGATCCGGCTACTCGATGCCGCCGGCCTGCAGATGCACTCCGGGCTGACCGGCACGCTGCACTGAGGAACCCGCCGCAAGCACGGCCTGCAGCGCCGCCTCGAGTTGTTCGCGCCGGTAGGGCTTGTGCAGCAACGGGTAACTCGCGGTGGCGCCGGCCAACGCGGGTACGGCACCGGAATAACCCGAAGTCAGCAGCACGGGCAAATGCGGGCGCAGGCGCCGCGCTGCGTTCGCGAGTTCCACGCCGTCCATCGATCCGCCCAGAACCACGTCAGAGAACAGCACGTCGATGCGCGGGCGAGCGGTGAGCCATTGCAGGGCCTCCCCGGCGGAGCCGGTGGCCAGCACCTCGAAATCCATTGCGCGCAGGAACGCCGCCGAGACGTTGCGCACTTCGGCTTCATCTTCGACGACCAGGATGGTTCCGCGCTGGCCCGGTTGGCCGGCAACCGCCTCGCCAGCCTCTGCCCGCGGCTGCTCCGCGGCGACCGGCAGGATGATCTCCACGCGCGTGCCGTAGCCCAGCCGGCTGTCGATCCGCAGGCGCCCGCCGGACTGGGTGACGAACCCGTATACCATGCTGAGGCCAAGGCCACTGCCCTTGCCACCGCCCTTGGTGGTAAAAAACGGCTCGCAAGCGCGCATCTGCACGTCCCGCGCCATGCCGGTGCCGGTGTCGCCGACCTGGAACACGACGTAGCGTCCCGGCGCCAGTCCCACCTCATCCCGTGCGGCGCTGAACTCGCGCGCCGCGATGTTGAGGCGTCCGCCACGCGGCATCGCGTCGCGCGCGTTCAGCGCGAGGTTGACCAGCGCGGTGTCGAGTTCGTTGGGATCGGCGAACACCGCGGGGGTGTCGGGCGCGCACTCGACCTGGATCGCAATCGTCTCACCCAAGGTTCGCCGCAGCATCTGCCCCAGCTCGGCCAGCAGCGGGCCCGGCTGGATTGCGTGCGGCTTCAGCGATTGCCGCCGCGCGAACGTCAGCAGCTTGCGGGTCAGGTCGGCGCCGCGGTCGACTGCACGCAACGCACCGTCGATGATCTCGCGCGCCTGCGGCTGGTCGCGCAACTCGGTTTCCAGCAGCTGCAGGTTGCCCGACACCACGGTCAGGAGGTTGTTGAAGTCGTGCGCGATGCCGCCGGTGAGTTGCCCGACGGTATCCAGGCGCTGCGCGTGCGCCAACTGTTCCTCGGCGTGGCTGCGTTGCACCGTGGCGGTAAGCACATGGGCGACACCCTGCAGGAACGCCACCTTGTCCGCTTCGAAAGCGTCTTCGGACATCGCCAACGCGATCAAGATGCCCAGTGGTTCATACCGTCCGAACAGCGGCACCATCGCAAAATGCTGGTAGCGGGTGCGCAGCAGCCCGGCACGAATGGTTGCCGCGGCCGCACCGACGGGTTCGGCAGACGTGATCGGCACGCGCTCCTCGTCTGCGAACGCGCGATGGGTCAGTTCCCCGTCGCCGAAGATGGCCACGAGGCACTCGGCCGTGGTGGTGGTCAAGCCGGTCGCGGCCCGGATCCGGAACGCATTGCGGTGCCAGTCCGACGACAGGATCGCCGCGGCAGGCACGTCCAGCGCCTCGATCACCAGCCCGGGAATGCGGCTGATCGCTTCTTCGTAATCGGGTGACTCCAAAGCCACCTGGCTGATCCGCGCCGTGAACGAATCGAGGCGTGTTCGCCGCTGCACCTGCCGCACGCGGAGGGTTCCCGCGACATCGCGCAACGACGCCACGGCGAGTCCGGGATCACTGACCGCCCCCACCAGCTCAAGCGGAAATGGATGTCCGTCACGCGTGCGCCCGGTGAGTTCCACCGCCTTGCCACCGGCATGCACGCCCGGCGTCGTGGCGAACAGCGAGTCCACCAGCACCCGCATGCGCTGCGTGGGCTCGGCCAGCAGCGCATCGAGCGGCAGTCCATGCAAGGACGCCGGCGCTGCGCCGAACATGACTTCGGCACGTGCGTTCGCGAGCACGACCTGGCCCTGCCGGTCGATGGCCAACAGCGCATCCGGCGCCACTTCAAGGCATGCCCGCAACAGACCGAGGCGGTCCGCGGAAATGGATGACAGGCTCATGACTCGCCCCGCGAGACGCGCGTGGCAAACACATAACCGGCCCCGCGCACGGACTTGATGATCTCCGGGTCGGACGGATCGGATTCGATCTTGCGCCGCAGCCGCCCGATTCGCACGTCGATGGCGCGATCGAACGGTCCCGCCTCGCGGCCATGGATGCGCTCCATCAAGTCGTCGCGTGACAGCACGCGATTGGGGTTGTCGACGAACAAGCGCAGCAGTTCGTATTCACCGGCGGTCAGCGCCACCCGCTCGCCATCGGCCGTGAACAATTCCCGTGCCAAGGGATCAAGTCGAAATCCGGAAAAGTGCAATGCAGCGTGCTCATCGCCGGCAGACGACTGCCGCGCGCGGTTGCTGCGCCTCAATACGCTGCGCACGCGAGCAAGCAGTTCACGCAGGTCGAAGGGCTTGGTGACGTAGTCATCGGCGCCGAGTTCCAGACCGATCACCCGGTCGACCGATTCGCCACGCCCGGTAATGATGATGACCGGTCCCGCCCATTGCTCATGCAACTGGCGCGTCAACGCGAAGCCGTCTTCGCCAGGCAACCCCAGGTCGAGCAATACCAGGTCAATCGACGTCCGTGCGAGTACGCCGCGCATTTCCGATCCGTCGACGGCGGTGCATACCTCGAAATCCTGGGCGACGAAATAGCGGCGCAACAGCTCCAGTATCTCGGCATCGTCATCCACAACCAGCAATCGTATGGGCTCTGCCACGGCGTCCGCACGACGGCGGGAGAATTGATGGAAATCTTATACCAAGGGCCACGCCGGCTCCGGGTCTGCCCTGCAGCTTGGGGCTCGGGACAGGCACCTGTCCAATTGACGCCATGATCACCGGCAGCGCGGTGACACCCGATTGCTGAAGCAGGTGGCAACGCCAGATGCCGCGCGCGTCCAACCCTCAACCCACGCTGGCAGGATTGCGGCGGCGCCGGCGAAGGGCCACGGGAATCTCACCGAGGATCGTCGCCGGCCCACGCCGGGTCAGGTTCTTGGCGACCTTCAGCACCACCGCCGCTTGCACGTCGTCACCGAGAGCGGCGTTGAGCTTCCCGAGGAAGCGTGGCGGTGCGATCAACGCCAGCCTCCCGCATTGGCGCGCAGCCAAGCCATCCGCAAGCACGGATCCCAGCAGACCCGCGAAGCGGGCATCGTGCTTGTCCTGCAGGGCGGTGCGTGGCTCGATCGCGTGCCGCGCCGTGCCGAAGCGATCGTGTACGCGCTCCGGGCGGCGTGCGCGTGGCAGCGCATGCGCGGGCACGCGTGCGTCGGGATTGGCATAGGCCGCGATCTCCTCCAGGCCCGACGTGCCGGTTCGCAGCGAAAACACGCGCGCACGTGCACTGTCGGCAACGAGGATCCAGGTGTTCGACATGGCGTTTCATTCCTTGCAGGCGGCTGCCGGCGTGGCGGAATGGATATTCCACCCGCGCGACGACCAGACAAGTTGATCCGCATCAAGCTCCGTGGCTCCGGCGCCGGGGATCCGTCACTTGCGGCAATGTTGACGTTCGTCAAGTGGGCGCCATGCCCGTTTTGTATCTTCAACGTGCGCGAGTTCCAGACTCGCGCATACAACCGAGGAGTCATGCAGATGTCCGCCATTACTCGCTTCAATCCATTCCGGTCGGCGGCGCGGTTTTACCCGCCAGCGCTGTTCGACGATTTCTTCGCCAATGCGACTCTGCCCGCGTTCTGGCGCGATCCCACGATCGCCATCGACATGCGTGTGGACATCACCGAAGGCGCCGACGCGTTCCAGATCAAGGCGGAGATCCCCGGCGTCAACAAGGACGACATCGAGGTCTCGGTGCATGGGAGCCAGGTGTCGATCAGTGCCGAAGTCAAGCGCCACAGCGAGAAACGGGATGAAAAGGAGCTTGTCTCCGAGCGCTCCTGGGGCCGGGCCTACCGGGCCTTCGTCCTGCCGGGCGACGTTGACGATGCCCGTACGGAAGCGCGCTACGACAACGGCGTGCTCACGCTGACGTTGCCCAAGAAGCAAGCTGGCAACGCGCACAGGATTGCGGTCGACTGAGCCGCTGCCGTCCCGAACGGACCACGGCTCCTGCGCGCACGGAACACCTGGCTTCGCGTGGGCCAGCACGTGTGCGGCACCGACGTGGCGGTTTGCGGGCAACCGTGCTCGCTGGCTAGGCTTGGCGATCGCCAACGCGTAGGGGTCGGAGCAAATCAGCATCGCCGGCTCCGGAGACGAGTGCGTTCCGCGCTTGCCGGTTCCCAGGCACGGCGACGAGGAACACGTTGAACAACATTCGGGATTTCGCGGAACGCACGCCGGAGCAGGCTTGCCGGTTACCGCTCGCCGCGACCTTGCGGAACGCGGGTGTGCCGGAGCGTGAATCCCTGCGGGTGCGACATGCCCCTCCGCATCGGGTGGCAACGTTGCGGGCGCCACCGTCGAACCCGCGGGTCAACACAATGCGTCGTGTACCGATGCGGACGAAGATGACCTTGCTGCTGCAGCGCCGGTCGAGCCGGGGCGGGCCGTGACCATGCTCGCAATGATGCTCGAGGCAGTCGGCGAACCACTGCGTCTGCGCGAAATCGCGGACCCGGTGCCCCGCGCGGGTGAGTTGCGCGTGCGCATCCGCGCATGCGGCGTCTGCCGCACCGATCTGCACGTGGTGGACGGCGAACTGCCGGGGATTCGCACCCCGCTGATACCGGGACACGAGATCGTCGGCCACGTCGATGCCCTTGGCGCAGGCGTCACCGGATTCGGCATCGGCAATCTGGTCGGCGTGCCTTGGCTGGGATCCTCCTGCGGAAGCTGCGGCTACTGCCGCGAGGGCCGCGAGAACCTGTGCGATGCGCCAGGATTCACGGGTTACACCCGGCCGGGTGGCTTTGCCACCCACGTCGTTGCCGATGCTTCCCATTGCATTCGTCTGCACGAGGATGCGACCCCGGTCGCGACAGCGCCGTTGCTGTGTGCGGGGCTGATCGGTTGGCGCTGTCTCAAGCGGTCCGGCCCCGCGCGGAAACTCGGGCTGTATGGATTCGGCGCCGCCGCCCACCTGATTGCCCAAGTGGCGAAATTCCAGGGACGAAAGGTATTCGCGTTCACGCGCCCGGACGACGCTGCCGCGCAGGCGTTCGCGATCTCGCTTGGGGTGGATTGGGCAGGCGGGTCAGACGAACTCCCGCCCGAGCCGTTGGACTCGGCGATCATCTTTGCCCCTGTCGGCGCCCTGGTTCCCATTGCACTGCGGGCGGTGCGCAAGGGCGGCCGCGTGACCTGCGGCGGCATCCACATGTCCGACATCCCGGCGTTTCCGTACCGCCTCCTGTGGGAAGAACGCGAGCTCGTGTCCGTCGCCAACCTCACGCGAGCGGATGCGCACGATTTCCTTGCCGCCATCGCGACGATGCCACTGCAGACCTTCGCAAGAGCCTACCCGCTGGAGCGCGCCAACGAAGCACTCCTGGACCTGCGCCAAGGTCGATTGAGCGGCGCTTCGGTGATCGTACCCGAAGGCTGACAGCCCGCCTGCGGCGCAGGCACTGCACGCGCAGGCGCCAAGGACCGGCCAAAGCCTTCGGCAGGTGCGGGGCATGGCCCGCATGGCCTCGAGGCCGAACGGGTTATCGACGTCCGCCCTTGGTCGAAGGCGCCCGGCCGGCGACATCGGTTCTTGTCCTGCATGGCCGCAAATCAACCGCGTGCGCAACAGCCCGTGCCAATGCGTCGTTTGCTTGATGACGATCAACTCCATCCCGCGGCGCCGGCATAACGTCCCCATCAGGTTGCAAGAGGTGTCATTGCCATGACCAGGATCTTGATTCTGGGCGCAGGCCTCGGCGGCATGAGTGCCGCTTACGAGATTCGGCACGAGCTCGGCAGCGTCCCATCCATCAGCGTGCTCGGCAACGGCCCCTGGTTCTCGTTTACGCCGTCCAATCCTTGGGTCGCCGTGGGTTGGCGCACTGCCGCCGACATCCAGATCGATGCCGCCCTCCATCTCGGCAAGCACGACATCGGCTTCATCGACGATGCGGTCGAAGAGATCCGTCCGGACGAGAACCTCGTCATGACCAAACTGGGCCATGGCATCGCCTACGACTACCTCGTCATTGCAACTGGGCCGCGCCTGGCTTTCGACGAAATACCCGGCCTCGGACCGTCCGGTTTCACCCAGTCGGTGTGCACGACGCCGCATGCCGAGCGGGCTTGGGCAGCTTACCGGGAGTTCGTGAAGAAGCCGGGTCCCGTCGTCATCGGCGCGGCCCAGGGCGCCAGCTGCTTTGGGCCCGCATACGAGTTCGTGATGATCGTCGACGCCGACCTGCGCCGGCGCAAGCTGCGCGACCAGGTGCCGATGACTTTCGTGACCAGCGAACCCTACATCGGGCACATGGGGCTGGGCGGAGTTGGAGACTCGCAAGGCCTGATGGAATCGGAGTTGCGCAAGCGGCAAATCCGCTGGATCACCAACGCACGCATCAAGGATGTGGAAGCGGGCGTCATGCACGTCGAGGAGGTCGATCGCACGGGCCAGCCGGTAATGGAGCACGTCGTGCCCTTCGTCTACTCGATGGTGATCCCGGCGTTCACCGGTGTTGACGCCGTGCGCAACGTGCCGGATCTTGCCAATCCGCGCGGCTTCGTCCTGATCGACCGGCACCAGCGAAGTCCCAGGTTCCCCAACATTTTCGCGGCCGGCGTGTGTGTCGCGATCCCGCCGGTGGAGGTGACGCCGGTTCCGACCGGCGCCCCCAAGACCGGCTTCATGATCGAGTCGATGGTGAGCACGATCGCCGCCAACCTGCGCGACGAGCTGGCCGGCCGCCCGGCGACCGCCGAAGCCACCTGGAATGCGGTATGCCTCGCCGACTTCGGTGACACCGGCGCGGCCTTCGTCGCCTTGCCGCAAATCCCGCCGCGCAACGTCACGTGGACCAAGGTCGGGCGATGGGTGCACGTGGCCAAGGTGGCCTTCGAAAAGTACTTCCTCGCCAAGATGCGCTCCGGCAACAGCGAGCCGATCTACGAGAAGTACATCATGAAGGCCCTTGGCATCGAGCGCGTCAAACCGCCGCGTACCGGCACGGACGGTGGATGAAGCCGCCTGGCCGGCATGAAGGCAGGCATACGCACACCCGCAGGCGATACACCATGAACTCCGCAACCACCCCCAATCGCTATCACGCGCTTTCCATCGCCGTGCACTGGCTGACGCTGGCGCTGCTGGTGGCGGTGTATGCCCTGATCCTGTTGCGCGAGCTCTACCCCAAGGGCAGTGACCCGCGCGAGACCATGAAGGCCCTGCACTTCATGCTGGGACTGTCGGTCTTCGGCATCGTGTTGGTGCGCCTGGTGCTGCGCCTCGTGTTCCGCGCACCGCCGACGACCCCGGCACCGCCCGGGTGGATGCAGGCGCTCGCGACGGCGATGTACGTTGCCTTGTACGTGTTCATGATCGTGATGCCCCTGCTGGGCTGGCTGACCTTGAGCGCGGAAGGCAAAGCCATTCCGTTCTTCGGTCTGCAGCTGCCGGCCCTGATCGGCGCCGACAAGGCGCTTGGACACCAGTTCGAAGAGATCCACGAAACCATCGGCACGATCGGCTACTACCTCGTGGGCGTGCACGCATTGGCAGCGTTATTCCATCACTACCTATTGCGTGACGACACCCTGCTACGGATGTTGCCGCGGCGTCGCAAGGCCCTTTCGGGTTCCCGACCTTGACCCACTCGAATCGCAGGAGATGGTTGCAATGAACATTGATCGCATGGTGATGCGTTTTGCCGGCAGCATGGTGATCCTCAGCGTGGCGCTGGCGTATTTCTTCTCGCCGTGGTGGCTGCTGCTGGCGCTGTTCGTGGGCGCCAACCTGCTGCAGGCGTCGTTCACGGGGTTTTGTCCGCTGGCGCGGATGCTGCGCAAGCTGGGCTTCAAGCCCGGCAGCGCATTCCCGTCCTGACCGGGACGGCATCGACCACCACGGAGCGCACCATGTATTACATCGTCAATTCCAGCAAGGCATTCGAACGGGCCGCCGCCGACCTCGACGCCGCGGTCAAGCGGCACCAGTTCGGCGTGCTGCACGTGCACGACCTCGGCGCCACGCTACGCGGCAAGGGCCAGCCGTTCGCCGGAGAGTGCAAGGTTTTCGAAGTGTGCAGTCCACGCCACGCCGCGAGGGTACTGGCCACGGATTTGCGGCTGAACATGGCACTGCCGTGCCGAATTTCGGTGTACACGCAGGATGGCGCGACGCGGATCGGCATGATCGAACCCGCGCAGATGCTGTCGGGTTTGTCGGACGATCCGGCGCTCGCCAAGGTGGCTCGCGAGGTTGGCGATGCGACGCGGCAGATGATCGACGAGGCGGCGTAGCGGCTCACATCGCTGGCTTCCGGACCTGACGTTGGTGACTGCCGGCAGCGGTATTCGCGTTGATGGTCGGTCGCAACCATGCGGAGGCGCTGTCAGGTGTGTGAGTCCATCAAGCCGTCCAGCCGGATGGGAATACCGCTGATCGATGGGCAATAGCCAAGGCCGACGCGGAGCGGTACCAGTTGCTCTGGCACAGCCAAGGGCACGCAAGGACCGGTTTCGGGTCGCTCTTTCGTGGCGACATGCACGGCCCCACTCACGCGGGGTGGTCGGGCCAAACCGGTCCGCCTCGCCACTGGTGCATCGCGTACAGGTCCGGCCATTCGCTGCTGCCGATCGTGCCGGGTCGAAACATGACGTGCACCATCCTCAGCCGATTACTCAAGTGCGGCGACGAGTCGATGTGTCTTGTTGACCATTGTCAATACGTAAGCATTCCCGTCTGCTGTCATGGCCCAACGTTGGAAGTCTCCACCCCGTCCCTCCATGGCGAAAGGGCGGCACGACAGCCGCGAAGACTGCGCGGCGGCGTGTCCAGCCGGCCTTTCCATGGGCGGTATTTCCCTTGACCAGGAGATTCAGTCATGAGCAGCCAGCACCACGCATCGATGCGAGGATCCACCACCAGTGTCGGTGCCCCTGCACCCAGCGATCGCAACTCGCTGACCGTCGGTCCTGACGGTCCGATCCTGCTCCACGACGTGCACTTCCTGGAGCAGATGGCGCACTTCAATCGCGAGAAGGTGCCCGAGCGCCAACCGCACGCCAAGGGCGGCGGCGCATTCGGCGTGTTCGAGACCACCCATGACGTATCCGCCTACACCAAGGCCGCACTCTTCCGGCAGGGGACACGCACCGAGATGCTGGCGCGCTTTTCCACCGTGGCCGGCGAAGCCGGTAGCCCCGACACCTGGCGCGACGTGCGTGGGTTCTCGCTGAAGTTCTACACCAGCGAAGGCAACTACGACCTGGTCGGCAACAACACGCCGGTGTTTTTCGTGCGCGATCCGATGAAGTTCCCCCACTTCATCCGCAGCCAGAAGCGACTGCCGGACTCCGGCCTGCGCGACAACCACATGCAGTGGGACTTCTGGACCCTGAACCCGGAAACCGCACACCAGGTGGTCTACCTGATGGGCGAACGCGGCCTGCCACGCAGCTGGCGGCAGATGAACGGCTACGGTTCGCACACCTACCTGTGGATCAACCGTGCCGGCGAGAAATTCTGGGTGAAATACCACTTTCTCACCCGCCAGGGCATGGCGTTCTTCAGTAACGCCGAGGCCGCGGCCATGGCCGGCCGGGATGCCGACTTCCACCGCCGCGATTTGTTCGACGCCATCCGTCGCGGTGATTACCCGCGCTGGACCCTGTCCGTGCAGGTGATGCCCTACGCGGATGCCGCTACGTACCGGATCAACCCGTTCGACCTGACCAAGGTGTGGCCGCACCGCGACTATCCGCTGGTCGAGGTCGGCACGATGACCCTGAACCGCAATCCAGAGAACTTCTTTGCGCAGGTTGAGCAGGCTGCGTTTTCTCCTGGCAACACCGTGCCGGGAATCGGCTTGTCGCCCGACAAGATGCTGCTCGGACGGGCGTTCGCCTACGCCGACGCCCAACGCAACCGCATCGGTGCCAACTTCAATCAATTGCCGGTGAACCAGCCCAAGGTTCCCGTCAATACCTACCAGTTCGACGGTCACATGGCGTTCGAACACAGCGGCAACGCGCCAACCTATGCGCCCAACAGCGGCGGGCGCGCCTGGTCCGACACCATCGGTACGGCCGAGGACGGCTGGGAAGCCGACGGCGACATGGTTCGCAGCGCCTACACCCGGCGCGTCGACGATGACGACTTTTCGCAGGCTGGCGCGCTGGTGCGAGAGGTGTTCGACGATCGCCAGCGCGAGGCCCTGATCGAACAGGTTGCCGGCAGTCTGCTGGATGGCGTGCACGGCGAAGTGCTGGAACGCGCCTTCCAATACTGGAAGGGCATCGATGCCAACATCGGTCAGCGCATCGAGCAAAAGGTGCGGCCCGGCAGCCAACGCAAGGCTACGGCGGGTCTGGCCACGGCCTGAGGCAACGTTCCGCAACCGCGACGTTGAAATCGCTCAGCATCGCGGTGCGCGGCCGGCGATGCCTGACCATGACTGCCTGGAGACAACCATGAAGATCCTTTTGCCGGTGGATGGCAGCGCGACCAGCACGCGCGCCGCGGAATATCTGGTGCAACACTGGCCGGCCGACGCCGGGATCACGTTGCTGTACGTCGATCCACCCTTGCGTAATTCCGTTGCGCGTTGCCTCGACGCGCAGATGATCGCTCACTACCATGACGAGAACGCGACGGAAGCGCTCAAGCCGGCGATCGCGGTGTTGCAAAAGGCCGGGCGGCAGTTCGACGAACAACGGCTGGTCGGGGATCCTGGCGACGCGGCCGTGAAGCTTGCGCGGGAAGGAAACTACGACCTGATCATCATGGGCTCGCACGGGCACGGCGCGCTGAAGAGCCTGTTCCTGGGCTCCGTGACGGTCAAGGTGCTGTCCAATTCCCGCATACCGGTGCTGGTCGTGCGCTGATCACGGCGCAACGTTGTCCATTGTTCCTGGTCGCTGAGGATGGAACGGCACGGGGTGGTCGCGGCGCAAATCACGGCCGCGGCGGGTGTGCGTGCCCGAGCAATTCACGCACCTCATTGTCCGTCACCTGTCCGAACTCCCGGTAGAGGTCCCCGACCGCCTGAAAGTGGCGCGGACTGTGCACGCACACGAAATCGTCTGCCACGCCGGCGAACCACTGCGTCGCTTCGGCAGGAGCGACTGGCACCGCCACCACAAGCCTGGCCGGCGCCAGCGAGCGTACCGCTGCCGCTGCCACGTGCATGGACGCGCCCGTTGCGATGCCATCATCCACCAGGATGACGGTCTTGCCGCGCACTGGCGAAGCTGGACGCGTACCTCGATACAGGCGTTCGCGCCGGTCCAGCTCCCGGCGTTCGCGCAATTCCACCGCGAGCAACGTGGAAGCGTCGATGCCGGCGTGGCGCAATACATCATCGTTCAGATGGCGGGCACCGCCCGAAGCGATCGCGCCCATGGCCAACTCGGGGTGTTTCGGCACCCCGAGCTTGCGCACGATCAGCACATCGAACCCGGCTCCGAGCGCCTGGGCCACTTCGTACCCCACCGGCACGCCCCCGCGCGGCAAGGCCAGTACCAGCACGTCGTCACGGGCGGCATGGGCGCGCAGTTTCGCAACCAGTTCCACGCCCGCGTCACGGCGATTCGGGAAACGCCCCGCCATCGGGCCGGCCTCCAGACACCATGGCCATCGACGGATTCATGTTCCAACCACGGCGCGAGTCGAACCCGTACGATCAACGCCATGGCCGTGGCTGCTGCCTGCTGCGCCAAGTCGTGCCTGTCGCCAGCCGACGGGAGCACCGGATGTCATCGCCGCTGCGTTGGTGGCCTTCGTCCACGCCACTGTGCAGCGCAGGCCCGCGCACGTGGGCCGCGATCACGAAGACCTCCCTCCTCAACGTGCATGCCGGCCAACGCGCGCACCCAGCTCCGACTCGTGCTCGCGCTGGCAGGCGATGCAGCGCTTGGCAGTGGGATAAGCCAGCAAGCGCTGGTAGCCAATCGCCTCGCCGCAGTCGACGCAAGTTCCGTAGGTTCCGGCGTTCACGCGCAGGCGCGCCGCAAGGATGTCGCGCACGTCGGCCACGTCCTGTCGCACCACGGCGTAGTCCGCATCGCTGGCGATTTCCGCCAAGGCTGCGTCCAAATGGTCGGCCGGGAATCCAGCCAGCGCTTCCTGCCCGCGTTCCGCACGCGAGCGTGCAGTAACGGCGTCGATTTCGTCGATCTCGCGGGCGAAACGCTCGTCCATCATGCCGGTGAGATGACGGACCTGGTCGCCTGTCAATCGTCCCATGTGGAGTGTCCTCGATTCAGCGCGCCGCGCCAGTCAGATGAACAAGGGCACGATTTCCCGCGACTCGAACACGTCGCGCAGTCCTTTCGGCAACTGGCTGCGTACATTCTCGGCCTGGCCTTCGCTGATGCTGCCTGCGACGACTCCGGCGACCGCGGCGAGGATTTGCGCAGTCGATGGCCGATCTCCGCGCAGGGCAGCGCCGAGTTCGGCTTGAACCGAGGCTTCGGTGATCGCCTTGTCGGGCCCCGGCGGCAGCGCGCGCAGCTCCGGTTGCAGCAACGACGGCAACTGCGCGATGAAGTCGCGCGCTTCCTGCGGGACCAAACGCCGCACCAGCGAGGACAGCACGATGTCGAGCGCCAGGCGCGATTGCGCGGGATCCTCGAGGCCGGTCCCGCGATGCACCTCGGCGAGGAATCGAGTGAGGGTCGCCTCGCTGCGTGCGAGTGATCGCAGCCGCCGAGGATGGCGTGGCGACCCGGCCGGGCCGCCATCGGCGATCTGCGCCTGCACGATCGCCGCCAGTTCTTCCAGCGGCGCGGCTTCGTCCAGCAGCAGGTCGTCCAGCGTGACCATGCCCATCACGCGATCCCCCTCGACCAGCGGGATACGCCGGATATTGCGCTCCTGCATCAGCCGGATGGCGTCCGCAATGGCATCGCCCGGCGCCAGCACGACGGGTGCCGGCGTCATCACCTCGGCGATGCGCGTGGTGGCCGGGGCGAGTCCGCGGGCCAACGCCCGTACCGCAAGATCGCGATCGGTCACGATCCCGACGACGCGACCCTTGTCCTGCACCACCACCGCGCCGATCCGGTTCCGTTCGATCGCACGTGCGGCGTCCAGCACCGGGGCACTCGAGTTGAGGACCACCATCCGTGGCCGGCCATACCATCGAAGGGACATGTCGAGTTCTCCTGCGCGCGTCCAGTTCGGAATGCTCACGAGTTCTTATATACGTGGCGGAAGACACCGAATTGACGACGGTCAACAACGATGGGAATGGTCTCGCACGCAGCACCACTTCACGGCAGGGTTGACGCGCCGGGTGGTGCTGCTTTCGCGCCCGGAACCTGTTCGCGTCGGCGTCCGGACGCAAGCTTCAACAAGGCCGCCGCGGCCACCGGCAAGGCAATGACGAGTAGCCAGTCCGCCAGCGGCGGCGGCGCGAAACGCAGCCAATCCGCGATGCCGTCAACGCGCGTCGCCAGCGCCAGCATGGTGAGCGCGAGGCCCACGATCGCGACGAAGGCCGCGTTCGGTTGGCGCAAGGTTTGCCACAGCGAACGGCCCGGGCGGTAGAGCACGATCAGGGACAGGTTGCCGGCCACCAACGCGGTGAAGGCCAGTGCCGCCAGTTCGGGTGTCGGCAGCGCGTGGCTGACGCCGATTGCGTAGGCGGCGATGACGGCGCCGAACATCGCCGCACCGTGGGCGAGGCTGGCGACCAGTTCGCGCAAGCCGAGCAGCGGCGCGGCACGCGGCCGCGGCGGACGCCGCATCAGGTCGGCCGCCGGAGCCTCCCGCTCGAACACGATCGCGCATGCCGGATCGATGATGAGTTCGACCAGCACGACATGCAGCGGCAACAACAGCAGCGGGCCACCGGTGAGCAGCGGCAATAACGCGAGCCCGGTGATCGGTACGTGCACGGCCAGCACGTAGCGCAGTGCGCGGCGGATGTTGGCATAAATGCGGCGCCCCATCGCGATGGCATCGACGATGGTGACGAAGTTGTCATCCAGCAGCACGATCGACGCGGCCTCGCGCGCGACATCGGTGCCCCGTCCGCCCATGGCGATGCCGACGTGTGCGGCCAGCAACGCGGGGGCGTCGTTCACGCCATCCCCGGTCATTGCCACCACGTTGCCGGCGCGCCGGAATGCCTCGACCAGGCGCAGCTTGTGCTCGGGACGCACCCGCGCATAAACGCTGGTGGCAACGAGGTGGGCATCGAGAGCAACGTCGTCCATTTCTTCGAGCTGGCTGCCGGTGACGACGGCATCGTTGCCGTCGCCCAGCCCTGCCTGCCTGGCGACGGCGCGCGCGGTCGCGACGTGATCACCGGTCAACATGACCACGCGAACGCCAGCCGCCTGCGCCTCGGCTACGGCTTCGCAAACGCCATCGCGCAACGGGTCAGCGAACCCCACCAGACCGAGCCACACCCAAGCGTAGCCATCGAGCGTCGGCGGCAGCGGCGCATCGGCATCGCGCCACGCGGACGCGGCGACGCCAAGCACCCGCAGCCCGCGCTGCGCCATCGCCGCAGCGGCCGCAAGCGCCTGCGCGCGTGAGGGATCACCGAGGCCGCACAAGGCCACGATGGTTTCCGGTGCGCCCTTGCACGCCACGTTCAGCCATCCGCCTCGTTGCGGCCGCCAAACGTGCGCCACGGCCGGACGCGCCGTAGCCAGTGGATACTCGCGCAGGTGTATCCAGCCGGCATCGGCATCCGCATGGGCCGAGCGCAGCGAGACTTCCATGGGGTCCCACGAATCCGAACGACCGGCACGCGCGGCCACGGCAAGCAACGCCTGCTCGGCGTCGGTGCCCGTGCGCTGACTGCCGGCGGTACTGCGCGCGGCAACGGTCATGCGGTTCTCGGTCAGCGTGCCGGTTTTGTCCACGCACAGCACGCTGATCGCGCCGAGTGCTTCGACGGCGGGGGTGCGCCGCACCAGTGCGCGCCGTCGCGCCATGCGCCACGCACCCAGCGCAAGGAACACCGTGAGGATGACCGGAAATTCCTCCGGGATGTTGGCCATGGCCAGCGTGAGGCCCGCCAGCGACGCGTGCAGCCAGTCGCCACGCGTGATTCCGTACACGCCCGTCACCACCACGCAGGAGAACAAGCCCAGCGCGACAAACCATCGCACGAGGCGGCGGATTTCGCCCTGCATCGGCGTCTGGCTGGGTTTCAGGGTGCCGAGCACGGCGCCAATGCGGCCAACTTCGGTGTGCGCCCCGGTCGCGCTGATGGTCGCAATGCCATGGCCGCGTACAACCAGCGTGCCCGCACGGGCCGTGCGATGCGCGGCATCCGCCGCGGCCGGGTCGAGGCGCACCGGCACCGATTCACCGGTCAGCAGTGACTCGTCGGCGTACAGGTCGATGGCCTCCAGCAGGCGGGCGTCGGCCGGCACGCGATCGCCTTCGCCGATGTGGATGCGGTCGCCCACCACCAGTCCGCTCGCCGGCACTCGTTTCAGTTGGTTGTCGCGTTCAACCTTTGCCGGCGGACTGGCGAGTTCACGCAATGCCTGCAGCGCGCGATCGGACTTGTCTTCGTTGCGGAACGCCAGCGTGATCACGAGCAGCACCGAGGCTGCCAGCAACGCGGCTTCGGCCGGATCGCCCAGCAACACGTACACGGCTGCGGCGGCGAGCAACAACAACAACATCGGCTCGCGCAGGACATCACGCAGGATCCGGCTGCGCGAGCGAAGGTCCGGTTGCGGCAGGATGTTTGGGCCGTCGCGGTGCAGTCGCGCGGTGGCTTCGAGCGAGGACAAGCCCGGGCCGGCATCGTTCGATGCCTGCCCGGACTCGCGAGTGGGCGGGTCGTCACGCATGCACGATCACTGGCGCCGGACGGTCGCATCCAGCCTGCCTGAGCACGCGCGCAATCCATTGATCCCGGTCAACGTCACGAACCGTGACGTCCGCCAGTCCGCGAAACGGAGTTCCGGCGAAGACCCCCGCGGCCTTGCGTCCCGGGATTCAATTGCGTCTTGGTTGCGCCCAACGCCTTTGACTGCGCTTCCAGCGTTGAACGACCGAATCCAGGGCGTGGCCATGCGCTTGAACCGGCGGGCACGACTCGCGCCTGGTGAGCCCATGGATCCCCCGGATGCGCAGGATCAGCGCCGCCCTGTCGCGCCAACCGCGCTAAAGTTCGGGGATCGCCCGCCAGCCGGCCCCGCAACGGAGCGGCGGGGCATGCCCAGGTCCGCACATCATGGCAACGCCTTTCGACGCATCTCCCAACGCGGGAACGGTCACGCCCGACATGGTCCAGACCGGCTCGGACATCCCGGCCGAATGGAAGCCGCCGCGCGACCACTTCGACTACGTCCGGCGCGAGGAGATGATTCCGATGCGGGACGGCGTGAAGCTGCACACCGTGATCATCTCGCCACAGGGCCTGCAGGACTTGCCGATCCTGCTGGAGCGCACGCCGTACGACGCCAACAAGAACACGTCCGGCAACAGTCCGCGCATGCGCGATGCGGTGTGGTCGGGCAATACCGACTGGGCGGATGCGAAGTACATCCTCGTCTGGCAGGACATCCGCGGCAAGCACGGTTCGGAAGGCGACTACGTGATGAACCGGCCGCCACGCGGGCCGCTCAACCCGACGCAAACCGACGACACCACCGACGCCTGGGACACCATCGAGTGGCTCACGAAGAACGTACCCGAGTCCAGCGGCAAGGCCGGCATGATCGGCTCGTCCTACGACGGTTGGACGGTCGCGATGGCACTGCTGGATCCGCACCCGGCACTGAAGGTCGCCGCGCCGGAAAGCCCGATGATCGACGGCTGGATGGGCGACGACTGGTAC
>JAXMHA010000024.1:0-45828 GCA_046347015.1 Lysobacterales bacterium | reverse complement strand
TACACCTGGTACGACAGCAACAGCCCCGACGGCAACCCCGGCACAGAGAGCGGCGGCAGTTGCTATCAGGCCGGGCGCTGCGACACGGAAAAGTTCGTGCAAGACGTCAATGCCGCGGGGTTGTGCGGTTACAGCGACTGGCGCATGCCCGGCCTCAAGGAACTGTTCGGTCTTTCGGATCTCGGTCGCGGGGACCCGGCGATCGATCCCGGGTATTACCCGAACACCCCGTCTTCGTTCACCTGGTCGGGCTCGCCGTATGCCAACAGCTCGGACTCCGCGTGGTTCGTGAGCTTCGGCGGAGGCTTGTCCGACCTCGCTTTTCGATTCGAAGCCCACTCCGTTCGTCTCGTGCGCGGTGGCCTGTGACCTTGGGCATCTTGGCCATGGTGCATTCGACTCGACAACGACCTCCGCGCGATAGACAACAGCGTTCGTGCGGCAGTGCGCAACGCCGGTTGGTTGAAGTCGATGGAGGGGGGCACATGCTCCCGCATACGCCAAAATCGTGGCCTTGGCGCCAACCCGTCGACCGCCCCCGAACCCGGTTTCCCGACGAGGTGGGAATCATGCATGCGATGCGTTCCATTGTGCTCACCACGAGCTTCCTGCTGGCTGCCGGCGGCGCCCGCGCGGAGACCTGCCAGAACAACCTGCCACCCGACAACCCCGACACCGTTTATGCCGACAACGGCGATGGCACCGTGACCGATCTGCGCAATGGTCTCATGTGGAAACAATGCGTGGAGGGACGGTCCGGCGCGGACTGCAGTGGTACCGCCACCGAGGTTTCCTGGGCTACCGCGCAGGGTTTGGCGCAGGATTCCACCTTCGCCGGTTTCAGCGACTGGCGCTTGCCGAACGTCCGCGAGCTGGAAAGCCTGCTGGAGACCTGCCATTCCCATCCCGCCATCAACACGGTGCTTTTCCCCGGCGATGGGTCCGTATACGAATGGACCGGCTCGCCCGATGTCGAAGCCGCCAGCGCGTGGTATGTGAACATCGACGTTGGCAATACCTACAACACCACCATTGATGGTTTCGCCCGCGTTCGCCTCGTGCGCGGCGGGTTCCTTCACGCCGACCTGATTTTCCGGGACGGCTTCGACGGTGGGGGCTGACGAAAGACGGGGCGACCATTTCGCCTTGGCGCCGGCTTGCGCCCGCGCGGTCGAATGCCGACACTGCGCACAGGGGCCGGATACACGCCGGCGGAAGCGGAGCACGGGGTGGCGAACGGCCGCGGGCTGCTGGAGGAACTGAAACGCCGCCACGTGTGGCGGGTGGCGGTCGCCTACGCCGTCATCGGCTGGCTGGCCGTGCAGGTCGCAACGCAAGTCTTCCCGTTCTTCAAGGTCCCCGACTGGGGCGTGCGGCTGGTCGTCCTGCTGCTGCTGATCGGCTTTCCGGTCGTGGTGGTGCTGGCGTGGGCGTTCGAGATCACGCCGGAAGGCATCCGCCGCACCGAGCCGGCCGATTCACCCGAAGCGCGTGAGCCGCACGATACCCACGCGGTGGGCCGCAAGCTCAATACCGTGATCGTCGTGGTGCTGGCGCTGGCGGTGCTGCTGCTGCTGGTCAACCAGTTCGTCTGGCATCGGGGCATGCGCGCGCCGGCGGTTGCGTCGAATCCTGCCGCGTCCGTGGCGGCGCAGCCGTCGCCGGCATCCGGCCCGGCGGGCGCAACCCCTGCCGCCGGTGCACCGGCCAACGCCGTGCCGCTGCCCGCATCCACTGCCGCGATCCCGCAAAAATCCGTCGCGGTGCTGCCGTTTGTCAACGAAGGCGAGAAGAGCGAGCAGTTCTTCTCCGACGGCCTGTCCGAAGACCTGATCACCGCGCTCTCGCAGTTCGCGGGTCTCAAGGTCATCAGCCGCAATTCGGCATTCCAGTTCCGCGACAGCAAGGACACCTCGGCGACGATCGGCCAGTCGCTGGGAGTCGCGCACCTGCTGGAGGGCTCGGTGCAGCGGCGGGGCGACGAGGTGCGCATCACCGCAACGCTGGTCAATGCCGTCGACGGCACAGTGCTGTGGACCGAACGCTACGACAAGCCGTACAAGGGTCTGTTCGCGCTGCAGGATGCCATCACCCGCGCCGTGGCCGACGCGCTGCAGGCGAAGCTCATGACCGCGCCTGGCGCGGTGGTTCAGAGCGACCGCCCTCCCGGCGGCAACCTTGCCGCCTACACCGCCTACCAGCACGGTATCTCTTATTCGTCACTCGGCACCGAAGCCGGCCAGCGTCTGGCGTTGACCGCCTTCAATGCGGCGATCCGTGGCGACCCGAAGTACGCCGCAGCCTACGCGCGTCTGTCCGGTGCCTGGCTGGCTCTTGCCAATCAGTTCCTGAGCGATCCAGCGAAGATCGCCGAAGCCAGGGCCGCGGCACGCAAGGCTTCGGCCATGGCGCTCAGGTTGGACCCCGATTCCGCCCAGGCCCATGCGTCGCGCGCGTATCTGCTCCGGACCATGGACTTTGAATTGGCGGGCGCCGACGCCGAATACCGGCGCGCGCTGCAATTGGCGCCCCACGATGCCGCAGTGCAATTCGGCCTCGGGAATATCCGCGCCGTACTGGGCCAGAATGCGCGCGCGGCGGAACTGACCCGGCAGGCGCTGGCCAGCGATCCGCTCCATGCCTCGTGGTACAACTGGCTGAGCGTCTACCTTGGAGCGACGGGCAAGCTCGACGAAGCCAAACAGGCGATCAACACCGCGATCGCCTTGCAGCCCGGCGCGGTCGCCTACCACCAGGTACTTGCGATCATCGAAATCCTGCGCGGCGACGCCAACGCCGCGCTGGCGGCGGCGCAAGCGGAACCGCCAGGGCCTTGGCACGAGATCGCGCTGGCGCTGGCCTTGCAGGTCGGCTCCGACCGCGCCGCCGCCGATGCCGCACTGGCGAAGCTGATCAAGAATCAAGCGAGCGTCGCGTCGTACCAGATCGCCGACGTGTACGCGCTGCGCCATGATTCGGACAACGTATTCAAGTGGCTGGATCGTGCCTGGACCGCCCGCGATCCCGGCATCGGCTATCTGCTCGGCGACCCGCTGGTACTGCGCTACCGCGACGACCCGCGTTTCGCCGTGTTCTGCAAAAAGGTCGGCTTGCCCACCATCACGGATGCGGTCGCGATCAAATGAGCGACAAATTGCCTCGGCAGCCGTCTTTCCTCGCCGAACTCCAACGCCGCAACGTGCCGCGCGCGGCGGTGCTGTACGCCGGTACGGTGTGGGCGCTGGCGCAAGGCATCGCGCAACTCGGGCCCTTGTTCGATGCGCCGAATTGGGCGATGCGCGCCTTCGTGATCGCCTGCGTGATTGGCTTTCCGTTCTGGCTTGCCTTTGCATGGCTTTACGAGTTCACGCCGCAGGGTTTCAAGCGCGATAGCGATCTTCCGCCCGACACGCCGGTGCGCCACTCCAATGCGCGGAAGCTCGATTTTGCGATCATCGGCGTGCTGATTGTCGCCGTTGTGTTGCTGGCTTCGGGTTATTTCGTGCATCGCGATGTGCCAGCGGCCAGCAATGGACTGACCACCGCCTTCAACCCACCAGCCGACACCCTGGTCGTGCTGCCGTTCGCCAACGAAAGCGGCGATCCCAAGCAGCAATACTTCAGCGACGGCATCACCGAGGAACTCACCAACGCGCTCGGCCAGAACACCGGCCTCAAGGTGATCGCGTGGGACACCGCCTCGCACTACCGTGATACCAAACGCAGCGCGACGGATATCGGCAAGGCATTGAACGTTTCACATGTGTTGACCGGCAAGATTCAGCGCCAGCAGGATCAGGTACGCGTGATCGTCGAACTGGTGAACACCCGCACCGGCTATCAGGCGTGGGCGAACCATTACGACGATACGCTGGCCAACGTGTTCGCGGTGCAGGACAAGATTTCCGCCGCGATCGCAGGCGCGCTCAAGGTCAAGTTCGCGAGCCTCGGACCCGCGCCCACGGTCAACCCGCAGGCGCACGACCTGGTGCTGCAAGCGCGCGCGCTGCTGCAGCACGCCGCCATCGACATCGCTTCCGTGGCGCATGCACGCGAGCTGATCGAGCACGCGCTTGTCCTGGCCCCGGACTATGCCGATGCGCACGCCGCTCTGGCCAAGGCGTTGCGGTTCCAGACCGAAGCGTCAAAAGTGAGGATCGCGGAGGTGTTGCCACAAATCCGCGCGGAAGCCAACAAAGCCTTGGCGCTGGATCCTCGCAACGTGGGCGCGCTGATCGAGTTGGGTGCCGTCAATCAGGCGGAAGGCAAGGTCGCCGACGCCCGCATGGCGCTGGAACGCGCGCTGGCGATCGATCCGAGCAGCGCGGACGCGCATATCGCCTATGGCAACACGCTGCCGTTCGCGCTTGCTGTCCGCGAGCAGCAGGAAGCGTTGCGGCTGGACCCCGCGAACGTCGTCGCGCAATACAACGTCGCTTGGTATCTGCTCGACGATGGCAAGTACGAGCAGGCCCTGGCGCCTGCGCAGGCCGCAATCCAGTTGACGCCACACGCGGTGGACGGCGCGTTCATGCTGGCGCAGGCGTATGCGCTGCTGCATCGAAATGAGGATGCGGCCACCGCTTTTGACCGGGTGCAGCCAGACACGCCGCTGGCCGAATCGCTGGCCGCCGCGGGCCGGATCACCTACCAGTCACTGCTCGACCCCGAGTTGCGCCCCAAGGCACTGGCCACGGTGGAGGCGCTGCGGACGAGCTCCGACCTTGCACCCTTTCAGACTTATTACGTGATCCAGCTCCTGTTGGCGCTGGGCAGCAACGGCGCCGCGCTCGACATGCTGCCGGTTGCCTGCGCGAGCTCACGCGTCCTTTGCAACGACATCAGCCTGTGGCCGATGACGAGGCCGCTGCACGGCGATGCGCGCTTCGAGGCGCTGGTGCAGCAGTACGACACCGTGTCCAGGCCCGCCTTGCCTGCCGCCACCAAAGTACAGACCGACATGCAGCAGCCATGAACGGGACGTCATTGCCCGTTTCAGGCCGCGACACCTGGTGTGGACACTCGGGCGAGACCAGTTCGCCACTACCATCGGGATTCGCAACACTCGCCACTGACCGGCGAAGGACGCACCGCGCGGGGCGACGCGCCGCCGCCCGATCTTCCATCGTCGTGGCGTGCGGGTCAGGCTGAGCACGGCCCTGCCCAACGGCAGCGGCACGCTACCATCGCGCGATGAATTCGCCACCGTTCGAGATCCGCGCACACCGGCACCGCCCGCTCGGCATGACGCCCGCACGGTTCCTGCGCGATTACTGGCAGAAGCGGCCTCTGCTGGTTCGCAATGCGTTTCCGGGCCTCGTCACGCCGTTGTCGCCCGATGAACTCGCCGGGCTCGCGTGCATGGACGGCGCGCTGGCGCGGATCGTGTCGCGAGGCACGAAGCGCCGGCCAAGGGCAAGGTCACTGGACGGCGAAAGGCGGGCGGACGACCGTTGGACGGTGCGTACCGGCCCGTTCGACGATGCCACTTTCGCGAAGCTGCCGGAATCGCGCTGGACTTTGCTGGTGCAGGACGTCGACAAGTGGGACGACGCCACGGCCGCCCTGCTCGACCGCTTCGCGTTCATCCCGAGCTGGCGCATCGACGACGTGATGGTGAGCTATGCGGCTGATGGCGGTGGCGTCGGCGCCCACGTCGACCAGTATGATGTATTCCTGCTGCAAGGGCTGGGACGACGTCGCTGGCGGATCAGCATCGACCCGCACGCATCGCACGAGTCCATCGACGGTGTGGAGTTGAAACTGTTGCGCCGCTTCACGCCGACGCACGAATGGACGCTCGACCGCGGCGACATGCTGTACCTGCCGCCCGGCATCCCGCACGACGGCACCGCGGTCGGTGAGTGCATGACGTATTCGATCGGCATGCGCGCGCCGTCCGCGGCGGAGATGCTGCTCGACTTCGCCGAATACGTCGCGCAATCGCTGCCGGATTCGCTGCGGTACCGCGATTCCGGACTGCGGCCGGCGGGCGGGGATGGGGAAATCGACGAGACGGCCATTGCACGGGTGACGGCGGCGCTGGCGTCGGCCGGGTTTGTGACACGCCGCAAGCCGGGACGGAACCGGAAACGAGTGGGCGTCGGGGTGGCCGGCGCCTCCGCAGAAGGCGGCTTTGCGGACGGGCACATCGGGACCCTCGAGGGCTTCGCGCGGGGTGTTCCTGCGTCGATGCTGCGTACGTGGTTCGGCCGTTTCATCACCCGCTACCGCAGCGATTTCGACTTCGATGCCGACGCCGCGCCGATGCCGAACAAAGCGTTCGCGCACGCCATCGATCGCGGCGCGATGGTCGAAATCGCACCCCGTGCCCGCGCCGCGTGGCAACGTGAGCAGCACGGCGCGACCTTGTTCGTGACCGGCCGCGCATGGGCGTGCTCGACGCGCCTCGCGCATCGGATCGCATCGCGGCGGCCTTTTGCCCTCGGTGAGTTTGCGCGGTCCCCGACTGACCGCGACGTGCTGCGTGCGCTGGCCGGATGCGGCATCATCCGCCTGCAACGCAACCGGAAACCGAAACGATGATCGCAGCCGACTTCCACGTCGAACCGGCAAACTGGACCACCGACGCCGACGCCTTGCGCGCCGTCCGCGATCGCGTCTTCATCGACGAGCAACGCGTGCCGGAAGCCGACGAGCACGACCCGTGGGACGTACTAGCGCGGCATGTCATTGCCCGCGACGACAACGGCGAGCCGATCGGCACCGGGCGCCTCGTGCCGCCGCGCGAAGAGGGTGCGATTCCTGCCAGCATCGGCCGGATGGCGGTGCTGGCCGGGTGGCGCGGGCGCGGCGTCGGCACGGCCGTGTTGCGGGTGCTGCTCGAGCAGGCGCGCGAGGCCCGCTATCCCGAAGTCACGCTGCACGCACAGAGCCACGCGCTCGAGTTCTACGCAAAAGCCGGATTCACCGCGTACGGCGATGAGTTCGACGAGTGCGGCATCCGGCATCGATCGATGCGGCTTGGCCTCGAACCGGCGTTCGTCCCGCGGCCGGCATCGGCCAGCACGCGGCCGGAAGCACGCATCCTGCCGATGGAAAGTTTCGCCGGCGCGCGCGCTGCGTTGCTCGAACTGCTCGGCAATGCGCGGCACGAGCTTGCGGTCATGTCGCACGATCTCGATCCGCTGTTGTTCGATGATGCCGATGCCCTGTCCGCAGTCCAGCGCATCGCCCTGTCCGGACGCCGCGCCCGTATCCGCATCATCGTGCGTGAACCGCGCCGGCCGGTGCAGGACGGACATCGGCTGGTCACGTTGGCGCAACGGCTGACGAGCGCGATCGCGCTGCGAGTTCCGGTCGAGAACGCCGACCTCGAGTACCCGTCGGCATTCGTGCTCGACGATCGCGGTGGCTTCCAGTTCCGCCCATTGGCCGGCCGGCCGGAAGGCGAGGCAATGACTTCGGGCCCGGCACGGCACGCCGAACTGTTGCGGCTGTTCGACGCGATGTGGGAACGCTCCGAACCGTGCGAGGAAACGCGCCAGATCGCGCTTTGAACCCGGCGCGGCGGCCCGATGAACACCCCGCAACGGCACCGCCCGCCGCATGCCGCTTCGCACAAAAGCCGTGGCTGGACGACTATAATTGGCCGTTCCGCGCGCCAGTCCGAGCCCCGTTGACACCCTCCGGGCGAGTCGTGGCGCGCAATCGGGTTTCCTGCTTGGATTCGACGTGAACGACGCGCGCGCCGCCGGCCAGTACAAGGCATTCGAACAGTCTTCGCCGTTCGCGGACGGCAATGCCGCATACCTCGAATCGCTGTACGAATCCTGGCTCGCGGACCCCGCGACGGTGCCGGACGAATGGCGGCAGGTCTTCGACGCCACCGGCGGCCGTGCTGCGGGCGACATCCCGCACTCGAAGGTGATCGCGCACGTGTTGGCAATGCAGGCGACCGCCGGTCATCGTGGCGGCGCGGTCGCCTTGCCTGCGGACGCGGACCGCGTGCGCAAGCAAGCGGCGGTGCTGAAGCTCGTCACCGCGTTCCGCTCGCGCGGGCACCTCGCCGCCAGGCTCGACCCGCTCGACCTCGAGCGCACGCTGCCGGAGACCAGCCTGCTTGCGCTCGGCCTGTTGCCGCGGCCACAGGCACCCGACCTCGATCCGGCCTCGCATGGCCTCGCCGCGTCCGACCTCGCCACCGAATTCGACACCGGCTCGCTGGCTGGCCCGCACCGGCTTGCGCTGCGCGACCTCGTCGCGCGGCTGCGGGCGACGTACTCCTCCAGCATCGGCGCCGAGTTCATGCACATCACCGACGTCGAGCAGCGGCGCTGGGTCCATGAACGGCTGGAGCGCGACGCCGGCGACTTCGGCCTGACCCGCGACGACCGCCTGCGGATCCTCGCGCGCCTGACCGAAGCCGACGGCCTCGAACGCTACCTGCACACGAAATACGTCGGCCAGAAGCGATTTTCGCTCGAGGGCGGCGACAGCCTGATCCCGCTGCTCGACGAGCTGGTGCAGCGCGGCGGCACCGATGGCATGAACGACATGATCATCGGCATGGCGCACCGCGGACGGCTCAACGTGCTCGTCAACATCCTCGGCAAGTCGCCTCAGCAGTTGTTCGCCGAGTTCGAGGACAAGGGCGGCCCTGCCGATCCGGCGCATTCCGGCGACGTCAAGTACCACCTCGGCTTCAGCGCGAACGTCCGCACGCCGGGACGCACGGTGCACCTCGCGCTCGCGTTCAATCCGTCGCACCTCGAGATCGTCGATCCGGTCGTGACGGGTTCGGTGCGCGCGCGGCAGGCGCACCGCGACGACAGTTCGCGCGAACACGTGGTGCCGGTACTGCTCCACGGTGACGCGTCGTTGTCGGGCCAGGGCGTCGTGATGGAGCTCTTCAACATGTCGCAGACGCGCGGCTTCGGCGTCGGCGGCACGATCCACGTCGTCGTCAACAACCAGATCGGATTCACGATCTCGAACCCGAACGACGCGCGCTCGACCCTGTTCTGCACCGATGTCGCGAAGATGGTCAACGCGCCGGTGCTGCACGTGAACGCCGAGGACCCGGAAGCCGTGCTCTACTGCACGCGGCTCGCCTACGACTTCCGGCAGAAGTTCAAGCGCGACGTCGTCATCGACCTCGTCTGCTACCGCCGGCACGGCCACAACGAGGCGGACGAACCGGCTGCGACGCAGCCCTTGATGTACGACATCATCCGCCACCACCCGACGCCGCGCGAACTGTACGCCGCGAAGCTCATCGCCGCCGGCATCGTGACGAAGGAACAGGCCGACCACATGGCCGAGGACTATCGAGGGCGGTTGGAGCGTGGCGAACCGATCGCGGCCATCGACCCGGCCTTCCACGACGCCTATGCAGTCGACTGGAGCGGCTACGTCGACGGGCGGCTCGACCAGAAGGTCGACACGACGATCACGCCCGCGCGCGCCACCGCGCTGTCCGCGCGGATCCTCGACGTGCCACCGGGAGTCACGCTGCACGACCGCGTCGCGCGCATCTACGCCGATCGCGCGAGGATGGCTGCCGGCGAGCGGCCAATGGACTGGGGCTTTGCCGAGAACATCGCGTACGCGAGCCTGGTCGAGGACGGCCGTGACCTGCGGCTGGTCGGCCAGGACACCGGTCGCGGCACTTTCTTCCACCGCCACGCGGTGCTGCACGACCAGAAGACCGGTGCGACCTACGTGCCGCTGTCCACGGTGCGGCCCGGCGCGCGGGTCGAAGTCATCGATTCGTTGCTGAGCGAGGAAGCCGTGCTCGCGTTCGAGTACGGTTATTCGACTTCCGAGCCGAACACGCTCGACATCTGGGAGGCGCAGTTCGGCGATTTCGCGAACGGCGCGCAGGTTGTCGTCGACCAGTTCATCTCGTCGAGCGAGGCGAAATGGAACCGGCTGAGCGGACTCGTGCTGTTCCTGCCGCACGGCTACGAAGGCCAGGGGCCCGAACACAGCTCCGCGCGCCTCGAGCGCTACCTGCAACTGTGCGCGCTCGACAACATGCAGGTATGCGTGCCGACGACGCCGGCGCAGATCTTCCACCTCTTGCGGCGGCAGATGCTGCGCGATTGCCGCAAGCCGCTCGTGGTCATGACGCCGAAGTCGCTGTTGCGGCACAAGCTCGCGGTGTCGCCACTGTCCGACCTGTCGGGAGGCGCGTTCCATCGCGTGATCCCGGACCTGACCGTGAAGCGTGGCGGTGCGGTCCGCCGGGTCGTCCTCTGCGCGGGCAAGGTCTACTACGACCTCGTCGATGAAGCCGCGAAGCGTGGCGTCGGCGACGTGGCGATCATCCGCGTCGAGCAGCTCTATCCGTTCCCGCGCGCGGAAGTGTCGGCGGAAATCTCGAAGTACCCGCCATCGCGCGAGGTCATCTGGTGCCAGGAAGAACCGATGAACCAGGGCGCGTGGTACCAGATCCGGCACCACCTGCTGGCTTGCCTCCCGCCGGGCGTGCAGTTGAGCTATGCCGGCCGCGTGCGATCCCCGGCGCCGGCCTGCGGCCACCACGCGACCCACGTGGCCGAACAAAAGGCGCTGGTCGACCAGGCGCTCATCGAACCCGCAACCGGCGAGCACGCCGCGGAATGAACGCACCCCGCAAGACTCCGGACCGGCTTGCGCATTGCCGGTAGCGAACACGAAACCGCAAAGGACTCCCCATGTCGATCGAAGTCAAAGTCCCGGTACTTCCCGAATCGGTCTCCGATGCGACCATCGCGAGCTGGCACAAGCAGCCTGGAGACGCCATTCGCCGCGACGAGAACCTCGTCGACCTCGAAACCGACAAGGTCGTGCTCGAGGTCCCGGCGCCCGCCGATGGCGTGCTGAAGGAAATCCGCGCGAAGCAGGGCGACACGGTCACGAGCCAGCAGGTGATCGCGGTCGTCGAGGAAGGCGCCGCCGCCGCGAAGGCGCCTGCTGCTGCTGCTGCTGCTGCTGCCGCTGCCGCCGTCCCCTCCGCACCCGCGACGCCAAAGCCTGCGCCGGAACCCGCCCGCCCCGCTGCTTCGGCACCATCCGCCGGCGCCGGCGGCAAGACCGCGGACCTGTCGCCGGCCGCCGCGCGCCTCGCGGCCGAAGCGAAGGTCGACGTCTCGCAGGTGGCGGGCACCGGACGTGACGGCCGCGTCACGAAGGAAGACCTCGTCAACTTCGTGCGCGGTGACGCGGCACCGAAACCGGCCGTGGCTCCCGCCCCCATCCGCCCTCTCCCGGCGGGCCCGCGTGCCGAGGAACGCGTGCCGATGACGCGCATCCGCCTGCGGATTGCCGAACGCCTGATGCAGTCGAAGAACTCGATCGCGATGCTGACCTCGTTCAACGAGATCAACCTCGCCAGGGTCGCCGCCATGCGCAAGCAGCACGGCGAGGCGTTCGAGAAGGCCAACGGCATCAAGCTCGGTTACATGAGCTTCTTCGTCAAGGCTGCGTGCAACGCACTCCGCCGCCATCCGATCGTCAATGCATCGGTCGACGGCAACGACATCATCTACCACGGTTACCAGGACATTTCGGTGGCCGTATCCACCGACAAGGGCCTCGTCACGCCGGTGCTGCGTGACGCGCAGGACATGGATTTTGCCGAGATCGAAAAGGCGATCGCCACATTCGCGAAACAGGCGCGCGAGGGCGGACTCAAGCTCGAGGACCTGCAGGGCGGCACGTTCACGATCACCAACGGCGGCACGTTCGGTTCGCTGTTCTCGACTCCGATCGTCAACCCGCCGCAAAGCGCGATCCTCGGCATGCACACGATCAAGGAGCGCGCGATCGTCGAGGACGGCCAGGTCGTTGCCGCACCGATGATGTACGTCGCGATCAGCTACGACCACCGCATCGTCGACGGCAAGGACGCGGTGCTGTTCCTCGTCGACATCAAGAACCAGCTGGAAAATCCGCAGCGGATGCTGCTGGGGTTATGAGACAGTGACGCGGGAGGCGGGAGGAGGGATGCGCGAGACCCTGCTCTTTCACCTCCCTCCTCCCTCCTGACGCCTCCCAAGGACAAGCAATGGCCGACGTACAGCAATTCGATCTCATCGTCATCGGCGCCGGCCCGGCCGGCTACGTCGCCGCGATCCGCGCGGCGCAACTCGGCATGAAGGTCGCGTGTATCGACAACTTCGCCGGCAAGGATGGCAAGCAGGCCCTCGGTGGCACCTGCCTCAACGTCGGCTGCATCCCGTCGAAAGCGCTGCTCGACTCGTCGCGGCAGTTCTGGAACCTGACCCGGCACTTCGACGTGCACGGCATCAGCGCGAAGGATCCCCGCATCGACGTCGGCACGATGGTCGGCCGCAAGGACAAGATCGTCAAACAGTTCACCGGCGGCATCGGCATGCTGTTCAAGTCGAACAAGGTCACGCCGTTCTACGGCACCGGCAAGTTGCTGAAGGACCGCCAGGTCGAAGTCACCGCGCCGGGTGGCGGCAAGCAGATGCTGGCGGGAACCAACGTCATCATCGCCACCGGTTCGGTGCCGATCGAGCTGCCATTCGCGAAGTTCGACGGCCAGCACATCGTCGACAACGCCGGCGCGCTCGATTTCCCCGCGGTACCGAAGCGCCTTGGCGTGATCGGGGCCGGCGTGATCGGCCTCGAACTCGGTTCGGTATGGAAGCGGCTTGGCGCCGACGTCACGATCATCGAGGCCCTGCCGGGCTTCCTCGCTGCCGCCGATGCCGATGTCGCGAAGACCGCGGCGCGCGAGTTTGCAAAGCAGGACCTCAAGATCGAACTCGGCGCCAAGCTGTCGAAGGCGGAGATCAGGAAGGATGAAGCCCACCTGACGTACACGACGACGGATGGCGAGAAGTCGCTCGTCGTCGACAAGCTGCTGGTCGCGGTCGGTCGCCGCGCGTTCACGCAAGGCGTCCTCGGCGACGGCACCGGTGTCAGGACAGACGAGCGCGGACGCATCGCGGTCGACGAACACTGCTGGACCGGCGTCGAAGGCGTGTGGGCGATCGGCGATTGCGTGCGTGGCCCGATGCTGGCGCACAAGGGTTCCGAGGAAGGCGTCATGGTCGCCGAACTGATCGCCGGCAAGGCCGGGCATGTCGACTACGACGTGATTCCGTGGGTGATCTACACCGAACCCGAGATCGCGTGGGCCGGCAAGACCGAGGCGCAATGCAAGGCCGACGGCATTCCCTACAGGACCGGTTCGTTCCCGTTCGCGGCAATCGGACGCGCGGTCGCGATGAACGAACCGGCGGGCTTCGTCAAGATGATCGCGCATGCCGAAACCGACCGCATCCTCGGCGTCCACATGTGCGGCGCCAATGTCTCCGAGCTGATCGCGGAAGCCGTCGTCGCGATGGAGTTCAAGGGTGCGTCCGAAGACCTCGCCCGGATCGTCCATGCCCACCCGACCCTGTCCGAAGCGGTCCACGAGGCCGCGCTGTCGGTCGACAAGCGGGCGATCCACAAGGCGAATTGAGCCGACCCAACGCAGTGAACGCCCAGTTCCTGCTCAAGGCCACGATCACTGTCGTCACGGTGCTGGTGGCTTCATGCTTGGCGAAACGCCAAGGCTGGCTTGGCGCGCTGGTGGCGTCGTTGCCACTGACTTCGCTGCTGGTGCTCGTGCGGATGCACGCGGAAACACGGGACGCGAACCGCGTCGCGACGTTGTCGTTGGACATTTTCTGGTTCGTGCTCGGCGGGCTGCCGTCCTTCGCCGTGCTGACACTCACCTTGCGGCACGGTTGGGGCTTCGGCGTCGCACTGGCGGTCGCGATCCTCGCCGGCTTCATCGGTGTGTCCGCAATGCAGTGGCTGATCACGCACCTGGCGTCGCGCGGCTGACATGCCCGATTCGGCGCCGATCCGCAACGTCTCCGACACCGCGCTGTGGGTCGCGATCTACCGCGCGATGGAGAGCGATCGCCCGGATGCGTTGTTCCACGACCCGTTCGCGCGCCGGCTCGGCGGCGAACGCGGGCAGGCCATCGTCGCGTCGATGCCGCGCGGCGCATCGACCGCATGGCCGATGATCGTGCGCACCGCGGTGATGGACGAAATCGTGCTGCGTTGCGTGCGCGACGGGGTACGCGCTGTGCTGAACCTGGCGGCCGGCCTCGATGCGCGCCCGTACCGACTCGACTTGCCGTCGTCCCTGCGTTGGCTGCACGTCGACATGCCGGACATGGTCGACTACTTCCGCTCTCGCATGGTGGATGAAACTCCACGCTGCCGGGTCGAGTTCCTCGGCGCGGACTTGCGTGATCCCGGCGCACGGCGCGACGTTTTCACGCGCGCGGCCGGCAACGGTCCGCAGCTGGTCATCACCGAAGGCCTGTTGATCTACCTGACGCCGGAGGATGTCGCGGCGCTCGCGAAGGACCTCCGTGACATCGCCATGGCGAAGTGGTGGCTCACCGACCTTGCGATGCCGATGTTGCGCCAGTACATGGAACGCCAACGGTGGGTGAAGTCGTTGCAGAAGGGCAACGCGCCAATGCAGTTCTTCCCGGAGCAAGGCACGGCGTTCTTCGAACCTTTCGGCTGGCAGGAGGCGGAGTTCCGGTCGACGTGGGACGAATCGTTCCGGCTCGAGCGCACGATGCGCGGCGCATCCCTGTTCCGCTGGCTCATGAAGCTCCAGTCGCAACGCCGGCAGGAGGCCGGACGGCGCATGTCGGGTATCGTATTGCTGGAAGCCCGCTGAGCGCGGCGCACGGAACACGACATGACCAGCCCGACCGAGTTCAAGGCCTTTCGCATCCGAGACGACGACAAGGGCTATCGCGCCGGCGTCGAGACGATGCGCGACGACGCGCTGTCACCCGGCGAAATTCTGGTCAAGGTCGCGTACTCGTCGGTCAACTACAAGGACGCGCTGGCCGGCACCGGCAAGGGCAAGATCCTTCGCAGGTTTCCGCTGAACGGCGGCATCGACGCCGCCGGCTATGTCGTCGCGTCGAAAGATCCCGCATTCCGCGAAGGCGACCAGGTGTTGTGCACCGGCTGCGGCCTGTCCGAAACGCGGGATGGTGGCTATGCCGAATACGTGCGGTTCGAGTCGAAGTGGGCGATCCCGCTGCCGGCAGGATTGACGTTGCGCGAAGCGATGGCGCTCGGTACTGCCGGTTTCACCGCCGCGCTGTCGGTATTCCAGATGCAACGCAACGGGCAAGTTCCCGGCATGGGACCGATCGTCGTCACCGGCGCGACCGGCGGCGTCGGCGCGCTCGCGATCGACATCCTGACGCGGGCCGGATTCGAGGCCAATGCGATCACCGGCAAGATCGACCGCTTCGACTGGCTGATCGGCCTCGGCGCGAAGCAGTGCATCGCGCGCAACGAGTTGTACTGGGGCCAGCGGCCATTGGAGTCTGCGCATTGGGCCGGCGCCATCGACACGGTCGGCGGCGACATGCTGTCGGGCCTGACGCGCGTGATCCGGCCCTACGGCAACATCGCGATTTGCGGCAACGCCTCCGGCATTGCGTTGGCGACCACCGTCATGCCGTTCATCATCCGTGGCGTCAGCCTGCTCGGCATCGCCTCGGCCGGGACGGCGCGCTCCATTCGCGACGAGATCTGGAGCCACCTCGCCGACGACTGGAAGCCGGCCCATCTCGATGTCATCGCCGACCGCGAAGCGGGCCTCGACGTGCTGCCGGAAGTGTTCACGGCGCTGCTGGCCGGCGGCGGGCACGGCCGCACGATCGTGCGCATCGGCTGAGGCGCCGTCGCCACACTCGCCGGCGCGCCGCCAACCGCACTAGAATGGCCGCGCCCAGGGGTCCGGGAAGACACGTTCATGGCTCGCATACTGATCGTCGACGACTCGCCGTCACAACTCGCCGGCCTGCAGCGCGCGGTCGAGAAACTGGGCCATCAGGTCCTCACCGCCACCGACGGCGCCGCCGGCGTCGAGGCGGCACGCCAGGAGCTGCCCGACCTGATCCTGATGGACGTCGTGATGCCGAACCTCAACGGGTTCCAGGCGACGCGGACGATTTCGCGTGATCCGAAGACGAACCACATCCCGATCGTGCTGGTGACGACCAAGGATCAGGAAACCGACAAGATCTGGGGCCTGCGGCAAGGCGCCAAGGCCTACGTCACGAAGCCGGTCAGCGAGGCCGATCTCGCGCGCGCGCTGCAGGAACTCCTCGGCGCCTGAGGCCCCGCCGCCGGCCTCAGTGGCCGGCCCGCGGATCGAATTCGAATTCCCGCGCCATGTCCTCGTAGAGCTTGCGTTGCGCGGCATTCGCGGCTTTCGGCACGCGGACCTCGAGGGTGACGATCTGGTCGCCCGGCGTGCTGCCTGGCCAGCCGCGTCCCCGCAGGCGCAATTTGCGTCCGCTGTCCGATCCCGCCGGGATGCGCAGGTCGACATTGCCGTCGAGAGTCGGCACCGTGACCGTGGCGCCGAGCGCAGCTTCCCACGGCGACACCGGCAACGTCGCGAGGACATCGCGGCCTTGCAACGTGAAATGGTCGTCCTCGGCAATCCCGACCTCGAGCAGGAGGTCGCCGCTCTTGCCGCCTCGCGTCCCCGGGTAGCCTTGTCCCGCGAGGCGGATCTGCTTGCCCGGCGTGATGCCGGCGGGGATCTTCACGTCCAGCGTGCGCAAGGTGTTGCCGTCGCTCAGCGTGATCCGTTCGCGGCCGCCATGGAAAGCCGTTTCGATCGGAACCGTGACGTGGGCGTGCAGGTCACGGCCGACCGCCGGTCCCGACGTCCGCGCGGCGTTCGCACGCCGGAACAGCGTCTCGAAGAAATCGCTGAAGCCTTCGTCGTCGGCATCGCGGTTCGGCGAATGCCGATACGTTCGCTCCTGCTGCTGCCATCCCGGCGGCGGCCCGCGGAACTCGTCACCGGACCGATAGCCGCCGGCGCGCAACTGGTCGTAGGCGCGCCGCCGTTCGGGATCGCGCAGCGCCTCGTACGCCTCGTTGACCGATTTGAAGCGTTCTTCCGCGCCGGACTCCTTGCTGACATCCGGGTGATACTTGCGCGCCAGCTTGCGATAAGCCTTCTTGATGTCGGCGTCGGCGGCGTCCGGGGCGACGCCCAGGGTCTCGTAATAGTCCTTGAACTGCATCGCGTGACTTTGCTCCGGGCAGGCGCGGCAAAGAAAAAGCCCGCAGCGGAACGATTCCGCCGCGGGCTGATGATACCCGTTCGACACGCACCGCCGGGAAACCGGCAGGCGTGGCGATCGTCAGCTCACCGTGATCCGGCGCGGAGCCGTCTCCGGGCGCTTCGGGATCACGATCTCGAGCACGCCATGGCGGCCGGTCGCCTTGACGCCATCGGCGTCGGCGCTGTCCGGCAGCGCGAACCGCCGGTAGAACACGCCATTCGACCGCTCGATGCGGGTGAACTTGCCGTTGCTTTCGGTCGTGTCGGACTTGCGCTCGCCCTTGAGCGAGAGAATGCCCTTCTCCATCGTCACTTCGATGTCCTTCGGGTCGACGCCGGGAATGTCGGCGAAGATCACGAAGCGGTTGTCCTCTTCCTTGATGTCGACGCGCGGAGCCCACTGGCTCGTCACGACGTTCGACTGGTCGCCTTCCTCCGGCGCGAAAAACTGGTTGATGACGCTCTTGAGGTCATCGTGAAGGCCATTGTGGGACAGCCACGGGTTGTACCGGGTCACGTTCATCATGGGTTCGCCTCCTCACTGCCTAACGGGGCGGCCACCGCGGCCGCATGTGTCGCCCAACGTAGGGTCCGCTGCCGGCGTTTCAAGGGGTGCTGGAGACCGACGACCAACGACCGTAAGATGGCTCGCCTGCAGGCGCGTTGGAGCGACGATGACCGTTGCTGTGGGTGAAGCAATCCCGGACGTCACGCTCAAGGCCGTGGATGGCGAGGTACGTGAAGTTTCGACGGGCGCGCTGTTCCGCGGGCGCGACGCCGTCCTGTTCTCGGTGCCCGGCGCCTTCACGCCGACCTGCTCGTCACGGCACCTGCCGGGCTACGTCGCGCACTTCGGCGAATTCCGCCGCCGCGGCATCGACGTCGCCTGCATGGCCGTCAACGATGCCCACGTGATGGCGGCGTGGGCCCGCGACCAGAAGGTTCCACCGGGCCTCACGATGCTCGCCGACGGCAATGGCGCGTTCGCGTCCGCGCTCGGGCTCGTGCTGGACGCCCGCGCGTTCGGCATGGGCATGCGCTCGCGCCGCTTCGCGCTCTACGCCGAGGATGGCGTCGCCAAGGTGCTGAACGTCGAAGCTCCAGGGGAACTGCGGGTATCGACCGCCGAGGCGATGCTGGCGGCGATCGATCAATTCAGAGGCGCCCGGAACCGCGACTGATACGCGGCGCCCGCTTGCCGCCATCAACCGTGCCCGTTCGAACCGGAGTCATTCGGAGCGCCGGATTCCGCACCGTTGCCGTTGCCGGAATTGGACCCCGACCCGTTCGTGCCGTTGCCGTTGCCGTCATCGCCAAGGCTTTCGACGCGCACGACGCCGACCAACGCTTCGTCGTCCGGCAGCCGGATCAACGTGACGCCCTGCGTGTTGCGGCCGACCCGCGCCACTTCGCTCGCGCGGGTGCGCACCAACGTCCCATGGTTCGAGATCAACATCAGCTCGTGCGAATCGTCGAGCTGCACCGCCCCGACCATCGCGCCGTTGCGCTCCGAGCATTGGATCGCGATGACACCCTGGGTGCCGCGGCCCTTGCGCGGGTAATCCTCGAGCGGCGTGCGCTTGCCGTATCCGCGTTCGGTCGCGGTGAGGATGTCACCGCCGCCTTCGACGACGATCAGGCTGACGACGTGTTCACCCTCGGCAAGCTTCATGCCCCGGACGCCGGTCGCACCGCGGCCCATCGATCGCACCGCGTCTTCGTCGAAACGGACGGCCTTGCCGTTCGACGCGAACAGCATCACGTCGCGGGAACCATCGGTGAGTTGCACGTCGACCAGCGCATCGTCGCCGGCGAGGCCGATTGCGATCTTGCCGCGCTGCAACTGGTACTCGAACTCCGCCAGCGGCGTCTTCTTGACCGTGCCGCGGCGGGTGGCGAAGAACAGGTGGTGTCCGGTGTCGAACTCCCGCACCGGCTGCACGGCCTGCACCGTTTCATCCGGCGCCAGCGGCAGCAGGTTGACGATCGGCCGGCCGCGCGCGCCCGGACCCGCTTCCGGCAACCGGTACACCTTGAGCCAATACACGCGCCCGGCGCTGGTGAAGACCAGCAGCGTGTCGTGCGTGTTCGCGATCCACAGGCGCTCGACGAAATCCTCTTCCTTCATGTTCGTCGCCGACCGGCCCTTGCCGCCGCGGCGCTGCGCGCGATACAGCGCAACCGGCTGGCGCTTGCAGTAGCCGGCGTGCGACAGCGTGACGACGACGTCCTCGGGCGCGATCAGGTCGAGGATGTCGAGGTCTTCCTGGGATTGCTGGATCAGCGTGCGGCGCGGGTCGCCGTACTGTTCCTTGACCGCGGCCAGCTCGGCGCGGATCACGGCCATCAGCCGCTCGGGGCTTTCGAGGATGTCGATCAGGCCTCTGATCTCGGTGAGGAGCCCGTTGTACTCCTCGGCCAGCTTCTCCTGCTCGAGCGCGGTCAGGCGCTGCAGGCGCATGTCGAGGATTTCCTTCGCCTGCGTCTCGGACAGCCGGTAGCCCGCGTCGGCCAGCCCGATGTCCGCGGCGAGACCCAGCGGGCGCGAGGCCTCGGCTCCGGCGGCCGCAAGCAGCGCGCGTACCGGTCCCGGCGCCCACGTCCGCGCCAGCATGCGCGTCCGCGCTTCCTCGGCGTTCGCCGACGACCGGATCAGCTCGATCATCGCGTCGATGTTCGCCAGCGCGACCGTAAGGCCTTCGAGGATGTGCGCGCGCGCGCGCGCCTTCGCGAGGTCGAACAGCGTGCGGCGCGTCACCACCTCGCGCCGGTGGCGCAGGAAGGCGTCGATGACTTCGCGCAGGCTCAACGTGCTCGGGCGGCCATCGACCAGCGCCACCATGTTGATGCCGAACGTGACCTGCAACTGCGTCTGCTGGAACAGATTGTTCAGCAGCACGTCCGCGGCCGTGTCGCGGCGCACCTCGATGACGATGCGCATGCCGTCCTTGTCCGACTCGTCGCGCAGGCCGTCCGACGCGATGCCCTCGAGCTTCTTCTCCTTGTGCAACTCGGCGATCTTCTCGATCAGGCGGGCCTTGTTGACCTGGTACGGCAACTCGGACACGACGATCGTCTCGCGGCCATTCGCATCGGCCTCGATGTCGGCCTTGGCGCGCACGAAGATCCGGCCGCGCCCGGTACGGTACGCCTCGACGATGCCGGCCGCGCCGTTGATGATGCCGCCGGTCGGGAAATCCGGACCGGGCACGATGCGCAGCAGCTCGTCGAACGGCAATTCCGGATCGTCGATCAGCGCGACGCACGCGTCGACGATCTCGCCGAGGTTGTGCGGGGGCACGTTGGTCGCCATGCCGACCGCGATGCCGGCCGACCCGTTCACCAGCAGGTTCGGCACGCGCGTCGGCAGCACCGACGGTTCGAGTTCCTTCTCGTCGTAGTTCGGCACGAAGTCGACCGTCTCGCGGTCGATGTCGGCCAGCAGTTCCGACGACAACCGCTCGAGCCGACACTCGGTGTAGCGCATCGCCGCGGCGGGATCGCCGTCGATCGAACCGAAGTTGCCCTGCCCGTCGACCAGCGTGTAGCGCAACGAAAAATCCTGCGCCATGCGCACCAGCGCTTCGTAGATCGACGAATCGCCGTGCGGGTGGAACTTGCCCATCACGTCGCCGACGATGCGTGCGCACTTGATGTACGGGCGGTTCCAGATGTTGTTCGCTTCGTGCATGCCGAACAGCACGCGGCGGTGCACCGGCTTGAGCCCATCGCGCACGTCCGGCAGCGCGCGCCCGACGATCACGCTCATCGCGTAGTCGAGATAGCTTTGCCGGACTTCGTCCTCGATCGTGACGCGAATGATGTCTTTCGCCGGCTCGACCATCGGGCGATTCTTCCTCGAAACGGGTGGGTCAGCCGACGCCTGGATGCCGCCCGAAAAAGGCGCGTCAAATCACTGCGGAAGGCGGCGTGAATTGTATCACAGCGGGTCGTGGCCGAGCGGCGATTTCCCTTGTGGACACAAGGGGTTCAGCAATGCGGCGTGGCCTGTTTCGACGGCAGTGGAAGCGCGCTGGAAACCGTGACTTCCGGTCACGCCGCCGGCGGTGCGATGCGCGACCCTTCGGGCGCGGCGATGCTGTTCCTCGCCGCCGCCCCGAGGCCAAGCGCAAGGCGGTGGGCATCGGGCCGTTCGATGGCGCCGAGTTCGGTCACGATCACGTCGATCAGTCCCGCCGGGGTCAGGTCGAACACCGGGTTCCACGCCATTGCCCCGGCCGGCGCCACCGCGTGTCCGGCAAACGTGCCGATCTCCAGCGGCGAGCGTTCCTCGATCGCGATTTCCCGGCCGCTTGCCGTCGCCGGATCGATGGTCGACGTCGGCGCAGCGACCATGAACTTCACGCCGTGGTGACGCGCCGCGATCGCCAGCGCATAAGTGCCGATCTTGTTCGCGGTGTCGCCGTTCGCGGCAATCCGGTCGGCGCCGACGACGACCCACTGCACCGCTCCGGTCGCCATCAGGTGCGCAGCGGCCGAGTCGACGATCAGCGTCGCGGGGATCTCGTCGCGCATCAGCTCCCACATCGTCAGCCGTGCGCCCTGCAGCCATGGCCGCGTCTCGCCGGCGTAGACATGCGTGATCCTTCCCGCCGACACGCCGGCGCGGATCACGCCGAGCGCGGTGCCGTAACCCGACGTCGCGAGCGAACCGGTGTTGCAATGAGTCAGCACGCCGCTGCCCGGCTTGATCAACGCCGCTCCGAGTTCCCCGATGCGACGGTTCGCGGCAAGGTCGTCGGCTTCGAGCGAACGCGCCACGACCGCCAGCGCCTCGGCATCCGCGCCGATTGCAATCGCGTCACGCATGCGATCGAGTGCCCACATCAGGTTCACCGCTGTCGGCCGCGCCGCGCGCAACAGCGAGAGCGCCGCATCGAGCCGGCGCGGCGGATCGCGCTGCGCGGCGAGGACGACGCCCCAGGCTGCGGCAATGCCGATGGCAGGAGCCCCGCGCACGACGAGGTCATGGATCGCCGTTGCCACCTCGCCGGCGGTGCGGCAATCGACCCAGGCTTCCTCGAGCGGCAACCGCCGCTGGTCGAGCAGCCGCAGCCGGTCACCCTGCCACTCGACAGCGCGGATCGAATCGTGGGAACCCATTCGGCGCTCCTTCGCGCGGAGACCAGCGGCCCATCTTCGCACGGGTCACCCGTGGTCTACGACATCCGGCGCCGGAAATTACCTCCGGTGCCGCAGGTGCGGCACCGGAGGCGGGCAGGTGCAGGGACTCAGGTACCCGGCACGAGCAGGTTCGGCGCCGTCAGCGACGCCGGGGCACCCGGCGTGCCGACGTGCAGGTCGACATTGCCGGATACCGGCGGCGCATTCACGGTCACCTCGAAGCGGGCCATCGAACCCCAGTCGAGCGTCCGGCCCCGGTTCGCCTGCACGGTCGACACCGGACGCGGTCTTGCGCTCGCGCGGGACCACGTCAATGACCCGTTGGCGTTGTGCGTACCCCAGTTGTCCGTCGAGTCGTTGTCGCCATCGTCATAGCTCCACGCGCTGATGACGGCGCCGGATGGCACAGGCACGCTGAACTGGTCGAACCCGTGGTTGCTGACGACCCTCGGATCGGGACCGGTGCCGCCCGGCTGGCCCTGGATCACGCCGCGCGCGAAGTCGAGGTTCATCACCGCGTACTGGTACGTCCAGGTCCCGTCGCCGTTGTCGACCACCTTGACCGCGACCTTGGCGTGCCCTTCGCTGGTCGTCAGTTCGGTCGTGGCGGCGTTCGATCCCGGATTGGAGGGATCGACCCAACGGTCGATTGCCGGGCCAAGACGATAGTTGGTCTGGTTCTGCAGGCTCCACGAGTGGCTGTTCGAGTTCCAGTGCGGCGTCACCCGCAACGTCGCCATCGAGTTCAGGATGTTGATGTCCTCGCGCGCGAGATACCACGACTCGAACAGGTACGTCGCCCCCGGATTCGCGCCCGGGTCGATCTGCGACTCGTGCACGATCAGGCGATCGTCATAGTTGCCGTTGCCGTTGCTGTGCTCCGATCCGGTGCACTGCGGATCCCAGATCGAGCCGCAACGGCCCCAGATGCCCTGCGCCGGGACAATCTCCGAGCGCGGGCCGAGATCGTCGCTGTAGTCGTTGTTGCCGGTCGCGTAGGTGTCCTGGCAACCACGGCCCAGCGAATTGCCGTCGTAGCAGGTTCCCTCGCAACCCCAGTTCACGGTCAGGAACGCGTGCTTCACGCCGGAGCGGCCGATCTGCACGATGCTGCCGTCCGGGTCGACGCGGTACATGTTCCAGATCAGGAACGGATGCTGGTCGTTCTTGTATGGCTGGTTCCAGTTCGGTGGACTGCCGCTGAACATCTGGTTCCAGGCGATGTTGCCGGCGTAGAGCGCCGTGCTGGTCCCGAGCGGGTCATTCGGGATCGTCGCCTGCAACGTGCCGTTGTTGACGTTGTTCTCGAGCGAGGAATCCGGTGCGTACACGATCTTGCCATCGGTGCCGCCAGGACCGTCACAGCCATTGCAGCGCATGAACTGTGCATCGAAGGTCAGCATGAAGAGGTCGGCCTGATAAGTCTGACCGGGTTCGCCCGGGACATCGTGCCCGGGCCATGGATACGTCGGGCTGTTCTGGTCACACGCATCCATCGGGCTGCCCTGCCCCTGGACATAGACGGTGGTCTGCAGCGACAGGATGCCAACGGACCAGTTCGCCGCCTCCGGCGTACCGAGGCGATCGGCCAGTTCCGGCGTCACGCGGATGTCGGACGTTTCCAGTTGCAGCTGGTGCCCGTTGCCCGCCAGACGGAACATCAAATGGTCGATGCGGAACCAGGCGTGGCCATCGGCACTGACGAGTTCGAGTGCGCGATCCTCGCCTGCACGCGGCCGTATCGTCGCATTGCGCAGGTCGATCGTGCTGCCGTCGCGCAACGCCAGCACCATGCCACCCCGCAATTGCAGCGACCCGCCGGTGACCGCCTGCAGTGCGGAACTCACGACGGTGAACTGCAGGCCGCCGGATTCGCGCACCGGGAACCAGGTGTGGTGTTCGGTTTCCTGGACCGTGACCGCACCGGTGACGCTGCCGGGCGTCATCCCGAGGTTGCCCAGCAAATCAGTGTTCCAGTGGAACCCGGCATCCCCGCCCCAGGCCGACCAGGTTTGCTGCGACAACTGCCGTTGCGCCGTGTCGATGACTCCCGCCTGCGCCGCGGTGATTGCGGCCGTCGCGGCTGCCGCAAGCAGGAATACCCCTATGCGATGCATCATTTTCGGAATCTCCACAAGAAAGATCGCGCCGCCCAGCGTCGAGCCTCCGATTCCGTGGTTTGCCCCAGACTGGCCGCCCCCGCGCCTCCCGGCGCGACGCGCGCGATGCTAGCACCGTCAGCCTGCCGCCCCCTGTTGCAGTGCAGCGGAAGTCGACCCTGCCCGTACGCCTTCCGGTGCTCAACGCGTCGTCAGGACGGTCGTCACCTGCATCAACTCCGGTGGCGACTTGCCGTAGCCGGTGGCGAACACGGTGTCGTCGAAACTGTTCGCGAAGATCCGGTCGCTGGCGGTCGGGTCGTTCCACAGGTCGTAGGCATATTGCCCGCGCGACTTGTCCATCGGTCCGACCGTGAACGGCCGCCCCGGGCCACCCGAGCACAGGTCGTTCTCGGCCGGAAACGCATTTTCGACCGCCTCGTTGCGCAGGAACTCCATGTAGTCGTTGCTTTCGGTCTGGTAGTAGAGGCGGGCTGTCACCGACACCGGCGTCGGCGTGCCGGCGGGAATCGGGATGGAGTACACCGGCGTGTCGTAGTTGACGAGCACTCCCGAACCCGGCGATGTCTCGGGGTAGGTATAGCCGACCGGCCGGGTGTCGTAGCCGTTCGGATCGTCGGCGGTCGCCGGCGCGAAGCCGAGCGGCGGGATGCGGTCGTCCTTCGCGATGCAGTTGTTGATCGCGAAATGGAACATTGGCCGCCCCTGCCCGTCGTCGATGTCGCAGTTGGACGTCGCGGGATTCCAGATGCCCTGCAGCACTTCGTAGACGTGTGCCTGCGGATCCTTGGTCAGCACGCCGCTGCCGGCGTCGTAGGCCGCGCTTTCGAACACCAGCGCGCCATTCGCATCGTGTGCTTCGACGTTGAGCCACATCCGCCGGCCTTCCGAATAACCGGTCGGCAGCTTGTGCCCGGAAAGGTTCGTGATCGTGAACTGCACGTCGAGCGAACCCGGCCCGTTGCCGGGCGGCGTGTACGACTGGATGGCCGCCGACAGGTTCGCCGCCGACTGCAGTTGCGTGCGTGCCCAGTCGATCGTCTGCTGGATCGACGGCGTGCGATCGATGCCGCCCCCGGCGACGATGCCGGCGTTGTATTGTCCGAGGATGATCGACGGCACCCAGGTGTTGCCGCCGGCGAACTGGTGCACCGGCAGGTTGCCGGTACGGATCGGATAGCCGGGGATTACGCACGCCGTCGCGTCCGGATCCTCGCTCTCGGGCATGTGGCAAGCCAGGCACGTCGTCTGCGGCGCCTGTGCGTAGCTGCTCTGGTCCCACTCCGCATACGTGCGTTCGATCGGGAACGGATGGCCGGTGTCGGTACCGTCGTTCAGGATCAACGTCTTCAGTGGGCCGGCACTGGTGTCCGGCGTGCTGACGTTGTGGCAGATGCCGCACACTTCGCTCGTCGCCTGGAACGGGTCCTGCATCCACTCATGCGGGGGGGGTTCGTTGGTGTAGTCGTAGGGTCCGCGCCGGCACGGTCCACCACCGGTGAGGGCACACGACACGTCATCGACCCACGCATCGTCGTTGCCGGTGATCAGTGCTTCGCCGTTCGGACCTTGCGGCATCAACCGGTGGCAGAAATGGCAGGTCACGCCGCCGAAATCGCTGGCGTTGGAATCCGGCATCGCGTAGTTGCCTTCGAGCAGGCACCCGGCGGGGCCCTTGACCGGATCCAGCGTCACGCCGTCGCCGGCCTTCAGCACGCGCCCGTCGAGCCAGCCGCGTGGCGTGTGGCAACGCAGGCAGTAATCGCCGGCGCCCGGCACGTCGTTGTTGGCGACATCGAGCGCAGCCCAGAACACCGGATCGCGCATCGCGTTCGCCATCATGCTGCCGGCCCAGGTCGAAAACGGCCGGAACGTGATCGACGTATCGCCCGTCTCACCGCTGTGGCACGACGAGCAACTGCCGGGCTCCGGCATCAGGATGTCGTTCTCCAGCACCGGCTGGGTACCGTTCGGCGTCAGGTCCACCGGCGTCCCGGCCGGTGACAGCAGGTCGGCGATCGAAAACCACTCGGCGCCATGTGCCGGCAGCGCGACGGCCATCATCGCGACGGCGGCGAATGCGATGCCGCGCCAGCACGCGACCCTGCCGCCGCAGGGAATGGCCCGGTGGGATCGAATGGCGAAGCGGTATTTCACGGGGGCGGATCGAAACCGTTGCCGAAGATCGGATCGACCTGCGGCGCAAACGTGGTCACCGGGTTCGCGGTCCCGTTGCCGCCCTCGATCGCGACACCGTACAGCATGGCGCCGTTCGTACCCGACGGCGGTGCGCTAGCGGTGAACGAGAAGCTGTACAAGGTGCCCCAGTCGAGCGTGTTTCCGGAGGGCGCGCTCCACGTGACGCTGCCTTCGGCGTCCGTCGCGCTCCAGTCATTGCCGCTGTCGCCGTCGAGATCACCGAACGCGATGTCCGAAACCGTTACGGACACAGGGACCGGCACGCTGAAACGGTCGAACCCGTGGTTGGACAACACGTGCAGGTTCGGCGACTGCGGGTGTGCCGGATCGATTTCCGCATTCGCGTAGTCGAGGTTCATCACCGCATACGTGTACCGCCACTGGCCGTTGCCGAGGCTGGTCGTGCGCACGGCGACGCGGGCGTGGCCGAGTGGCGTCGTCAGCGTGTAGCTCATCGTCCCCGGCGCCGGATTGGCCGGATCGACCCAGGCATCCACGGCCGGGCCGAGCGTGAAGTCGTCGGCGGGATTGCCGTCGTCCACCAACGACACGTTCCAGTTGGAACCGGTCTTCGTTGGCAGGACCTGCCGGTAGCCCATCGAGTCGAAAATGTCCTGGTCGTCACGGTCGACATACCAGTACTCGAAGAAGTACTCGGCGCCGAGCGACAGCGGCGGCAGCATGTCCGATTCGGTCGCGGCCAGGCGGAAGGTGTAGAGGTCATTGGGAATGCCCCCGTCATCCTCCACGCCGTTGCAATCGGTATCGAACACGGAATCACACCGCCCCCAGAGGCCGGCGGCCGGGATGACTTCCGAGCGTGGCCCGATGTAGCCGGTCGAGTCGTTGTTGAACAGCGAATAGGTGTCGACGCAGGTCGGATACAGCACGTTGCCGCCGTTGCACGGGCAGTCGTCGTTGACGGTGTAGAACGCGTGCTTGACGCCGGACGCACCGATTTGCTTGATCGAGCCATCGGCGCCGATCCGGTACATGTTCCACAGCAGGAACGGATGCTGGTCGTTGTCGTATGGCGGAAAGGTGCCGGAAAACATCGTGTACCACGCGACCGCGGTCTCGCCGGCGTTGCGCAAGCTCGAATCGGGCGCAATGACGACGCCGCCGTTCGTGCTGTCGGCCGTGCAGGCGAGTGAACCGGCGCCGAGCGGCGGCAGGCCGCAGCGCAAGGCCCAGATCGAATCGCCGGCGCCGTCGAAGCTGTCCGTGCCGTCGCGATAGATGAGCTGGATGCCGCTGGTGAGGCCCGGCCCGGGCCACGGCGCGTTGCACACGTTGCCCGCCGGTGCCGGCGCAGCCGGCCCCTGGTGCGACTCGGCCTTGAACTCGAGGCCGCCGACCGGCCATCCGGCGAGGTTCGGGTCTCCGAGCAGGCGCGCGAACGCCGGCGCGAGCCGCAGGTCCATGTGCCGCATCGAGAACGTGTTCGACCCGGCGGGCTCGAAGCCGTAATGCGGATGGTCCGTGGTGAACCATGCGGTGCCGCCCGCGTCGACCACGGCAAGGCCGAAGCGCGACCCCGGGGTTGCCGCCAGCGCGAAACCTCGCAGGTCGACGGCGCCGTTCGGGGTCGACAGCACGAGCCCGCCCGCGTGGCGCAGCGCGCCGCCGCCAACGCCGTTGATGACGCCCCCGGTGTGGTTGAACTGGAGTGCCGGCGCCGCAAGCGCGGGAAACGTGTACGTCCCGTAGTGCCCGCCCGGGACACCCGGAACGACACGGCTCGCGCCATCGGCCTGTTCGACCACGATGCCGAACCGTCGCATCACGTCCGGATCGAAATGGAACGTCGTCGCGCCGCCCCACACCAGCCACGTCTCGGCCGGCTGGGTCTGCCGGTTCGCTTCGTCGATCACGCCGGCATGCAGTACCGGCACCGCCAAGCCGACTACGAGCAGCAACATCAACGCACGCATTGCCACCGACCCCCACGGGCGCGCCTGCAGCAGCGCCTTTCACGTCACGCGATTTCGCGCACGCCAGCCTAGCACGATGACGAGGTCCGATCAGGAGGCAACCCGTGCCCGCAATATCCTGTTCACGACCAACCCGCCCCCAGCGAAGGGCGTCAAGCCACGACGCGTGGCCTACCGGTCGGGGCGGCACCGGGGCCGGGGCGGCACTACGCGTTCCCGAGCAACTTCTCGATGATCGCGCCGTACAACGCCGGCAGCCGTTCGAGATCCGCGATCGCGACGTGTTCGTCGACCTTGTGGATGCTGGCGTTGACCGGGCCGACCTCGACGACTTCGGCTCCGAGCGGCGCGATGAACCGCCCATCCGACGTGCCGCCACCGGTGCTTTCCTCGGGGTCGACGCCGCATTCGGCGCGGCACGCACGGCGCACCGCGTCCCGCAGGCGCCCGTCCGCTGGTGACCGGAACGGTTCACCCGAAAGGTTCCATTCGACACGATGGTCGAGGCCATGCCGGCGCAGCAGCGACTCGACGCGCTCGCGCAATGAACCGGGATTGCTCGCGGTGCCGAAACGGAAGTTGAAGTGCGCTTCCAACGTGCCGGGAATGACGTTCAGCGCGCCCGTGCCCGCCGCGATGTTCGAGACCTGGAATGTCGTCGGCGGGAAGTCGGCGTCACCATCGTCCCAATGCGCCGCAGCCAACTCGGAAAGCGCGGGTGCCGCGGCATGGATCGGGTTCGCAGCCAGTTCCGGGTACGCGACGTGCCCTTGCACGCCACGCACGGTCAGCGTTCCCGACAGCGATCCGCGCCGGCCGACCCGGATGCTGTCGCCCAGCCGTTCGCGCGACGAGGGTTCGCCGACGACGCACCAGTCGAGGCGCTGGCCGCGGCGTTGCAACTCCGCCGCCACGCGTCGCGTGCCATCGAGATTGTCCGGACCTTCCTCGTCGCTGGTCAGCAGCAGCGCCAGCGTTCCGGCGTGGCGCGGGTACGCGCCAACGAAGCGTTCGAGCGCAAGCGTCATTCCCGCGACTCCGGCCTTCATGTCCGCTGCGCCACGGCCGAACAGGCAACCATCGCGGACCACCGGATCGAACGGCGGCGAGGTCCACAGGGCTTCGGGTCCGGAAGGCACGACATCGGTATGGCCAAGGAAAACCAGCACCGGCGCGCCGCTGCCGTGCACGGCCCAGAGATTGGACACCGCGCCGAATGGGAGGGCTTCGACGGCGAATCCGGCGTTCGCAAGACGGTGCGCGACGATGGCCTGGCAACCGGCATCGTCCGGCGTGACCGAACGCCGGCGGATCAAGGCCGAAGTGAACTCGACGAGGTCGCTCATCGGCGCTTGAACTGCAGCTTCCAGGCGCTGTCGCCAAAACCGACGTGGACGGTGCCGTCGTCGGTAACGAGGACGGGCCGCCGGATCAACGCCGGGTACTCCTTCAACAGCAGCGTCCACTCGGGCCCGCTGCCGGGATTGCGGCGTGCTTGCGGCAGGTTGCGCCATGTCGTCGACGCCTTGTTCACGAGCTTGTCGAAACCGCCGAGTTGTCTTGCCCACGCCGACAACGTTTCGGCAGGGACCGGATGGGCGCGGTAGTCGACGAACGTGAAGCCGATGCCGAAACGCTCGAGCCAGTTGCGGGCCTTGCGGCAGGTGTCGCAGTTCTCGAGTCCATACATCGTCACGGCCATCGCCTCACTCCCGCGCGGATTTCATTGCGGACACGTGGAAGTGCCCCCTCAGCACCAACAACGCCCGGCGCAGGCCGGCGCGGCGCAACCCTGCGTAGACTGCGGCCGAAACGACGGCCACGGCCAGCCACGCCAGCGCCGCCGGACCCGGTGATTGCCCTCCCGGCACTGCCAGGACGATCACGGCAACCGCCGCGGCAGCCAGCTGCACCAGCAACAACACGCCGCAGACGTTCAAGGCAAACCGCAAGCGGCTGGTGGTCGTGATCAGGCGCGGGTAGCGGACGCGGCGTGCCGTCGCGCCGTTGGCGGGATCGTCGCCGCATTCGAATGCCGCGATCGTCTCGAGGGCTTGGCGATGTTCGGCCCGCAAGTCGCGGGCTTCGCGCACCTGCCGATCGAACTCGTCTTCGAACAACGCCCGCGCCGCCGCCACCGGCTGCACCGCGATGCCGCCTTCCCGCAATCGGGCGCTCAACGCGAGCGCCTCGCGGATCGTCGGCGATGCCGCCGGGTCGAGCGGGACGGCATCGACGTCTCCACTGCTGTTGATCCTTTCGGCCAAGGGTTCCAGGCACGCGGGCGAGTACTCCTCGCCGAGGAATTCCAACGCATCGCGCAGCGCTCCCTCGGGCCGCTCGACGAGGTCGGCATGGCAAAGGCGGTGGACCGTTTCCGAACCGAGGGCGCGCTGGGCGAGAAGGCATGCCTGCGTCGCCTGCAGCCAATACGCGCACGCCTGCTCCGCACCGTCGACCAGCGGGGAGCCGTCATCGAGCCGGAAGCCGAGCATCGACGCAGCCACTTCCCGCACGTCGCGGACGATATGCACGAATTTCGCCGTCGGAAACAACCGCCGCAAGCCGCAGATGTACATCGTCGATTCCGGCGTGCCGTCGACCCAGCGTGACTTCGGATCGCCAGCGTCGCGCGCGACCGCGAAGCGCGCGTTGACCTGGCGCGGATCGCGCCGGCCGGCGGCCCGGCCAAGCGCTTCGAGATGGCTGCGGTGGCGCAGGATCAGGGAATTCAGCGCATCGCCAACCGCCTGGTCGAACTCGTCGCGACCGATCCCCAGCGCCGACAACTGCGAGCGCTCACCGCGTGCACTGTCGACCAGGTGATGCACCCCGACCGCGATCGCGAACGGTCCGCGGCCCGGTGCTTCCTCGAGTGGCAGGATATTCGGATGCTGGCCGAGACACCACGTCAGGATGCTGGTGCCCGAACGCGGCGCGCCGACGATGAAGATCGGGCCGGGCGGTTGCCGGGAGCCCACCATCCCGGCCATCACGGATCACCCCGCAGCAGTTCGTTGAGGGAGGTCTTTGCCCGCGTCTTCGCGTCGACCCGCTTGACGATCACGGCGGCGTACAGGCTGTGCGATCCGTCCGCAGCCGGCAGCGCGCCGGCGACGACGACGCTGCCGGCCGGCACGCGGCCATACGTGACGGAACCGGTTGCGCGATCGTAGATCCGCGTCGACTGGCCGAGGAAGACGCCCATGCCGACCACGCTGCCCCGTTCGACGACGACGCCCTCGACGACTTCCGAACGCGCGCCGATGAAGCAGTCGTCCTCGATGATCGTCGGCGCGGCCTGCAGCGGTTCCAGCACGCCGCCGATGCCGACGCCGCCGGAGAGGTGGACGCGTGCGCCGATCTGCGCGCACGACCCGACCGTGGCCCAGGTATCGACCATCGTGCCGTCGCCGACGAAGGCACCAATGTTGACGTAGCTCGGCATCAGCACGACATCCTTGCCGACGTGCGCGCCGCGGCGGACCAGCGCCCCCGGCACCACGCGCGCGCCAAGGCCGCGCAGCGCGGCATCGTCGGCGCCCGCGAAGCGCAGCGGCACCTTGTCGAACGCCGCCATCGCACCCCCGCCCATGACGCGGCTGCCGGCAGCGCGGAAGTACAGCAACACCGCCATCTTCACCCACTGCCGCACATGCCAGGCACCCTGCGTGTCCGGTTCGGCAACCCGCAACGTGCCGTCCTCCAACGCCGCGAGGACCGCGTCGAGACGCGGCCGCAATGCCTCGAGTTGCGCGCCGGTCAGCTCCGCGCGGTTCGACCAGGCCGCTTCGATTTCGCGTTCAAGTGCCCGCACGCAGCTTCTCCCCGGCATCATCGAACTGCCGCCGCAACGCGGCACGAACCGACTCACGCGCGCGCTCGTCGAGTGGACGGTCATTCTCGTCGGTCAGCAGGAAAAAGTCCTCGGCGCGATCGCCGAACGTCGCGATGCGCGCGTCCCGTACGCGGACACGCGCCTCGCGCAGCGCTTGCGCGAGCCGGGCCAGCAGGCCCGGCTGGTTCGCGTAGACGAATGCGAGCTGCGTGGCCGCGCCTTCGTCGCGGAATTCGATGCCGGGCGGGCGCTGGAAGTGGCGCAGGCGGCGCGGCAGGTTGTGGCGCACGAGTCGCGCCTCGAGCCGCGGCGCGGACAGCACGGCTTCGAGCTCGTGCCGCAATGCTGCCGCCCGCGCGTCGCCGACCGGTTCCTGCGTGTCGGCATCCAGCAGCACGAAGCTGTCGAATGCCCGCTGGTCCGGCGCGGTCAGGACACGCGCCTCGACGACGCTGAAGCGCAGTCGATCGAGCACCGCGGCAATCGCAGCGAACAGGCCGTCGCGATCGGCCGTCGACACGAAGAGTTCGGTCACGCCGCGGTTGGACCGGGGTTCGACCGCAACCACCGGTCCGTTGCCGCGGTGGCCAGCGAGCGCACGCGCCTGCCACGCAATCGATTCCGGGCGGTGGCGCAGGAACGTGGCACCGGGAAAGGCATCAAGGACGCCCGCCGCGTCCGCCCTCGCCATGCCCTGCGACACCAGGATCGTGGCCGCCGCGTCACGGCACGACGCCATGCGTTCGGACACGTGCGGCGGACTTTCGAGCCCGGCACGCAATGCATACCGCGTCGCGACGTACAAGTCTGCCAGCAGGCTGGCCTTCCACGCGTTCCACAGCTTCGGATTGGTTCCGGCGATGTCGGCAACCGTCAGCAGGTAGAGGTGATCGAGCCGTTCGCAGTCGCCGACGTGGGACGCGAATCGATGCACGATCGCGGGATCGGTGATGTCCTGGCGCTGTGCGGTGACGCTCATCAACAAGTGCCAGCGCACGAGCCATGCAACCAGTTCGACTTCGTCGCCGGACAATCCCAGTACCGCGCAGAACGTTCGCACCTCGGCCTCGCCGAGTTCGGAGTGATCGCCACCCCGCCCCTTGGCGATGTCGTGGAACAGCCCCGCCAGCAGCAACAGCTCCGGCTTCTCGACCTGCCGCCACGCCGTCGCCGCCAGTGGATACTCACCGGTCGCGGACGACTCGGCGAAGCGCGCAAGGTTGCGCAGTACGCGCAACGTGTGTTCGTCGACGGTATACACATGGAACAGGTCGTACTGCATCCGGCCGACGACGCGCTGGAACGCCGGTATCAGCGCCGCGAGCACGCCGTGGCGGTTCATGGCCGTCAGTGCCGCCGCCGCGGGGGCGCCGCGCCGGAGTAGCGCCAGCAACGCCGCGCGCACGAACGGATCGGCTGCGAAGCCACCGCCCGATTCGGCGAGCGCGTGCTGCAACCGGCGCATCGTGTCGGCCGCGAGGTCGCGCAACTCCGGATGGTCGACCAGTGTCCCGAACACCGACACCATCGCCTGCGGCCGGCGTTGGAACAGGTCCGGAGCGCGCAATTCGAGCCGCGGCCCGGCCGCGATGAAGTCGCGATCGAGCACCCGCCGCGGCACATCCGGAGGATCGAGCCATTCCGCGCAGCGCTCGAATACCTGGGCCGCGATCCGTTCGATCATCGTCGCCGCGCGGTAGTGCTGTTGCATGAACTGCTCGACGGCAAGGTTCGCGTTGCCGTCGTCGCGGAAACCGAGGCGCGCCGCGATGGCGCGCTGGTAGTCGAACAGGAGCCGTTCGCCCGGGCGGCGGGCGACGACGTGCAGCGCGTAACGGCTACGCTGCAGGACCGCTTCCGCCCCGGCGAGCGCATCCGCTTCGCTGCCCTCGATCAGCGCTTGCGCCGCCATCGCCTCGAAGGTCCCGGCCCCCGCGATCCGGCGGCCCAGCCAGCGCAGCGTATCGAGCGTGCGCAGGCCCCCGGGTCCATCCTTGAGGTCGGGTTCGAGGTTGTGGCTCGAATCGCCGTGGCGTGCGCGGCGCGCGGAATCTTCCGTGCGTTTGGCTGCCAGGAACGCGGCCGGAGGCCAGAGATCCGGCGCCAGCACGATGGCTGCAATCCCGGCTTCCACGGATTCGCTGCCGGCCACGCGCCGCGCGTCGAGCAGGCTCGTGAACACACTCTGGTCCGCCATGGCCATCGCCCGGCACTCGCCGGGATCGCGCCGCGCGAAGCCCGGCTTCAGGCCGATGTCCCACAGGCACGCGGCGAACGCGGCGAGCGCCCGGTCGCACGTGTGCAACGCATCCGCGCTGCCGAAGACGAGCAGGTCGACGTCCGAATACGGGAACAGCACGCCGCGCCCGAACCCGCCAGTCGCGAACAACGCGACGGCATCGGGCTTGCCGACCAGCGCTTCCCAGACATGCGCCACCACGCGCCCGACCGACGTGGCGCGCGCACGGACCAGTGTCGCCGCGGCGGTGCCGCCATCGAACGCCCGGACCAGCCCGCGCGCATCGTCTTCCAGCAGTTGCTTCAAGGCGTGCCGGGCCTCGCTCGACACGCCGCTGCGTGGCAACGCCGCCGGGAGCCGCGGGAGTGGTGGGAGCAGCGAAACCGGGGCCTGATCGGCGGTCATGCGCGAAGCGTCGGACCGCCGTCGGCAAAGGTCAACAGGCAAGAACCTCGGCTTTGCCGGGGCCAACACGAAACCCCCGCATGAGGCGTCCGCCGCGAACCTCCGGCGTGCGGATGCACTCAGGCCCGGGGCCAGGGCGTCAGGATTTCGTATCCTCGGTCCGTCACCGCGATGGTGTGCTCCCACTGCGCGGACAACGAATGGTCGGCCGTGACGACCGTCCAGCCATCCGGCAGCAGCCGCGTGGTGCGCTTGCCGGCATTGACCATCGGCTCGACCGTGAACGTCATGCCTTCGCGGAGTTCGAGGCCGGTTCCAGGCACACCGTAGTGCAGGACCTGCGGGTCGTCGTGATAGACCGTGCCGATCCCGTGCCCGCAGTACTCGCGCACCACCGAGAATCCCTGCGCCTCGACGAACGACTGGATCGCGTGGCCGACGTCGCCGAGCGTCGCGCCGGGCCGTACGGCGCCGATGCCGCGCAGCATCGCCTCGCGCGTCGTGTCGACCAGCCGCTTCGCGAGCACCGACGGCTCGCCGACGAAGTACATCCGGCTGGTGTCGCCGTGCCAACCATCCTTGATGACGGTGACGTCGATGTTGACGATGTCGCCATCCTTCAGGATCTTCGACGGACTTGGAATGCCATGGCAGATCACGTGGTTGACCGAGGTGCACAGGGTCTTCGGGTAACCCCGGTAACCGACATTGGCCGGGATGCCGTGTTGATGGTTCACGATATGGTCGTGGGCGATCTGGTCGAGCTCCTCGGTGCTGACCCCCGGCCGGACGTGTGCGGCCAGCATGTCGAGGACTTCGGCGGCCAGGCGGCCGGCCACGCGCATCCGTTCGATCTGCTCGGGGGTCTTGATGTTGGCGGGCTTGAGCATGGGGTGTCGTGAACTCCTTGTGCACGGCTTGGCTTGTGGCTGCGCGTGCCGGCCTGATATTATCGCGGGTCCGGCCGGCGCGTCAGTGGCCCGGCTGGACGACAAACGACATGCGGCCGCGCGGGCAATCCGCAAGGCCGTACGGCCAAAGGCCGAATCCGCACACGTTCCGTCACCACGTCCGGGGTGCTCCTTCGGGAGTCGAACGCGGGGGAACGTGGAGGTCCCAACCCCGGGCTTCGACGCATTCCGCTTGCGGCTGCGCGATCGCCCACGCACCGACGGAGTTTCCCATGCCCCAGGTCACCATGCGCGAGATGCTCGAGGCCGGCGTCCATTTCGGCCACCAGACGCGCTACTGGAATCCCCGCATGGCGCCGTTCATCTTCGGCGCACGCGGCAAGATCCACATCATCAATCTCGAGAAGACGCTGCCGCTGTTCACCGATGCGATGAACTACCTGTCGGGGCTGGCCCAGAAGCGTGGCTCGATCCTGTTCGTCGGCACCAAGCGTTCGGCCCGCGAGGCGATCGCCGAGGAAGCTGCGCGCTGCGGCATGCCGTACGTCTCGGCGCGCTGGCTCGGTGGCATGCTGACCAACTTTCGCACCGTCAAGGCGTCGATTGCGCGCCTGAAGGAGCTGGAAGCGATGGCGACCGACGGCAGCCTCGACAAGCTCGTCAAGCACGAGGTGCTTTCGCTCGGCCGCCAGCGCGACAAGCTCGAACGCTCGCTCGGCGGCATCAAGGACATGGCCAAGCTGCCGGACGCACTGTTCGTGATCGACATCGGCCACGAGGACATCGCGGTCAAGGAAGCGAAGAAGCTCGGCATCCCGGTCGTCGCAGTCGTCGACACGAACTACGATCCGCAGATCGTCGACTACCCGATCCCCGGCAACGACGACGCGATTCGCGCCGTGCAGCTTTACGCCCGCGCGGCCGCCGACGCGGTGCTCGAAGGCAAGGCTGCCGCGCCGCAAGCCGTACCGGCCAGCGAGGACGAGTTCGTCGAGCTCGACGCCGAGGGCAATCCGGTCGCCGCGCGGCCGGAAGCCGAACGCGATGGCCGCCGCAAGCCGGCGCCACGGAAGGCGGGGCCGCGCCGCGCGCCGTCCAAGGCCACCGTGACCACGCGCGGTCCGCGCGCGAAAGCGGAGTCTGCCGAAGCCCCGGCGGAATCCGCAGGCAACGATTCCGGCGACGCCGCCTGACGCGAGGCCGGCAGTGCCGGCCCGCCCCACCCTACTGGTATTGCGCGCCGGACCACTGGCTCGGTGCGCCCGCAATCGAGGTTCCAATGGAAATCACCGCACAATTGGTCAAGGACCTGCGCGAACGTTCCGGCGCCGGCATGATGGAATGCAAGAAGGCGCTGGTGCAGAACGGCGGCGACATCGAAGCCGCCGTCGAATGGTTGCGCAAGCAGGGACTCGCGAAGGCCGACAAGAAGGCCGACCGCGTCGCCGCCGAAGGCCGGATCGCGCTCGCCCGCGCGCCAGGCAAGGCGGTGCTGGTCGAGGTCAACTGCGAAACCGACTTCGTCGCCAAGGACGAGAACTTCATCAAGTTCACCGACGAGGCCGCCGCCACGGCCCTGGCGAGCGGCGCGGCCAATGTCGACGTCCTGAAGTCCGCGAAAACCTCGCACGGACCGACGGTCGAGGAAGGCCGCCAGTGGCTCGTCACGAAGATCGGCGAGAACATCCAGGTGCGCCGCCTCGCGCGCGCCACCGGCGCGGGTCCGATCGGTGCCTACGTGCACGGCGGCCGCATCGGGGTGCTGGTCGCGCTCGCCGGCGGCGACGACGACCTCGCCAAGGGCATCGCCATGCACGTCGCGGCGATGAATCCACCGTACATCGCGGCGGAAAACGTCCCCGCCGACTTCCTCGCCCGCGAGAAGGAAATCGCGCTGGCGCAGATGACCGACAAGGACCGCGCCAAGCCCGCCGCGATCCTCGACAGGATCGTGTCCGGCAAGGTCGCGAAGATCATCAACGAAGTCACGTTGACGGGACAAGCTTACGTGCTCGACACCGACAAGTCCGTCGGCGAAGTCCTGAAGGCCGCCGGCGCGCGCGTCGAGTCGATGCAACGACTCGCGGTCGGCGAAGGCATCGAGAAGAAGGAAGAGGACTTCGCCGCCGAAGTGATGAAGCAGGCCGGGCTCGCCTGAAGCGGCCTGCGGCCCGAGGCCACCCGATGGCCTTGGCCCCTTGCCATGGCGGCAAGGGGCCACGCCTCACGCGATCCGTCCGCCTCGGCTAGGGCGACGGATCGAAGCCGTTCGCGAAGATCACGTCGCCACTCGGCGTCGCCACGCCGATCGCGTCCCAGAAGCCGGCCGCGAGGTTCGTTCCCGCGGTCGCCGTGATGCGTCCCGTCGCCGGCTGGCCGACGGTGCCGTCGAGCGTCCAGCCGCCGCCGTGCATGACCGTGCCTCCGGCGCCGACGACCGTGGGGCCCTGGCTGAAGCCACCGTCCGGTGCGCCGCCGGCACCGTGCGGCATGCCGGCCGCAGCGGAAGCCGAGACGAGCAGGCACACACCAACCAGTACGAGTCGACGTGATTTCATGGGTGCCTCCGCGCCAGCGAGGCCGGGATCGGGGCGGGGCTCGCACCGGGCGCCGGCCGGGGCGCCGTGGCCAACGCCGGCGCGGGCGGATTGATCGCGAGCGAGGCCGGCTGCCCGAACAGTTCCGGATACAGGTACTTGCCACGCTCGCCCGCGGGTTTCTCCACCTCGACCGGAATGCGGTGCGCCTCGGCGTAGGCATCCTTGCGGGTGCCGGTGACTTGCCATGACACGCGCTGGCCGGGATTGCCGCCGGCAATGCGGAAGCGGTTGCCGGAGACCTCGTCGGCGACGTAGAGCGAAGGCGCCGGCTCGCCGATCGCGGTGAGCTGGTAGCGGTAGTCTTGGTTCAGCGCCTCGAAGTAGTCCGGCAGTTCGACCCAGGCTTGGCCGGTCGCATCGAGCGTCGCGATGCCGTCGTACATGTCCTTCATGTCCGGCGATTCGACGAACGAGTGGTACAGGAACTTGTTCGCCGGGTCGAGCGGATCGTCGATCTGGAACGATCCCGCGGTCTTGCTCAGCGTGCCCTGGACCGTGACATTGCCGACGAAAAACCCGGCGTAGCCACCCGTGGTTGCGCCGTAAACGCCCACGCCCGGGCCGCTGTAGCCCTCGACGCCATGACCATTGGGCGACTGCGATTGCCCATAGACACCGCGCGAAAGCCCGGTAGTGGCGGAGGCGTAACCGTAGACGCCGAAGCCGTTGGTCGACGAGGTCGTCCCGTACACACCGATGTCGCCGGAGCCGGAGACGCCGAATCCGCCGCTCCCGTTTTCCTGGCCCTGCACACCGCTGCTGCCGTCCGCATTGCTGATTCCATAGACACCCGCCGCACCTCCTTCGCCAAACACGCCATCGCCATCGTCTGACGGCGTACCGCCAAAAACGCCAATAGCCTCGCCCGTCGACGCTTCGTTGTCTCCCCAGACGCCCACGCCATCCGGGGAGTAGGCCTCGCCAAAAACACCGGAATTGGTTCCGGTCGTCGCGAGCGAAACGCCGACGACGCCGGAGTACCCCGAAGCGCTCGATTGGCCGAAGACGCCGGCGCCGCTGGTGTTGGTGGCATCGATGGTGTCGCCGGTATTGGCGTTGGCGACATCGAGAACCGCGCCGGGGTACGACACGCTGCCCTGCAGGCTCAACGGGATCGTCACTCCGAGCGTGACATCACCGCTCGTGCCGCCGCCGGTCAGCCCCGTACCGGCAGTGACGCCGGTGATGGTGCCGGTACCGGCGTTCTGGCACGTCACGGTGCCGTCGGCGCTGATCGCATTGATGCTTGATCCCGACGGGCAGGTGCCGGTCACGCGTTGCTGCACCACATTCGTGTCCGCGCTCAACGTGACGTTGCCGGTCGAACCGCCACCGCTGAGGCCGTTGCCTGCGGCGACGCCAGTGATCGTGCCGCTGCCTGCGGCCTGGCACGATACCGATCCATCCGGCCCGATTGCGCTGATGCTCGACCCCGACGGGCACGTGCCCGCCACGCGCTGCTGCACCTCGGACGGCACGATCTGCGCACTGCCGATGCTGGCGTTCGGCACGCCGTAGGCCAGTTCCGCCGTCTGCGACTGCAACGCATACGGCGCGTTCTGGATCGCCGTGCGCGGCGACAGCACGTTGCCGTCGACCGTGACTTCGAGGAACCGCTGGTCGGTCATCGCGCCGATGAATGCATCGGCGCCGAAATCGAGGGTGACGTCGAACACGCCATTGTTCACCGCAACCGGATCGCCGTTGGCGGCGGTGAAAGCCAGCGTCGGGCCGACCTGATCGCCGCCGTCCGGGGCGTCGAACAGCGCGAACGTCATGTCCGCGTTGCCGTTGTACGGCGCGCTGCCCTGCTCGAGCGCGCCCTGATACGTGAACGCGGTTCCCTGCTGCGACTGGGCGTGCAAACCCGACGCGAACAGCATCAACAGCAGGCCCGCAAGGGCAAGTGGTCGGATGCGGATCATGGCAGTCCCCATGGTTTCCCGGGCGGCCGCCCGGCGAACACCGATTGCCAGAACCGCAGCGTCGATTACAGGGCCTGCTCCCGGCCGGCCACGCCGCGCCGGCGCGGACCGTCGCCTGCCGACGGCCCCACCCGCCCCGGCCCCCCAGTGCGGACCACCCCGTGCCGCCGGTACAATGCCGCCGTTTTGCCCGCCCGGACACCCGCATGGCCGCCGCGATCAAGTTCAAGCGCATCCTGCTGAAGCTGTCCGGTGAAGCCCTGCTCGGCGACGCCGACTACGGCATCGACCCGAAGACGCTGCAACGCCTCGCGCAGGAGATCCTCGACGTGCAGCGCGCCGGCGTCGAGGTCGGCGTCGTGATCGGCGGCGGCAACATCTTCCGTGGCGAGGGCCTCGCCGCCGCCGGCATGGACCGCGTCACCGGCGACCACATGGGCATGCTGGCCACCGTGATGAACGCGCTGGCGATGCAGGACGCGATCGAGCGCGCCGGCGGCTACGCGCGCACGATGAGCGCGATCAAGATCAACGAGGTGTGCGAGGACTTCATCCGCCGCCGCGCGATCCGCCATCTCGAAAAGGGCCGCGTCTGCCTGTTTGCCGCCGGCACCGGCAATCCGTTCTTCACCACGGACTCCGCCGCAGCGCTGCGCGCGATCGAGATCGGCGCCGACCTGTTGCTGAAGGCGACCAAGGTCGACGGCGTCTACAGCGCCGACCCGGCCAGGGACAAGCGTGCGCACCGCTACGACCAGATCACCTACGACGACGTCATCCAGCACGACCTGCGCGTGATGGACACCAGCGCGATCGCACTCTGCCGCGACCACCGGATTCCGCTGCGCATCTACGACATGTCGCGCAAGGGCGACCTGATGAAGATCATGCGCGGCCAGTCGATCGGCACGCTGGTGCATTTCGCCGGCAAGTGATGGTTCCGCGCTGCGCGCGGCCCGGAGCAAGGCTTCCGCGCTGCGCGCGGCTCAAGGCAGAAGCTTCCGCTCTTCGAGCGGGTGACTTTCCTTGCGGGGAAAGTCACCAAAGCCATTGCGCCGGGCAGGCCGGTTGCCGCGACCTCGTGTCGCGGCAACGCTCCTGCGCTGCTCGCCGAATGGCGGCCGCGCCGAACTCGTGCATCCTTGCACTCGAACATGCGGCGCTTGCTCCGCCATTCGGCTGCGCGGCTCGGCGGCCTGCAACGGCGCTGGCCAGCTCGCCCGACGCGGCCATCCCTGGCCTTGCTTGTGGCAAGCACGAAACCTTGGCCACACGAGGGCGCAGGCCAAGGATGGCCGGGCATTGAGCGACCGGCGCTGTTGCGCACGGCCGAGGCGGGTCGGACGCGCCCGCGGGAAAGGCGCGCATGTTTGAGCACCAGGACGTGCGAGTTCGCGCCGGCGCGGGCGCGGCAGTGTCCCGCCGAGGGCAGGCGCCGGGACAGGATGTCACGGCGGCCCGGGCGCCCAGCGCCAATGGTTTTGGCCACTTTTGCCGAAACAAAAGTGGCTCGCTCACGCAGTGAACGAAAGCACTTGTCTTGAGCCGCGCAAAGCGCGGAAGCTAGAGTCTTGGAAGGAATCCGCTCAAAGAGCGGAAGCTTCCATCTCGTGTTGCGCACGGCGCGTCACATCGCATCCGGCACTGTAATCGCAGGCCACGGTTACCCAATACATGGTTGGAGGCCAGAACGCCTTCGACCGCCCGCAGGAAGCGGGCGCCCCAGCTTTCGCGCGGCGGCAACGGATGCAGCCGATCCGCGGAATTCATGGAGACCGAGATGATGAAGATCCTGTTGCCCGCGCTGATGGCAGCAACGCTCTACGCGGTCGGCAATGTCGCCGGCGCCGCGGCGGACAAAACCCTCGAACCGATCATCGTGCACGGCCCCGATCGCACGGTCGACTGCACGCCGCCGAGTGCGGTGCCGGGCTGCGCCGCGCTGCACGAGAAGATCCGCGCGACCTTTACCCCGCGCGAAATCCAGGTGCTGTTCGGCGCCAGGACCGCAACGGCGGAAGGGTTGACCGAGTATCCGCACCTGTGGCAACGCTACGAGGCGTTCATGCAGAACGTCGACGTCGACGCCCTGGCTGCCGGCGCCAAGGACGCCCGCCCGTAACCGGGTGTATCGGGCGCCAACGCCCCGCGGCGCCCATCTTGCGCCCCGCCACGTGGGCGGGGCGCGCTTCCCGGCCGGCGACCCCGTCATGTGCCCCCGCCCCTGCGCCGGTTCCTTCGCGATGAGCACCGGCAGTGGAGCCAGTGAACTGGCAGCGCGGATGGGAACCCGTCGCACCCGCAATGTTCCCGCGCACTCGCCACGCTTGGCTCGCCGGCGTACGCTTGCGGTCCGAGGGTGGAGCCGGGGCCGATCATGACCTCGCAACTGCAAGCAACGTTCCGGGCCGGAGGCACGGCCGACGACACGCAGGTCCACTCGAGGGGTGCCGCGGCGCTCGCCGAACTCGCCTTCCGCGCGGATTCGCGTACCGATGCGAACGTCACCTCGCGCCCGCTCGCGCTGCTGACCTCCGATTCGCTGGAGCTCGACCTCACCGATCCGGAGCAGCGCCGGTTCGGCGACTACGAACTGCTGGAAAAGATCGGCGAAGGCGGGATGGGCGTCGTCTATCGCGCGCGCCAGGTTTCGCTCGATCGCGAAGTCGCGGTGAAACTGCTCGCGGCGGGACCCTGGGCATCGCGCGATTTCGTGGCCCGCTTCGAACGCGAGGCACAGCACGCCGCCCGGATGCAGCATCCGCACATCGTCGCCGTCTACGAAGTCGGCGAGTTCGACGCGATGCACTTCTTCAGCATGGCGCTGGTGCGCGGCGAAAGCCTGGCCGAGGCGCTGCACCGGCAGGGGCACTGGGACGTGCACCAGGCCGCACGCCTGATGCGGACCGTCGCCGAGGCGGTCGCCTATGCGCACAGCCTCGGCGTGCTGCACCTCGACATGAAGCCCGGCAACATCCTGCTCGACGAGGCCGGCGTGCCGCATGTCGCCGACTTCGGCCTCGCGCGCCGCTTCGACTTCACGCTCGCCGCCGAGCGCGGCGAGATCTCCGGGACGCCAAGCTACATGGCGCCCGAGCAGGCTGATCCGGCGGGACAGGCGCTGACGCCGGCCACCGACATCTGGGGTCTCGGAGCCGTCCTGTACGAAATGCTGACGGGGCGTCCGCCATTCGCTGGCGACGGCGCCCGGGCAACGCTGGAAATGGTCGCGACCCGCCGCGTCACGCCACCGCGGCAATTGCGCGTCGATCTTCCTCGTGACCTCGAAGCCATCCTGCGTCGGTGCCTCGCGATCGTACCGGGCAAGCGCTATGCGACCGCACGCGGCCTGGCCGACGACCTCGGGCGCTTCCTCGAGCATCGCCCGGTTTCGGCGCGGCCGCTCAACGCCGCGCAGCGCATCGGCCGCTGGGCCCGGCGCCAACCGAAAATCGCGATTGCCGCAGCCTTGGTCGCGCTGTCGCTGGTGGCCGGACTCGTGGCAACGACCTCGCAATGGCAACGCGCCGAGCGCAACGCGTCGCGCGCGGAGGCCGCCCGCGACTTCCTCACCAGCGTGTTCGAGCAGGCCAATCCCGACGTCAACCGCGGCCACTCCTTCACCGCCCGCGAACTCCTCGACCACGGCGCGGCGACGCTGTCGGCCGGCGGCGACAAGGATTCGGCGCTGCATGCCGACCTCACGGGCCTGCTCGCGCAGTTGTACTGGTCGATCGGTGACTACACCAGCGCCGAGCCATTGCTGAAACAGGCACTGCAGGCTGCCGACGATCCGGGCATCCCTGCCGAAATCCGCGCGCGCGCCCTCATCGTCGCCGCCCGCACGGACAATGACGGGAACAAGTACACCGCCTCGGAAGCCCATGCGCGCAAGGCGCTGACCTTGCTGGACAGCTCCGGCGACACGACCGGGATCGACGCCTCGAACGCGCGCCGGCTGGTGGCCGCGGCGGTTCTCGGACAGGGTGAGGCGGCGAAAGCCGAGCCGCTGCTGCGCGATGCGCTGGCCCGCGACCGCAAGGCGTTTGGCGTGCCGAGCGAAATGGTCATCGAGGACTTGAATTACCTTGCCTCCGCGCTCAAGGAACTCGGCCGATTCGACGAGTCGGCTTCGCTGGCCGAGGAAATGGTCGACCTCGCGACGAACATGCACGGCCGCGTCAACAGTGGCGTGGTCGATGGCCTCGAACTGCTTGCCTCTGCCGAATGCCACGCCGGACGCTGCGCCGACGCCGAGAAAAACCTGCGCGAGGCCGTCACGATCTCGGAGAAGCTCTACGGTCCGGAACATCGCGAAACGATCGTCGCGCGTTCAAACCTGTTGTGGACGCTGGAAAGCCAGGGGCGATTCGAAGAAGCCCTGCAAGGCCGGTTGGAACTGCTCAAGGCCGAGCAAACGATGGAAAAGGATCGTCCGGAGCAGATGGCCTATGCATGGAACTTCATCGCCAGCGATTATCTTGGCCTCGGCCGCTTCGGCGAAGCCGAGGACGCGGCACGCAAGTCGCTCGCGCAATGGAAACTCGTGCATGGTTCCGATTCCGAGTGGGACAGCGCCGATGTGCTGAACAACCTTGCGACAGCACAAATGTATCGCGGTGACCTGGCTGGCGCCGAGCAGACTTTCCGTCGTGAACTCGCGATCCAGCAAGCGCACGAAGCACCGAATTCGATCTGGATGGGCAACACGCGGATGCTCCTCGGCAAGGTTCTGCTTTGGCAAGGCCACGCCGTCGAAGCACTCACCGAATCCCGCGCCGCATGGAATGCGCTGCCCGTTGGGGCGGACCCTTTGCGGGCCAGCATGCTGGCGATGCTGACCGAGGCCGAACTCGATGCCGACAACCTGGACGATGCCCGGCAAGCCGGCGAAAGAGCCGTCGCGATGACGCACGAGGTCACGAAGCGCAAGAGCCTCCGTTGGACATCGCCCGACTACGCGCTGGCCCGAGTCGAACTCGCTTCTGGCCACGCCGGCAAGGCCGAGCCGCTGTTGCGTGAGGCCTTGGCCCTGCGCTCCGCGGCTTTTCCGGCGCATGACCCACGTGTCCTCGAAGTCCAGGTCGCACTGGTGCAGGCCTTGTCGTCACTCGGACGGCAACCGGAAGCGGACGCGCTGCGGGCGACGATCACGCCGCTCCTGCGCGAACTGGCCGCGGCCCAGCCCTATGCCGCGACATTGCTGCAACGAATGCAGACGCCAGCGCCACCGGTCGCGACCGTGAACACCGGCCATTGAGGCGGCGGCGCCTGCGCGCGGCATGAGATGGAAGCTCCCTCGCTGCGCGCGGCTCAAGGCAGAAGCCTCCGCTCTTCGAGCGGATTCCTTCCAAGACTCAAGCTTCCGCTCTTTGAGCGGCCTACTTTCCTTTCGGGGAAAGTAGGCA
>JAXMHA010000023.1:0-46319 GCA_046347015.1 Lysobacterales bacterium | reverse complement strand
TGCTCAAGCACCATTTGCGAGGACACGATGGTCTCGTCGGCGCCAAGGTCGAACTCGAGCGCGACCGATGACACGCGCCAATCGGGCGGCTGGTAATCACGCAGGAACACGACGGGCTTGCCGCCAGTGGGCGGACGATCGGACATCGGGGGAACCTCCAAGGCTGCCGCGAGACTAGCACGCGACATCGCCACCCATTATCGTCGCGCAACCCACGGGGCCGACAGGATGGCCACCTCGGCGATGGCCGCACCACCGACATTCTCCGACATCGCCGATGCCGCCCGGCGCATCGCCGATTGGGTCGTGCCGACCCCCGTGTTGCACTCCGCTTCACTCGCTGCGCTGGCCGGCGCGCGCATCGAATTCAAATGCGAGAACTTCCAGCATGCAGGGGCGTTCAAGTTCCGCGGCGCGAGCAACACGGTCGCTGCGCTCAACGATGCGGAAGCAGCCCGCGGAGTGGCGACGCATTCATCCGGCAACCACGGCGCGGCCCTTGCGCTGGCCGCGCGCAGGCGCGGCATCCCCGCGCATGTCGTCGTGCCGCAGGGTGCGACCGCAACGAAGGTCGCCGCGATCGAGGCATTCGGCGGGCACATCCACTGGTGTGCGCCGACACAGGCGGCCCGCGAGGCGATGGCGGAGGCCGTCTGCCGCGAAACCGGTGCGCGCTTCGTGCATCCGAACACCGACCCGTTGGTGATCGCGGGGCAAGGCACCGCGGCCGTGGAGCTGTTGCGCGATGTCGGATCCCTCGATGCCCTCGTCGTGCCCGTCGGTGGCGGCGGACTCGCTGCCGGCACGACGATTGCCGCGGGCACGCTCGCGCCTGCGCTGCGCGTATTCGGTGCCGAACCCGCGGGCGCCGACGATGCCGCGCGTGCACTCGAATCCGGCGTACTCGAACCGTTGCCGAGCCCGCGCACGGTCTGCGACGGACTGCGCACCACGCTCGGCGCCATCAACTACGCGGTGCTGCGGCAGCACTGCGTACAGGTGCTGCGCGTGGCGGACGACGATACGATCGCAGCGATGCGCCTGCTGTGGGAGCGATTGAAGATCATCGTCGAACCGTCATCGGCCATTGCGTTCGCCGCCGTCTGCGTCCATCGCGAGCACTTCGCGGGGAGGCGCGTCGGCGTGATCTTGTCCGGCGGCAATGTCGACCTCGACGCACTGCCGTGGATCAAGCCCCCGGCTTAGCGCGTTCCCGCGCACCCGGGTTGCCACCGAGCGCCAGGGCCAGCGCCGCGACGATCGCGACGATTCCGGCAATGGCGACATCGCTCGGCCGCTCGCCGAGCTGCAGCCACGCGAACGCGATTCCGACGATTGGAACCGCGAGACTCGTCATGCCCGAAATGCGAGCCGGCAGCCGATCGACGATGTACGACCACAGCACCCATGCGATGCTCGACGACAACAATCCGTTGTACGCCAGCGCGCCGATGAAATACGGCGTCCATTCGATCGGACGCTCGTGGCTGAACGCCATGACCACGAAGAGCCCGATCGTGCCTGCCAGCATTTGCCAGGCGGTCAGCGCGGCCGCGCTGATGCGCTGGCGCTGGAACAAGCGCTTCGTCGCCACGACGCCAATCGCCCAGCAGAAGCCGCCGCCGATCGCGAGCGCGACGCTGCCCATCCCGCCAAGACCCCGCCAGGGCTCCAGCACCAATACGAGCCCGGCCAGCGCGAGCGCAAGGCTCGCCCACTGGCGCGGCGCCGGGCGTTCGGCCAATACCAGCCATGCGAGCAGGACCACCCAGAACGGCATCGTGTACGCAAGAAGCGCGGTCCGTCCCGCGCCGCCGGCAACGAGCGCCCATTGCACGAGCGCCTGGAATGCCATCGTCTGTGCGAGGCCGATCACGAGGATCGGACCCAGCGGCGGCGGCCTGAGCGACTCGCCGCGGAAGACCAGCCAGCCGAACAGCACGACCGTTCCGACCATGTAGCGCAACGCCGAGAACTCGATCGGTCCCGAGTAGCGCAGGACCTGCTTCATGACGATCCAGTTGTAGCTCCAGACCAGCGTGACGACGCCGAGGGCGAGCAAGGCGTTGCGCCTCATGGGCAAAGTGGACATCCAGGACTCCGCTTGCACCACTGCAATGGGCCGGGAATGATACCTGCCGGGAATCCGACCGAGGCCCAATCCGATGAGGCCGTCCACGCCAGAACGTTGTCCCTGGGCCGACTGCAACGACGAGATGCGTGCCTACCACGATCGCGAATGGGGTGTGCCGGCACACGACGACCATCACTTGTTCGAGATGCTGGTGCTGGGCGGCGCGCAGGCGGGCCTGTCATGGCGTTCGATCCTGCAGCGGCGCGACGGCTACCGGCGCGCGTTCCACGATTTCGACATCCGCAAGCTCGCGCGCATGACCGACGCCACGATCGAACGCCATCTCCGCGATCCCGGCATCATCCGCAACCGCGCCAAGATCGAATCGGTGCGAACCAACGCGCGTGCGGCGCTGCAGGCGATCGACGCGTTCGGCAGCCTCGACACGTGGCTGTGGTCCTTCGTCGATGGCAAGCCGAAGGTCAACCGTTGGCGCCGCAACGGTGACGTGCCGGCCGAGACGCGGGAATCGAAAGCGATGAGCGAGGCCCTGCGTGTCCGCGGCTTCGTGTTCGCGGGACCGACGATCTGCTACGCGTTCATGCAGGCGGCCGGCATGGTCGACGACCACCTGCTGGGCTGCTTCCGGCACACATCGAGACGTACGTCGTAACGCGACGACTTCAGCTCGCGACGCTACTTGCGCTTCGGGACGTGGAGATCCGTGATCGTGCTCGGCCACTTCCGCCGCCATGCCGATCGATTCGCCGAGCGTCGGATGCGGATGGATGGTCAGCGCGATGTCGCCGATCTCCGCACCCATCTCGACCGCCAGCGCGACTTCGGAAATCAGGTCACCGGCATGCACGCCGACAATGCCGCCACCGACCACGCGGTGCGTTTCCTCGTCGTAAAGCAGCTTGGTGAACCCTTCCGCGCGATCCATGCCGAGCGCACGCCCCGAAGCCGCCCACGGGAACTTGCCGACGCCGACCTTGAGCCCCTTGTCCTTCGCCTCGCGTTCGGTGACGCCGACCCAGGCGACCTCGGGATCGGTGAACGCGACCGACGGCACCACGCGCGCATCGAAGTGCCGCTTCATGCCCGCCGCCGCCTCGGCCGCGGCATGCGCTTCGTGCACCGCCTTGTGCGCCAGCATCGGTTGCCCGACCAGGTCACCGATCGCGAAGATATGCGGCACGTTCGTACGCAACTGCGTGTCGACCGGGATGAACCCGCGTTCGGTGACCGCAACCCCGGCCTTGTCGGCGCCGATCGTGTTGCCGTTGGCGCTGCGGCCGACCGCGACCAGTACGCGATCGAACGTCTTGCGCTCCGGGATGCTCTCGCCCTCGAAGTCGCACGCAATGCCATCCTTCTGCGCCTTCGCGGCGGTGACCTTGGTCTTGAGGTGCACCGCGACGCCCAGATTCTTCAGCCGCGCGGCCAGCGGGCGAACGAGGTCGACATCCGCCCCGGGCATCAACTGGTCCATGAACTCGACCACCGTGACCGCGCTGCCGAGGGCACGGTAGACCGTCGCCATCTCGAGACCGATGATGCCGCCGCCGACGACCAGCAGGCTCTTCGGCACGTCATGCAATTGCAACGCACCGGTCGAATCCATCACGCGCGGATCGTCCCACGGGAAGATCGGCAGCCGCACCGCCTGCGAGCCCGCGGCGATGATGGCCTGCTCGAAGCGGACCCGTTGCGTGCCGCCGGCCCCTTTCACTTCCAGTTCGTGCGGCGACACGAACGTGGCGACGCCCTGCATCGTGCGCACCTTGCGCTGTTTCGCCATCCCGGCGAGGCCGCCGGTCAGCTTGGCGACCGTCTTGTCCTTGAAATCACGCAGCTTGCCGAGGTCGATATTCGGCGGGCCGAAGGCGATCCCGTGCGCGGCCATCGCCGCAGCGGCGTCAATGACTTCCGCGGCGTGCAGCAGCGCCTTCGATGGAATGCACCCGACGTTGAGACACACGCCACCCAAGGTCGGATAGCGTTCGACCAGCACGGTGTCGAGACCGAGGTCGGCGGCGCGGAATGCCGCGCTGTAACCGCCCGGCCCGGCGCCCAGCACGACGAGGCGACACTCGATGTCCGCCTTGCGGCCGCTGGCCGCCGCGGCCACTGGCGTCGGCACGGTACCTGGGGCCGGAGCTGTCGGTAGTTCACTGGTTGCTGCGGGCGCGGGCGCGGGCGCGGGCGTGCTCGACGCCGTCGCGGCATCGGCTTCGACCACCGCCACCACGGTGCCTTGCTGGACGGTGTCACCAACCTTGACCCGCACCTCGCGGATGACTCCGGCGGCCGAAGCCGGGACTTCCATCGTGGCCTTGGCCGACTCCAGCGTGGCGAGTCCCTGGTCCTTCGCGACGCGATCCCCGACCTTCACCATCACCTCGATGACCGGCACATCGTGGAAGTCGCCGATGTCGGGAACCTTGAGTTCGATCGTGTTCGCCATGCGCGTTCTCCGCTCAGAGCAAAGCGCGCCGCATGTCGGCGAGCAGCTGCGCAAGATACGCGGCGAAGCGCGCGGCCGCGGCGCCGTCGATGACGCGGTGGTCGTAGCTGAGCGACAGCGGCAGGATCAGGCGCGGCTTGAACTTGCTGCCGTTCCACACCGGCTTCGTCGACGATTTCGACACGCCGAGGATCGCGACTTCCGGCGCGTTGATGATCGGCGTGAACGCGGTGCCGCCGATGCCGCCGAGCGAGGAGATCGAGAAGCAGCCCCCCGACATTTCGGCCGGCCCGAGCTTGCCGTCGCGCGCCTTTTTCGCGAGCGCCGACATTTCCTGCGCGATCTCCACCACGCCCTTCCGGTCGCAATCGCGGATCACCGGCACGACGAGGCCGTTCGGCGTATCGGCGGCGAAACCGATGTGAAAGTATTTCTTGACCACGAGGGTTTCGCCGGACGCATCGAGCGAAGCGTTGAAATCCGGATACTTCGCGAGCGCGGCGACGCTGGCCTTGATCAGGAATGCCAGCAGCGTGACCTTGACGCCGTCCTTCTCGTGTTCCTTGTTGAGCGCGACGCGCAAGGCCTCGAGGCCGGTGACATCAGCGTCCTCGAACTGCGTGACGTGGGGAATCATCGCCCAGTTGCGCGCGAGGTTCGCACCGGAGAGCTTCTTGATCCGCGACAGCGGCTTCCTTTCGACGTCGCCGAACTTGGTGAAGTCGACTTCGGGCCACGGCAACAGCGCGAGCCCGCCGCCCGCCGTGGCCGAAACGCCCCCCTTCTCCGCGACCGACATGATCTTCTTGACATGGGCGCGAACGTCGGCCGTGGTGATCCGGCCGTGTCGCGCCGAACCCGTCACCCGCGCGAGGTCGACGCCGAGTTCGCGCGCGATCAGGCGCACGGCCGGGCTCGCATAGGGCACCTTGCCCGGCATCACCGTGCTGGCGTCGAACGGCACCGGCGGCGATCGCGGCACCGACGGCCGCTCGGATTCCGGTGCCGGCACGATCGGCTTGGGCGCGGCCGGAGCAGGCGGCACAGCCGTTGCCGCCGGCGCGGTTGCCGGCGCCTTGGCCGCGGGCGGCGCAACGGGCACCGCGGGCGCGGACGCCACCGCGCTGCTCTCCGCGTCGATCAACGCGATGACGGAACCTTCCGAAACCGTATCGCCGACACCGACCTTGACCTCACGCACCGTTCCGGCAATCGGCGCCGGCACCTCCATCGTCGCCTTCGCCGATTCGAGCGTCACCAGGCCCTGGTCGCGATCGACGCGATCGCCCGGCTTGACAAGGACCTCGATGACGGGAACGTCCGAGTAATCGCCGATATCCGGCACTTTCGCTTCGTGGACCGTGGCCATGGGCGCCCCTCGTGACGGCGAAACAATGATCGATGCGGTGGAACCGCCAGAATAACGCAATCCGGCGCGCTCACTCCCCATCGGGGATCCCCTTTGGCCCGGCAGACGTGGATTCGCGACCCGCGCACGGGGCGCCGGCCGGGCAACGTGGATCCGTGTGGGGCGGACTCGGCCACGACTCGGCCGGGGTCCTTCCCGCGGGGACTATACTTGCGCGCCGCCGGCGGGCCGGCCTGCCCCGATGGAAGACGACCCATGCCACGACGCCTGACTGGATCGGAAGCGATCGAAGACTACGTCTGGGACTACGCGCGGGAAAGCGACGTCGCGCGGCGCCTGCGTGCGGAAACCGCGTTGCTGCCGAACAGCGGCATGCAGATCGGCCCCGATCATGCGGCCTTGCTGGCGTTGCTGGTGCAGGCGTCGGGTGCTCGCCGCGCGATCGAGATCGGCACGTTCACCGGCATGAGTGCGCTCGCCGTTGCGTCGGCGCTGCCTGCCGATGGCCTGCTCGTCTGTTGCGACGTCAGCGAGGAATGGACCGCCATCGCCCGCCGGTACTGGACCGAAGCCGGCGTGTCGGGCCGGATCGACCTGCGCATCGCGCCCGCCATCGAAACCCTCGCTGCATTGCATGCCGCCAACGGCGCACCGTTCGACTTCGCGTTCATCGACGCGGACAAGACCGGCTATCCGGACTACTACGAAGCCTGCCTCGCGTTGCTGCGAACGGGTGGGTTCGTCGTGCTCGACAACATGCTGTGGTCGGGGCGCGTGACCGACCCGCACGACCACGACGCGGATACCGAAGTGTTGCGCAACCTCGCCACGCGCATCCGCGGCGATACGCGCGTCGACAGCGTGCTGCTGACGGTCGGGGACGGCGTACTGGTCGCGCGCAAGCGGTGAAATGACCGCCAAAGCGGCCTGTCACAGGCGGGACCACGACAGATTGTCCGTGCCAGAGGTCACCATGACCTGTGGCTGATGACGCGCGCGACTCCGGCTGAGCAGACTCTCGGTCCAAGGCCATCGAACCGCCTCGGGGAGCACTCCATGCTGTCCATCCGCAACCTGTCCAAGACGTATTCCAACGGCGTGCGCGCATTGCATGCCGTATCGCTGGACATTCCGAACGGCATGTTCGGACTGCTCGGTCCCAACGGCGCCGGCAAATCCACGCTGATGCGGACGATCGCCACGTTGCAGGATCCCGACACGGGGAGCATCACGCTCGGCGACATCGACGTGCTCGCCGACAAACAGGCCACGCGTCGCGTGCTCGGCTACCTGCCGCAGGAGTTCGGGGTGTATCCCAAGGTGTCCGCCGAGGCCATGCTGGACCACTTCGCGGTGCTGAAAGGCGTGACGCGGCGCGGCGAGCGACGCGATCTCGTCGATGCGCTGCTGAAGCAAGTGAACCTGTGGGATGCGCGCAAACGCAAGCTCGGCGGATTCTCCGGCGGCATGCGCCAGCGTTTCGGAATCGCGCAGGCGCTGATCGGCGATCCCAGGCTCGTGATCGTGGACGAACCGACCGCAGGTCTCGATCCCGAGGAGCGCCAGCGTTTCCTCAACCTGCTGGCCGAAATCGGCGAGCGCGTGGTGGTGATCCTCTCGACCCACATCGTCGAAGACGTGACCGAGCTCTGCCCGCGCATGGCGATCATCGCCGAAGGCCGGGTGCGGCTCACCGGCGAGCCGCGCGAAACGATCCGCGCGCTCGAGGGCAAGGTCTGGCGGCGCGCGATCGACAAGGCTGCGCTGCCCGGGTACCGCGAACGGATGACCGTTCTCTCCACGCGCCTCGCCGGTGGCGCGACCTTGATCCACGTACTGGCCGATACGAAGCCCGAAGAGGGTTTCGTGGGCGTGCCGCCGGATCTAGAAGACGTGTACTTCGGGCAGTTGCACCACGCCGCCAGCAGCCAGGCGGTTTGAGCATGTTCCGCGAAATCTTCCGGTTCGAACTGCGCCAGCAGATCAGGAGCCCCTTGTTCTGGCTGGTCGCGTTCATCCTTGCGGCGGTTGCGTTCGGGGCGGCGAGTTCGGACTCGGTCCAGATCGGCGGCGGCATCGGCAACATCCACCGCAACGCGCCCTATGTCGTAATCCGGATGCTGGCGATGTTTTCGGTGATCGGGATGTTCCTGATTCCCATCTTCGTGGCCGGCTCCGCGTTGCGCGACTTCGGCACCAATACCGCCGAAATGATGTTCACCACCCCGGTGTCACGAGGCGCCTACCTCGGCGGTCGGTTTGTGGCGGGTTGGCTGGTCACCGTGCTGGTGCTGGTGGCGATCGCGATCGGCTACTGGCTGGGTTCGCTGATGCCGTGGCTGGACCCGGTGCGTCTGGGTCCGACGCCTTGGGGCGCCTATGGCTGGGGGCTGGCGGTGCTGGTGCTACCCAACCTGTTTTTCCTTGGCGTGTTGATTTTCCTGCTGGCAACATTGACCCGCTCGATGTTGGGCGCCTATGTCGGCGTGATCGGGTTTTTCGTGTTGTGGACGATTGCAGGGATCACGCTCGGCGGCGGCAATATCGAGCACCAGACCCTGGGTGCGATCCTGGATCCATTCGGCATGGGGTCGTTCGACCTGGCGACGCGTTACTGGACCCCGGCTGACCGCAACACGCTGGTCCCGCAACTCACGGGTCTGATCCTGGGCAATCGCGGATTGTGGCTCGCAGTCGGTTCGGTGCTGCTGGCGGCGGCATTTGCCTTGTTCAAGCCCGATCGCGAGGGGCTGCGCCTGTTACCGCGTCGAAAGCGCGAGGCCGACACGATTGCACCGCAGGTGTCGAATGCCGCATCGGTGGTGCTGCCGAGCGTGTCGTTGCGCGGCGACTTCGCCACGCGATTCCGGCAATTCCGCAAGCTTGCCTGGTTCGACACACGCTTCGTGCTGCGCGGGACCCCGTTCCTGGGGATGCTGGCGTGCGGACTTGCCAATCTCGTGGCAATCCTCGTCTTCAGTGGCCAGATCTTCGGCACCCGTGTGTATCCGGTGACGCACACGATGGCGCAGGCGATGAACGATTCATTCACGTGGCTGCTGCTGTTGGTGCTTGGGTTCTATGCCGGCGAACTGGTATGGCGGGAGCGCGGCGCGCGCGTCAGCGAGGTCGTGGATGCCTTCCCGACCCCGGACTGGATTCCGTTGCTCTCGAAGTTGGCCGCGCTGGCGATGGTGATCGTGGTGTTCTTCGCGATCGGCTCCGTGGTGTGCATGGGTTACCAGTTGTCGCAGGGGTACACGCACCTGCAGCCCTTGCTGTACCTGCAATACATGGGATTCGGCCTGCTGGCCTTCATGTCGCTCGCCATCCTCGCAGTGGTGTTGCAGGTATGGGCCAACAACAAGTTCGTGGGCTATGCGCTGCTGCTGGCGTACATCATTCTCGTCATCACGTTGCAGCAGCTTCGCCTGACCGACAACCTTTACCAGTACGGACGCGCCCCCGGCACGCCGTATTCGGACATGAACGGATTCGGCTCGTTCTGGGTCGGCAACCTGTGGTTCCACGCCTACTGGTACCTGTTCTCGGTCGCGTTGCTGGTGATCGCGGCGCTGTATTGGGTGCGTGGCACCACCACCGGCTGGCGCGCACGCGGCCGGATCGCGTGGCAGCGCTTCGGCTGGGCCGCACGCATCACGCTGGTGCTGTCGCTCGCCGGGTTTGTCGCGGTCGGGGCATTCCTGTTCCACAACACCCATGGCCTGTACCGCTACCAGACCTACGACGAGGGCCAGAAACTCGCGGCGCAGTATGAAAAGGACTACCGCAAGTACCTGGGGTTCGCCCAGCCACGCATCACCGACGTGAAGGTGGACGTGGCGATGTACCCTGCCGAACGGCGGGTGGACATCGACGGACATTACGTACTGGTCAACAAGAGCGCTCGGTCGATCGACACGCTGCTGGTCCAGCTGCCGACACCGGAAACGCGCGAGTTCAGGACCGCTCTCGATTTCCCGGCGCACACCACGAAACTCGCGGACGAGAAGCAGGGGTTCTACCTGTACAAGCTGGATACGCCGCTGGCGCCCGGGGCGTCGATGCCGTTCGGGTTTCGCTACCACGTTGCCTATCCGGGTTTTGCCAACGAGCCGGCAGGCGACCAGATCGTGCACAACGGCATCTCGCTCACCAGCGGGATGCTCCCGCAGTTCTGCTACGACGCATGGCGCCAGCTCAAGGACAACAACGACCGGCGCAAGTACGGACTGGGCCCCGCGCAACGCATGCCCAAGCGCGACGATGCCGCGGCGCACGGCAACAACCTGATTTCCTGCGACGCCGATTGGGTGCATTTCGAGGCCACGCTTTCGACCAGCGCAGACCAGATCGCGCTGGCCCCGGGCTACCTGCAGAAGGAATGGGAGAAGGACGGCCGGCGCTACTTCCACTACGTGCAGGACACGCCGATCCTGAATTTCTTTTCGTTCCAGTCGGCGCGCTACAAGGTCGCGCGCGACAAGTGGCGCGATGTGAACCTCGAGATCTACTACGACCCGCAGCATCCGTACAACATCGAACGGATGTTCAAGGCGATGAGGCTGTCGCTGGACTATTACACGCAGCACTTCGGGCCCTACCAGTTTCGCCAGCTGCGGATCCTCGAGTTCCCGGATTACGCGAGCTTTGCGCAGTCCTTTGCCAACACCGTGCCGTACTCCGAGTCGATCGGTTTCATCGCCGACCTGCGCAAGCCGTCGGACATCGATTACGTAACTTACGTCACGGCCCACGAAATTGCCCACCAGTGGTGGGCGCACCAGGCGATCGGTGCGAAGGTCCAGGGCGTGACGATGCTGGACGAATCGCTGGCGCAGTATTCGGCGCTGATGGTGATGAAGCACCTGTACGGGCCGACGAAGATGCGCAAGTTCCTGAAGTACGAGCTCGACAACTACCTGCGCGGCCGTGGCGGCGAGCGTGTCGAAGAAATGCCGTTGGCCTTGGTCGAGAACCAGCAATACATCCACTACGCCAAGGGGTCGGTGATCTTCTACGCGTTGCAGGATTACATCGGCGAGGAAGAGGTCAACGCGGCACTGCGCAAGTGGCTCGACAAGGTGAAGTTCCAGCAACCGCCTTATACCGACACGCGCGACCTGGTCGCGGACATCCGTGCCGAAGCGGGGCCGGAGTACCAGGATCTCGTCACCGACTTCTTCGACAAGATCACCCTGTTCGATGACCGCATGGTCAAGGCGAGCGCAAGAAAGTTGCCCGACGGCAAGTACGAGGTGACGATGGACGTGCACGCGGCCAAGTACTACGCCGACGGCAAGGGCAAGGAAACGCGGGCGAAGGTGGACATTCCGATCGAGATCGGCGTGTTCGCGAAGAGCGAAAGCGGCGAAGAGCAGGACGAGAAGCCGCTGTACCTCGCGAAGGTGCCGGTCAAGGACGGCGACAGCACCATCACGGTCACCGTCGATGGCAATCCGTACGAGGCCGGCATTGACCCGTTCAACGAACTGGTCGATCGTGTCAGCGACGACAATCGCGCATCGGTCACCCTTGACCACGCCATCCCGTGACCGGATCCGGTGCAGAACCCGACCCCGTTCCCCTGAAAACCACACGGGCCGCGCAAGGCGGCCCGCCAGGTTTCCATCCGTATAGCGGAGTCAGAACTTCAGGCTGGCCTCGACGTAGAAGAAGCGGCCCGGCAGGTCGTAGTTCGACGCGTCGTAGCCGTTCAACGAGCACGACAGGCACACCGGTGGGTCGTGGTCGAAGATGTTGTTGATGCCGGCCGAGAATGTCAGCGGCTTGCCGACCGGAACATTCCAACTCGCGCGCACGTCGTGGTACGTCGTCGCACCGAGGCGGTTCGAACCGTCCGGGTACCGTGGCGTCGGATCCGGATGCTCGCAGATCGGGAAGCCCGCCGCGGCTGCGCAGTCTTCGGTCAGCGACGACAGGTAGCGAACCGCCCAGCCGACCGTCCAGTCGTTGAGCGCCCACGTCGCGCGCAGCGTCGAGCGGACCCGCGGAATGCCGCTGTCCGTCACTTCGACGCCGACCGCGTTCGGTTCCGGTAGGCCCGTCGCGGTGTCGACCGCGCTGTAGCTCTTCACGTACGTCGACTGCCAGGACGCGCCGAAGCGGCCGATCGACGTCTCGTTGCCGAGCCAGGACACGGTGAAGTCGAAGCCCGCCGTGTCGACGCGGCCGAGGTTTTCCAGCGTGTCGTTGAGGAACGTGACGTAGCCGGCGGCGTTGCGTCCTTGCACGCTGCACGCCGATGGATCGAGATCCTCTGCGCAGCGGTCGAGGAGCGTTTGCGCGTTTTTCGCCTGGATCGCGTTGTCGACCTTGATCTTGTAGTAGGTCAGCTCGAAGTCGAGCTTGTCGGACCACGGCAGGTTCTCGGCCCACGAAGGACTGTAGACCGCACCCAGCGTGATGTTGCGCGAACGCTCCGGCTGCAGGTTCGGATTGCCGCCCGTCAGCACCGAGATCTGCGAGTTCGACTGGAAGAAGTTGGCCGGATCGGGCACGCCGAGCGTCATGCAGTTCGCGGCAAGCTGACCGGTCGCGTTGTTGCAGGGATCCTGCAGCGTCGCGTCGAAACGCGAGAACGTGCCGTACAACTCGCCGATCGACGGCGCCCGGAAACCCTGCGCCCACGTGCCGCGGAGCGTCACGTCGTCGTTGACCTGCCAGCGCAGGCCGATCTTGCTGTTGACCGTCCCGCCGAACGTCGAATAGTCGGAGTAGCGGGACGACAGGTCGATGTTGAGCGCCTTGGCGAAGGCCATGTCGGCCAGCAGCGGCGCATTCAACTCGACGTAGAACTCGTCGACGTTGTAGCCACCCGCAGTCGGCTTCGACGGCACGCCGTTCGAATCACCCGCGACGACGACGGCGTCCGGCTGGTAGTTGCCGGACAGGTTGCGGTGCTCGTAACCGGCCGCGAAGTCGAGGTTGCCGGCCGGCATCGCGAACAGGTCACCCGAGATGTTGGCCGTGACGATGCCGAGCGACTGGTGGCTGGTGTCATGCTCGTGGTACTGGATGTACGCGAGCATCTCCGGCGTGATCGTGCCGGGGCCACCGAACAGGTTGAGCGGGACGCAGGCCGGGTCGGCTTCGCAGATCGACAGCGGCCCGAGCGCTTCCTGGATGTGCGCGATGTTGTAGGTGCCGGTGACGTCCTGCGTCGCGTCGTTGGTCGAGCGGACGACGTTGACGTCCCAGTTGTAGGTGTGGCTGCCCCAGGCGAACGTGCCGTTCAGACCGGTCGCGAAGTAACGCGTATCGACATCCTGCGAGAAAACGCGCGGCCCGCCTTCGACCGGCCGGCGGCCGATGCCCATGTCGGGACTCGACGGATCGAGCGTGAAGCCGAACGGGTTGTACGGGTTGGTCACGTCGACGCCCGTCGTGTAGCAGCGGTCGATCAGGAAGCAAAATGCCTGGCCGAGGAAGATCGGCTCCGGCGCCGCCTGGTTGACCGACTTGCGGGTGTTGTAGAGGCCCTTGATGTACCAGGTGATGTTGTCGGTCAGCTTGTAGTCGCCGTGCGCGAAGAAGCCGGTGCGCTCGGACGGCGTCAGCAGCAGGTTGTACGGCGCGAAGTTGAAGCGGTCATCGGTCGTGAAATGGTGGTATCCGCCCGGGAAATCCTGCACGCCGCTCGGGCCGGCCACGCCGTTCGCGGTGATGCTGCAGAAGCCACCGGGGCACAGGCCGTCGTAGTCGGTACCGCCGGGCGTGTCGAACAGCACGCGCGTATACGGCGTTGCCGACGAGCAGTTCGAGAGGCCGGTACCCGGCACGCAGAAGCTCGACTGTGCCCAGTCACCGGAGCTGATCTCGTTCTGCTTGTAGTGGCTGATGTCGAGGAAGAAGTTGAAGCGCTCGCCCGAACCACCGAGCGAAACATCGCCGGAATAGGTCTGGCCGTCGCCGACGGTGTAGTTCCCGTAGTACGCATTCAGGCCGACGCCGTCCTGCTTCTTCTTCGTGATGATGTTGATGACGCCGGCGATCGCGTCCGATCCGTACAGCGACGAAGCGCCGTCGGTCAGGATCTCGATCCGCTCGACGATGCTGGCCGGGATCGTGTTGAGGTCGACCGCCGCAGAGACACCCGACGCCGACGATTCGTTGACCCAGCGCAGTCCATCGACGAGGATCAGTGTGCGCTTCGCGTTGAGGTTGCGCAGCGAGATCGTCGTCGAACCGGAACCGACGCCCGAGCCGTCCGGCGCGAAGCCGAAGTTGCCGGCGGAGTTGAACTTCGTGTTCAGCGACGAACCGCTGATCGAGAGTTGCTGGATGATGTCGCCGATCGAGGCGAGGCCGGTGGCCTTGATGTCCTGCGCCGACAGCGTGATGACCGGCGTCTGTTCGGCGACTTCGGCGCTCTTGATGCGCGAGCCCGTGACCTCGATGACCTGCAGCTTCTGGGTATCGTCACCGGGCCGGTTTTGCGCCATGGCCGGCGTCGAAACCGCCCCCAACACGAACACCATCGACAGCAAAGCCGGATGAATTCGCACCATCGCACATCTCCCCGATTGCGAACGACTTCGAGCCCGCCCCGCCGAGGACCTTTTCGCAACGTCGGCGTAACGGATACGTAACAATTCAAAACGCTAGCACGAAATGAGCCGGGTGGGCCAGTGCCTCATCTGCATGTACGGCCGGGATCCGGCCGTACCCGCCAGCAGGCGCGATGCGGCCGGGCGTCCCGAGGCCTGGGATCCCCGCGGACGCGACTTCCAGTGCTATTTCTTCGCGCGGCTGATCGTGAACCGGCCGAAGGCGACGCCGAGGTCCACTCCCTCGCCGGTCCCGGCCAGCGCGAGCGACACTTCGCCCTTGGTCATCACGCGCGCGGTACTCGACTTGACGACGCCAGCATGCGCTTCGCCGGCGGCATAGTCGCCCAGCACGTCGCCGATGTGGTGCACATTCGAGAACGTGCCGGTCCCGTTGTCGATGCGGGACTTGCCCACCGTGAGCCCCCCGCCGCGGGCTTCGATGCGCACCTTCATCGACGTTCCGTCGTCGCACTTCACGGTGCCATGGCCATCGGCCCGCTTGTAGATCGCGGACCAGCCCTTCAGCGAAAACGAGAGCTTGCACTCGAGCGAAGCCGAGGCGGCTGACGCCGTGCCGATGCCGCAAATCGCGAGTACCAGGGCGAACACGGCCGCGGTCGAAGTCGAATCACGAAGTTTCATGGAGTGCTCCTTCAGGTCGGCGAACGGGATGGCTGCCAATTTCCAACGTCCGGCGCGCGCTGGCAAGGGGGCCCCGATCGGCCACGCCAGCGCGCAGGACGCACCAGCGGGCGAACTTGGCATCCTCGGTCTGGCTTGCATTGGCGGGGCTGGTCGACGGCAGGGACAATACGCTCAGGCGACGCCGCCGCCCGCCGTCGAGATGCGGTGCCACATGCCGCTCGAACGCCTGCCTCGCGCGGGCACCGTTCAACGCAACCATCACGAGCGCTGGCCGCGCACGGATCAACGACGCGACGGGGTTCGCGATGACGCTCGACCGGTCGATCGCACTGTCGAGGCTCCCGTCGCGTCGACACGATCCGATCACGTCCCACAAGCCGATGCCGAGACCCGCGAGGCGCGCCAGCCGCTGCCGGTAGGCGAGTTCGGGGCCGGCATCGAACAGCCGTCCCATGAACGGCCAGAACAGGTTGCGGGGGTGCGCGTAGTACTGCGCTGCCGCCAGCGACCGCGCACCGGGCATCGATCCCAGGATCAGCAGCCGGCAGGTCCGCCCGACCTCGGGTGGGAGACCCGCCAGCACGGGATGCGCTTCGGCTCGCGACATCGCACGTCTCGTGATCAGCCTTTCACCTTCTTCAACGGCGGGAACTTCGCCGGGTCGAATCCGCCGACATCGAACACCAGGGTCTTGCGGCCGGCGTCCTTCAAGTCCACGTCGAGCGAAAGCTTCCGCGTCTTCGCGAGGCGCGCGATGAATCCGGCGTCATCCTTGATGAAGATCGCCGGCTCGCCGGTTTCCGGTAGATACGCCTTGAGTGCCACCGCGTGGTCGTCGAAACGCGCAGGTATCGTACAGATGCCTTTGCAGGCGAATCCCTTGCCGCCCGCGAACAGGTACACGCTCTGGCCCCACGCGGAATGACGGCGCAGCACGAGGCGAACACGATCGACGCCGGGCTGCTCGTTGGCGTAGATCGACGCGGTGACCTGGTCACCGCCCGATTCCCTGCCCGACTGATAGCTCCACAACCGCGACAGCCGCCGTTCGCGCGCCGACGCATCGGCTTTCGCCCGCACATCGGCAAGGGTTGCGCCGACTTCCTGTGCCGCGCCGCTGCCGGGGAACCGCGTCGCGATTTCCTCCCCGATCGGCGCCGCGAGTTCGTAGCTCTTCTCGGCCAGCAGTTTGCGATACATGTCGAGTTCGCGCGCCGCCTGCGGCTGCGGCACTGGCGTCGCGGCCACGGGAGGAGTCGCTGGCTGCGAGGCCTGCTGCGAACAGGCGACGAGCGACAGCACCGCAGCGAATGCGACAGCCGCCGCCATGCGGGGCATCTTCGAGCACGATCCGAGGCCTGCACGCATGCGTCCAGTGTACCGGTCATCGTCGACGTTCGCCCGCGGGGAGCGCGGCGCGGAACCTTCAGTACCGCCGGCACGGATCCTGGCCGCGGTTGCGATCGTAGGTCGAGACGGATTCATCGCGGGCTCGACCATCCCGGCCGATCGCACCCGCGGCGCGCAACCTTTGGCACGCCTGGGTGCGCGGAATCGGCGTCGCCGTGACGCTGACCGAGGACGAGCGCGCGTGCCGGCCCGCCCGGACGGCGCCATCCGGGCGAATCGACCCGGGACAGCGCGAATGGCGGTAGAACACCTCGCCGTCCGCGGCCCGGCACTCCCAGGACATCACGACCTTGGGAGGCGCGGATCGGCGCCCGGCATGGTGATGCGTTTCACGGGATGGCGCCTGCTTCGCCGCGGTGGAGTGCGTGGCCGTCGCCGCCCGCGGCGGATCGACGGGCAATCCGGTGACTTCGTGCTGGTGCTGTCCTTCCGCGCACGCCGTGTCCTGATAAGCAAGATGGCCGTCGAGACCGACGCACTTGTACACCGGCCCCGCGTGGCCAATGACCGCTGCGCTTCCGAGCGCGAGCCCTGCCAATGCCGCGACCCACCGAGCGCAATGAATGGTGTTCATGCGTAGCTCCTCCCGATCCGTGATGTGTGGGTGGGAACGATCGCCGATCGCTCGAGGTGGCGCGACCGCGCGAGGTCGCATCGCGGTGTAGGAAACCGGCGCCTTGCGCTGTCCGGCCGCGACGCTTCCGCAGGGCGCGGATGTAGCATTTGCGGAGCCTCGATCCGGCCGGAACCGCGAGCCCGCCTTCCAGCGTGCGCAAGATCATCCACATCGACATGGATGCGTTCTATGCGTCCGTCGAGCAGCGCGACAATCCGGCGCTGCGGGGCGTGCCGCTGGTCGTCGCGTGGACCGGCAACCGGTCGGTCGTGTGCGCCGCATCGTACGAAGCGCGGCGCTTTGGCATCCGCTCGGCGATGCCGCTGCGCACGGCCGAGGCGCGCTGCGTGCAGCTCGTCGTCGTGCCGCCGGATTTCCGGCGCTACAAGGCCGTGTCGGCGACGGTTCGCGCGATCCTGCTCCGGTACACGAACCTCGTCGAGCCGCTGTCGCTCGACGAGGCCTATCTCGACGTCAGCGGCGCGACCGCCGATGGCCGGTCAGCCACGTCGATCGCGCAGGAAATCCGCAATGCGATCCGGAACGAAACCGGACTCACCGCGTCGGCAGGCGTGGCGCCGAACAAGTTCCTCGCCAAGATTGCATCGGACTGCAACAAGCCGGACGGCCTCAAGGTGATCCGCCCGGAAGAAGTCCTCGGGTTTCTCGCACCACTGGCGGTCGACCGCCTTCCCGGCGTCGGCAAGGTCACCGCGCGACGACTTGCCGCGATCGGCATCCGCACCGTCGGCGATCTGCGCGCGATGCCGGTCGCGGATCTCGCGGGTGAATTCGGACGTCACGGCTCGCGCCTGTCGGAACTCGCGCACGGCATCGACGAGCGCCCGGTCGAAGCGGAGCGTCCGACGCTGTCGATTTCGGCCGAAGACACGTTCGAACTCGACCGCCCGTTGTCCGAACTCGAACCCGACATCCGCCGCCTCGCGGGGCGCGTCTGGATCGCCGCGCGACGCGCCGAAGCGACGGGCCGCACCGTGATCCTGAAGTTGAAGACTCGCGACTTTCGGATCCTGACGCGTCACGACACGCCGCCCACCCCACCCGCGAGCGCCGCGCAACTGGCCGACGTTGCGGTCGCGCTGCGAGCACGCGTCGACCTGCCCGACGCGACCCTGTACCGGCTGGTCGGCGTCGGACTCGGAAACTTCCACGCGCCCGAACCCGTGTCCGACCAGCCATTGCTGTTCAGTGGGCCGGATCCCAACCCGATGAAGGCCTGAGGGCGCCACGCCCGCGCGTGGCGCTGTCACGTGCGGCCATACGCGTCGCGGCGGCCAAGCGTACCTGCCGCCGACACCTCCGTCGCCCATCGGCCGATGCCATCCGGGTGCGACGCTTCACGGCCTTCGGGACCGCGTAGTCGCCCCCTGCGTATACTCAGATCCGCACGACGCGATGCCATCCGCTCACGAGGAGGTCGTACGCGGCGGTCATCGACATCGCCGGCGGGTCTTGCAGGGGAGAAGTCACCATGCGCGCCGTTTCGCTGTCATCACGCCTCCACCGCCGTCCGTTGACCGCCGTCATCGCGCTGGCGCTGGCCGGTGCGCCGTTTGTCGGCGGACCCTTCGCTACCGCCCATGCCGACACCCTGCCCGTCACGAGCTGCGCCGATGACGGTACGCCGGGCACGTTGCGCTCGGTGATCGCGGCGTCCCTGGACGGCGACGTCGTCGACATGACGCAATTGACTTGCGGCACGATCACGCTCGGGCTCGGCGTGATCGATGTCGAACGAAGTGGCGACCTGACAATCCTCGGCCCGGGCCGTGACCAGTTGACGATTTCCGGCGGCGGTGTGTCACCGGTGTTCTACTTCGGCTTCTACGTCGGCACCGTCGCGATGCACGACGTGACGATTGCGCACGGGCACTCGGGATCCAACCTGTTTCGCAAATCCGCCTGCATCGGAAGCGTGCAAGCGGGCGTCGTGCTCGAACGGGTCGACGTCACCGACTGCCGTACCGGTTCCGGGGGGGGTGGCGCCGTCTACGCCGGTGACTTGACGATGATCGACAGCAGCATCACCGATTCATCGCTCGACGCCGGCAACGGTTGGACCGGAAATGGCGGCGGTGCGTTCGCCAGCGACGCGATCCTGATCCGGAGCACGATCAGCGGCAACAGCACGACCGGCGCGCAAGCCGGCGATGAAACAGGCGGTGGCGGATTGTGGGTCAACGGCGACCTGATCATGGTCGACAGCGCCATCACCGGCAACACGTGCTTCGCCACCATCCCGGGCCAGGGCACGAAGGGTGGCGGCGTGTACGTCAATTACAACGTCACCATCATCCGCTCGCTGATCGCGGACAACACGGCCGATGGCAGCGGCGGTGGTTTGTTCAGTGGAGGGCCGTCCTGGAAGATCAACGGCGACTTCACGATCCAGGACTCGACCATCGCCAACAACAGTGCCGGGGGCAGCGGCGGCGCGCTGTACAGCCGTTTTCCGGTGACGATCGCCAACAGCACGATCGCCGACAACTACGGCGCCGCAGGCGGCGCGGTGCGACTGAATCTCTACCGGCGTGACTTCTACGGCAACTACTTCGTCCTCGGCTGGCCCGACTTCGAGAGCACGATCATTGCCGGCAACACGGCGGGCCCCGGCGCGACGTACCCCGTCGACCTCAGCACCGACGCCATCCTGACCGTGTTCGGCGCGCAGGACTTCATCGGCGACATTGATGATGACGTAGTCACGCTGCCGCCAGACACGCGGCGTGGCGATCCGATGCTGCAGCCTCTGGCCGACAATGGTGGTCGCTCGATGACGATGGCGCCGCAGCCCAACAGCCTAGTGAAGGGCAACGGCTTCAATCCCCTGGGTTTCAATGTCGACCAACGGGGACCCGGCTTCGTCCGCACCTACGACAGCGCCACCGACATTGGCGCGTACGAGACGCAGCCGCCACCGGCGCCGGGCTCGCGCGAGCTCCCTCCCCCTGTCAAACCGGTCATTGCCGCCAGCCACGTTCCTACGCTTCTGCCGGTCACGAGTTGTGCCGATGATGGTTCACCCGGCACCTTGCGGGCCGTTGCAGCCGAGGCGCAAAACGGCGATACGATCGACCTGACCGGGCTCACGTGCAGCACCATCACGCTGCAACAGGGCCCGATCGACACCAGCCTCCTCGGCCCGAATCCGCTCGGTACCGTCACGGTCAACGGTCCCGGTCAGGACATGCTGACGATCTCGGGCAACGGCGTGTCGGCGGTGTTCCTGCTTGGCGGCGCAGGGCAATACCGTTATCCGGGCACGATCACGCTGTCCAACCTGACGATCGCACACGGCGCCAAGTACGACACCGCCGCGTGCATCACGGGATTCTCGTGGCACCTGGTCCTGGACAACGTCACGGTTACTGATTGCCACAGCCGCCGGCTGGGCGGTGGCATCGAGGGGACCAGTGGTGGTGGTGGCGTCAGCGGCCCCGGCGTAACACTCACGAACACGACGATCAGCGATTCCAGCGTCACCGCCGTCGATCGCAATGTCGCCGCGGGCGGTGGGTTGTGGGCGCAATCGGCAACGCTGGTCGACAGCATCGTCAGCGGCAATGTGGCGAGCGCCCCGGTTGCCAACGCGGAGCTGGGTTACCGGACTGCCGGCGGCGGCGTCTACGTCACGTCGCGAACCTACCTGACCAACAGCACGATTGCCGGCAATTCGGTTGCGGCCACCGAAGACGGCCAGAGCGCCAACGGCGGCGGTGTTTCAGCATTTTCCTGGATCGTCGCCACCGGCTCGACCTTCTCCGGCAATACCGCCGATGGCGTTGGCGGCGGCGTGGCTGCCCAACTGATGTTCTACGGGCAACAACCCGCTTTGAGCGGTGCGATCAACCTCTACGACACCACCCTGACCGGCAACACCGCGCGCTTCGGTGCGGCGGTCGCCGCAGCTGCCAGCATGACGCTGTACAACAGCACCGTAGCGTTCAATACGTCGACCGACGGCGGTGCGCTGGGCTTCGTCGATTCGTTCTCGTCATACCCCGCTTATGGACTGCTGACGCACAGCTCGATCATTGCGTCGAACGCGACGGGTCCGGCGCCAGCCCACGCCGCGGACCTCGCGGCGTTGCCGGGGATCAATGTCATCGTGATCGGGGACCACAACCTGATCGGTGCCGCGGACCCCGCCATCGTGCTGCCGCCAGATACGCTGCAAGACAATCCCTTGCTGCAGCCGTTGACGTGGAACGGTGGACCGACCGAAACACTGGCGCTCACCCAGGGCAGCCCGGCGATCGACACCGGCGCCAACCCACTCGGTTTCGCCACCGACCAGCGCGGCCCCGGGTTTTCGCGCGTCATCGGCAACGCGGCCGACATCGGCGCCTACGAAGTACAGACGCTTCCCGACGTGATCTTCGTCGACGGCTTCGACCCCTGACTCGGGTGACGCCGGCGCGACGCGCCATGCGCCAGCATCCAGTGGGCCCGCGTCAACGATCGGTGTTCATCCTTGCGGGCCCCGCAGGCGTCGGCGCGCAGGCGTAGTACCTGGAATCAGCCGTCGAACCCGTCGCCGTAGATCGAATCGGGTGGAGGCAGGCAGTCGCGGTACCATGGGTGGACATTCGTGATGCTGTCCCACACCGCGCTGGGCACCGGATTGAAGAGGTTGGGGCAGACAAAAGAGCCATCCAGCTGGTCCGGGTCCGGCGGCTCGGGCAGTGTCCCGCTCAACTGGTTGTCGCTGATGTAGAGACCGGACAGGGATGGGGTGTAGCCAAAGGGCGGAAGGGGTCCCGTCAACTGGTTGTCACGGACATCGAAGTCGTACAGGTTGGTCATGCCGTCCAGTATCGGGAAGGAACCGCTCAACAGATTGAAGCCGACGTGGAAGGAGGTGAGCGAGGTCAAGCCGGTCAGCGAGGGGATTGGGCCCGTCAGCCGGTTGCTCGAGACGTCGAGGTCTTGCAAGTTTGGCAAGTCTGTCAGCGGCGACAGCGAGCCAGTCAAGTAGTTGCCGTGCGCATCGAAACGGGCCAGATGCTCCAACCCCGCCAATGACGGCATCGGCCCGCTCAGGTAGTTGACGGCGAAGCTGGCATTCCCGAGATTCGTCAAAGCGACCAGCGGCGGGATGCTGCCCGTCAACTGGTTGTAACTGACATCAATGGCGTCCAGGTTCGTCAGGGCATCCAGCGGCGGAATCGCGCCGGTGATGTGGTTGGACGAGACGTCGAAACTCGTGAGCGCGGCAAGGCTCGAAATCGACGGCAAGCTGCCACCCATCGTGTTGAGGAACAGGTCGATCCCCACGACATGTTCCTGGGCGTCGTCGCACGTGACTCCGTACCACGAGCATTCGGTGCCGGCCGCGCCGTTCCAACCGTTATGGTTCCGCCAATGATCGCCGTCGGTGCTGGCGTACAGGGCCAGCAGCACATCGCGTTCGGATTGCGGAATGGCCGCGTGTGCCGTCACGACGATCGCCAGCACCGGCACCGCCCACAGGAATCGTACGATCGACAGCCGACCCATGTTCGATTCCCCTACCGCGTCCTTGCATTCTGCAACCGTCGCTGTGGGCGGTGCAACGAATTGCCACGCCCCGAGGTCACTTCTGTCCGTCGAACCCATCCGCGAAGATCGTGTCGTCGACCGTCTCGACATCGACGGCATAGCTGCCGGAACCGGTCGCCATCAGGATCGTTTCCGCGGCACTGCCGTCGGCATGGGCGACCGCGAGCCTCACCGGCGTGCCGGCGCCGTCGAGCCCGCTGTCGAACGGCGCGAACGTCACGCCGCCGTCGATCGAGCGGCTGGCCGGAACCGCACCGTAAGCCGCGGTGTACAACGTCTGCGGATCGGCGGCATCGCAGGCGACGTCGACCGGCGGCGTACCCGACCAACCTGTCGCCTGCCACGTCGCGCCGGTATCGTCGGTGCGATACAGCGACCCGACGCTGGATGATGTCGCCAACGACAGGAAGAACGACTGCGGCGCACCCGCCACGGCACACAGCATCGGCGTGCGCAGGTAGCCGGACGGCAAACCGTTCAACGCGGGATCCCACGTCACGCCACCATCCGCCGAACGCAACGCACCGCCGAGGTTCGCGCCGCTGGTGTCGTCGTAGGCCGCGATGAACGTCTGGTCCTGTCCGTCGGCAACACGGTCGATATCGGTGACGAAGTCGAAATCCGCGCCGAGGTAGACCTTGGTCCAGGTCGTGCCGGCGTCGTCCGACCGCCAGATCGTCGATCCGAACCCGGCGACACCGAAGTCGCCGCCACCGAGCAGGATCAGGTTCGGGTCGTCGGGGCTGAACAGCATGTCGGCGAGGTTCGACTCGAACTGCGGACCCTGGTCCGGGCCGAGCAAGGTCCAGGTGTCGTCGGGATTGCGCCGGTAGAGTCCTTCCTGCGCGATCGACGTCGGACCGCTCGAGATCGCATACAGCGTGCCGTCCGGCGCGAAGCCGACCGCGCTGTAGCGCGTGCCGGGCACCGGTTCGTTGAACCAGGTCGTGCCGCCATCGATCGACGTGTAGACGCCGCCGTTGTTGAGGCCCTGGAATGCAACGGCAAGCTCCGACGGGTCGAGCGGATTGGCGGCAATCGAGTACAGCGCGAGTTGCGAGATGCCGTCCGACGACGTCGTGAACGAGCCGCCGCCGTCCATCGAGCGCAGCACGCCGAGCGACCGCGCGCCGACATAGACATTGGAATTGGTGTCGGGCGCGAACTGCACGGCCAGCGCGGCGACACCCGCCGTGCCGTCGGCACCGGTCTGCCACGTCGTGCCGCCGTCGCCGGTCGTGTTCACGCCGGCGCCATCGGTCGCCACGATGAGGTGCTGGTCGTCGACGGGATCGACTGCAATCGCGCTGACGACCGCCAGCGGCCACGAGTCCGACAGCGAATCCCACGTCGCACCGAGATCGTCCGACGCGTAGAGCCCGACGTACTCCGACCCGAACAACTGCCCGCCGCCGACCAGCAAGCGGTTGCCGGCGAACGCGACCGCGCGCATCGGGTTGGCCGGCAGGCTGCCGGTGCGGTCGTCCCACGTCGCGCCGCCGTCGGCCGTGACGAACACGGCGCCGCCCCCGAAATCGCCAGAGAAGACAGCCACCACGGTGTCGGACGACGACGGCGACACCGCGATGCCGGTTCCCGAATAGACGCCACTCACGGCCGGCGGCGTCATGTCGTTCCAGGTCGCGCCCCCATCGTCCGAACGCATCAGGTTGACCGGTTGGCCACCGAGCGCGCTGGTGATCCCGGCCCACAGCGTCAGCGGATCGGACGGATCGATCGCCAGCGCGAACACCGCATTGTTGATGCCGATACCGAGGTTTTCGGTGTTCCACGTCAGGCCGCCGTCGCCGCTGTCGTGCACGCCGTCCTGCGCTCCGAGGTAGACGTGCCCGTCCGGGGCGAACGCGATCGCGAACACGCTGGTGCCGTGGAAGGCCGGGACTTCCGTCCACGTCGCGCCACCATCCGTCGATTCGTACAACGTACCGCCGACGCTGTCGTCAGGCGCGATGCCGGCATACACATGCTGCGGATCGACCGGCGATGCGGCGATGGCCGAGACGTCGGCGCCGAACGGCCCGAGCGCGCGCCACGACGGGTTGGCGTCCCCGGACGGACGAATCGGCAACGGCGCCAGCGCGCCGGCGACGGCGCGCGCCCGCGCACCGGCAGCATCGGACCGGAGCGTGCCGTCGACCGACAACGCAAAGGTTCCCGCCGCGTGCGCCGCCATGGCCAACGCGAACGTCGCGACGAGGATGGAACCGAGGCGACCGAGGCGACCGATGCGACCCTTGGCGTTGCTCATGTCGAACCCTCCATCGCAAAACCCGCACCGGGCGCGCTCCCGGGGACCATAGCACTCCGCACGCGGGCTCACCAACACGGAAGGTGGGGCGAACTCCATGCCCGCGCACGACCGGCCCTCGAGGATTTTGCGGTTCCGGGAACACGATGGAAGCCACGCGCTTGTGGGTTACGACTTGCACATGCATACGGCGCAGCCGTTCGGGAGAATGCCGACGCCGCCGGCGATGACACGGAATCGCCCACCGGCCCGCATCCCGGGCACGGGTTTCGTGCCTGGATCGCGGTCGACTTGCTGCCGGATTCGCCAGACGAAGGTCCGCTCATGCATCGAAAGGCCTGCATCACCCTGACAGTCGTGCTCGTGCTGGTCTCTGGCAGCGTGCGTGCGGCGTCCGACCCGGCGGCAGTCCTGGCCGCTCATCACGCGGCCAGCGGCGGCGAAGCATGGCGTGGCAAGGCCGTGCTGAAAGTGGAATCAAGGGTATCGGGCCAGGGCATGACCGGCACGTTCACATCGATCGCCGACCTGCGCACCGGCAATTCGACCGAACACTACAGGCTCGGCCCGGCGAGCGGCGCGCAGGGATTCGACGGCAAGGACGCCTGGACGCAGGGTCCGAATGGCGAAGTCAACCTGCAGCTAGGCGGCGATGCCCTGCCGCGGGCGATCAACCAGGCCTACCAGACTGCCAACCTGTGGTGGCAGCCGGGCTTTGGCGGGGCCACGGTGAAAGCCGCGAGCGACCAGCCTTGCGGCACGTCGAACTGTGCCGTGCTCGAGATCACGCCCAAGGGCGGCCTGACGTTCCAGGCATGGTTCGACGACTCATCGCACCTGCTGGTGCGCACGGTGCTGGCGGTCGGCGGAGAGACCCACGCCATCGATTTCTCCGATTACCGGGCCGTCGATGGTGCCCGCGTACCGTACCGGATGGTGATCGACGACGGGCACGGCCAGCAGTACCTGTTGACCGCAACGGTTACTTCCGCGGCGTTCCTGCCGGAGCAGCCCGGGTTGGCGTACGCGCCGCCACGATCGAAAGTGGAGGACATGTCGATTGCCGGTGGCGCGACCGAAACCACGCTGCCGTTCCGGCTGATCAACAATCACATTTACGCGGACGCCTGGGTGAACGGGCATGGCCCGTTGCAGTTCATCGTCGATACCGGCGGCGAAAACATCCTCGTGCCATCCACGGCGAAGTCGCTCGGGATTGCAACCGAAGGCACGATGGCGGCGACGGGCGTGGGCGACAAGGCAGCCGATTACGGATTGGCGAAGGTGGCATCGCTGCGCATCGGCGAGGCGACATTCGTCAATCAGGTCGTCGGCGTGCTCGATTTCATCGCCAGCGGCGTGGAAGGCGTGGACATCGAAGGCATGGTCGGCTTCGGCGTATTCAAGCGTTTCGTCACCCGCATCGACTATGGCGCACACACCATCACGCTGATCGACCCCCGGCACTTCGATCCGAAGGAAGCCGGCACCCCGATCCCCTTCGTGTTCAACGGCAACAACCCGGAAGTCGAAGGAGCGTTCGAGGGCATCCCCGCGAAGTTCGATATCGACACCGGGGCGCGTGACGAGTTGACCCTGACCGGTCCATTCGCGAAACGACATGGCTTGCGGGCTTCACACCCGAAGGGCGTCGTCGCTGTCGCGGGCTGGGGCGTCGGTGGTGCGTCTCGCGCGTACGTCACGCGAGGGCGTGAGCTCGCGATCGGGCCGCTGAAGATCACGGATGTCGTCACCGCGCTCTCGCTGCAGAAGAAGGGGGCGTTGGCCACACCAGCGTACCAAGGCAACATCGGTGGCGGCATCCTGAAGCGCTTCGTCGTCACCTTCGACTATGGCAAGCACGTGATGTACCTGAAACCGCTGCCGGAACCCGTGGCCGACATCGGCACTTACGATCGCGCCGGCCTCTGGATCAACGCCGTCGCGGACGGCCTGCAGGTGATGGACGTGACGGCGAGCGGTCCCGCCGAGCAAGCTGGAATCGCGGTCGGCGACGTGATCACCGCCGTGGACGGGAAGCCGGCCAACGCGATACCGGTCCATGAACTCCGGCGGGCGCTGCGTGGCGGGAAACCCGGAACCGTGGTCCGGTTCGCGATTCGGCACGGCACGCGGACGCGGCAAGTCGAAGTCACGTTGCGCGACCAGATCTGACGCGAGGGCGGAGACGCGTACCTCCTCACCTGATTCCGGCGCGAACTCGACGGTTGCAACTGATGTCGTGATTGGATTGGGCTTGGCCGGATCGAGGTTCCAGGTCCTGACCGCACGCTCGACGTCCTGCGCGTTCATCACGCCGTCGTCCGCCAACGCGGCAATCGCGGCGTGGGCGATCCAGCGATCGTTGACTTCGAAGAAATCGGGCAGGTGCGCGCGCGTGTCGCTGCGGCCATAGCCGTCGGTGCCGAGCACGGTGTAGCGCCGGCCATGCGGAATGAACGCGCGGACCTGGTCGGCGACCGCCCGCACGTCGTGGTTGCAGCGCCCCCCGTACCGTCGTGCCCGCCGCGTCATGGAGGACAACGGCAACGCCGATTCCTCCGCTCAACCCGCCGACTGCTTGCGCCAGCCGCCGGGTGAGACGCCGAACTGGCGCTTGAATGCGCGGCTGAACGCCGCCTCCGACTCGTACCCCACCGCGAACGAAACTTGCGCCACGTTGCCGCGGCCTTCGCGCAAGCGCTCGGCCGCGATGTGCATGCGCCAGAGCGTGAGGTACTGCATCGGCGGCTGACCGACCAGCGACGTGAAGCGGTCCGCGAAGGCCGAACGCGACATGCCGATCTCGTGCGCCAGGGATTCCGCGGTCCAGGCTTCGGTCGGTTGCGCATGGATCAACGTCAACGCGCGGCCGATGTGCGGATCGCGCAGCCCCGCGAGCCAGCCCCGCCGTTCCGCCGGCAGGTTCGCGACGTACCGGCTCACGGCTTCGACGAACAGCAACTCCGAAAGCCTGGCGAGCACCGTCGTCGAACCCACCCGTCCCGCCGCGATCTCGCTCACGGCGAAGCGGAACGAGCTCTCGATCCACGCGCCCGAGGCCGTCGCGCGCACGTCGAGCATCAACAATGGCGGCAACGCCGATCGAAGCGGATCGAACGACGTCTCCGCACCGAGAAAGCCGCACAGAATCTGCGTCGCGCGGCCGCCGCCGCCGTAGCTGATTTGCGCAAGCCCTTCCGGCTGTGGCGGTCGCATGACCTCGTGGGCGGCTATGGGCTCGATGCCCAGATCGCTGCCGAAAAGATGCGCGTCGTTGTTCGGCAGCAGCACGAGCTCGCCCTCGCGGACCGTCACGCTGTCGGCGCCATCGATCCGAAGCTGCATCTCGCCGCTGGCGACGAAGTGGTATGCGATGACGTGGCGCGGAGCGACGAGGAACGGCTTGCAATGGCCCGCGGAAATCTTGCCGTTGATGCACCAGGGAGCAGTCATCCTGGCCTCGAGGAACACTCCTCCGACCAGGCGAATCACTCGCAAGACGTCGGAGAATGCGTCCAAGGGCCGTCCGTTGTTTCCGTCGGGGCTTCGAGCAAGAAATCCGGCGCGCCGGCCATTCAGAACCCGCAGGGCGAGTCCTAGATTAGCACTCGCGGGAACGCTGATTGCCAGCACCCTCCCCCAATCAATACACGAGGATGACCCCATGAATGCCGATGTGACTGCTCGCCCCGAAACGAGCCGTACCGCCCGATACGCGCAACTCGTAAAATCGTCGCAGAAAGCCGAATGGCAGATCGATCGTGATCTGATCCAGGGCCGCACGTTCGACTTTTCCCGGAAATTCCTGCCTGATCGACTCTCCCGGGTCGATCGGCTGACGTTTCTGTCAGCCGACGATGCGCGCCTCCTGAGTCAAATCCAGGGCCGCACCTATGCGTATCTGTTCGGGCTGGTCGAACGCTTCATCAGCGCCAAGATGCTCGACCAGGGCCGGGCACGCATCTTCGGCGATCAGGTCGCGCTGGAAGCCCTGGTTCGCTTCTCGAGCGAGGAGCTCAAGCACCAGGAGCTCTTTCGGCGTATGGAGTCGATGCTCGGTCCGCAACTGCCTCCGGGCTACCGCCAGGTGGCGGATCCGAACGATGTCGCCCGTGCCGTGCTCGGCGCCAGCACCTGGTCCGTCCTCGCGCTCACGTGCCACATCGAGCTCTTCGTGCAGGCGCACTACGCCGAGAGCATCGAGCCCGGCGTCGAGCTGTGCCCGCTGTTCAAGGACGTGTTCAAGTTTCATTGGAGGGACGAAAGCCGGCACGTCGTACTCGACGAGTTCGAGTGGAAGGACGAGCACGCGAGGCTCTCGCCGGAGGCGCAGGACCGGGCCGTGAACGATCTGATCACGCTCGTGGCGGCTGTGGACGGGGTGCTGCAGGCGCAGGCGGCTGCCGATGCGGAGTACTTCATCGGCAGCGCCTCCCGGCTGTTCACGGACGACGAGGCCATGCAGATCAAGAGCACGGTGCTTGGCGCCTACCGCTGGCAATACATCGTCTCCGGCGTGCGGAACAGGCGCTTCGGCGAGCTGCTCACGAGCATGACGACCCCGGCGCAGATGTCGCGAATCGGCGCCGCGCTGGCGCCGATCATCAACAACTGACCGATGAGCCGATGCGAGGTGGACGCGAACGCCCACCTCACCTTCCCCGAGGCCTCCCCCATGACGATACCCCTGTGGACGTTGCTCGGCTTCGCGACGTGGACGCTGATGCTGCTGATCGCGTTCGTCGGTGTGTATCGCTGGTTCAACATCCTGTTTTCGGATGCCCGTATCGCCTCCTTCAGGAGCGATCAGCTCGAGGGCGCGGACTGGTATCGGCGTGGCACCCGTGCCCACGCCAACTGCGTGGAAAACCTGCCGGTGTTCGGCGCAATCGTATTCGTGATCACGGTCATCGGCCTCGAAGGGTCCGTCGTAAACGCCCTGTGCATGACCGTTCTGGGCACGCGCATCTGCCAGTCACTGGTCCATGTTTCCCACGTACAGACCGACGCGTTCGTCGCCGCACGATTCTCGTTCTTCTCCGTGCAGCTCGCTTGTTTCGTAGCCTTGATCGCAATGGCGGTGCGGCATGCACTGTAGCCTGGATGGTGTCGCAGGCGTGCCGCGTTTGCCGCGCTTGCAGTGCGGGTTTCGCTGCTTCGTTGGGCGGTTCGGCCGGCATGCGGACGCCGGCCCGAAAATGCGTTCGAGCGAACCGCGTCCTGCGGCCGCATCGCCGAAGCGTCAGGCCCCGAACACGCCTCGGCAGCAGTCTGGCAGGCAACAATCTGGAGGGTGCCACGGAACGCTCAGGACGTATGCTTGCCTCGGAGCGTTGTCGTTCGTTGTCGGGATCGCTGATTTGTCCCGCATCTCCGACAATGCCGGGGAAGATCATGCTCCCGGACTGGCCGGCGCCACCTTCCCACTCGGTGTCGGATTCGCCCTCCCCGCAATTGGGTTCACCGGCGGGGTCAAACGATGTTCCTTGACGAGTTGAGGTGCAGCATCAAGTTTGGTGTTCGCGGTCGCTTCGCTTCATTGCATGTGACTCGTCGGCCGCTTGGGGGCCGAACTGGCCGTAAAGCCGAGTCATGGTCTGCACACGCTCCCACGATGGGATGAATTGTCCGGTTCCTGCAACCGCATGGGCAGCCAAAGGATGCTCTGGTTCCGTCCAGGGTTCGACCAGCTCACCGCGAACGGAATCAACGCTCTGTCCGTACCCCCTGAACTTGCCGAAGGGCGAACACCCAATCGATCAGACCGCTCTCGAATGTCCGCATTTGTCCCTGGAGTCGACGGAATCCCGCTCCTTTCCCCTTCAAGCCCACACTACCCATCATGAATTTCGACGATTTCGATCCCATGCTCCAGCGCGCACATGCGCATGCCAACGACTTCCTGCGCGGCCTGCCACGGCGCTTCGTCGGTGCGCGCGCCGGACGTGAAGAGATGATCGCCGCGCTCGACGCTCCGCTGCCCGCGCAGGGCCAGGATGCCGCTGCCGTCATCGATCTGCTCGCCGCACAGGCGGAGCGCGGCGCGTCTGCTTGCGCGGCGCCACGCTATTTCGGCTTTGTCATCGGCGGCTCGCTGCCGGTGGCGCTGGCGGCGGACTGGCTGGTGTCCAGCTGGGACCAGAACTCCGGCATCCACGTGATTTCCCCCTTGGCGGCGGCGTTGGAAGAGATCGCGGCGCGCTGGTTGCTGGAACTTTTCGGCTTGCCGTGCGAGAGCAGCGTGGGCTTCGTCACCGGCTGCCAGATGGCGCACTTCACTTGCCTGGCGGCCGCACGCCACGGCGTGCTGCGCAAGGCGGGATGGGACGTGGAGTCGGATGGCCTGCAGGGCGCGCCGCGCATCCACGTGGTCGCGTCACGGGAGGCGCACATCACGCTCGATGTCGCGCTGCGTTACCTCGGCCTCGGTACGCGTGCGCTGGTGCATGTGGAATCCGACGCACAGGGTCGCATGCGCGCCGATCGCCTGCGCGAGGTACTGCCGACGCTGCGTGGACCGGTCATCGTGTGTGCGCAAGCCGGCAACGTGAACACCGGCGCGATCGATCCGTTGCCGGAAATCGCCCAGGTAGCGCGCGCGCATGGGGCATGGCTGCATGTGGACGGCGCGTTCGGCCTGTGGGCGCGCGCGAGCGCGGAGGCGGAGCGGCGTGCGCTGGTCGAAGGGATGGAACTCGCCGACTCCTGGGCCACCGATGCGCACAAGTGGCTGAACGTTCCCTACGACTGCGGCGTGGCCATCGTGCGCCATGCGCGGGACCATCGCGCCGCGATGACGGCCACGGCGGCCTACCTGATCCAGACTGGCGGCGCCGAGCGCGATGCCGTGGACTGGTGCCCGGAATTCTCCCGCCGCGCGCGCGGTATTCCGGTGCATGCGGCCTTGCGGGCGCTCGGGCGCGACGGCGTCGCCGAGTTGGTCGACCGCTGCTGCGCGTGTGCCCGGCGGTTCGCGGAGTTACTGGCCAACGAGCCCGGTGTGCGTATCCTCAACGAGGTGGCGTTGAACCAGGTGCTCGTGCGCTTCGGCGATGACGACGCCACGACGCATCGCGTCATCGCCGGCGTGCAACAGGACGGCACCTGCTGGGTAGGCGGCACCGTGTGGCAGGGGCTCGCGGCAATGCGGATCTCGGTGTCGAATTGGGCGACGAGCGAACAAGATGTCGCGCGGAGCGCCGCAGCCATGCTCCGGGTGTATCGCGCATGACACGAAGCAGGGATCGGATTCCCTGCTCGTTGACGCCCGAATCTCAAGGCTGCCGGGTCGCAGCCTTGTCGAACCGGGGGAGATCATCGTGAATCGCAAACCATGCGGGCATTCCGTCCACGAATATGTGCCGCTCCGGCCGCAGGCCAGGGTCGCCATCCAGCGAGCCGGCTGGCACATCGATCAGGTCGGCTGAGGCATTCGGGTCCGGCACGGGCGAGCCGCAGCGGCTGCAAAAGCAGGTTCGAAATGCGGGCGGTGTGGCGCGAACCGGCGCGTCGTAGGTCGTGACCAGCTCGCTTCCCTGTACAAATACGAGGTGTTCCCGCCGCACCAGCAGGTAGGGGAGAAACGCCGAACCAGTGACCTTCCGGCAGCGGCTGCAATGGCACAACTCAAACGGGCCAACGGCAGCCGCGAGTTCAAACCTTACACCCCCGCACAAGCAACTGCCTTTAATCATGACTTTCCCCAGGATTGCAACCCTTTGCATCAAGGTTGAAGTGCACGGTTGCGTCGCTTTCGTTCCACGCTGCAAACGGGGCCTGGAGCATCCTCATGGCCAACCCCGGGCGGTGGCGGGGCGGGTTTCGCGAAAGCCGAGCGACAGGGAGTGGCGAATTTCGCGGATCCGGCGATTGCCGCTGCCAACCCGGATCGGCGATGGCAGCGTGGCGATCGTCACACCGTGATCGGGTTCGGCTTGGCCGGATCGAGGTTCCAGGTCCTGATCGCACGCTCGACGTCCTGCGCGTTCATCACGCCGTCGTCCGCCAACGCGGCAATCGCGGCGTGGGCGATCCAGCGATCGTTGACTTCGAAGAAATCGAGCAGGTGCGCGCGCGTGTCGCTGCGGCCATAGCCGTCGGTGCCGAGCACCGTGTAGCGCCGGCCATGCGGAATGAACGCGCGGACCTGGTCGGCGACCGCCCGCACGTAGTCGGTCGCGGCGACCACCGGTCCGTCGTGGGCGTCGAGGCACCCGGTGAGGTACGGCACGCGGTGGTCCTTCGGGTCCGGATGCAGGCGATTCCAGCGTTCGCAATCGAATCCGTTGCGGCTGAGCTCGACGAAGCTCGGGCACGACCACACGTCGGCTTCGACGCCGAATTCCTGTTTCAGCAACTCGGCGGCCTTGAGCGCTTGCAGCACGACCACTCCGCACGCGAGCAGTTGCACCCGCGGCGCCCTGGCCTTGCCCTTGCCAGCCGCCTTGTCGGCGCCACCCGCCTGGACCAGGTACATGCCCTTGATGATTCCTTCCGCGCAGCCTTCCGGCATGTCCGGGTGCGCGTAGTTCTCGTTCATCACGGTGACGTAGTAGAAGATGTCTTCCTGCTCGTGCAGCATCCTGCGGATGCCGTCCTGCAGGATCACCGCGGTTTCGTACGAGTAGGCCGGATCGTAGGCGCGGCAGTTCGGAACCGTGCCGGCGACCAGCAACGAATCGCCATCGGCGTGTTGCAAGCCCTCGCCCGCGAAACTGCGGCCGGCAGTGGCGCCCAGCAGGAAGCCACGGGTACGCTGGTCGCCTGCGGCCAGGATCAGGTCGCCGACCCGACGGAACCCGAAGAACGAATAGAAGATGAAGAACGGCAGCATCGGCCGGTCGGACACCGAGTAGCTGGTGCCGGCCGCAATCCACGCCGAGAGGCCTCCCGCCTCGGAAATGCCTTCCTGCAGCACCTGGCCGTCCTCGGCTTCGCGGTAGTACAGCAACTGGTCGGCATCCTGCGGCCGGTACTTCTGGCCGCCCGGCGCGTAAATGCCGATCGACCTGAACATGCTCTCCATGCCGAAGGTACGCGCTTCATCCGCGACGATCGGCACCACGTAAGGCGCGATCTCCTTGTCGCGCAGCAGGAGGTTCATGCCGCGCACCATCGCCATCGTGGTGCTGATTTCGCGCTCGCCGGTACCCTTGGTGATCTGCGCGAACTGGTCCAGCCCGGGCGCCGGCAGCGAGATCGTCGACTTTTCCCGGCGACTCGGCAGGAACCCGCCGAGTTCCTTGCGGCGCTCCAGCATGTACTGGACTTCCGGCGAATCCATCCCGGGGTGGTAATACGGAACCGAGTCGACGCCGTCGCCTTCCAGTTGCTGGTCGGAAAGCGGGATCCGGAAACGGTCGCGGAACATCCTGACCGCATCCTGGTGCATCTTCTTCGCCTGGTGCGCGATGTTCATCGACTCACCGGCCTCGCCCATCCCGTAACCCTTGACCGTCTTGGCCAGGATCACCGTCGGCATGCCCTCGGTGTGCACCGCCGCGTGGTAGGCCGCGTACACCTTGTGCGGATCGTGGCCGCCGCGATTGAGGCGCCAGATGTCGTCGTCCGACAGGCTCGCGACCATCTCCTTCAGTTCGGGATATTTGCCGAAGAAGTGCTCGCGCGTGTACGCGCCACCGAACGCCTTGCACGCCTGGTACTCGCCGTCGACCGTGTCCATCATGACCTTGCGCAACAGTCCCTTGGTGTCGCGCGCGAGCAGCGGATCCCAGTACGACCCCCAGATCAGCTTGATCACGTTCCAGCCGCCGCCGCGGAACACGCCTTCGAGTTCCTGGATGATCTTGCCATTGCCGCGCACGGGTCCGTCGAGGCGCTGCAGGTTGCAGTTGATGACGAACACCAGGTTGTCGAGGTGCTCGCGCCCCGCGAGCGAGATCGCACCGAGGGATTCCGGCTCGTCGACCTCGCCATCGCCGACGAAGCACCAGACCTTGCGGTCCGATTTCGGCATCAGCCCGCGGGCTTCGAGGTACTTCCAGAACTGCGCCTGGTAGATGGCCTGGATCGGCCCGAGGCCCATCGAGACCGTCGGCACCTGCCAGTAGTCCGGCATGAGCCAGGGATGCGGATACGACGGCAGCGACAGGTCCAGGGGATTCACCGTCTCGAGCCGGAAGCCGTCGAGGCGTTCCGCGCTGATGCGGCCCTCGAGGAACGACCGCGCGTAAAGGCCGGGGCTGGAATGGCCCTGATAGCAAATCAGGTCGCCGGGGTGCGCGGCCGACGACGCGCGCCAGAAGTGGTTGAAGCCGACGTCGTACAGCGTCGCCGACGACGCGAAGCTCGCGATATGCCCGCCGAGGCTCCCCGGCTTGCGGTTGGCGCGCACGACCATCGCCATCGCATTCCAACGGAGCAGGCAACGAATGCGCCATTCCATCGCCGCGTCGCCGGGCGATTTCGCCTCCAGGTGCGGCGGGATGGTGTTGACGTACTCGGTGGTCGGCTGGAACGGCAAGTAACCGCCGGCGCGCCGCGTTTCGTCGACCAGCCGCTCCAGGATGAAGTGCGCGCGCTCGGTGCCGTCGGAGTGGATGACCCCCTTGACCGCATCGAGCCATTCGCGGGTTTCGGTGGGGTCGAGGTCCTGGTCGAGGATGTCCTGGAGCTGGTTCATTGGGGGTCTTCGTCGATCTGCTGGTGCGGGGTCGGGCGACCTGCCCGAAGGCGGGCGGGGTGTCGCGGGGGACACGTGCAGTTTAGCGGCACGCCGGCGCCACCGCATCCGCGGCCCTGCTGGCCGCACGGCCTGGATGCGTGGATACCCGGGTTGCATCCGGGAATTGTGCGCGTGCAGCACGGGCGACATCCCCGGAGGCATCGGCCCGGATGGGGATCTCCACGGGAAGCGCTCCGGGAGGGGAACCCGTGGATCACGGTCGATAGGTACGGCGTACCTATGCATGCAGATCGTTTGCACGTAAGATGCGCCGCTGACGGGCCTCGACTCCGGGCCTGGCTCGGCCAGCCGCCCACGGCGGCGCAACGACGGAGTCCCCACTCGGGAGACTAGCGACATGATGGCCAGAACCGCACGACGATCGGGGCGCAGCATGCTGCTGGCGGCAACGATCGCAATGACGCTTTGCGCCAGTGCCGCGGCACTGGCCGACACGGTTGGCATTCACGATCCGAACATCCGGCCCACCGCACCGGCGCACCCCCCGATTCCGGCCGAGCCGCAGGGCGGCAACGTGGTGCTGACGTTCGAAGGCCTCGGCGATCAGGAGGCCGTGCTCGAGTTCTACAACGGCGGCACCGGCGGCAGTGGCAGCGGGCCGGGGACGAACTATGGCATTTCGTTCTCCAGCGATTCGCTGTCGATCATCGACGCTGACGCCGGCGGCACCGGCAATTTCGGCGGCGAACCGAGCCCCGACACGATCCTGTTCTTCCTGACGGGCGCGGCGGCGACGATGAACGTGCCCGCCGGCTTTACGACCGGCTTTTCGTTCTTCTATTCCGCCATCAGCAGCCCGGGGACGATCCGGGTCTACGACGGCCTCAACGCGACCGGCAACGTGCTCGCGACCCTGGATCTGCCGCTGACCCCGGCGAACGGAGCACCCGACCCCACCGGTGCCTTCAGCCCGCTGGTACCCATCGGTGTCAGCTTTTCGGGAACGGCGCACTCGGTCGACTTCGGCGGGACGGTGAACCAGGTCGGCTTCGACAACATCACGCTCGGCACCGACATCCCGGGTGGTGGCGGACCCCCTCCGCCGCAGGTGATACCGACGCCGGCGCTGTCGCCAGCCGGACTGGCGCTGCTTGGCGGGTTGCTGGCGCTGGTCGCGTTCGCGTTCCGCCGAACGCTGGGACGCCGCTCACGCTGACGGGAACCGTCAAGACCGCCGTTGCCGCCTGACTGCAACGGCCGGAGCCATCCGGCCGTTGTGTTTCCGGGCGGCGAATCAGGCTTGAGGGGGTGCCGCCGGCCCGGAGGCAGTCTGCCCGACCACGGCGCGGATCTGTGCCTCGACGCACGCGAGCGCGGTCATGTTGACGACGCGCCGCACCGTGGCCGCCGGCGTCAACACGTGCGCCGGCATCGACAGCCCCATCAGGATCGGTCCCAGCACGACGCCGTCGGTCATCACCCGCGCCATGTTGAACGCGATGTTGGCGGCGTCGAGATTCGGGCAGACGAACAGGTTGGCGCTGCCGGTCAGGCGTGAATCCGGCAACAGGCGCTCACGAATCTCGGGCCGCAGCGCGGTATCCGCGTGCATCTCGCCCTCGACCTCGAGGTCGGGCAGGCGTTCCCGCAGCAATTCGGTGACGTGTCGCATCTTGCGCGAACTGGCATTGTCGAGGCTGCCGAAGTTCGAGTGCGACAGCACGCCGATCTTCGGCGTGACGCCGATCATGCGCAGCCGCAGCGCCGCTTGCGTCGCGGCTTCGGCCAGGCATTCGGCATCCGGGTCGAGGTTGACGTGGGTGTCGACGAAGAACCACACGCCCCGTTCGTTCAGCACCGCCGACATCGCCGATACGTTGTCCACGCCCGCATCGAGCGGAATGACGCCACGCAGGTAGGCCAGCTTGCGGTGATAGCGGCCGACCACCCCGCAGATCACGCCGTCCGCCTCGCCCCGCCGCAACATCAGGGCCGCGATCACCGTCGCGCGTGAGCGCACGATCGCCTTGGCGCCGTCCGGGCTGACGCCATTCCGGCCCATCAGCGAGTGGTACAGCATCCAGTAATCCTTGAAGCGCGGGTCGCTCTCGATGTTGACCAGCTCGAACTCGCGCCCGGCGGCGATGCGCAAACCCATCCGCGCGATGCGTTGCTCGATGACGGCCGGGCGGCCGACCAGGATGGGTTTGGCGAGGCCGTAGTCGACCACCTGCTGCACGGCCTGCAGCACGGTCTCCTCTTCCCCTTCCGCGTAGACGATGCGCTGCGGATCGTCCGCGGCGCGCGCGAACACGGGACGCATCAGGTGCGTCGTGCGGAACACGAACTCGCCGAGTTTCCCGCGGTAGGCATCGAGGTCGGGCAACGGGCGGGTCGCGACGCCGGAATCCATCGCTGCCTTCGCCACCGCCGGCGCGAGCTGGGTCAGCAGGCGCGGATCGAACGGCTTCGGGATCAGGTAGTCGGCGCCGAAGGTCGCCGACCTTCCGCCGTATGCGCGCGCGGCGACATCGCTGGCCTCGCGGCGCGCGAGTTCGGCGATGGCGTGCACGCACGCGACCTTCATGTCCTCGTTGATCGTCGTCGCGCCGACGTCGAGTGCGCCGCGGAAGATGTACGGGAAGCACAGCGCGTTGTTGACCTGGTTCGGGTAGTCCGAGCGCCCGGTCGCGATGATCGCGTTCGGGCGCGCCTCGCGCGCGACCTCGGGCAGGATCTCGGGCGTCGGGTTGGCGAGCGCGAGGATGACGGGCCGCTCGTTCATCCGCCGCACCATGTCGGCGGTCAGGATCCCGGGCGCTGACAGCCCGAGGAACACGTCGGCGCCGTCGATGATCTCGTCCAGCGTGCGCGCCTTGGTGTCGCGCGCATAGCACGCCTTGTGCGGATCGACTTCCTCGGTGCGCCCGGCATAGACGACGCCGAGCCGGTCGGCAATCCAGACGTGTTCGCGCGGGACACCGAGGCGCACCAGCATGTCGAGGCACGCGAGGCCGGCCGCGCCCGCGCCGGTCGACACCAGCTTGATCGAGCCGATTTCCTTGCCGGCGACGCGCAGCGCGTTGATCAGCGCCGCGCCGACGATGATGGCGGTGCCGTGCTGGTCGTCGTGGAATACCGGAATGCGCATCCGTTCGCGCAGGCGCCGTTCGATCTCGAAGCACTCGGGCGCCTTGATGTCCTCGAGGTTGATGCCGCCGAAGGTCGGCTCGAGGCTGGCGATGATGTCGACCAGCTTGTCCGGGTCGCGCTCGTCGACCTCGATATCGAACACGTTGATGCCGGCGAAGCGCTGGAACAGCATGCCCTTGCCTTCCATGACCGGCTTGCCGGCCAGCGGCCCGATGTTGCCGAGGCCGAGCACCGCGGTGCCGTTGGTGACGACCGCGACGAGATTCGAGCGTGCCGTCAGGTGCGCCGCCTGCTGCGGATCGCGGACGATCTCGAGGCACGCCTCGGCGACGCCGGGCGAGTAGGCCAGCGACAATTCGCGCTGGGTGACGACGGGCTTGGTCGGAACGACCTTGATCTTGCCCGGTGTCGGCAAGCGGTGGTAGTCGAGCGCGGCCTGTTTCAGTTCTTCGTTGCGGGACATGTCGGTTGGCCGGTTCCTTGCGCAGCGACGACGCGGCCCCGGTCGCGGCGCTGCGGCGCGACTATAGCATCGCGCGCGCGGCATCCAATGACGGGAAACTACCCGTCCACTCCGTCGAAGAACGTGACGACGCCCGTCCCGGTCGAATACTCGGCGCCGACCACCATCAGCCCGTCGGACATCAACAGATGCTCGAGCAGCTCGGAGCCGCTGCGCAGGTGCGCTGCCGACATCCGGACATTGGCCCGCATCGCGCGGTGCGCCAGCGCGTCGAGGTCGCCCGCGAGTTCGGTGTGCAGCAAGGGTTCGACCGAAGGCCGCACCCGCGTCACGATCGACATCAGGTTCGGCGACGACTCCGCACCGGGCTTGCGCAGCGCTTCGATGGTGGCGGCGACCGCACCGCAACCGGTATGGCCGAGCACCACCACCAGCCGCGTGCCGAACCGGTCGGCGGCGAACTCGACGCTGCCGATCAGCGACGGCGCGACGACATTGCCGGCGACGCGGATCACGAACAAGTCGCCGAGCCCCTGGTCGAACACGATTTCGACCGGGACGCGCGCGTCGGAGCAGCCGAGCACGATCGCGCATGGACGCTGCGGCAGGGACAGGTCCGCGGGCGGCGCCGGCGGACTGGGCGTGCGGGACGCGACGCGCTCGGCAAAGCGGCGGTTGCCGGCGCGCAAGCGATCCAGCGCCTCCCGCGCGGAAACGGTATCGGTCATGGAAGTTCCCGGGAAGTACCCGACCACGCGGATCGGGCGGAGTGGTCATTCTACGCCGCCACGGCCGCCACCTCCGGCTTGTCGTCCCGGCTGCCGCGGACTTATCGTGTCGGACACCGTTCGAGCCGGAGCCCACATGCCGCGTCCCGAGGTCAAGGCGTTCCTGCACGCGCCGAGCCACACCTTCAGTTACGTGGCGTGGGATCCCGGCACGCATCGCGCCGCGGTGCTGGACAGCGTGCTCGACTACGACGGCGCATCGGGGCGCACCGGCCACCAACACGCCGACGAACTGGTCGCGTTCGTGCGCGGCCAGGAACTCCGCGTCGACTGGATCATCGAGACCCACCTCCACGCCGACCACCTGTCGGCGGCGCCGTACCTCAAGGCCCGGCTCGGCGGCACGCTCGCGATCGGCGAACACGTGCGTGAGGTGCAGGCGACCTTCGGCGCCCTGTTCAACGCCGGCGACGGCTTCGCCCGCGACGGCAGCCAGTTTGACCGCCTGTTTCGCGACGGCGAGGCGTACGCGCTGGGCAGCATCGGGGCCCGCGCGCTGCACACGCCGGGACACACGCCCGCGTGCATGTCGCACGTGATCGGCGATGCCGTGTTCGTCGGCGACACGCTGTTCGCGCCGGACTATGGCACTGCGCGCTGCGACTTCCCCGGCGGCAATGCGCGTGAGTTGTACCGGTCGATCCGTCGTCTGCTCGATCTGCCGGATGCGACCCGTGTGTTCCTGTGCCACGACTACCTGCCGGCCGGCCGCGGCGAGCTGGTGCACGAAACGTCGATCGGCGCCGAACGGCGCGGCAACATCCATGCCCACGACGGCATCGACGAGGATGCGTTCGTCGCGATGCGCGAGGCGCGCGACCGCACGCTGGCAATGCCGGCGCTGATCCTGCCGGCCGTGCAGGTCAACATGCGCGGCGGCAACCTGCCGCCCGCCGAGAGCAACGGCACCCGCTACCTCAAGATTCCGCTCGACGCGCTGTAGGCGCCACGTGATTTCCGATTTCCCTTGACCTTGCCCCAGGGGCAAGCCGTAGTGTCCCCGACCGATGTCGAAACCCACCACCACGACGAGGTTCCTCCGCATCGGCGAAGTGGCCGCACGCACGGGCGTGAGCGCGAAGGCGTTGCGCCTGTACGAGGCCCGCGGCCTGTTGCAGCCGGACGGGCGCTCCGAGCGCGGCTACCGACTCTACGGCGCTCCGGCACTGGCCCGGCTCAACGAGATCGGCGTGCTGAAACGCGCCGGCTTCGCGCTGGCCGAGATCGGCGCGCTGCTGCAGCGCAGGGGCTCGGCGGCCGCGCTGATCGAAGCCCGCATCGTGGTCCTGCGGCGGGAAGTCCGCGTCAGGGCGCACGCACTGGCGGCGCTGGAGCGCGCGTGGCGGGGGTTGGCATCGACATCACCATCCATCGACCAACTTCTCGAGGGCATCCAGATGAACGAAAAACTCGACATGCGTTTCAGCGAGGCCGAGCTCGCCGAATACAAGCGCAACGGTGAAATCCTCGGCCGCCACTTCACGGCGGAGGAGCGAGAGCGGCTCCGCCGGCACGCCGGGCAACTCGGCGAAGCGGGGCTGCAGCAGGCACAGACGGAATGGCCTCGCCTGATCAAGGAAGTCCGCGCCGCCATGAACCTCGGCATCCCGGCCACCGATCCGTCGGTGGTCGAGATGGGCCGGCGCTGGTACGCGCTGATCCAGGCCTTCACCGGCGGCGATGCGAACCTCGGCCGCAAGATGAAGCAAGCCTATGCCGAAGAACCGCAGGCGATGGCCGCATTCGGCATGGACAACGCGATGTTCGCCTACGTCGGCGAAGCGATGCGGACGGCGGGGTTGACGCCGTCGGCGTGAACCCGACGGGGCGCCGGATGGCGCCCCCTCTCCGCGAATCCGGCGCGTCAGTGCTTGTCCTTCACGTATCGCGCGAACAACTCGTGGATGCGCCGGTACTCGTCGTACCAGTCGTCGGCATGCGTGAACGAGTGGCGCTCCGTCGGATACAGCGAGATCCAGAAGTCCTGCTTGTGCAATTCGATGAATCGCTGGTAGAGGCGGATCGAGTCACCCGGCATGACGTTGTCGTCGATCAGGCCGTGCATGATCAGCAGCGGATCCTGCAGTTTCTCCGCATATTCGATCGGCGAGCTGGTCTTGTAGGCCTCGGGGTCGAGCTGGGGATCGTTGAGGATGTCCGAGGTGTAGAGGTCGTTGTAGCTGGTCCAGTCCGACGGCGCGCGCAACGCCGCGCCGGCGGCGAATTCGCCCGGCGCGCGCAGCAACGCCATCTCGGTCAAGAAGCCGCCGTAGGATCCACCGTAGATGCCGACCCGCCGCGGATCGACGGCGTGGTCGTTCACCAGCCACGCCTTGCCATCCAGCAGGTCTTCGAGTTCGGGGTGGCCCATGTTGCGATAGATCGCGGTGCGCCAGTCACGGCCATAACCGGCCGAGGCGCGATAGTCCATGTCGAGCACCGCATAGCCTTCCTGCGCCAGCAGGTTGTTGAACATCTGCTCGAGGAAGTAGGTCGACCAGCCTTTCGTCACGTCCTGCAGGTACCCTGCACCGTGGACGAAGAACGCCGCAGGATGCGGTTGCGACGTATCGTAGTCCGCCGCCTGGTAGTACTTCGCCCAGATGCCGAACGGGCCGTGCGTGCTCGGCACCTTGACGAACCGGGGTTCGATCCAGTGCATCGCCTTGTATTCCGGTGTGCGCGTATCGGTCAGGTCGCGTGCGCCGGTCCCATCGGCGTTCACCACCGCGAGTTGCGGCGGAACATACGCGGACGAATGCAGCACGGCGAGCCTCGTTCCGTCCGGCGACAGCGTGAACAGCCCGTCGCACTCGAAACACGACACGCCCTGGTACCGGGTGACGCGCTGCAGTTCGCCACCGCCCGCCGGAACGCGGTACACGTCGTAGGCGTACGGTGCCTCCTTGTTGGCCAGCACGTAGATCCACTTGCCGTCCGGCGAGACTTGCGGACTCGAAACCTCGTAGCCGGTACCGGTGAGCGCGCGCGCCTTTCCGCCCGGCGACTTGACGAACAATTGCGCCCAGCCGCTCGCCTCGGAGTCGAACCACAGCGTGCGATCGTCCGGCAGCCAGCCGAATTCGTTGAAGCTCCAGTTGATCCACGCCGGATCGGTCAGCCGGTCCTGCGTCACCAGCGCGTGCCTGTCGAAATCGACCATCGCGATCCAGCGGTCCTTGTGATCGGCGGCGACCAGTTCGATCGCGGCGTTGCTTCCGTCCGCGGCCCACGCGACCGCGACGTCGCCGTTGCCCGAATCGTCGAACCCGCCGATCACGACCGGGCGCGTTTTCGGCGCTGCCAGCGCCTTGGCCTCGTCGTCGTGGCCCGCCTTCTCCAGCGCGGCGATGCGCGCCGCGCGCAGCGACGCCAGCGGGTCGTCATCGATGCCCGGCAGCGCGTCCGTCGGCAACGGATACTGCCGGTGCCCGCGCAAGTCGAGCAGCACCAGCGACTGCGGGGCGGGCGCGTTGCGGCCGACGTAGGTACGCGCCGGTTCGGTTTCGGGATAGCCCGACTCGTCGACGTAATGCGTGACGGTCGGTTTGCGGCCGGCGTCGTACGCCTTCGGCGCCGTGACGACCAGCATCCAGCGCGCATCGGGCGACAATGAACTCCCGACGATCCGGACCGTGTCACCGAGATAAAACGGTTCGGACGCACGCGTCGGATCGCTGCGGTCGAGCTCGCGCCGGCGCTCGCGCTCGGCTTTCCGGTCGGACTCGGTGTCGCGCAGCGTGGCGAACAGGTCCAACTGCAGGCGTTGCAACGCATTGCGCTTCGGTGCCGCCGGATCGTTCTCCGTCTTCAATGCCGCGACCGGGGCAACCACGCCCGAATCCGGATCACACACCATCCACGTGCTGCCATCCCGCCAGCTCAGGATCCGGCCATCGGCGGAAAACTGCAGCCCCTTCTTGCGGTTGTCGGTGCGCGTGAGCTGCCGCGTCGTACCGGCCTTGAGGTCGCGGACGAAGACATCCCCGTGGCGCAGGAATGCCGCGCGATGGCGCCCGCGGTCGAATACCGGCGGGCCGTCGGCGCCCGCCAGTTGCGCGTCATCGAGCTTGACCGGCGCGCCGCCGGTCACGTCGACGCGATACAAATCGCGCAACGGGCTGCCCTTGCGCTTCAACTTGAAATAGAGGCTGCGGCCATCGACGCTCCAGTACGGATCCTCGACCGGAGGCCCGATCCAGTCCGGATCGGCCATGATCCTTTCCAGCATCGACGCCGCGTTCGCCGGCGCCGCCGTTTCCGGTGCGGCGGCGCCCGCCGTTGCAGCAGTCAACACGCTCGCGAGCACCGCGAGTGCAAGACGGACCATGGCGGGGCTCCCGGCGAAAAGCCCGCAGCATAGCGGCGCGGCCCGGCCACGCAAACCGGCCCGCGCGTCGAGGCGCGGCAACGTGGCGGATCGCCCGCGCTGCCGCTACCCTTCCCGTTCCCGCTCCGCCCGCCCACACAGGATTCGCCGTGTCCCGCGTTGCTGCCTTCGCCGGAATCGCCCTTGCCGTCGTTTCGACTGCAGCGACCGCGCAGCCGCCGCCCGCGCACGAAGTCGCGCTGATCGATACCGCGAACACGATCGCCGCCATGCCGCCACCCACTCCCCGCCATGACGTCGTGGAGACCTACCACGGGGTCGCCGTGCACGATCCGTATCGTTGGCTCGAGGACGCCGATGCGCCGGCCGTCAAGGCATGGATCGGCGCACAGAACGCATACACCGACAAGGTGATGGGTGGCTTCACCGACGCAAAAGGCATCGCGAAACGCGTCGGCGAACTGGCACTGACGTCGACTGAGCGCAGATCTCCCGAACTCATCGGCACTACGTTGTTCTACCTGCGGCAAACGCCGCCGCAACCGCAGGCGGTGCTCGTCGCGCAAGCATGGCCGGAAGGAACAGCGAAAGTCCTGGTCGACCCGAACTCGATCGAGGGCAGCCCCGCGATCACGGGTTATTGGCCGTCGCCGGACGGCAAGATCGTGGCCTACGGCACGGCCGAAGGCGGCACCGAGGAAACGACGATCCGCTTCGTCGTCGTCGCGACCGGCAGGGTTCTCCCGGATGCCCTTCCACGCGCCGGCGGCAGCCCGACGCCGCAGGCGCTGGTGTGGGACGCCGATGGCAAGGGCGTGATTTATGCGCGACTGCCGGCGCCGGGCAGCGTGCCGGATGACCAGTTGCAGTTCAACGCCGCGCTGTACCACCACGCGCTCGGCACCGATGCGGCCCGTGATCCGCTGGTGTTCGGCAAGGATCTTTCGCCGGTCGCCGAGTACACGCTGCTGGGCTCGGCCAACGGACGCCACGCCGCGGCGCTGCTGCACTACGGCGACGGCGCGCCGGACGCGGTGTACCTGCGCAGCGGATCCGGCGACTGGAAACTTGCGCTCGGCACCGAGGCCAACGTGCGCGCGGCATCCGGCGTCAACCAAGGCGCGGCCTGGGACGGGGACCGCCTGCTGGTGATCGCGTACCAGCACGCGCCACGCGGCAAGCTGCTGGCGCTCGACTCCGCCGGCCAACCGAAGACGCTCGTTCCGCAAGGCGAATGGGCCATGCACTCGGTCGCGCCGATCAGGAACGGTTTCCTCGTCACCGAAGTGCGTGGCCCCGACTGGCGCGTACAGCACTACTCCGCCGATGGAAGATTCGTGCGCACGGTGCCCTTGCCGGATTCCGGCATCGGCGTCGGCACGATCGCCAGCAGCGCGGCTTCCGATCACGCACTGCTGGCGTACTCCGGCTGGACGATTCCCTCGCGCTGGGTCACGTACGACGGCGCGCGCGGCACGTTGCAGACAGTGTTCGAAGTGAAGCCCGCGGCCGACTATTCGAACATCGTGTCGCACCGAATCGACGCGACCTCGAAGGACGGCACGAAGGTCCCGGTGACCGTGCTGGCCCTGCGGGGCGTGACGCCGGACGGTGCGCGTCCGGCGATCCTCTATGCCTATGGCGGCTTCGGCATCGCGCAGGCGCCGCGGTTCCTCGGATCGACCTTGGCTTGGCTCGAACGCGGTGGCGTCTACGCGGTCGCCAACATCCGTGGCGGCGGCGAGTACGGCGAGGGCTGGCACGCCGACGGCATGCTGGCGAAGAAGCAGAACGGCTTCGACGACTTCCATGCCGCGGCGCAGGCGCTGGTCGCGGCGCACTGGACCGACCCCGCGCACCTCGGGATCCTCGGCGGTTCCAATGGCGGGCTGTTGATGGGCGCCGCACTGACGCAACACCCGGAGGCCTACCGCGCGGTCGTGTCGCTG
>JAXMHA010000022.1:0-47137 GCA_046347015.1 Lysobacterales bacterium | reverse complement strand
ACGGCGAGGTCGTTGCAAGCTGTTAGCGTAATTGCTAACATAGCTCATGCCGTACCAGATCGAGTATTTCCACCCACGCGTTCTGGCGGAGATCGAGTCGTGGCCGGTCGACGTCGTTGCTGACTACGCACGCTTGGTCGAGCTCTTGGCAGAGCATGGGCCAAGTCTTCGGCTGCCTCACTCGCGTGCCTTGGGCGAGGGACTGTTCGAGCTCAGGCCACGCGGTCGTTCTGGCATCGGCCGTGGTTTTTACTGTTTCCTTCTCGGGCAGCGCGTCGTGGTCGTCCACGCATTCATCAAGAAGACGCAAGTAACGCCCGACAAGGACCTCAAGTTGGCCCGCAAGCGGGCCAAGGAGTTGCAACATGGCTAACCTCAGTTACAAGCCCGTAGCGCACGATCACGAAGCTTTCTTGGCTCGCGCGTCCAAGCGCAAGGGCTTCGCTGAAGCATACGAAGCCTTGGAGCTTGAGTATCAACTCGCCAACCAGATGCTCAAGGCCCGTTCGCGGGCGGGCCTCACGCAAGATGCCGTTGCGGAGCGCATGGGCACTACCAAGAGCGCCATTTCCAGGCTTGAGTCCGCTGGCAAAAAGCATGCCCCTTCGGTCGCTACACTACAGCGGTACGCGCAGGCGGTCGGTTGCGACCTGCAGGTAAAACTGGTGCCCCAGCGGTGACGCATGACAACTCGGTCAACCGGGCGCAAATCCCGCTGCGCGATCCTTTGCGCCGGTTCCCTCGGGCGTTGGGCGGCAGGAGCAAGGGATAGCAAATGCTACGTGTCAAGATCTGTTGCATCAGTTCCATTGACGAAGCGGCGCTTGCGGTCCGCTACGGCGCATCGGCGCTGGGCCTGGTATCCGAGATGCCCAGCGGTCCGGGGGTTATTTCGGAGGGCCGCATCGCCGAAATCACAGCTACAGTGCCACCTCCAATTGCGACGTTCCTGCTCACGGGCAGAACCGACCCTGTAGAGATTGCTGCACAGCACCGCCGCTGCAGAACCACCACCATCCAAATCTGCGACCGCCTACCGAAAGACGGGCATGCTGCGCTGCGCAGGTTGCTTCCGGGCATCTCGCTGGTGCAGGTAGTTCACGTCGCCGACCAGACGTCGGTTGACGAAGCCTTGTTGGCGGCGCAGGAGGTAGACGCATTGCTTCTGGACTCCGGCAATCAGAATCTGGCAGTCAAAGAGCTCGGTGGTACAGGCCGCACGCATGACTGGTCTTTGAGCGCCCAGATCGTAGAGCAGTCAACCGTGCCCGTTTTCCTTGCGGGCGGGCTGGGTCTCGGCAACGTAGGCGACGCGATTCGTTCCGTTCGGCCCTTCGGGCTTGACCTATGCACGGGCGTGCGAACAAACGGGCGCCTGGACGAGGGCAAGCTCGCGCAGTTCATGGGAGCGGTGGAGTCTGCCGCCCAACAAATCGCTGCAGTCGACCGTCATCCCGCTACGCCGGCTGCAGGCGGCTGAGTTCAGACGCTAGACCGCTGCCCGCACACCCCTTGCGGTTGCGGCATTTGGTATGTGAGCGATGGCCGTCGAGACGATCCATGGCGTGGGTTCAATTCTCATCGGAGTCGGCGCGACTTTGGTCACCGACCTGTGGGCACTGTTCCTCAAGGGTACGTTCAACCTCCCTTCGCTCAGCTACTGCCTGGTCGGACGTTGGCTTCTCCACATGCCGGCAGGCATTTTCACGCATGGAAGTATCGCCGCGGCTCCGCGCAAGCGTCATGAGTGCGCAGTGGGTTGGATTGCCCACTACGCCATCGGTGCCATGTTCGCATTCGTGTTCATTGGCTTGGTATCGGTGAGCTGGTTGGCGCAGCCAACCATCCTGCCTGCCTTGCTTTTCGGCCTTGGCACCGTGGTATTTCCGTTCTTCCTCATGCAGCCATCGCTCGGATTTGGCGTTGCTGGAGCAAAGACACCCAAGCCGGCGCAGGCCAGGCTGAAGAGCCTCGTGACGCATGCCGTATTCGGCCTCGGACTCTATGCATCTGCCGTCGGCCTGAGCCACGTCCTGCGGATTCACGCCTGAGTAGCCGTTGGAACCGGCGCGCGAACGCGCGATACGCTTTCGGATTCCGCGGCTCCCTGCGGTCGCGCCGGCGCGGCTGGATTGCGGCGTCATGCGCCGCCTGGAGTCACGTGGAGACCGCCCCTGACAGGCGTTGCCGCCGAAGCCGGGTCGACGGCCTCCAGTTCCGTACTTTCGATCTCTGTGCTGACGGCAACGCCATTGCGCAGCGTTTGCAGAACGACGCAGCAGCCTTCGGTGGCGCTGACGAGCTGTTGCAGTGTCTTGGCGTCGACTTGGCCCTCGGGCTGGAGACGCACCCGGCATCGCATTTTCTGGAACCCGACCGGGACGGAGCGATCGACCAGCAGGCAACCGCGCACGTCGCATTCCGCCTCCACCTTGACCTCGAGGAATTGCAGCCGGACACCGAGATGGTCGGCGAGCATGCGCAGCGTCGAGTCGAAGCAAGCGGCGAGCGCGGAAGACAGCAGGTCGCCCGGATTCGGGTAGTCGTGGTCACCGCCGACGGCACGGTGGATGCCGAAGCACAGCGGTGTGCCGCCATTGTTGTCGGGAATGACGGCGCCGTGGAATGGATCTCCGCCGCATCCGTTGATCGTCAGCGCGCCGTCGCGGATCCACGCTTTCGCCGGATCGCGGCGGTAGCGTTCACGCAGGGGGTTTTGCCGCTGCTGGACCAGTCCTGGTTTCGCCATGGCCATGATGCGCCCACCTCTCGCCAGTTGAGACGGTGGCAGCGTCGCAGGGTCTCGTGACCGCGTCGTGAGGCCGCGGGCCCACGCGAGCCCCGCGGCGATGCGGTTTCCCGGGCAGGCGTGGGCCGCATGGCCCAGCAACGAAGGGAATCCCTAGTCGCGCCCGAGCCCGGCCTTGCGGGCGATCACGATGGCTTGCGCGCGGTGCTGCGCATCGAGCTTGGAAAAGACGTGGTTGACGTGGTTGCGGACTGTCTTTTCGGCGATGCGAAGACGATCGGCGATCTGACCGTTGGTGAGCCCGCGGGCGATGCCATCGAGGATCTCCCGTTCGCGGTTCGTCAGGGTCGCGAGCTCGCCGTCGTCGACGACGTCGCGATCGTCCTCATCGAGGCCGAGGAAGTCGTCCAGCTCCCGCTTGAATACAGGCCAGGCCGGCTCGTCCGCGCGCAGGATGTGGTTGCGGCCTGCGAGTGGCACGAAGCGGGCGTTCGGCAATGCCGCAGCGAGGCGCCGGCCCGCCTCGAACGGCACCATGGCATCGCCACGCACGTGGAACACCAGCGTCGGCGTGGCAACCTTCGACGCCTCAACGCGGACGTCGAACGAATTGAACTCGTTCCAGAGGCGCCGGGCCATCGCCGCTGAGGTACTTTGGCGCTCGAGGTCGCCGATCGATTTCTGCTCGCGCCCGCCCGCTTCGGGCATCAGCAGGCCCGCGAACATCTCGCGAAACGCCCCGACCCTCCTGCCCCAGCCCAGCTCGATCATCTCCGCGAACGTCCTGGCCTGACGGGCCTGGCGCTCGCTGGCGCCGCCGACGAAGGCGCCGAAAAGATAGCTGTCGTACAGGACGAGCCGGCTGACCCGCCCCGGGTGACGCGCCGCATAAGCGACGGCGACCGCGCCTCCCTGGCACAGTCCGACCAGCGCGAACCGGGGCAGCCGCAGCGCGTCGACGACAGCCTCGAGATCGGATACCAGCGTGTCGAGGGAGACCTCGGCGGGGTCCCGATCGGACAGGCCCGAACCGCGCGAGTCGTAGCGGACCAGCATCCGCCGATCGGCGAGAGCTTCCCACCAGTGCCGCCAAACGGGGTTGGCCCAGTCAAGTTCGAGATGCGTGAACCAGCTGTTGACGCGGACGAGGGGTGAGCCTTCGCCGGCTGTCGCGTACGCGATCCGCACGCTGTCCCTCGCGGTGCAAAAGCGTATTTGCTGTTTCATCCGCGGCCCCGATTCATGCCGGCCGGCATGATTCTCCTCCGCGACGGGGAAAGGTGTAAGCGGCGTGCGGCCGGCCGCCAAACAGGTTAAGTTCGCAACGCGTCGAAAGCCACCGCTCGGACCGTGTTTCGGCCAAATGCCGCGTGGCCGCCTCATGTACCCGACCGGCGATGGCGGCCTTTTCCCGTGTCCGCCGGCAGGTGATGCGGAGCATTGGACTGCAAGGAACCGGCATGACTTCGTTCGAACTCGTCTTCTCGCTGATCACGTTCGTACTGTCGCTGGCCCTGACCCACTTGCTGTCGGGGCTGGTCGGCGTGCTGCGAAACTACCAACGAGTGCGGTTCTCGGCGGCCTATGCGCTCTGGGCATGGTCGGCCCTGACCGTGACGATCGGCAACTGGGCGGCGAACTGGCCCCTGCGCTCGCTGACGAACTGGCCCGCCTGGTCGGTCCTGCTCAGCGTGGCCCTGGTCATCGTCCAGTACGTATTTTGCGCGTTCGTCACGCCGGAAGTCCCGGCGCAAGGGCCGGTCGATCTCGCCGGGTTCCACGAGCGCGAGCACCGGCGCTATGCGTTCGCCCTGGGCGCATTGTGCGTCATGTCGCTCATCTCCAATTCGGCGATGGGCGAAGCCCACTTCTATGCGTACTGGTGGCGCGACAACGCACTCTCGATTGTCGTGCTGGCGTTGGCGGGATTTGCCTTCTTCGTCCGGCCGCGTTGGGCGCAGACTCTTGCGGCAGCCCTGATCGCCCTGTTGTGTACCTATTTCATGGTCGTCGTCTGCAATGTCGTTGCTGCATGATCCGGCCGCTCCATCGGCGCGCGACCCGGCAATTGGGGAACCGGTGGCTCGTTCTCTTTCCGGTTCGTGCCAGTCGAGCGTGGCAGCTCGGTGAGACGGACGCCTGACAGCCGCTTGCGACGGCCGATGCTGCGCACCGCTGCTGGGCCCGGGCGTCGGGCCCATGGAGGAACAATCATGCTGGCCGTAGCCGTGGTCGCCTTGCTTCCCGGAATACCGGGGCTCGCGGGCGAGGCGGCCTGGGCTGTTCGCGTCATTCCGTTGCTCACTTCTCCACCCGGAGGTTGCGTGTCGATTCCGGCCAGCGAGGGCATGTCGTTCGTGCTCGACAGCGATGAAATCACGGCAATGGCGAGACCGCGTCCCGCCCGGTGGAAAACAGAAACCGAGCGGATGCGCCTGGTGCGCTCCAGGCAGGCGCAAGTGTTGCTCGAGCAGGTATCCGGAAAGGTGGATTCCCTGGGCTGCAAGGTCGTCGAAACGCCCGGTGCGGGCGTGCATGCACTGCTGGAAGTCCTCGACCGGGGCCATGGTCGCGTCTGGGACCCGGCATCGCGTTCCTTCCTCCCGACGGTGGAACGGCTCGAATACAACCCCGATTGCAGCCAAGGCCCGCTCGGCAGTTACAGTTTCAGGAAGCCAGGCGGAAAGGGATTCTTCCTGGTCCAGGCGTGCATCACCTAGTGCGCCGTCCCGCCAGTCACTTGATGAAGGCGCCAGCGGACTTCCTGCGGCTGGCCAGGCGCGGCGACGAGTCATGGTGGGGCCATGGCGAGGAGCCGCAACAACGCCAGACGCGAAAAGACGCGGCGGCTTCGCATGGATATTCATGGGACGGCACACCAGGGAATCCTGCCGCTGGATTCCCATCTCCGGCACGCCGCGGATCCTTCCTCGTGAATGGCTGGCTGGTAGTTCCCGGCACGCTTTCGCGTATCACCTGAAAGACGGAAGGCGTGCGCCGCGTTCGCCCTTCGTGGGTGATCGGAACCCCGTTGTAATCGGCGTCGCACTTCCGAGGTAGTGAACGGCAAAGGCAACGTGGAGAGCGCCTCCGCAGCAAGTCAACCGACTCATTTTCGCTTGCCGATGGGCAGGGATTGCCACCCAGCCAGGACTGGCGGGATCCAGCAGCCATACCGCCGTCCAGCGCCTTGCGGCAAGTGCGCAAGGTGGACAGCGCAGCCTGGAAGGCTGCATACACGGAGGGTAAGCCGCCATGAGGACGCAAGGATTCGATTGCAGGACAACGATTGCAATTCTCGTCTCCGCTGCGCTGGCAGGGAGCGCCACGGCCGGTCAGGCAATCGCCGTGGAGGCGCTGGTCGAGCCGCTCGCGCTTCCGCCGGTGTTACCCAACGAAAGCCTGGTATCAAGCCAGCGCGACCTGCTCGACCCCGAATACAGCCAGTCCCGCGGCATGGTGACGTGGTGCGACCTGCACGGTGAGCTTTGGGTCGCCGGCGTCAACCGCGATACCGGCCTGTTCGAGCCATCGAACGGCAAAGGCACGCTGATCGATACCGACGCGATGACGTCCCACGACTTCAAGTTCGTAAGCAACGGACCGGAATGGATCGGGACGACGGCAGGGGACCAGATCGTCTATACGAGGTTCCCGGACGGAAACCAGCACACGCCGGCGAGCGCGCGGCTCGGCCACGCATGGACGACGGACTCCGGTGACTGGACCTTCACGACTCTGTCCCCGTCACTGGCCCGCAGGACGCCGTATACCAGCCCCGATCCGGACAACCCGGTGCCGTTCATCAGCTACATCGACAGAACGGGCCGCCATTACTGGCGCAACCTGTTCGACGAGTCGTCGGAAACCCCGATCCCTGGAGATCCGCCATCGGCTTCGCTGGGACTGCGCCTTGGCGAAGGCATCCGCGCCGCCGCCTATACCGTGCCGCTGGACGGAATCAACCAGGTATTCCTGTACCAACTCGATACCGGCAGCGCAACCCAGGTGACGTTCGATGCCAGCCAGAAGGACCTCCACAGCCGCCCGTTCATCTGGACCGATCCGGAATCAAGTGGCGATCTGTTCCTGATGACCGTGGCCGACGACGTCGAACTCCGGATTTACGCATTGCGGGCGCCGTACGACATCGGCGCCGGCGGATGGCAACTCGTCTCCACCATTCGCTCGCCGGATTCGGGCCTGATCAACTCCCCCGAGCCGTTCCATTACGGCGGCCAGACCTACGTCTTCTTCGCCGGCAGCATTCCGCCGCTCGCCTATCCCACCGCAATCTTCTTCGTGGCGATCGACGGCCAGAATCCGGTTCCGGAGCAACTCACGCCCGACGAGCCATCGATGTCGCGAACCGATCCGGAAGTCTTCGTCGCCAACGACGGCCCTTACATCTACTTCAACCGCGGCACGTACTCCGGCAAGCCCTTCTGCCTGTCGTGCAACGAGGGCGTCTATCGCACCTACACGGGGCTGCCGCCGCTGCCGTGAACGCACGGCGGCCGGCCTCGGCCGACGGCGGCGCCAGGGTTCTTCGCGCCAAGCGGAGGCCCGGGCGTCGCGTTGCGCGTTGCCGGCGTCACAACACGCCGAAGCGCCGCATCAGGCGCACCTTGATGAACTGCGTCAGCACCATGTAGGCGAACAGGATCACGAACAGCCACGGCCAGAACGCACCCGGCAAGGCCGCGAAGCCGAACTTCGCGGCCAGTGGCGAATACGGCAGGATCGCGCCGATGAGGCAAATCACGATTCCGGTCAACGTCAACGGCAGGCTGGCGCGGCTTTCGAGGAACGGCACGCGGCCAGTGCGGATGACGTGCACGATCAGCGTCTGCGACAGCAGCGACTCGACGAACCAGCCGCTCTGGAACAGCGTCGCATGCTCGGGCGAATTGGCCTTGAACACGAACCAGAGCAGCGCGAACGTCGCGTAGTCGAAGATCGAGCTGATCGGCCCGATCCGCAGCATGAAGTGCGCGATGTCGCGCATGTCCCACTGGCGCGGCGCGGCGACCGACTCCGGGTCGACGTTGTCGCTCGCGACCGCGGTCTGCGAAAAGTCGTACAGCAGGTTGTTCAGCAGCACCTGCACCGGCGCCATCGGCAGGAACGGCAGCAGCGCGCTCGCGCCGATCACGCTGAACATGTTGCCGAAGTTCGAACTGGCGGTCATCCGGATGTACTTCAGGATGTTGCCGAACACCTTGCGGCCTTCCAGCACGCCCTCCTCGAGCACCATCAGGCTCTTCTCGAGCAGGATGATGTCGGCGGCTTCCTTCGCGATGTCGACTGCCGTGTCGACCGAGATCCCGACGTCGGCCGTGCGCATCGCCGGTCCGTCGTTGATGCCGTCGCCGAGGAAGCCGACCACGTGGCCGTCGCGGTGCAGCGCCTCGATGACGCGCACCTTCTGCTGCGGGTTGAGGCGCGCGAATACCTGCACGTCGCGCGCGGCGATGGTCAGTTCCTCGTCGCCCATCGCCTCGACCTGCGGGCCGACCAGCCAGCGCTTGACCTCGAAGCCGACCTGCCGGCACACGTTGCGCGTCACGATGTCGTTGTCGCCGGTCAGGATCTTGACCGCGACGCCGTGCGTGTTGAGGGCGTTGATCGCCTCGGCCGCGCTGTCCTTCGGCGGATCGAGGAAGGCCATGAAGCCCATCAGCGTGAGGCCGGTCTCGTCGGCGAGCGAGTAGCCGGATTTGTCCTCGATCTCGCGCATGCCGAGCGCGATGACGCGGAACCCGTCGTCGTTCAGTTCGCGCGCGAAATCGCGCATCCCGGCGAGCGATGGCACCGCCTCGCCGCTGTGCGACGCGCGCACGTCGCTGCAGACGCCCAGGGTTTCCGACACCGCGCCCTTCGCGATCAGGAAGTGTCGCCCCGAACGGTCGCGCACGATCACCGACATGCGCCGGCGCGTGAAGTCGAACGGTACTTCGTCGACCAGTGTGTACTCCGCCTGCAGGCGCCGGCGCTCGTCCGGCGCGACGGCCTCGATCACGGCGAGGTCGAGCAGGTTCTTGAGTCCCGTCTGGTAGGAACTGTTGAGGAACGCGAACGCGAGGATTTCGTCGTCCTCCTCGCCGGCCGCATCGATGTGGCGTTCGAGGATGACCCGGTCCTGCGTCAGCGTGCCGGTCTTGTCCGTGCACAGCACGTCGATCGCGCCGAAGTTCTGGATCGCGTTGAGCCGCTTGACGATGACGTCCTTCTTCGCCATCGCCATCGCGCCCTTGGCGAGGTTGATCGTGACGATCATCGGCAGCATTTCCGGCGTCAGGCCGACCGCGACCGACACCGCGAACATGAAGGCCTCGAGCCAGTCGCCCTTGGTGATCCCGTTGACCAGCAGCACCACCGGCACCATGACCAGCATGAAACGGATCATCAGCCACGCGAAGCGTTTCACGCCGCGGTCGAAGCTGGTCTCGACGCGCTGGCCGATCAGCGACTTCGCGACGGCGCCGAAATAGGTCCGCTGCCCGGTGATCGCGACCAGCGCGATCGCGCTGCCGCTGAGGACGTTGCTGCCCATGAAACACAGGTTGCGTGCATCCAGCGGCGCGCGCGCATCGGGATCGGCCCCGGCGAACTTCTCGACCGGCATCGACTCGCCCGTCAGCGCCGACTGGTTGACGAACAGGTCCTTCGCCGACAGCAGGTACAGGTCGGCCGGAATCATGTCGCCCGCGGACAGTTGCACGATGTCGCCGGGCACCAGCTGGTCGATCGGGATTTCGGCCTTCTCGGCCTGCCGTGGGGCCGGCGCCGCATCGGCCGGGGCTTCGTCCCCGGCGTCTTCCGCGGCCGCCGGGATCCGACGCACCGTCGCGGTGTTGCTGACCATGCGCCGCAGCTTCTCGATGGCGCGGTCGGTGCGCGTCTCGTGGTAGTACGAAATGACGACCGCCATCACGACCATCGCCATCATGATCGTCGCACCCACGGCGTCGTTGCTGAGCAGGGAAATCACGGCCAGCACGGTCAACAGCACATTGATCGGATTGGTCGCGAAACGGCGCGCGATCTCGACGACGACTCCGGGCTTGTGGTCCTCGGCGACGACGTTTGGCCCGTACCGGTCGAGTCGCTCTTCGACCGCGTCACCGTCGAGTCCGGTGCCGTCGACGCCGAGCCGGTCCAGCGCGCCGGCGCGGTCGAGCGCGATGAACGCCTGCAGCGGATGGTCGTCGGGCGCGGGGCGCTTGCGGCCGAGCGCGCCACGCACGCCGGCCGGGATCACCGCCGAGAAAAGGCTGGTCCGCAACATCGGGACTCCGGAATCGGTACGGGCGCGGTGGCGGCGCGCCGTCCGGAGTCGGATCCTGCCGCGATCAAGGCTCGCGGCAGGCGAGCCGGTCAGGCGGGAATTGGCTCCGTTGCGGTGCGCACGCGGACCGCGGGACTACTGCATGGATCCAAGGAAATGATCCTCGCCTGCAACGAGTTGGCGCACGATACGCGCGGGCGCCGGGCGGCGTCAATGCCGCCGCCCACGGTCATTGGCGGGATGAAAAAGGCCTCGGGATTGCGGGTTCCGTACCGATGGAACGGATCAGGGAGTCCCGAGGCGAAGGGGAAAATCGTCGATGCCCCCGTTGCCGATGAACCGGGCGGGGTCCGGATAGTCCACGACGCCGCCGAACGTGATCGGAGCCATGGGGACGTCGACGGTCGGCGCATTCCCGGGCCTGGCCCGGGCGCCCACGCCCGGGCGACTGTCCATGCGCCGTTCGGCCGTCGCGGCCGTCGTACCGGCTGCAGCGCGGGACGCGCCGCCCATCACCGCGCGGCGCCAGCCGCCGGCACCAACCGCTGTCCCGGCGGATCGCCGAAGCGGTTCGCTCCCGGCGTGCCGGGGATGAAACCGTTGAAGACCAGCGCCACGAGGCCGCCGACGACCGGCACGAGTCCGATCAGGATCCACCACGCGGACTTGTCGACGTCGTGCCAGCGCTTGGCGCAGATCGCGAGACTCGGCCACAGCATCAGCAGCGACAGCACCGGGATGGCCATCGTCGCGGCCCCCATGCCCGCCGGCGGTGCGTCCGGCGCCGCCGCGGTCTTCGCGCCGAACATCGACACGCCGACGGCGGCGAACACCACGCCGAACAGCACGATGGCCGCCAGCACGAAGTACCAGTACGGCGCGCGTCCGATGCGCCCTTCGAACGAAAACAGCGTTTGCGTCAAGGTCATTGGCCTGCCCTTCCGGTTGGATACCCGGCACGAGGTTATTGCCCCGGCGCGGCCAAGGCCAATGAATCTTCTGGATCGGGGCATATCCGCTGCTTATTGCGATCGAATCGATTCATCGCGCGATAACCCGACGTTATACTCACCCACGGGACAGGGGATCGACATGGGCACCCGCATCTCGTCGCTGCAGGTCGAATCGTTCATGATGCTGGCGCGGGAGCTGAACTTCTCGCGCGCCGCCGAACGGCTGCACATCACGCAACCGGCGCTCACCAAGCGGATCCAGAACCTCGAGGAAACCCTTGGGCAACCGTTGTTCGTGCGTCTGCGCGGTGGACTCGAGCTGACCGAACCCGGCCGCGTCCTGCAACGGCATGCGGCGTCAGTCGAACGCCAGGAACAGGAGCTGCTCGACGACCTGGTCGGCCCGGCCGCAGGCGCGGCAGGCATCTCGGGGTTCTTCAGCCTCGCGTCGTTCTCGTCGTGCCTGCGTTCGGTGCTGATCCCCGCCATCGGCGAGCTGCTGCGGCAGAACCCGCGGCTCGCCTGCCAGTACATCAAGGCCGAGGTGCACCAGTTGCACGACCTGCTGCTCGAGGGCAAGGTCGATTTCAGCGTGTCGCTGTCGGAATGCGAGCGCATGGGCATCGAGAACGTGCGGCTCGGCGTCGAACGCAACGTACTGATCGAATCGACCCGCCACGCCTGCCGGAGCGACTGCTACATCGACCACGAGCCGCGCGACAACTTTACCGAGCGCTTCTTCCTGAGCCAGACCGGCGCGACCGTGCCGAAGATGCTGCGCGCCTACTTCGACGACATCTATGGCCTCATCGATGCGGTGTCGGAAGGAATCGGCCGGGCCGTGGTCCCGGCCCACCTGCTGCGCGCCGAACACCACGTGCGCGCCGTGCCGGGATACCGGCCGTACGAGGTGCCGGTATTCCTCCATTTCCACTCGCAGCCGTTCTACACGCGGTTGTACCGCACCGTCATCGACACGCTGACGCGCGAATGCTCGCGCCACTACGACCGCTGGAAACTCGACCACGACGGACCCGCGGTCGCCGACGACGCGCTCGTCGCCGCGAACCGGCGCTCGATGGCGAACCGCCGCCGCCAGTCCTGAGCGGCAGACACCCGCCGCGGGCTGGCCGGCAAGACCGGATCGCCCCGCGCGTCGTTCCGGCACAATACGCAGTTCCGGCCGGCCACCCGCGCCAGCCTGCCCTTCCTGGCCGTACGACCGATGACCCTGCAAGCCAGCCACGAACAAGTTCCGCTGAAGACCTACGCCGAGCGCGCGTACCTCGACTACTCGATGTACGTCGTGCTCGACCGCGCGCTGCCGTTCGTCGGCGACGGGCTGAAGCCGGTGCAACGGCGCATCGTGTACTCGATGAGCCAGCTCGGCCTCGACGCGACCGCGAAGCCGCGCAAGTCCGCGCGCACCGTCGGCGACGTGATCGGCAAGTTCCACCCCCACGGCGACAGCGCCTGCTACGAGGCGCTGGTGCTGATGGCGCAGCCGTTCTCATACCGCTACCCGCTGGTCGACGGCCAAGGCAACTTCGGTTCCAACGACGATCCGAAGTCGTTCGCGGCGATGCGCTACACGGAATCGCGGCTGACGCCGTTCGCGGACCTCCTGCTCGGCGAACTCGGCCAGGGCACCGTCGACTGGGCGCCGAACTTCGACGGCACGCTGGAGGAACCGCGCTGGATGCCGGCGCGCGTACCGCACGTGCTGCTGAACGGCGCGACCGGCATCGCGGTCGGCATGGCGACCGACATCCCGCCGCACAACCTGCGCGAGGTCGCGAGCGCGTGCATCCACCTGCTCGACGAGCCGGGCGCGAGCGTCGCGGACCTGTGCGAGCACGTGCGCGGCCCGGACTTTCCGACCGCGGCCGAGATCATCACGCCGGCCGCCGAACTCGCCGCGATGTACGCGACCGGCACCGGCTCGGTCCGCTGCCGCGCGGTGTACGAGCGCGAGAACCGCAACGTCGTCGTGACCGCATTGCCGCACCAGGTGTCGCCATCGCGGATCGTCGAGCAGGTCGCCCAGCAGATGCGCGCGAAGAAGCTGCCGATGCTGGAAGACATCCGCGACGAGTCCGATCACGAGAATCCGGTGCGGCTCGTGCTGGTGCCGCGCTCGAATCGTGTCGACGTCGACGAGATGATGCAGCACCTCTGCGCGACGACGGACTGCGAAAAGAGCTACCGCATCAACCTCAACATGATCGGCCTCGACCACCGGCCGCAGGTCAAGACGCTGAAGCAGATCCTGGCCGAGTGGTTGCGCTTCCGGCAGGACACCGTCGTCCGCCGGCTGCAATTCCGGATCGAGCGGGTCGAACGGCGCCTGCACCTCCTCGCCGGCCTGCGGGCGGTATTCCTGAACCTCGACGAGGTGATCCGGATCGTGCGCAGCGAGGACGAACCGAAGCCGGTGCTGATGCGCCGCTTCGGGCTCGACGACGAGCAGGCGGACTACATCCTCGAAACGCGCCTGCGCCAGCTCGCGCGACTCGAGGAAATGAAGATCAACGCCGAACGCGACGCACTCGAGGAGGAACGCGCGCGGATCGCGGTGGTCCTGAAGTCGAAGGCGCGCCTGAAGACGCTGATCAAGGACGAACTGCGCGAGGATGCCGAGCGTTACGGCGATGCACGCCGCTCACCCCTCGTCAAACGCGCGGCCGCCGCCGCACTCGACGACGCGGCGCTGGTCGCGAGCGAACCGGTGACGGTGGTCCTGTCGGAAATGGGCTGGGTGCGCGCGGCGAAGGGCCACGACGTCGATCCGCGGGAACTCGGTTATCGCGAAGGCGATGCGTTCCTCGCCGCGGTGCGCGGCCGCACGACGCAGCAGGCGGCGTTCCTCGACTCGACCGGACGCAGCTATTCGGCGCCGGCGCACACGCTGCCGTCCGCGCGCGGCAATGGCGAACCGTTGACGGGACGCTTCACGCCACCGGCCGGCGCGCGTTTCGATGCGCTCGCGATCGCCGATGCCGAAACGCGGCTGGTCCTTGCGACCGATCTCGGCTACGGGTTCGTGACGCGCTTCGATGCGCTGCTCGGCTCGAAGAAGACCGGCAAGCAACTGATGACCGTGCCGCGCGGCGCCCGGGTGCTGGCGCCTGCCCCGGTCGCCGATACCGCGCGCGACCGCATCGTCGCCGCGACGACCGCGGGACACGTGCTGATGTTCTCGGTCGCCGAATTGCCGGAACTCGATGCGGGCGGCAAGGGCAACAAGCTGATCGAGATCCCCAAGGCGCGGCTCGGCGACGGCGAGCGCGTTGCCGGCATCGCGGTCGTCGCCGAAGGCCGCGGCGCCGTCACGTTGTGGGCCGGCCAGCGCAAGCTGACGCTGAAGTGGGCGGACCTCATCGAGTTCGGCGGCAATCGCGCCGCCCGCGGCGCGCGGCTGCCACGCGGCTTCACCCGCGTGGAGCGCATCGAGGCGGCAAGCTGAGGGGCGCGGCGGGCGTGGGCGCCCGCGCGACCGCGCCCGCCGCGGAACTCAACCCTCGCCCATCGTGCCCTTGTAGCTCTCCTGCCCGACCAGCCACTTGCCGCCGATCTGTTGCATCTCGATGGTGCCGGTGCTCTTGTCGCCCTCGGTCACCTCGACCGTCAGCACCAGCTTCGCGCCATCCATGCGCGCATCGGTGACCTTGACCGCACTCGGATGCATGCTGGTGAAGATTCCCCACATGGCCGGAAAGTCCTTTTCGGACTTGTGCTGCTTCATCTGCGCGGCCTTCTCCGGCACCGTGGCGGCCATCACCGCGTCGAAATCGGCCTTCTTCACGTTCTTGAGGTACGCGTTGTACGCCGCGCCGGCCGCGGCGGCTTCCGGCGGCATTGCCGCGGCGACGCCCAGCGCGCCGACGAGCAGGAAGGCGGCAGCGAGAATGCGGAGGATCGACATGCAACGACGGTGTTCGTGTGTCATGGTGGACTCCGGTAGTGGTCGTGGTGGCGCCGGTTGCTTCCCGCTTCGCGGGGTCGCGCGCCGGGGTGGCCGACATGAAAGATGCCGCGATGATGCATAAAACGCCCGCCAGCTTACCGGAGTCCATGACGTGATGCGCACCCTGCGCCGGCTGCTGCTGGTCCTGGTCATTGCCGCACTGGTGGCGGCCGTGGGCGGCTGGCTGGCCCTGCGCGGCAGCCTGCCCGAATACGAAGGCACGCGCGCATTGCCCGGCCTGCGCGCATCGGTGACGGTCACGCGCGACGCGCTCGGCACCGCCACCGTGCAGGCGTCCGACCGGCACGACCTCACGTTCGCCCTCGGCTTCGTGCACGCCCAGGAACGGTTCTTCGAGATGGACACGATGCGGCGCAGCGCCACCGGCGAACTGTCCGAACTGTTCGGACCCTTGACGTTGAAGCTCGACCGCAAGGCACGCGAGCACCGGATGCGGGCCCGTGCGCAAGCCGAGCTCGCCGGCCTGCCCAAGCCGGAGCGCGACGAGCTCGATACCTACCGCGACGGCGTCAACGCCGGCCTCGCCGCGCTCGCCGTGCGGCCGTTTCCGTACCTGCTGACCGGCACCGCGCCGGCGCCGTGGCGGAGCGAAGACACGTTGCTCGTCGTCGCCGCGATGGCGTTCACACTGAATGATGCCGGGAACAAGCGCGAGCTCGCGTTCGCGCAGATGCATGCGGCGTTGCCATTGTCCGCCTACCGTTTCCTGACCGCCAAGGGCGGCCCGTGGGATACACCGCTGGCCGGTCCGCCACTCGAACTGCCGCCGCTGCCGCCAGCGGGCGACATCGACCTGCGCACCGTGCCGGCCGCACTCGAACCCCACGAGAGCGACGATCCGGATGTCCCCGGCAGCAACAGCTTCGCGGTCGCCGGAGCCCTCGCGGGGGGCGCGGCGCTGCTCGCGAACGACATGCACCTCGACCTCGGCGTCCCGAACATCTGGTTCCGCGCGCGGCTCGTGTACCCGGATCCCCGCCACCCCGGCACCGACATCGGTGTCAGCGGCGCGAGCCTGCCCGGCACGCCGGTCATCGTCGTCGGCAGCAACGGCCGCGTCGCGTGGGGCTTCACGAACAGCTACGCCGACACGATGGACTGGGTGCGCGTCGAAACCGATCCCACCGACCCTGATCGCTACCGCACGCCGGAAGGCTGGCGGACGATCACGCACCACACGGAAACGATCCACGTCCGCGGTGCGCCGGACGACACGCTCGACGTGTCCGATACCGAATGGGGCCCGATCCTCGCCAAGGACGTCGACGGCACGCCACTCGCGCTCGCGTGGACCGCGCAGCAACCCGGATTCGCGAACCTCGTCCTGCAGCAACTCGAAACCGCGACGAGCGCCGACGAAGCGGTGGCGATCGCGCAGCGCGCAGGCATGCCGGCACAGAACTTCCTTGTTGCCGATCGCGCCGGCGGCATCGAGTGGACGATCGCCGGCCGCCTGCCGCTGCGCACCGGTGACCAGGATGCCGAACTGCCGGCGGACTGGAGCCGTCCCGGCACCGGCTGGAATGGCTGGCTCGCGCCGCCCGCGTATCCGCTGATCGCGAACCCGCCGTCGCAACGGCTGTGGACCGCGAACCAGCGCATCACCGAACCGCCGTGGCTCGACGTGCTGGGGGATGGCGGCTACGACCTCGGTGCACGTGCGCGGCAGATCCGCGACGACCTCGCCGTACGGAACGCGTTCGATCCCGCGGCGATGCTCGCGATCGAACTCGACGATCGCGCGCTGTTGCTGACGCAGTGGAAGGACCGGCTGGCGAAGGTCGTCGCCGCGATGCCGGCATCGGCCGAGCGCGACCGGATGACGGCCGCGCTGTCCGACTGGAGTGGGCGGGCGTCGATCGATTCCGTCGCATACCGGTTCGTGCGCGCGTGGCGCAACGAGATGATCGACCGCGTGCTCGACGCTTTCGCCGCCGCCGTGCGCGTGAAGTTCCCCGACTTCGCATTCCCGAAGATGTCGCAGGCTGGCCAACTGGTCTGGAAGATCCTCGTCGAGCAGCCGCCGAACCTGCTGCCACCCGGCGCGACGGATTGGGACTCGCTCGCAGCCGATGCCGCGATCGCCGTCGCCGGCAAGCTCGAAGCGCAGCCCGGCGGGATCGCGCAACAAACCTGGGGCGAGCGCAACACCACGCGCATCCGGCACCCGTTGTCGCGCGCGCTGCCGACGTTCGTCGGCCATTGGCTCGACATGCCGGCGCAGCAACTCCCCGGCGACCGCGACATGCCGCGCGTGCAGACTCCCGACTTCGGCGCGTCCGAACGCTTCGCGGTCGCGCCGGGCGACGAGGCGCACGGTTACTTCATGATGCCGGGTGGCCAGAGCGGCCACCCACTGTCGCCGTACTACGGCGCCGGACACGCCGACTGGGCCGCGGGCCGGCCGACGCCGTTCCTGCCGGGACCGGCGCAACACACGCTGGCGCTGACGCCCGCGTCCGCGAGTCGGTGATACGCTCGACGGCGCGCGATTGCATGTTCGATCGAATCTGATCCCTCTGGTCTGCGGCTCAGCAAAGCTTCCGCTTCGCTGAGCGGGTTACTTTCCTTACGAGGAAAGTAACCAAAGTCATTGGCGCTGGCGCACGGGCCGCCGTGACATCCGGTCACGGCGGCTACCCTCGGCGGGACACTGCCGCGCCCGCGCCGCGCGAACTCACACGTCCGTGTGTTCAAACATGCGCGCCTTTCCCGCGGGCGCGTCAGGGCCCTCCTCGGCCGCGCGCGCAACAGCGCCGGCCGCTCATCGTCCGGCCATCCCTGGCCTACGTATGGTCAATCTTGCCGCCACCGAGGCCATGGATGGCCGTGTTGAGCGAGCATTCAAGCGCCGTTGCAGGCCGCCGAGACTCGCAGTCGATCGCGCGAGCAAGGCGCGCATGTCCGACGGCACGGATGCCGGAGTTCGCGTCGGCGCGCGATTGCAACGATCGAATCTGATCCCTCTGGTCTGCGGCTCAAAGCAAAGCTTCCGCGCTCACGCGCGACCTACTTTCGTTTCGGCGAAAGTAGGCAAAGCCACTGCGCCGGGCAGGCCGGTTGCAGCGACCTCGTGTCACTGCAACGTTCTTGCGCTTCTCGCCGAATGGCGGCCGCGTGCTGAACTTCGCGGTCTGTCGCCTTCGCTTCCAGCTCCGTCGCCCAAGTCCGGGGCAGTCCATCCGTGGACTGCCCGCTTCGCCGGCGCGCGATGCGCTTCAACGCATCGCGCGAAAGCCTCCGGCTCGCCCTCTTCCTTGTGCTCAAACAGGCGGCGCTTTGCTCCGCCATTCGGCTGCGAGGCTCGGCGGCCTGCAACGGCGCTTGAATGCTCGCTCAACACGGCCATCCCTGGCCTCCGTTTTCTTGTGGTGAAAGATTGTTTCGTTGTTCCAACAACGTAGGCCAAGGATGGCCGGCGTCGAAGGAACCGGCGCTGTTGCGCGCGGCCGAGGCGGGCCTGACGCGCCCGCGAGCAAGGCGCGCATGTTTGAGCACACGGACGTGTGAGTTCGCGCCGTGGCGCGGGCGCGGCAGTGTCCCGCCGAGGGCGGCAGGCGCCGTGACCGGATGTCACGGCGGCCCGGGCGCCCAGCGCCAATGGTTTTGGCCACTTTTGCCGAAACAAAAGGGGCTCGCTCACGCAGTGGGCGAAAGCACTTTCTGAGGTCGCGCGCAGCGCGAACGCTTTGCTATCGTCGTGAAACGATCGGGTAACAGACGAATGAAACCGACCTCGATTGATCATCGGGACCCGCGCGCCAGTGCCACGCTTCGCGACGCCGCTCACAACCCGAACGACGGGTGCGTCAGCCGGTCCAGGAACACGCCGACGATGCGGGGCTCGATGAGCACGGTGACGACGATGCCGTACGCCGCGCCCCACAGGTGCGCGTTGTGGTTGGTGCGATCGGTGGCGCGGCGGTCCATCCAGATCGAATAGCCGACGAACACGATCGCGTAGAGGACCGCCGGCACCGGCAGCACGAACACGATGATCATCGCCCACGGCTGCACGAGGATGAACGCGAACAGGATGGCCGACACCGCGCCCGATGCTCCGAGGCTGAGGTAGCGCGAGTCGTTGCGATGGGCGAGCCAGCTCGGCAGGCTCGACACGACCAGCGCACCGACGTAGAACAGGACGTATCCCGCCGCGCCGACCCGTGCGACGTACAGGCCTTCCATTGCGCGGCCGAAGAAGTAAAGCGTGATCATGTTGAACAGCAGGTGCATCGTGTCCGCGTGCACGAGTCCGCAGGTTGCGAGCCGCCAGTACTCGTGTCCGCGCGTGATTGCCGGCGGCCACAGCGCGAGTTTCTGCACCAGGTTCGCATTGGAGAAACCCGCGAACGACACGACCGCGGTCACCGCGATGATGATCAACGTGAGACTCATCGGTATCCCCTCGTGAAGCGTTCCACGCCGCGGGCAGCCGGCGCGCCGACCGCCCGCCGCGTCACACGCTGCCTGCGACGACGTTGACGGTCAACGCGATGATGACGACGTTGAAGAAGAACGCGATGATGCTGTGCGCCAATGCGAGGTGCCGCATGCGCCGCGCGGTGATCGCGACGTCGGAGACCTGGAACGTCATGCCGAGCACGATCGCGAAGTACACGAAGTCCCAGTAGTCGGGCTCCGACCGCCCCGGGAACGCCAGCCCGCCGCGCGCCGCGTGCGGACCGCCGTAGTACTCCTGCGCGTAGTGCAGCGCGAACATCGTGTTCACGAAGAGCCATGCCAGCAACAGGCTGACCGCCGCGATGGCGACGCGCGCCGGCGTCGGATGGCCACCGCCATGCAGCTCGAGCGCCAGCGCGACCAGCACGACCACCGAGACCGCGACGGCCGCGGCCAGCACGCCCCAACGCCCGCCATCGAGCGCCATCGCCCGGGACCGGAGCTTCGTCGGTGGGGCGCGGCCCAGCACGACGGATGTCGCGGCAAGATAGATCAACGTCGCCACGTCGAACGCGACCAGCACGTTCGACGCCGGCGCGACGCCAGCGCGGTCGAGGACGACCAGCAGCACGACGAACAGCGAGGCCGCCAGCAGCAGCCGGCCGCGTACGCGCAACGCGTGCCAGGCGCGCACCGGCGCAGCGACGTCGCCCGCGGTGTCGGCCCGGCCTGATGCGGGATCGGGTCCCGGTTCGGTCACTGCCCCGCCTCCGTCAGCGGACGGCGACGGCGCACCGGAGCGGACCCGATGGGTCGCTGTCGCCAGCCGCGGCGGATTGCCCTGCCCCGGCCCGTTCGAGCGTGCCGATCGAATGGCCCTGCTCGGCGAGATACTCGAGCCAGCGGTTCAGGAACGTGCCCATCCGCACGCGGTGGCGGCAAACGTTGCGGGCCGGCGCGGTATTGCCGAGCACGCGCACGAGCCGCGTGCCGGCATCGCAATGCAGGACTTCCGCGAGCTTCGCATCGTGGTACATCCGCAATTCGGCCGACGGCGCCGATTCGCCGGTCGCGGGATCGATCCCGCAGTATGTCAGGCGCAGGTCGGTCGTGTAGCGATGGTGCTGCACGACTTCGAGCTGCAGGTCGAGGCCGTCGTCGAGCGAGGACCGGTATTCCCCCGGCGCAAGCCGCGCCGGCGCGAACAACCGCGCGAGGCGATGGTAGTTCTCCGCGTGCAGGCCCATCAGCCACGCGAAGCGGCTCGGCAATACGTTGGCGGTGGCAGTCGAACGGGACACGCGCCGGATCATAGCATCGGGCCACCGGCGCGCCAGTCCCGCCGTGATCAGAACAATTGCCGTTCCATGTCGAGGTCGCCGAGGATCTTGCTCGCGATCTCCTCGATCGACGTGTGCGTCGTGTTCTGGCAGCGGATGCCTTCGCGCCGGAACAGCTTGTCCGCCTGGGCCAGTTCCCAGCGGTACCGGTCGAGGCGCGCGTAGCTGCTGCCGGGGCGGCGCGCTTCGCGGACCTGCGCCAGGCGGTCGGCCTCGATCGTCAGGCCGTAGAGGCGCTTGCGGTACGGCAACAGCAGGCGCGGCAGTTCGAGCTTCTCGAGATCCTCGACCGTCAACGGATAGTTGGCGGCGCGGATGCCGTAGTGCAGCGCGAGGTAGAGGCAGGTCGGCGTCTTGCCGACGCGCGACACGCCGACCAGCACGACCTCCGCGTCGCCGTAGTCGACGTCGACGCCGTCGTCGTGCGTCAACGCGTAGTTGGTCGCGTTGATGCGGGCCTCGTAGGTCGCGAAGTCGGTCACGCCGTGCGCCTTGCCGACGCGCGGCGAGCGGTGCATCCCGAGTTCGGCCTCGAGCGGCCCGATGAACGGCGCGAACACATCGATCATCAACGCGCCGCTCTCGGCGACGACCATGCTGAGGCGCTGGTCCATGATGGTATTGACGACGATCGGCCGCGTGCCGGTCTGCGCGTACGCGGTCTTGATCCGGAGCGCGGCGGCGCGCGCCTTGCCCTCGTCGTCGACGAACGCGATCCGGTGCGTATCGAACGCATTGCCGTCGAACTGCGTCAGCAGGCTGTGCCCGATCGTCTCGGCGGTGATGCCGGTGCCGTCGGAAACGTAGTAGATCGTGCGGCGCATGCGCGTTCGCCGGTCGGGTGGATCGGGAATCCACGGCCGCCGACTCCGGCGGCCGGGCTTGCGATGATACCGGACGACCTTGCCCCGGCCGCGGCAAAGCCCGAAAATCCGGATTCCACGCCGCCACGAGGGCGGCCGATCCCGGGAGAGTGCCTTGACCGACCTCGTGCTGTGGCTGGATCGACTCGGCATGGCCGACCTCGCGCGCGTCGGCGGCAAGAATGCGTCGCTCGGGGAGATGATCGGCAACCTTGCCGGGCTCGGCGTGTCGGTGCCCGGTGGCTTCGCGACCACCGCCGAAGCCTTCCGGAAACACCTCGAGCAGAGCGGCCTCGCGCGACGCATCCAGGACCGCCTCGCGAAGCTCGATGTCGAGGACGTCGACGCGCTGGCTACCGCCGGCACCGAGATCCGCGGCTGGATTGCGGCAACGAAGCTGTCGCCCGAACTCGAGCGCGCGGTCCGCGACGCGTACGCGAAGCTGTGCCAGGATGCCGGCGGCACCGACATCGCGGTCGCAGTGCGTTCCTCGGCCACCGCCGAAGACCTGCCGGACGCCTCGTTCGCGGGCCAGCAGGAAACTTTCCTCAACGTCACCGGCATCGACGCGGTGCTGGCGAAGATCCGCGAAGTGTTCGCGTCGCTGTACAACGACCGCGCGATCGCCTACCGCGTGCACCAGGGCTTCGAGCACGAAAACGTCGCGCTGTCCGCCGGCGTGCAGTTGATGGTGCGCTCGGACATCGGCGCCTCCGGCGTGCTGTTCACGCTCGACACCGAATCCGGCTTCCGCAATGCCGTGTTCATCACCGCGAGCTACGGGCTCGGCGAAATGGTCGTGCAGGGCGCGGTGAACCCGGACGAGTTCTACGTCTACAAGCCGTCGCTCGAGGCGGGCAAGCCGGCCATCTTGCGCCGCCAGCTCGGCGCGAAGCAGCAGCGCATGGTGTACTCGAAGGTTGCAGGCGAGCGCGTCCGGACCGAAGAAACGCCCGCCGCGGATCGCGCGCGGTTCTGCATCAGCGACGCCGACGTCGAAGCGCTCGCGAAGCAGGCGCTTGTCATCGAGCGGCATTACGGCCGCCCGATGGACATCGAGTGGGCAAAGGACGGCGCGACCAGCCGGCTCTACATCGTGCAGGCGCGGCCGGAAACGGTGAAGTCGCGCGGACACGCGACGCAGGTCGAGCGCTTCCACCTGAAGCAACGCGGGGCCGTGCTGGCACAGGGCCGTTCGATCGGCCAGAAGATCGGCGCCGGCACCGCGCGCGTGATCCGCTCGCTGAAGGACATGAACCGCGTGCAGCCCGGCGACGTGCTCGTCGCCGACATGACCGATCCCGATTGGGAGCCGGTGATGAAGCGCTCCGCGGCCATCGTGACGAACCGCGGCGGACGAACCTGCCACGCCGCGATCATCGCGCGCGAACTCGGCGTGCCGGCCGTCGTCGGCACCGGCAACGGGCTCGACGCGATCCGCGACGGCGCGCCGGTGACGGTGTCCTGCGCCGAAGGCGACACCGGCTTCATCTACGACGGCAAGCTCGACTTCGAGCGCGTGACCGCCGACCTCGGCGCGATGCCGCCTGCCCCGCTCAAGATCATGATGAACGTCGCGAACCCGGAGCGCGCATTCGATTTCGCGATGCTGCCGAATGCGGGCGTCGGCCTTGCGCGGCTCGAGATGATCATCGCGAGCCACATCGCGGTGCACCCGCGGGCGCTGCTCGAATACGACCAGCAGGATGCCGAGACGAAGCGGCAGATCGACGCGCGGATCGCGGGCTACGCCGGCCCGGTCGAGTTCTACGTCGACCGGCTTGCCGAAGGCATCGCGACGATCACGGCGGCGTTCGCGCCGAACCCCGTCATCGTGCGGATGTCGGACTTCAAGTCGAACGAATACGCGAACATGATCGGCGGCGCGCGCTACGAGCCGCACGAGGAAAACCCGATGCTCGGCTTCCGCGGCGCCAGCCGCTACGTCGATCCGTCGTTCGCCCCCGCGTTCGCGCTCGAATGCCGGGCGATGAAGAAGGTCCGCGACACGATGGGCCTGACCAATGCGTGGGTCATGATCCCGTTCGTGCGCACGCCGGCCGAGGGCGGCAAGGTACTCGACGCGCTGGCCGCGAACGGCCTCGTGCGCGGCCAGAACGGCCTCAAGGTCATCATGATGTGCGAGGTGCCGTCGAACGCGCTGCTGGCGGACGAGTTCCTCGACCTGTTCGACGGCTTCTCGATCGGCTCGAACGACCTGACCCAGTTGACGCTCGGTCTCGATCGCGACTCGTCGATCGTCGCCGGCCTGTTCGACGAGCGCAATCCCGCCGTCAAGAAGATGCTGGCGATGGCGATTTCGGCCGCGCGCGCGAAAGGCCGCTACATCGGCATCTGCGGCCAGGGCCCGAGCGACCACCCGGATCTTGCCGAGTGGCTGATGGAACAAGGCATCGAGTCGATGTCGCTGAATCCGGATACGGTCGTCGACACGTGGTTGCGGCTGGCGAGGAAGAAGGCGGGGTGAAGCGGGTGCGATGGGGCAGCCAGCCGTCCTTTGTCGTCATTCCCGCGTAGGCGGTAGCCCAGCGCCCACGCCATTCCCGCGCAGGCGGGACTGCGGGGGCAGGATGCCGGAGCGGGCATCGGCGCAGACGATGGCCACGGAGCTCTTGGCCATGGATGGCGGCATCGGGGCGGGCTGCGGGATGCAGCGGGTAATCCAGTGCCTTTGACGCAAGGTGTTGCCCGGAAAAGACCCTGGATCCCGGACCTCGCTGCGCGATTCCGGGATGACGAGCAAAGTCAGGGCTTCCCTACGCGCCGCGCGCCAGCGCATCGAGTACGGCGTGCGCGGTGCCTTCCGACGATGCCGGGTTCTGCCCCGTCACGACGTGTCCGTCGCTGACGACGTGCGGCTGGAAGTCGGCGGCCTTCGAGTAGTGGCCGGCGTTTTCCTTCAGCATGTCCTCGATCAGGAACGGCACGGACTCGGTCAAGCCCGCGGCCGCCTCCTCGGTGTTCGAAAAGCCGGTCACCTTCCGTCCGCGCACCAGCGGCATGCCGAACGGCCCGCGCGCGTGGCGGAACACCGCCGCGCCGTGGCAGACCGTGCCGATCGGCTTGCGCTGCGCGTACATCGATTCGATGAGCCGCCGCGCGTCGCGATCCTCGGCGAGGTCCCACAGCGGGCCGTGACCGCCAGGAAAGAACACCGCGTCGAACGATTCATCGAGGACGTCCGCCAGCGGACGCGTCTTCGCCAGCGCTGCCGTCGCCTTGGCGTCCTTGCGGAACCGGGCGACCGCAGCGCTCTCCTGCTTCTCGCTGCCGGGATCGATCGGCGCCGGGCCGCCCTTCGGCGACGCGAAGACGATGTCGGCGCCGGCGTCCTTGAACACGGCCCAGGGCGCGGCGATTTCCTCGAGCCAGGCGCCCGTCTTGCGCCCGGTGTCACCAAGCGTGTCATGTGACGTTACGACCATCAGGATGCGCATGTTGCCCCCTCGAACGAGCCAATGGTGCATCGACCCGGGCGCCGTCGCCGGAGCCTTCGGGTCGGATGCCGATGGCACATGTTATTCCTTCCCGGGCCGGTCGGGATCACCGGCCAGTGCCGCCGCGCCCAGCAGGCCGGGTTCCGGATGCCGGATCACCGCCGTAGGGACACCCGCCAGGGTGTCGGCGTAGCGCCCCTTGTCGGCGAAGCGTTGCCGGAAGCCGCCCTGTTCGAGCCACGGCAGCAGCGCGGCCGTGATGCCGCCGGCAAGATAGACGCCGCCCCACGCGCCGCACGCGAGGACGAGGTCGCCCGCCACCGCGCCGAGAAGCGCGCACAAGCGCTCCACCGTCGCGATGCAGCGGGTGTTGCCGCCCGCCGCGCGTCGCGTGATCGAGACGGCATCCGCCAGTCCGTCGTTCGGCTTGCCGTCGATTTCGGTGAGGGCGCCGTGCAACGCGGCAAGGCCGGGGCCGCTGACGAGACGCTCGTTCGATACCCGGCCATAGCGCCTGGCCAGCACGGCAAGGATTCTGGCCTCGATAGCGTCGCCGGGTGCGAATCCAACGTGCCCCCCCTCGGTCGGGATGACGAGCGGCTGCCCGTCGCGCACGACGAGCAACCCGACGCCAAGGCCGGTGCCGGGTCCGAGCGCAAGGAAGGTGCCGTCGGCGCCGGACTGCGGCTGGACGCCACCGATGACATTGAGGCTCGCGCCGTCGCGCAGCAACGGGATCGCGCGCGCCACCGCGGCGAAATCGTTGACGAGTTGCGCGCGGGACAGACCGAGTTCCGCCGCGAGGTTTGCCTCTTCGAGTTGCCACGGATGGTTCGTCATCCGCACGGCGCCGTCGACGACCCGCCCAGCGACGGCGAACACGCCGCGCGACACCCGCGCCCGGTCCTCGAGGTAATGGTGGGCGGCCGCGGCGAAATCCGGGAATTTCCCGACATCGAACTGCTCGACATCCGCGATGTCCGGAGCGCCATTGCTTCCGGTTGCGGCCAGCGCGAAACGGATGTGCGTGCCGCCGACATCGGCCAGCAGCGTTCGCACCGGCGACTGCGCGGATGGAGTCATTTCGGCCGCTCCGTGATTTCAAGGTCCACGCCGCCGTTCGCGGCAATGACGCGGGAGTAGAACTCCGCGCTCGCCTTCAACGTGCGCGTCTGCGTCGCGTAATCGACGTGCACGATGCCGAAGCGTTTCGTGTAGCCGAACGCCCATTCGAAGTTGTCGAGCAGCGACCACGCGAAGTAGCCGCGCACGTCGCAGCCGCCCACGATTGCGTCGTGCACGGCCCCGAGGTGGCCGCGCAGGTATTCGACCCGCGGCCGATCGTCGAACGGTTCGCGGTCGACGGTGTCGGGTTCGTCGAACGCCGCGCCGTTCTCGGTGATGTAGACCGGCGGATTGCCGTAGCGCGTCCGCAGCCAGTCGAGCGTGTCGGCGAGCCCCTGCGGCCAGACCTCCCAGCCCATCGCGGTGTGCGGGCCCGGCTGCGGCACGACGGCGGCCGGTACCGGCCACGCGGAGGGTTCCGCTCGCACCACGGCGCGCGTGTAGTAGTTGAGACCGATGAAGTCGAGCGGTTCGACGATGCGCTTTGCATCGGCCGTCGCGCCATCGGGCCACGCGTCGCCGAAGAGTTCCGCCCACTCGCCGGGGAAGCGCCCGAGCAACACCGGATCCAGCGCGCAGCGGTTCATGTACGCGTCCGCCAGCGCAGCGGCGCGGCGGTCATCCGCACCGTCCGTCGAGGGAACCTTCGGTTCGATGTTGACGGCGATGCCGATCTCGGCGTCACGTTCGCCGCGCATCGCGCGCACTGCTTCGGCGTGCGCGAGGAGCAGGTGCCGCAACACGCGCGGGGCCTCGTAACGGTCGCGGTGGCCCGGCGCGAGCTGGCCGGTGACGTAGCCGCCATCGACGACGACCCACGGCTCGTTCAGCGTGATCCACTTGCCGACGCGGTCGCCAAGCGCGGCGACGACATGGCGTGAGAAATCGGCGAACCACGCGGCGCTGTCCGGGTTCAGCCAGCCGCCGCGATCGTCGAGCGCGGCCGGCAAGTCCCAGTGGTACAGCGTCGCGACCGGTTCGATGCCGGCTTCGCGCAATCCGTCGACCAGCCGCGCGTAGAAGTCGAGGCCGCGCGGATTCGGCCGGTCCGTTCCGTCCGGGAAGATGCGCGTCCAGGCGACGCCGAAGCGGTACGCGCGGATGCCGAGCCGCCGCATCAGCGCGATGTCCTCGCCCCAGCGCCGGTAGTGGTCGCAGGCGACGTCGCCGGTGCCGCCATCCGCGATGTGGCCCGGCGTGTGGACGAAGCGATGCCAGATGCCGGGGCCGGCGCCATCGGCCAGCGGCGAGCCTTCGATCTGGTACGCGGACGTCGCGGCGCCCCACAGGAATCCGGGCGGAAAGGTCGGCGGCGGCGTCATGGTGGCCATGATCACCGTCACGGGCCATGCGTTGCAACCGTGGGTCGCGGTCTGGTTTGAAGTCCGTCCGCCCTGAGCGAAGGCCCCATCCCGGCCAAGGACGGGGCCGGAGTCGAAGGGTATGGGGCGTTTCGACTTCGCTCGCTGCGCGAGCGACCCTCAACGCGAACGGAAAGATCCAAACTGCTCCACTACCCAACCGTGGAAGTGATGGCGCCGGCCGCGGAAACCGGCGACCATTGTCCTTCCGGTGCAGGGGCAACGCATGGCGGCAGTCGTCGTCGATCATCTCCGCAAGGTGTACCCAAATGGCTTCGTCGCGGTCGCCGACGCGACGTTCGAGGTCGCCGACGGTGAATTCCTCGTGCTGGTCGGTCCGTCCGGCTGCGGCAAGTCGACCGTGCTGCGGATGATCGCCGGCATCGAGTCGATCACCGCGGGCACGGTGTCGATTGGCGGGCGCATCGTCAACGACGTCGCGCCGCGCGAGCGCGACATCGCGATGGTGTTCCAGAACTACGCGCTGTATCCGCACATGACGGTCGCGGAAAACCTCGGCTTCGCGTTGAAGATGCGCGGCACGCCACGGGCGGAAATCGAGCGCCGCGTGCGCGCCGCCGCGGAGACGCTCGGCATCGGCGACCGGTTGGACGCGAAGCCGGCGCAACTGTCCGGCGGCCAGCGCCAGCGGGTTGCACTCGGGCGCGCGCTGGTGCGCGAGCCCGCGGTGTTCCTGCTCGACGAGCCGCTGTCGAACCTCGACGCCGCGGTGCGGCTGTCGACACGCGTCGAACTGGCGCGGCTGCATCGGCGGCTCGGCGCGACGATGGTCTACGTGACGCACGACCAGGTCGAGGCCATGACGCTCGGGCAGCGCATCGTCGTCATGCAGAAGGGCGAGATCCAGCAGATCGACACGCCGATGCGGCTCTATGCCGCGCCGGTGAACCTGTTCGTCGCCCGTTTCCTCGGCAGCCCGACGATGAACACGCTGCGCGGAAAGCTCGCGGTCGACGATGGCCTCGTGCTCGACACCGGGAACACCAGGATCCCGCTCGGACCCGTGGCATCGGTGCCACCGCCGGCGATCGGGCGCGATGCCGTCGCCGGCATCCGGCCGGAGGACGTCGTCATCGTCACGGCGGGAGTCCGCCCCGCGCTCGTTGCGACCGCCGACGTGGTCGAACCGGTCGGCAGCGAGACGTGGGTACACCTGCGCAGTGCCGACGGCCCGCTCACCGCCCGCCTGCCCGGCAGCACGAAACTGCCGGAATCCGGTGTCACGCTCGGGCTTGCGTTCCGACCCGGCTCGGTACATCTCTTTGATGCCGAAAGTGGACGGCGAATCAGCGGCGCTTCCGGCACCTGAGGCGCGTCGACCCGGCGAAGGCCCGATCGATCCATCATTTCATCATTCCCGCGCAGGCGGGACTGCGGAGGCAGGATGCCGGAGCGAACATCGGCGCAGCCGATGGCCACGGAGCTCTTGGCCATGGATGGCGGCATTGGGGCGAGCTGCAGGATGCAGCGAGTAATCCAGCGCCTTCAGCGCAAGCTGCCGACCCGGAACGCCCGTGGATCCCGGACATCGTTGCGCGATTCCGGGATGACGACCGGAATCAGAGCCCCCTTGGCGCGGTCACTCAGTGCCCGCAGGCGGCGTCGTGGACGTGGCCGTGCGAGAGGCGCAGGTTCGTGACGTGCGCGAGCGCGACCAGCGTACCGCCGATGCTGACCAGCACCGCGTGCGTGTAGATCGCGCTGCCGAAGTCGACGAATCCACCGACGAGCAGCAACACGAGGCCGGGGACGACGAACCAGAACGCGCGGAAGTGCCGGTGACGGCGGAACCCGACCCCGATCGACGCCAACGCCAAGGTGCACGCGAACAGGATGAAGCCGCGTTCGAAGCGGTGGTCAGCGAGGAAGCCGAGTCCGATCAGCGGCAGCGACGCGAGCACGAACGGCAGCAGGGCACAGTGCACGGCGCACAGCAGCGATGCCGTCGCGCCGACGCGATCGGTCACCGTCGCTGCCGAAGCCGGCCTTGCGACAGGAATCGAAACGACTTCGGAAACGCCGCCTGCCCCGTCCATCCAGCGCCTGCCCTGCGACCTCGTCCGTGGAACATTATAACGTTTCGGGCAGATGAGCGGAAGAGGCCGCGGCTGACGCGCCGAAAGCCAGGGATGGCCTGATTTCGCGGATTCAGTTGATGGTCCGACGAGCCTGTCCCGAGCGTGTCGAAGGGCTCGCCACGAACGGATTCGGCGGGCTGGCCGTTCGCCCCGAGCCTGTCGAAGGACGAACGCCAATGGATCAGGGTGTCCCCGAGGATCCAGCGGGATTGCGGAGCCTTCAGCGGCGCCGGCAGGCCTTGCAGACGCCATGGACTTCCAGCGTCTGAGCCCGCGCCTGGAACCCGATCTTGCCGGCTTGCGACGCGATCAAGCCGGCGACCGCACCGTCATCGCAAAGCTCGGTCGCGCCATCGCACACGTCGCAAATCAGGAACGGCACCTGATGGGCTTCGCTCGGGTGGTGGCAGCCGACGAACGCGTTGATCGACTCGAGGCGGTGGATGAACCCGTTCTCGAGCAGGAAATCGAGCGCGCGATAGACCGTCGGCGGCGCGGCGTGCGACTGCGACGCCTTCAACTGGTCCAGCAGGTCATAGGCCTTGACCGGCTTGCCGGCGCGCGCGATGAGCTGCAGCACGCCGAGGCGCAGCGGCGTCAACCGCAAGCCACGCGCACGGCTCGCCGCTTCGACCTCGCGCACCAATGCACCCGCATCGGGCGGATGGCGATGCGCACTGCGATGGGAAACCGCGGAATGGATCATCGGACCGTTGAACTCGAACCGGTTCGATGATAGCACCGCGCTTCAGCTCACCACCCGGGACGGCGTTCCGATGCCTTCAGGTCGGCGCGTGGCGTCCGGCGCGCGAGCCGCGCGAAATCGACGCCGCAGTTCCGGCAGCGCCTGGCGCGTGCCCGGTTCGGACGCCCGCATTCGGGACAGAGCGGCAACCGGCCGGGCTGCAGCGCCACGACGAGCCAGCCAATCGGCCCCAGCACCAGTCCCCACACGAGCCCGGACCCGGCGCGGCCCTTGGTCCAACCGACCAGTGCGCCGATCGCGCCGCACGCCGCGGTGACGCCGAGCGCGAACGCCCACGTCGACGGCGCGAGCAGGCGTTCGGTGCACGATTGCAGCAGCGCCTGCACCGCCACCGGGTCCGCGGTGTTGACGCTCGACAACGCGGTAAATGTGCAGCCGGCGTCCATCGTTCGCTCAGGCGCCTGCGCGCTCGATCGCCGCGTCGATCCGCGCGAGTGCCGCGTCGCGGCCGGCGAGGTAAATCGTGTGCTCGATGGCCGGCGAGACCTGCGTGCCGGTCATCGCGACACGCAGCGGCTGCGCGACCTTGCCGATGCCCTCGCCGAGTTCCGCCGCGAGTTCCTCGACTGCGCCGTGGATGGCCACCGGCGACCAGTCCTTCAACGCCGCGAAGCGTTCGCGGGCGGCGTCCAGTACCGCCTTCGCGCCGGCCGCGCGCAAGTGTTTCGCCACGGCCTTCTCGTCCCACTGCGCCACCGGTCCGTACCAGACGCGCGCGCGCTCGGCCATCTCCTTCAACGTCTTGACGCGATCGGCGAGCGCGACGACGACATCGGCGGGCGCCGGCCCGCTCGACGGATCGATGCCGGCCGCGCGCAGGTGCCATTCGAGTTCGGTCGCGACGGCTGCCGGATCCGAAGTCTTCAGATAGTGCTGGTTGAGCCAGGCGAGCTTCGCCGGATCGAAGCGCGCCGCCGACTTGTGGACGTCGGCGATGTCGAACGCGGCGATCATTTCCTCGCGCGAGAAGATTTCCTGGTCGCCGTGCGACCAGCCGAGCCGCGCCAAGGCGTTCAACAACGCTTGCGGCAGGAAGCCGTCGTCGCGGTACTGCATGACGCTGACCGCGCCATGCCGCTTGCTGAGCTTCTGCCCGTCCGGCCCGAGAATCATCGGCAAGTGCGCGAACGACGGCACCGCCGCATCGAGCGCGTGGTAGATGTTGATCTGGCGCGGCGTGTTGTTGACGTGGTCGTCGCCGCGGATCACGTCGGTGATCTGCATGTCGATGTCGTCGACGACGACCGCGAAGTTGTAGGTCGGGAAGCCGTCGGAGCGGATCAGCACGAGGTCGTCGAGTTCCTCGTTCGCCCATTCGATGCGGCCCTTGACGCGGTCGTCGAACACGACCGTCCCCGAATCCGGGTTGCGGAAGCGGAGCACGCGGTTCGGGTCGTCGCGGTACGGCAGCGCGAGGTCGCGTGCGCGGCCGTCGTAGCGCGGCTTGCCGCCGCTGGCGAGCGCGGCGGCGCGCATCGCGTCGATTTCCTCGCGCGTCTCGTACGCGTAGTACGCCTTGCCCGCGCGCAACAGGTCGGCCGCGACCTGGCGGTAGCGATCGAGCCGCACGGTTTGGAAATACGGGCCCTCGTCGGCGTCGAGGCCGAGCCACGCCATGCCGTCGATGATCGCCTGCACTGCCGCGCGGGTCGAGCGTTCCTGGTCGGTGTCCTCGATGCGCAGCACGAACTCGCCGCCGCGGCGACGCGCTTCCAACCAGCAATACAACGCCGTGCGGGCGCCGCCGATGTGCAGGTAGCCGGTGGGACTGGGGGCGAAACGCGTGCGGACGGACATGCTGCGAACCACGATGGTGCAGCGCGCCATCTTACCGAAGCGGCTGCGCCAACGCGACGAGCGTGCCGACGGCCACGCGCACGCGGCGGCGGCGCGATGCGTGCGCACCGTACCGGGCCTCGGAGGGTCCGGCCACGGGCATCGGCGGTGTCAGGGTGCGACCACGTTCCAGCCGCGACCTGCCATGCAGCGTGCGACGATCGCACGTTGTTCCGCGCTGCCGTACGCCGCACCCTGCACCCCGCCGCTGGCGGCGCCCCACGCCGCGACGTGCCCGACATCGTCGCCGCGCAGGCCCACCGCGAGGCCCAGCAACGCGCCGAGCAACGCACCCGCGGCCGCGCCACCGGCGGCGCTGTTCGCGGCGGGCCGCGTTGCCGCCAGTTGCTGGCAATCGGCGAGATCGGCTTCGTAGCTGCCGCGGCTGACGCCGCTGTCGACCAGTGGGCGATAGTTCTGGACCGCGCAGCCGGACAGCACGATGGCCACGGCCGCGCACCCGATGACGAACGCCTTCATGGAACCCCCTGCAAGTTCCGGAATGGGATGGTGCCGGGCCGACCGGCCCGCGATCTCCAGCCCGCCTATGACGACAGCCGGCCCGGCGCGCCGATCGTCGCGCCAGCGCGTCTCAAATCCGGAGACGATCGTGGGTGTGCCGCACGATCGCGCGAAGACGCGCACCGGAACGGCATAATGCCGGCTTCAAATCGATCCGTTCCGGCATTCCGCGTGATCCTTCGACGACGCTTCGCCTTCCTCGCGGCAGCCGCCCTGCTCGGCGGCTGCATGGCTGCACCGCCGCGAACCACAACCGTCGCCGACGGCACCCGCCTCGAGATCGGCGTGCTGGAATCGACCGACATCCATTCGCACGTGACCGGTTTCGACTATTTCACGTTGCAGCCGGATGACTCGGTCGGCATCGACCGGATGGCGACGCTGGTCAGGCAGGCGCGCGGCGAATTCCGCAACTCGCTGATGTTCGATGCCGGCGACACGATCCAGGGCACGCCGCTCGCGGACTACGAAGCGCGCGTCACGCCGGTCGCTTGCGGGACAGAGTTGACCGTGTACCGCGCCATGGACGCGATCGGCTACGACGCCGGCACAATCGGCAACCACGAGTTCAACTACGGGCTGCCGTTCCTGTCGCAGGTCACCGGCACGCCGATGGCCGCGGCCGAAACTTCGCCGCCGCCGTGCGTGGGCCCGCATTTTCCGCAGGTGCTGGCGAACGTCGTCGACGCGCACGACGGCAAGCCGATCTTTCCGCCGTACGTGATCCTCCATCGCACGTTCAGCGCGACCGCCCCCGATGGCGCGACGATCGAGGTGCCGCTCGCGATCGGCGTCATCGGCTTCACGCCGCCGCCGATCATGCAGTGGGATCACGTGAACCTCGCCGGCAAGGTCGTCGCCAACGGCGTCGTCGAGGCGGCGCGGGAATACGTGCCGAAACTGCGCGCCGCCGGCGCCGACGTGGTCATCGCGATCGAACACGGCGGCATCGATACGTCGCCGTACACACCCGGCATGGAAAACGCCGCGTGGTACCTCGCCGCGGTGCCCGGTGTCGACGTGCTGCTGCTTGGCCATTCGCACGTGAAGTTTCCCGACCCCGGCAATGCGAAGTCGCGATTCAATGGCCTGCCCGAAGTCGACAACGAGCGTGGATTCGTCCGCGGCAAGCCCGCCGTGATGGGCAACCTGTGGGGCCGCAGCCTCGGCGTCATCGACCTGCACCTTGTCCGCTCCGGTGGCGGCTGGACGGTCGACACGGTGGCAACGCACTCCGAAGTGCGTGACATTCGCGATGCGTCCGGCCATGCGGTCGAACCCGACGCCCACATCGACGCGCTCGCCGCGCCGGCCGTCGCCGCCACGAGTTCCTGGGTCCGCACGCCAATCGGCGCGACCGGTTTCACGCTGTCGACCTACTTCGCCGAACTCGGCGACGGCTCGGCCCTCGCCGTCATCAACCAGGCGCAGCACGACTACACCGCCCGCTACGTCGCCGCCAACTTCCCGCAGGATGCCGACGTGCCGATCCTGTCGGCGGCGGCGCCGTTCAAGGCCGGGTTCGCCGGTCCCGGCGACTACACCGACATCGAGCCCGGGCCGCTCGCGATCCGCGACGCAGCCGACCTCTACATCTACCCGAACACGCTCGCAGCGGTGAAGATCGACGGCGCGGAGCTGAAGGCGTGGCTCGAACATTCGGCGCTGCGCTTCAACCGCATCGACCCGGCGGACAGCGCGCCGCAACCGCTCATCAACCGCCGCTTCCCGGCCTACGACTTCGACGTGATCGGCAACGGCCTTGCCTACACGATCGACCCGACCCGGCCCGTCGGCCAGCGCATCGGCCGCCTGCGCTATCGCGGGCAACCCGTCACGCCGGACCAGGTCTTCATCGTTGCAACGAACAACTACCGTGCGAGCGGCGGCGGCGGGTTCCCGGGACTCGACAGTTCGCACACCTTGTTCGTCGCGCCGGACATGAACCGCGACATCGTGATTGCGTGGCTCAAGGCGCACCCGCGGCTGCGTGAAGCCGACGTCGGGCCGACGCGAAACTGGCGCTTCGCCCGCGTTGCGACGAAAGGGCCAATCGCGTTCACGTCCGCTGCCGGCAAGCTCGACGTCGCACGCGCCGCCGGACTCGCCGGCGTCCGGCTGCTGCACGACAACGGCGACGGCACCGCGGACTACGCGGTCGATTTCGACCACTGAACCCGCGGCGCGGCAACCTCAACGCTCGCGCCACCACGCGGCGCGCTCGATGCGTTCGCGCCGCAGCGGCGGGTGGCCCGCGGTCGCCGACCACGTCAAGGCACCGCCGTGCGCGGTGCCGGCCAGCGGAATCCCGAGCGCCTCGTAGCGCGCGACCACCTCTGCGGCCGGATGCCCGAAGCGGTTGCGATAGCCCGCCGACACCAGCGCCACGTCCGGCCGCAGCGCGTCAAGGAACCCTGCGCTCGACGACGTCCTGCTGCCGTGATGCGGCACCACCAGCGCCAGCGGCCGCGTGACGCGCCCCAACGCCGCGACGATCGCGGGTTCCATCGCCGACGATGCGTCGCCTGGCAGCAGCAGCGAGCCGTCGCGCCCGACGACCAGCAGCACGCATGAGCGGTCGTTGTCGTCGCCGGGCAACGGCAGGCTTGGCGACACGATCCGGAATGCGACGCCGTCCACTGCCCACGACTCGCCCGCGACGCACTGGATCGCGGGTATGGGCGTGCGCCCGAGTTCGCCGGCTTCGACCGTGCGCGGATCGAGATTCGCCGCCACCGCCGGCGCGCCACCGGCGTGGTCGTTGTCGCCGTGGCTGACGACGAGCCGGTCGAGCCGATCGACGCCGAGCGCGTGCAGCGCCGGCACGACGACGCTCTCGCCGACGTCGAAGCCGCCCGGATACCGCGCGCCGGTGTCGTACAGCAGCGCGTGGCGCGAAGTTCGCACGAGAACCGACAGCCCCTGGCCGACGTCGAGTACCGTCGCGACGAACTCGCCATCGCCGAGGCGCGGACGGCCGACGAACAGCAACGGCAACAGCAGGACGATGCCGAGTCCCCTTGCGGGTACGCCGCGCGGCAGCAGGCACCACACCGCGCCCGCAAGCGCCAGCGCGAACGCCCACCACGGCGGCGTCGTGAAATACCACAACGAAGCCGGCAGCGCGGCGAGCCACGCGAGGAACGACCAGAGCGGCGACATCAACCACGCGGCGACGTGCAGCAGTGCGCCACCGATCGTCGGCAACACCGGCAGCAGCAGGCTCGCCGCGACGGTGACCGGGGTCACGACGAAGCTGACCCACGGTACCGCGACGAGATTGGCGACCGGGCCGACGACCGAGCTCTGCCCGAAGAACCACACCGTCAGCGGCAGCAGCGCGATGCTCAGCACGAGTTGCGCGTGCGTCAACTCGCGGCCGAGTTTCCGCCACCGCGCCTCGCCGCCATCCGCCGCGGCGAGCACCAGCAGCAACGCGGCGACGCCGGCAAACGACAGCCAGAATCCCGCCGACAGCACCGCGAGCGGATCCCACGCCAGCAACACGACCGCCGCCAGCGCGAGCGATTGCGGCACCGACGTGCCGCGCCGCGCGAGGCGACCGAGCAGCGCCGCCGCAATCATGATCAGCGTGCGATCGGTCGGCAGCCCGAACCCGGCGAGCGCGCTGTACGCCGTCGCACAGGCAAGCGCGGCCGGCGCTTCGAGCAACGGCCCCGGCACGTGCAGCACGAGTTGCGGGAAGAGTTTCCACACGCCGCGCGCGAGCAGTGCGCCGAACGCAGCGAAGAGACCGATGTGCAGGCCCGAGATCGCGATCAGGTGGCCGATGCCGGTGGCACGAACGACGTGCCGCGTCGGCGTGTCGATGGCGCGTTGGTCACCGACCGCGAGCGCGGCGAGGATCGACGGCACCGGCCCCGGACCGAGCGTTGCGCCGATCGCCGAGGCGATCGCGAGCCGCGCCCGATCGATGCAGGGCACGGTGGTTGCGCCAAGCGCGCGGTTGGCCGGATCCTCGCGCACGTAGCCGACCGCGACGATCCCTTCCTGCGCCGCCTGCCGCTCGGTGTCGAACGTGCCGGGATCGAGCATCCCGCGCGGACGCTTCAGGCGCGCCAGCAGGCGCCAGCGCTGGCACGGTTGCAGCACGGGAGCGTCCTCGTACCACGACAGGCGCGCGGTACCGGCGAGCGCAAGCGTGTGGCCGGCGTGGGTCGCCGAGTCGATGTCGAACGTGAAGCGGGTCTGGCCGTTGCGCGGGTCCGGCAACCCGGTGACCCGCCCGACAAGCCCGATGTCCTGGCCCTCGAGTTCCTGCGGCAAGCGCGCATCGAGTGCGCCGTGCGCGTGCCACAGCGTCCACGCGACCGCGACCAGCAGCCACCCGATCACCTGCGCGCGGCGCGCCAGCGCGAGCACCAGGATGCCGGCAAGCCCGAGCCCGATGGCAACGAATACCGGCGGCAACTCCGGCAGCACCTGCACCGCAACCGCGCCGGCCAATGCCGCGGCAGCGCGCGCGGGTGTCAACGCAAGGCGCGAAATCCCCGCGCGGCGGGCGCCTTCCCGTGGCGCGCGCGCGGCGGTCATCGGCGGTCAGTCCGTGCGCACGTCGAAATCGCGCAACCGGCCGCCCGCGAGTTCGAGCCGCCGGTCGACGCGCTGCGCCAGCCGCACGTCGTGGGTCACCAGCACCAGCGCGGTGCCGATCTCGCGGTTCAGTTCCAGCATCAGCGCGAACACCTGCCCGGCGTTCGCCTCGTCGAGATTCCCGGTCGGCTCGTCGGCCAGCACGCAGGCCGGGCGTGTCACCAGCGCCCGCGCCACCGCGCAACGCTGCCGCTCGCCGCCGGAAAGCTCGCCCGGCTTGTGGTGGAGGCGCGCGCCGAGTCCGACGCGCTCCAGCAGCGCGGACGCCTGCGCACGCACGTCGGCGATCGGCGTGCCGCGGATCAGCAACGGCATGCCGACGTTCTCGACCGCGGTGAACTCGGGCAACAGGTGGTGGAACTGGTACACGAAGCCGAGCGAGGCATTGCGCACCGCGCCGCGCTCGGCATCGGACAACCGCGACAGGTCGCGGCCCTCGATCTCGACGTGTCCGCCGGTCGCGTTGTCGAGGCCGCCGAGGATGTGCAGCAGCGTGCTCTTGCCGGAACCCGACGCGCCGAGGATCGCCAGCGTTTCGCCACGTGCGAGCTCGAAGCTCGCATCGTGCAGCACGTCGGTGCGCAGTTTGCCTTCGCGGTAGGTCTTGGCGACCGCGACCGCGCGCAGGATCGGCGCGGCGTCACTCATAACGCAAGGCCGCCGCGGGCTGCGTGCGCGACGCGCGCCATGCCGGGTACAGCGTCGCGAGCGTGCAGAACACGAACGCGACGATGGCAATCCAACCCACGTCACTCCAGTGCAGATCGCTCGGCACCTCGCTGATGTAGTACACGTCCGGCGACAGGAACACGACGTGGAAGGTGCGCTCGATCCATTCGACGATCGCCTCGACGTTGAGGGCCAGCGTGACGCCGGCAATGATGCCGAGCACGATGCCGAGCGTGCCGACCAGGATGCCCTGCACCATGAAGGTGCCCATGATGCTGCGCGGCGTCTGGCCGAGCGTGCGCAGGATCGCGATGTCGGACTGCTTGTCCTGCACCAGCATCACCAGCGTCGACACGAGGTTGAACGCCGCCACCGCGACGATCAGCGACAGGATCAGGAACATCACCTTCTTCTCCATCGCGACGGCCTTGAAGAAGTTGCTGTGGCCCTGGATCCAGTCGGTGACGCGGTACGCCTGCCCGAGCTCGCGCGCGAGGCCGTAGCCGATCGCGTCGGCGCGGAACATGTCGTCGAGCTTCAGGCGGATGCCGGTCGGGCCATCGAGCCGGTACAGCGTTTCCGCGTCGGCCATGCTGACCACCGCGAGGCCGGAGTCGTACTCCTGCATGCCGGCCTCGAAGATGCCGACGACCGTGAACCGCTTGATGCGCGGCACCGCGCCGATCGGTGACGCGCTCCATTCCGGCGCGAACACGGTGACCTTGTCGCCGGTGTCGACGCCGAGCGTGCGCGCGAGCTCGATGCCGAGCACGATGCCGTAGCGGCCCGGCACGAGGTCGGACAGCTTGCCGACCTTCATCCGCCTGCCGATGTCCGACACGCGGTCCTCGAGCTTCGGCTCGACGCCGCGGATGATCGCACCGGCGCTGTGCACCCCTTGCAGCATCGCCTCGCGTTCGACGTATGGCGCCGCGCCCAGCACGTGCGGATTGGCATCGGCGAGGCGCAGCGCGGTGGCGGCGTCGGGCATCGCCGGGCCGACACCGGAAATCGTCGCGTCCGACACCATGCCGAGGATGCGGTCCTTCAACTCGTGGTCGAAGCCGTTCATCACCGAGATGACCGTGATCAGCGCCGTCACGCCGACCGCGATGCCGAGGATCGACACCAGCGAGATGAACGAGATGAAATGGTTGCGGCGCTTGGCGCGCGTGTAACGCAGGCCGATGAAGATTTCGAGCGGTCGGAACATTTCGGGGACGCGGGAAAGACGCTGCGGGGGACCGCCGCGGCGAGAGTGCCGGAACCCAGGGCAACCGGCAAGTCCGCGCCCGGGCCTGGTCGCCGCGCGTTCACGCGGCGGCGAGGATCAGCGGCCGGCGGCTTCCCTTCCGCGCGGTGATCGTGAAGGTGGGCGCGCCAACAGGGCGCGGAGCCGCCGTGCCGTATCCCGGTCGAGGTTGTCCGGCGCGACCAATGCGGTCCAGCGGCCGGCATCGGTCGCGAACGTCATCGACACCAACGTGCCGAGGCAAACGTGGGCCGCGAGATTCGCCGGCCGTTCCGCTCCCGCACGATCGACCAGGCGCCAGCCATCCGCGCCGAACGCGATGCGGTCGAACGGCGGCGCAAGGTGACGGCGCAGCGCGAAGGCCGCGCCGGCGCCAGCGACGATCGACACCGACGCCCTGGCGTACCACGGCAACCCGCTGAACCACGGCGCGATCACGGCCAGCGCCGCGACGACCGCCGCCACCGCCGCGACGATGCGCGATGGCCGGAACTCAAAGGCGATGGTCGGCGCGAATTTCATCGATGATCGATGCGAACTTCGGATCGTCCGGCCGCGCGTGGCCCATCAGCCAGTCCCACAGGTCCGGATCGGTCGAATCGAGCAGGCGTTCGAAAGACGATCGGCGTGCTTCATCCGCTGCCGCCCAGTACCGCTCCAGCCAGCCGCCGAGCAGAAGGTCGAGCTCGCGCGTTCCGCGGCGGCACCGCCAGCGCAGGCGTGGCGGAATCAGCGCCGTGTTCATCGGTCGTGTCGACGCTGCGTCATGGCGGTGCCCGCTGCCACGCCGATTCCGGTGCCGACATGACATGCCGCGAGCCTTTCGAGCGCGGCTTCGACGGCTGCGGTCGGTGTCGCGAGGTTCATCCGCTCGAAGCCGGCGCCTTCCTCGCCGAACATCGTCCCTTCGTCGAAGAACACGAAGGCCTGCCGTTCGTGGATCGCCTTGAGCTCCGCGGCGCTCTTGCCGAGGCCGCGAAAGTCCATCCACTGCAGGTACGTGCCTTCGAGGTCGAACACGGTGACCGCGGGCAGCTTCCGCGCCATGAAGTCCTTGACGAGGTCGTGGTTGCACTGGACGAGCCGCAACAGGCCGTCGAGCCACGCCGCCCCTTGCGTGTAGGCGAGTTCGCAGGCCTTGTAGCCGGGCGCCGTCAGGAAAAAGAGCCCGCTCGCCTCGAGCTCGGCCGTGAAGCGGGTACGCAGGCCGGCATCTTCGATGACGATGTTGCTGGTGGAAAGGCCGGCAAGGTTGAAGCTCTTGCTTGGCGCAGTGCACACGAGGGTGCGTTGCGCAATGTCCGCGCCGAGAGTGGACATCACGATGTGCCGGTGCCCCGGCAGCACCAGATCGAAGTGGATCTCGTCGCTGACGAGGATCAAGTCATTCGCCAGCACGATGTCGGCGACGCGCCGCAGTTCCTCGCGCGTCCACACGCGCCCGGTCGGATTGTGCGGGCTGCAGAACAACAACAATTTGTTCGCCGGATCGGCCGCCACCCGTTGCAGGTGAACGAAGTCGATGCGGAAACGGCCGTCGCGCAGCACGAGCGGATTGCGCACGAGTCGGCGATGGTTCTTGTCGATCGCCATGTAGAACGGGTAGTACGCCGGTGTCTGGATGATCACGCCGTCGCCCGGCGCGGTGAACGCACGGATCGCGTGGAAGAAGGCCGGCACGACGCCGGGGCTCTGCACGATCCACTCGGGCTGCACCGTCCAGCCATGCCGCCGCCGCATCCAGTCGACGACCGCTTGCGTGTATGCGGCGGACGGCCCGGTATAACCCAGCACCGCGTCGTCGAGGAAGGCCTTGAGCCCGTCGATGATTTCGGGCGCGTTCGCAAGGTCGAGGTCGGCGACCGAGAACGGTGGAATGCCCGCAGGCACGTCCGGATTCGCCCGGCGCATCGCATCCCATTTCATCGACGCCATCGCGGAGCGGTCGACGAGCGTCGTGAAGTCGTGGTTCATCTCGGCGGGTTCCATCGGGTGCCTCGCGCGAATCCGCATCGGGCCGCCGGTACTGGCACCCGGCCGGTGATCGATGTCGCGGAAGCGCAAGTATCGCAGCGCTCCGTGGCGCACGTCACGGCAACACGTCAGCGCGGCGCCAGCGCGCAGATCCAGTCACCCGGAACGCGTGCTCCCGCGAGCGCCGCCATCAAGGTTTCGTCACCGCGTTCGGCGACGAGGCGATCGGCGGCCGCATAGACGATCTGTTCTTCCTTCGCATTGTGGATCTGCAGGAGCTGGAACAACTGCCGGGCCGGCCCGCGTACCGACTCGACGGGGGCCGCGGCCGTACAGGCCGCCGCCAGCTCCACGAGCAGCGGCCACATCTGGCCGTGCTCGCGCTTCATCACGAACACCGGCATCGCCAAGCCGGCCTGCTCCAGCGGCGGGAACAGGACGGTTTCCTCCGCATGGATGTGGGCCCGCAACGACGCCAGCGACTCGGCCAGCGCCGCCAGTCCGCCGGCTCCGTCGCCGGCGCCGCCGACGCCGTCGTCGATCCGGCGGTGTTGCGCGGTCAACCATTCGCCCGGCTGCGTCATGTCGCGTTCCCGTCGTCGCATGCCCGATGCAGCGTACCCTACCGCCAGGCGCACACGGCAGTCCTGATCCACGGCAAGCGGAGTGGATCCTTCACCCGCGCGGCGCCCGCAGGGCCGACGCGTCGACTTGCGGTTCGAAACCCGCGGCGAACATCGCGACGATCGAGCGCGGCGTCAGCACGTCGACGCGCGTGGCAGGGCGTGGCGCGGGCAGCGGCCGGCCGTAACCCCGGTGCGACCACGGCCACGAGCGGTCCTGCCAAATCAGGTGGGCGCCGCCATCCCGCGCGATGAACGCGCCGTCCGGCAATGCCCCGAACCGCGCACGGAAAACCACCTTGCCGGTGCGCGCCACCCGTTCGTGGTGGAGGATCGCGTCGATCACGCCCACCCGTGGATCGGGCGAATCAAGCCGGCGCGCATTGGCTGCGCACCACGCGCGCTTGAACTCGACGTAGCGCTCGCGCCGGCAGTACGCGCACGGCCGGTGTCCCGCGGCGAACGCGGTTGCCTCGTCGAGGAAGAAGAGTTCCGACCACGTATGCGGGCTGAATACCGCGCGGAGGACACCCGGGTAGTGCAGGCGGCACGTGATCCACGCCTTCGATCGCCATTGCGCGACGATTTCGCGGCGATCGTCGTGGAGGATGCCGCGGTTGCCGAGCCACGCGCCGCGCGCCGGGACGGCATCGAGGCCACCGAACGGATTGACTCGATTCTGCAGGGGCATGGCGATCCGTATCGCGCGCGGCATGGCCGCCCCGCGACGCCGACCCACGCACAGCATAGTCCTGATCGCCGTCCCGAGGCTGCGCCAGCGGGACGGGATTGCGGGACAATGGGGTGCGCATGGCGCAATGGGCGAATGCGCGCCGGATTGCGCCGCCGAGGATCGATGCCGTGGCTGTCGACAACGCGGAAATCGCGCGGCTCATCACCCGCTATGCCGATCTCCTCGAGATTGACGGCGCCGATGCGTTTCGCGTGCGCGCCTATCGCAACGCGGTGCGGCTGTTGACCGGCTCCGCGTACGACATGGCGAAGCTGGTTGCCGAAGGACGCGATCTCGGCGAACTGCCCGGCATCGGCAAGATCCTCGCCGGCAAGATCACGACGATCGTGCGCACCGGTGCGTTGCCGCAGCTCGTGGAACTCGAGAAGCGCATCCCCGCGGGCCTCGCCGACCTGATGACGCTGCCCGGCCTCGGCGTGAAGCGCGTGCGCCAGTTGCGCGACGAACTCGGCATCACGAGCCCCGCCGGCCTCGACCGGGCCATCCGCGGCGGCGCGCTCACGGGCCTGCCGGGATTCGGCGACAAGACGATCCAGCGCCTCGGTGACGCCCTCGCCGCGCGGTCCGGCGGCACGCCGCGATGACCCGCGCTGTCTGCGAATCCGAAGCACCCGGCCGGGAACGCCGGCGATGAACGCCGACGACGCCCGCCCGGCCTGGATGCTCTACGGCGCCAACGGATACACCGGCGAGCTGATCTCCCGCGAGGCGGCGCGCCGCGGCCTGCACCCCGTGCTGGCCGGCCGCCATCGGCAGCAGGTCGAGGCGCTGGCCCGGGAACTCGGCCTCGAAGCGCGCGTGTTCGGCCTCGACGACGTGGCGGCGACGGCGACGCAACTTGCCGGGCATTGCCTAGTGCTGAACTGCGCGGGTCCGTTTTCGGCGACCGCCGCACGGATGATGGAAGCCTGTCTCGCGGCGCGCGCGCACTACCTCGACATCACCGGCGAGATCGACGTGTTCGAGCACGCGCAGTCGCTGCATGACCGCGCACGGACGGCCGGCATCGCGATCTGTCCCGGCGTCGGCTTCGACGTCATCCCGACCGACTGTGTCGCGGCGGCGCTGAAGGCCGCGCTGCCCGATGCGACCCGGCTCGCGCTCGGCTTCGACTCGCGCTCCGGCCTTTCTCCCGGCAGCGCCAGGACATCGATCGAAGGCCTGGCGCACGGCGGCAAACTGCGTCGCGGCGGGCGGATCGTCACCGTGCCCTTGGCGCACGCGATACGCCGCATCGACTTCGGCGACGGCGAGAAGGACGCGATGACGATACCCTGGGGTGACGTCGCGACCGCGTACCACACGACTGGAATTCCCGACATCGAGGTCTACTTCGCCGCGCCCCCGTCACTCATTGCCCGCGTGCGACGCGTCAACCGGATCCGCCCGGTGCTGCGCTGGCCGCTGGTCCAGCGCTTCCTCAAGGCGCGCATCGCGAAGACGGTGCACGGCCCCGACGCAGCGCAGCGCGCGCGGCTGCCGACCTTCGTCTGGGGCGAGGCATGCAACCCGCATGGCGCAACGAAAACCGCGCGCATCCGCACTGCCAACGCCTACAGCCTGACCATCACCGGCGCGCTGGCGGTCGTCGAGCACCTGCTGCGGAATCCGCCTGCCGGTGGCAGCTACACGCCATCGCAACTCGCCGGCGCGGATCTCGTCACGCGCCTGCCGGGATCGGGGCCGCTGGTGGTCAGGTAGCGAAACGTGCGGCAACGGGGCGCGCCAGTCGCCGCTCCGGCAGCCGTCACGAAGTCCATAATGGCGAAAGCGAATGACACAACGGGAGCACGCGATGGAATCGACACCGGCTGGCGGCACACGACACGGCACGACGGGCGCTGCGGACGCCCGGGTTGCGCGGATGCGGGCCGCGATCGATCGCGCCGTCAGCGTCGGCCCGAGCTTCCTGCGCGGCGACATCGATGCGGATCGCATGGCGAGCACGATGGTGCATGCGGTGCGCAGTTACGCCGATGCGGAACCGACCGCAGGCGACGACGGCGCGCCGCGGGGCCCGGAAGCGCGCGCGTTGCAGGAAACCCTCGCCGAGCTGATGACGTGCGGCTCGGGCTACCTTGCCGGCCGCTGCGATGCGGCGTGCGTCGCCCGCACGATGACGCAAATGGTGCGCGAGTACGGGGCGCACTGAACGGCGGTTGCCGCAAACCCTCGCGTCACCGGCGGCGGGTCCGGTTTGGATCGCACCGGCCGCCGGCGCGTGTTCGCTAGGCCGGCAAGTCGAACACCAGCACCTCGGCGCGATCGCCACGTTCGACGGTCACCTGCGGTTCGTCCCGATACCGCAGCGCGTCGCCCGCGCCGAGCGCGTGACCGTTGATCGTCGCCTTGCCGCGCACGACGTGTGCGTACGCCAGGCGGCCAGCCGGAATGGCATGGGTCGCGGATTCGTCGCCATCGAAGAGGCCGGCGTACAGGTAGGCGTCCTGATGGATCGTGACCGACCCTTCGCGGCCGTCGGGACTCACGACGAGACGCAGGCGACCGCGCTTCTCCGACTCGGGGTACGTCTTCTGTTCGTACGACGGCACCAGGCCCGATCGCGACGGAAGGAACCAGATCTGCAGGAAGTGGGTGACACCCGCCTTCTCGTGGTTGAACTCGGAATGCGTGACGCCGGTGCCGGCGCTCATCCGCTGCACGTCCCCCGGCACGATGCGGGACGCATTGCCCATCGAATCCTGGTGGCCAAGCGAACCCTCCAGCACGTAGCTCACGATCTCCATGTCGCGGTGGCTGTGCGTCCCGAAGCCCTGGCCCGGTTGCACGCGGTCCTCGTTGATCACGCGCAGCGGTCCCCAGTGCACGTGTGCGGGATCGAAATAGTCCGCGAACGAGAAACTGTGGCAGGTATCGAGCCAGCCATGGTCGAAATGGCCACGTTCGGCGGCGGGACGAGGGATGATCATCGTTCTTCTCCCGCGATGGCTGGACAAGGTTGCGCGATCGACGGGCAACGAATCGCGGCGGCGAGGCGGCCTTCTCGAACCGGGCGGCCCCGAAGCCGCAGCCCGCGCGACAACCCGAGGTTCGCCTGTATATCATGCCGCCCGTACCGGCTTGGCCGGGTCACTCCCGACGGATTGCCGAAGCCGCGCGATGGACATTTTTCTCTCCTACGCCAGGAATGACAAGGCGCGCGTCGCACCCCTCGTCACCGCCATCGAAGCGCACGGCTGGTCGGTCTGGTGGGATGCCGACATCGCGACCGGCGAGGAGTTCGACGACGTCATCGCCGCGCAGTTGAATGCGTCGCACGTCGTCGTCGTGGCGTGGACGCCGGTGTCCGTCGCGTCGCGCTGGGTGCGCAGCGAAGCGCGCATCGGCGCCGAGCGCGGCGTGCTGGTGCCGGTCCGCTTCGACAAGGCCGAACTGCCGATCGACGCACGGGCGATCGAGACCACGGATTTCGACGACTGGAATGGCGACCCGTCGAGCCCGCCGTTCCCGAAGCTGATCCGGGCGCTGCAGACGATGCTCGGCACGCCATCGGGGGAACCCAAGGCACGGGTGCCGATGGCCGTCGGCCGCGCGGCGAACCGGGTGTCCGTTTGCGTCCTGCCCTTCGCGAACATGAGCACCGATCGCGAACAGGACTATTTCTCCGACGGCGTGACCGAAGACATCATCACCGCGCTCGCCGGGATCTCGGCGCTGACGGTCACGTCCCGCAACACCGCGTTCTCGTTCAAGGGCAAGGAGGTCAAGCTGCGGCCGCTCGCGCGCCAGCTCAACGTCACGCACTTCCTCGAAGGCAGCGTGCGCAAGGCCGGCGACCGGGTGCGCATCTCGGCACAGCTCATCGACGCGGCGCAGGATCGCCCGATCTGGGCCGACCGCTACGACCGCGACCTGCGCGACATCTTCGCGCTGCAGACCGAAATCTCCGAGGCGATCGTCGCGGCGCTGAAGATCGCGTTGCTGCCGGAGGAGAAGAAGGCCATCGGGGACCGCGGCACCGTCGCGCCCGACGCCTACAACCTGTACCTGATGGCGCGGCAATTCATGGTCACCGGCAACCTCGGCAGCCTGCGCAACACGGAGGCGATGGCGCGCCTGTGCCGGAAGGCGGTCGACATCGACCCGCTGTTCGCGCGGGCATGGGCCATGCTGGCGAACTCGGAGGCGCGGCTGCGGATGGATTTCTCGCGCAGCGAGGACGGCGGGATGGCCGCGGCCCGACGCGCGCTCGCGCTCGACGCGGGCTTGGCGGAAGCCCACGCCGCGATGTGCCGCGTGCTGACGCAGCAAAAGGAACTGGACGAGGCGCGGCGCGAAGTCGAGGCAGCCCTGCGGCTGGATCCGGATTCCTACGAAACCAACGAAGCCGCCGGACTCCTGCACTACGCCGCGCGCCGCACTCGCGAAGCGATTCCGTTCTTCGCCAAGGCCGCTGCGCTGGCCGAGGGCGATTACCTGTCCGCCGGCATGCTGATGGTCAGCTACAGCGCGGTCGGCGAGCCCGAAAGCGCGCG
>JAXMHA010000021.1:0-48329 GCA_046347015.1 Lysobacterales bacterium | reverse complement strand
ATGGCGCGCATCCAGCGCCGCCGACATCGCCAGCGGTCGCCACGGCGCCGGCCTCGACGGCGGGGGAAAAGGCGAGTTCCGGGGCATCGACGGTACCGGCCGCCGAATCGCCAACGCTCCCCAAGCCTCCCGCGGTTCCCAACGGCGCAACCGAATCACCCGGTCAGGAAATCACCGTAACGACCGACGTCCTGCGCGTCACGATCGATAGCCGCGGCGGCAGCATCGTGCGCGCGGACCTGTTGGCCTATCCGCAACACTCCGGCAAGGGCTCGCCGCCATTCCGCTTGCTGGACAACACTCCCGCGGCGTTCTTCGAGGCGCAAAGCGGCCTCGTCAGCAACACGGGAACCGCGCCCGACCATCGCGCGATGTTCACGGCCGAACGCACCACGTACTCGTTGGCGCCCGGTGCCGGGTCAATCGACGTGCCGCTCACCTGGACCGGTCCCGATGGCCTCGCCGTGACCCGCCACCTGATTTTCCACCGCGGCAGCTACGTGATCGATCAGCGGCAGGTGATCGAGAACCGCGGCACCGCGCCGTGGACCGGGAACGCCTACCGGCAACTGCAGCGGGTGCCGCCGGTCATCGAAACCGGCGGCCTCAAGGGCTACGCGAACACCGACCGCTACAGCTTTTCCGGCGCGGCCTGGTACAGCGCGACCGACAAGTTCCAGAAGCTCAAGTACGACAAGTTCGCCAGTGATCCACTGTCGGAGAGTTTCAGCGGCGGCTGGGCGGCGATGCTGCAGCACTACTTCTTCGCGGCGTGGATTCCGCCGGCCAAGGAGACCGACTCGTACAGCACCGACGCCGTCGATGCCGGTGGCACGCACCGGTACCTGATCCGCGCGATGTCGCCGGTGTTGACGGTCGCACCCGGTGCGCAAGCGGAAACCACGGCGCGCCTGTACATCGGACCGAAACTGCAGGGCACGCTCGACAGCATCGCCCCCGGACTTGCGTTGACCGCCGACTACGGCATCTTCACCGTCATCGCCGAACCGCTGCACTGGATCCTCTCGCAGTTCCACAAGCTGACCGGCAACTGGGGCTTCGCGATCATCCTGCTGGTACTGCTGATCAAGGCGGTGTTCTTCAAGCTCAGCGAGGCGCAGTACCGCTCGATGGCGCGGATGCGCAAGCTGCAGCCGCGCATCGCCGCGCTGAAGGAACGCTTCGGCGACGATCGCCAGAAGATGAACCAGGCGATGATGGAGCTGTACAAGACCGAGAAGGTCAACCCGCTCGGTGGCTGCCTGCCGATGCTGGTACAGATCCCGGTGTTCTTCGCGCTGTACTGGGTACTGATCGAAAGCGTCGAGCTGCGGCAAGCGCCGTTCATCGGCTGGATCCACGACCTGACCGCGCCCGATCCCTATTACGTGCTGCCGATCCTCAATGCGGCGATCATGTTCGTCTCGCAGCACCTGACGCCGACCTCCGGCATGGACCCGATGCAGGCGCGCATGATGAAGATCATGCCGATCGCGTTCTCGATCATCTTCATCTTCTTCCCCGCCGGACTCGTGCTCTACTACGTCGCCAACGGCGGACTGTCGCTGCTGCAGCAATGGATCATCACGCGCCGCGTCGAGGCCGGGGAACGCAAGGCCGGCTGACCACGCCGGGTGGCGACACGATCGCGGCCATCGCGACCGCGAACGGCGCCGCCGGCGTCGGCATCGTGCGGCTCTCGGGTCCGGCCGCTGCCGCGATCGCGGTGGCGCTGCTCGGCCGCGTTCCGCGCCCAAGGCACGCACACCGTTGCGAGTTCCGCGATGCTGCCGGCGAGGCGATCGACCACGGCCTGCTGCTCCACTTTCCGGCCCCGCATTCCTTCACCGGCGAGGATGTCGCCGAGCTCCACGCCCACGGCAGCCCGGTTGTACTGCGTGCGCTGCTGGCGCGCACCATCGAGCTCGGTGCGCGGCCTGCCCGTCCGGGCGAGTTTTCCGAACGTGCGTTTCTCAACGGCAAGCTCGACCTTGCGCAGGCCGAAGCGGTTGCCGACCTGATCGCAGCGGGCTCCGCTGCCGCGGCCCGCGCCGCGGTACGCAGTCTCGAAGGCGCGTTCTCCGATCGGGTCCACGCGATCACCGATGCGGTCAAGGCGCTGCGGACCGATGTCGAGGCGACCATCGATTTCGCCGACGAAGCCCTCGATCCGGCGATCGAATCACGACAGCTCGATCGACTGGCTGCCGTCGCCGCGGCGCTCGACGAGCTGCTCGGGTCGGCACGCCGCGGCGCGCGCCTGACCGACGGCCTCACGGTCGCGATCGCCGGTGCGCCCAACGTCGGCAAGTCGAGCCTGCTCAACGCACTCGCCGGCAACGAGCGGGCGATCGTCGCCGAGATTCCCGGGACCACGCGCGACGTGCTGCGCGAATCGGTCGAACTCGACGGCATCGTCGTCGTGCTCGCCGATACCGCTGGGCTGCGGACGACAGCCGATCCGGTCGAAGCCGAAGGCGTGCGGCGCGCGCACACCGAGATCATGCGTGCCGACGTCGTCGTGCTGGTCGACGATGCCAGCGTCGCCGCAGTGGCCGCTCCGTTGCCGGATGGCGTCGATCCCGCCACGACGATCCGCGTACACAACAAGATCGATCTCGCAGGGCTCGCGGCGCGGATCGAACGCATGGACGGCGCTGCGAAAATCTGGTTGTCGGCGCGGACCGGTGCGGGCCTCGGCCATCTCGTTGACGAGTGGCGCCGACGCGCCGGGCTCGACACCGACGGAACCGGCACGTTCAGCGCCCGTGCGCGCCACGTCGATGCACTGGAGCGCGCTCGCGTGCACGTCACGGCCGCGCGGGCGACGCCACCCGCTGCGCCGGAACTCCTCGCCGAGGAACTCCGTCACGCGCAACGCGCGCTCGGCGAGATCACCGGCGCAGTCACCACCGAGGACCTGCTGCGCTCGATCTTCGCGACGTTCTGCATCGGCAAGTGACGCCGCACACGGTGCGATGGCGCCCCGTGCTCGATTCGCATCCCATTCGAAAACCGGCGACCAACGCGTGGTGATCGCCGGCGGCAGTCAGAACCTTCCCGCCTCGAAGTCGCGCGCCGCTTCGAGGATCTGCTCGCGCGTGTTCATCACGAACGGGCCGTAGCGGGCGACCGGTTCGCGCAGCGGCTGGCCGGCGACGACGAGGAGGCGAGCGCCTTGCGGCATCGCCGGCGAGCGGGACGTCGCCGTCACCATCGAGCACGCCGAGTTCGCCGCGTGCGAGCGTGGTGGTGGCTGCATCGCCGCCAACCGTGACCGCGCCGTCGTAGGCATAGGCGAACGCGGCGTGGCCGGGGCAGCGGCACGCGCCAGCGCGTGCCGGGTGCGAGGCGGATGTCGTAGTAGCGCGGATCGGTCCTGACCGCGCCGGGACCGGGCCCGTGGCGCCGTCGACCGAGCCGGCGATGACGCGCACCGTGACGCCATCGGCCGGCGTCGCTTCCGGAATGCGATCGGCGCGATGTCCTGGTAGCGCGGCGCGGTCATCTTGTCCGCCGCCGGCAGGTTGACCCAGAGCTGGAAGCCCCATAGCAGCCCGTTTTCCTGCTGCGGCATTTCCGAGTGCACGATGCCGCGGCCGGCGGTCATCCACTGCACGCTGCCGGGGCCGAGGTCGCCCTGGTTGCCCTTGTTGTCGCGGTGGCGCATGTGCCCCGCGAGCATGTACGTCACCGTCTCGAAACCACGGTGCGGGTGCTCGGGGAAACCGGCAATGTAGTCGCCGGCGTGATCGGAGCGGAACTCGTCGAGCAGCAGGAACGGATCGAGGCTGTCGAGTGCGCGCTGGCCGATCACGCGCGTCAGCTTGACGCCGGCGCCGTCCTGCGTCGGTTGGCCACGCACGACGTGCGCGACGCGGCGTGAAGCGGCACTGGCAAGGGCTTCGGGACGGGCGGACATGACGGCACTCCGGGACAGGTGAACCGTCTACATGGGGCGTCCGCGTGGCAAAGCAACCGTCGCGCTCAGCGGCGAGCGGGCGGCGTCCACTGATACAGCCACGTCTCGCTGAGCGCCTGCCCGCCGAGCCGCAGGAACAGGCGAATGTCGATCGGCGCGGTCGATTCCGGCGGTGGGCGCAGGTCGAACACGACGCGCCAGCCCGCGATTTCCGGATAGTGTGTTGCGGTCGCGTGTTCGACGGTGCCGGCGCTCGTGCCGATGACGGGTTCGACCGCACTCCCCGGCGCCAGCATCGGCAGCGTGCCACCGGCGAAATCGACGACGAAGCGCCACGCGAAGTGCGCTGCCGGGCCGCCGGGTTGTCCGCCGATGCCGGTGCGGGTCGCGGTGACGTGCGCGCTGGCCCGGTCGGGAGCGGTCGCGCCCCAGGTCAACCGATAACCGAACAACCGCTCGCTGCCGGGGGCGATCGGCTCGCCCGGATTCCAGAATGCGACGATGTTGTCGAAACTCTCGTACGCGGTCGGGATCTCGACCAGCACTACTGCGCCCGTGCCCCATTCGCCGGCCGGTTCGACCACGAGATCGGGCCGCAGGTCGTAGCGTGCGCCGGTGTCCTCGTAATCGTCGAAGTCACGGTCGCGCTGCAGCAGGCCGAAGCAGCGCGGGTCACGGTCGGCGAAGCGGCTGACGTGGAGGTCGGCGGGATTCACCAGCGGACGCCAGATCCGCTCGCCGTGGCCGGTCCACATCGCAAGGCCATCGGAATCGTGCACCGCCGGCCGCCAGTCGCGGTCGACGCGGCGGTCGTTCGGCGCGGTCAGGAACATGCTGGTCGCCGGCGCGATGCCGAGGCGTTCGATCGCGCGGCGCGGATACAATGCGCAGTCGACCTGCATCGCGAGCCGCGCCCCCGGCGTGATCGCAAACCGGTACGCACCGGCGACGCTCGGCGAATCGAGCAGGGCGTACACGGTCAGCGTGTCGTCGCCCGCTCCCGGCCGATCGAGCCAGAACGCGGTGAAGTCGGGAAACTCCTCGGGTTTGGGCAGCCCCGTATCGATCGCGAGGCCGCGCGCCGACAAGCCGTACTGCAGGCTCGCGCCGACCGCGCGGAAGTAGCTCGCGCCAAGGAACGCCGCGACGTCACGCGACCAGTCGGTGTGGAAGAACAGTTTCCAGCCGGCGAATCCGAGGTCGTGCGGCAAGCCCTGCGGATCGAGGCCGCTGCCGGCGAGGTCGAACAGGCCCGGGTCGTAGCCGATCGGTCGGGGCTCGCCGTCGACGATTTCGAAGAGCCGCACCGGCCGCCGGTAGTGCATGCCGAGGTGGAAGTACTCGACGCGGAACCGCGCCGCGGTGTCGGCCCACAAGGCATGGGCGTGGCGGAACACGATCTTCTGGTAGCGGTCGAAATCGAGCTTGGCCAGCGCAGCCGTTGCGGTTTCGGCTGCCGCCACGTACGGGCGCTCCGCCAGCGCGCGGGCCTTGCCCTTCAGCGCCGCGAAGTCGAAATGGCGCGCGCCGGAATCCGGCGGTTGCGCGAACACCCGCGCTGCCGGCAGTGCACCGGCGAAGGCGAGCGTCGCACTCGCCAGCAGCTCGCGTCGGGTCAGCCCACGTGACGTCATGGGGAAGCTCCAACACTGGCGACGCGGGTGGCCGCGGTGGTTCCCGCCCGCTGCGCGTGGCGGCGTTCGATGCGGCGGAAATTCGGCGCGCTCGCGCCGGCGAACCACTCCGGGTTCGCGTCCTCGCGCGACCACACCGCGAAGTGCAATCGCGACAGCGCCGACACGTCGCGCAGCAACGCGATCTTCTCGGCACGCGCGAGCCCCGCCGGGCCGGCAGCGACCGCGCGCTCGACCAGCGTCGCGTGCGCGCGTTCGACCGCGTCGGAGTGCTGCGTGCGGGCGACGTCGGACGCGCAGGCCAGCGCGTTCTGCAGCGGGTCGACGATCGCGTCGACGAAGCCCGACGCCGGCCCCGCCGCCCGCGCATAGCGGTTCATCCGGCGCAGCACGCGTGGCGGGCGCGATTCCTCCGGAATCAGGAACAAGCGCGCCTCGCGCGCGCGGCGGCCGAGCGTCACGCGGCTCGAGTACACCGAGATCGGGATCGACAATGCCAGGGCGCCGGCGACCGGCGCGAGCCACCACAGGAACGACGGGTTCAGCCAGTAGACGATCCCGGCCCAGACGAGGCCGATCACCGTGTGCACGCCGTGCCGGCGCACCGCCTCGCGCCAGCTCGTCTCGGCGTCGTCCCGCGGCGGCGATTTCCACGGCACCTTGATGCCGAGCAGCGAGGTCGTGACGAACTCGGTGTGGAACAGCATCCGGATCGGCGCCAGCAGTGCGGAGAACACCAGTTCGATGAAGGTGCTGACCGCGAGACGCAGCGTGCCGCCGTATTCGCGCGCACCCTGGATCGCGATCAGGAACGCGCTGAGGATTTTCGGCATGAACAGGAACAGCGCGGTCGCGCCGAACAGGCCGATCGCCCGCTCGGGGTGCCACTGCGGCCACAGCGGGAACAACTGGTTCGGCGTCGGAAAATACTGCGGTGTCGTCAGCGTGTGGATCGCGAGCAGGATCGTCGACAGCACCAGCGATGCGAACCACAGCGGCGCCGACACGTACGCCATCACGCCGGTCACGAACACCGCGCGATGCGCCGGATGCAGGCCCTGCGAGAAGAACAGGCGCGAGTTGATCAGGTTGCCCTGGCACCAGCGCCGGTCGCGCTTCAACTCGTCGATCAGGTTCGGCGGCATTTCCTCGTAGCTGCCGGACAGCTCGTACGCGATCCACACCGCCCAGCCGGCGCGCCGCATCAGCGCGGCCTCGACGAAATCGTGCGACAGGATCTCGCCCGACAGCGAACCCTTGCCGGGCAGGCGCGCCAGCGCGCAGTGCTGCATGAACGGCGCGAGGCGGATGATCGCGTTGTGGCCCCAGTAGTGCGACTCGCCGAGTTGCCAGAAGTGCAGGCCGGCGACGAACAAGGGCCCGTAGGCACGCGTCGCGAACTGCTGGATGCGGGCGTACAGCGTGTCGCGCCCCGCCGCGCGCGGCGCGGTCTGGATGATGCCGGCGCTCGGGTTCGCATCCATCAACCGGGCGAGGCCGACCAGGCAATCGCCGGTCATCACGCTGTCGGCGTCGAGCACGATCATGTAGGCGTAGCTGCGGCCCCAGCGGCGGCAGAAGTCGGCGATGTTGCCGCTCTTGCGCTTGATGCGGTGCTGGCGGCGGCGGTAGAAGACGTGGCCGAAGCCGTCGACCGCGTGGCAGAGGTCGAGCCAGGCCTCGCGCTCGGCGACGCGCGTGTCGGGCTCGTCGGTGTCGCTCAGCACGAAGAAATCGAAGTGGTCGAGCCGGCCGGTCGCGACCAGCGATTCGTACGTCGCGCGCAGGCCGGCGAAGACGCGCGGCACGTCCTCGTTGCAGATCGGCATGACGACCGCGGTCCGCGCGCCGGCCGCGAGCGGCGCATCCGGCGGCACGCCGGCGGCGATCGAATAGCGGTCGCGACCCACCATCAACAGCCAGAATCCCGCGAGTGCCGTCCAGAACCCGGCCGACACCCACAGGATCAGGATCGCGAACAACACCAGCACCGCGATCTCCATCGCCGTCTTGCCGTGGTACGGCAGCACGCTGACCATGTAGTTGGTCGCAAACCATGTCTGCACGAGGACCAGGATCAACAGGGTCGTGCGGCGGATCGCGGAGGCACGGAACCACGGCGCGCCACGCTGGTTCGGCACCGGGCCGCCTTCGCGGTGGTGTCCTGCCGGCTCGGGGCGGCGACGCTGGAAAGGCCACCACGCGCGTGGCGGAAACTTCTCCGGCGCCATCGACGTGCGGTTCAGGCGGGGCGCCGAAAGCAGCCGGAAACCGCGTCTCGGATCGGCGACGATCAGGGTTCCGTCGCGACCGCTGACGCCGGCCAGCGCCAACCGCGCCTCGAGCGACGTTGCGGCCGGGGCGTCGGCATTGCCGTCGCGGCCGGCCAGTGCCCGGTGCAACGCCGCCATCTCGCCTTCGGGCGACGGCCCGGCCGCTGCGCACGCTCGCTCGAGCGCGGCGCGCCGGACCGCGTCGAGCGGCAGCCGGTCGAGGTAACCGCGGCAACGGTGCTCGGCGTCCATGTTCAATGCGGCGGCAGGATGTAGCTCCACGTTTCCGAATCCCGGTTGCCGCGATGCAGGTGCGCGCGCAACTCGACCGGCCGCGTCGCGTCGATCCGCGCCACGTGCAGGCGGATCCGCCAGCCGCCATCGACCAGGTTCGGAACCGATGCCCGGTCGGTGATGCGGCCATTGTCGCCCGCCGAAACGCTGGCCGTGACCGGCGGATCGGACAGCGGATCGGCCAGCATCGGCCCCTTGAAGTCGACCACGAAGCCGATGCTGTCGTCCGGTTGCGGCGAATACCCCTTGCCGCGTCGCGTCGCCGTGACCCATGCGGTCGGCGGCGTGACGACGCTGTCCTTCTGCCACAGGATCCGGTAGCGCAGGTCGAAGGGCTGCAACGGCGCCGGCTGCGCCGCGGGCACCCAGAACGCTACGATGTTGTCGTTGGTCTCGTTCGGCGACGGGATCTCGACGAGCTGGATCCGGCCGGCGCCCCAGTCGCCGATCGGCTGCACGAACGCCGACGGCCGGGCCTCGTAGTGCGCGGCGAGGTCCTGGTACGCGGAGAAGCGGCGCTGGCGCTGCATCAGCCCGAAGCCGCCGGGCGACTTGGCCGAGAACGAGGTCACCAGCAGTTTGTCCGGGTTCGCGAGCGGCCGCCAGATCCAGCTGCCGTCGCCGTCCTCGACCGACAGGCCATCCGAATCGTGCACCTCGGGCCGGTAGTCCTCGCCACGCGACGGCTGGTCGGGGCCGTGGAAGTACATGCTGGTCAACGGCGCGATGCCGAGCGTGCCGACCGCGGCGCGCAGGAAGAGCCGCGCGCGGACGTCGGTTGCCGTCGTCAGGCCCGGGCTGATCGTGAACTGGTAGGCGCCGGTCGCGCGCGGCGAATCGAGCAGTGCGTAGACGACGAGGTCGGTCGCGTTCCGGCGCGGACGTTCGATCCAGAACTCCGTGAAGCGCGGGAACTCTTCGCCGGACGCGAGTCCGGTGTCGATCGCGAGTCCGCGCGCGGACAGTCCGTACACCTGCCCCTTGCCGAGCATCCGGAAATAACTCGCGCCGAGGAACGACAGGATCTCGTCGCGATACGCCGGCAGGTTCAGCGCATAGCGCGCACGGAACCCGGCCAGGCCCTCGCCGCCGAGGGCAGCCGGATCGACGCCGCTCGCCGAGAAGTCGAACCAGCCGGGATCGAACGCAATCGCGTGCACGCCGCGCGGGTCGACCGCGTGCAATGTCACCGGCTCGTCGAACCGCCAACCCTGCGCGAAGAATTCCAGGGTGAACGGAAGCTGTTCCTTTCCCCACAGGTCGGCTTCGGGGCGGAACGTGATCGACTTCCAGGCGTCCTGGTCGAGTTTGCGGATGGCCGGCGGCGGCGATGCGACCGGCTCGCGGTAAGCCGACGCGGCAAGCTTCGCGGCGAGCGCGGACACCGTCTCGAAGCCGAACTTCGATTTTGCGGCGGCGGGCACGACGCAACCCGGCACGGCCAGGCCGAAGGCGAGCAAGCAGGCGGCGATGCGGGTCACGGGCATGGGCGGTTGGCGTCCGGGCGAGGCGGCATTGTCGCATTACCGCGCACTTGCGACGCGCGCCGGGGCTCGTGCAGCCGGAAAGGAGACGTCGTTCCCCGGTTTCGCACCCGGCGCGCCGGATGAGTCGAACGCCGTGGCCGGAAGGCGCACCGGAGGAGGCGAGAAGAGGCCGTCGACTTTGCGACCGGGCAGTTAAGCGGTGTCGCGCATCCGGCCCCTGTGCCGGCGTCGATTGCGTTGCCAGTACACTGATCGGCGATGTTGCCGCGGTCGCACCGGGTGGCGGCATGCCGGCGCCGGGTCCGAGGGGCGGCTGATCGCGCCCATCGGCGCGGCGTCACGCAACACGATCCTCCCCTGTTTCCCACAGCGAGCCTCTCGTGGACAACCAGCCTCCGGCGTGCCACCCCGCGACGACACTGCGCTGCGCGCAGGCACCGGCGAACGCGCCATGACGCCGCGCCGGCGTGCGCTGGTGACCGGCGGCAGCGGCGACATCGGCGGCGCCATCGCACGCGCATTGGCGCGCGCAGGATGCGCGGTGCTCGTGCACGCGAACGCCGGCATCGCACGCGCCGAAGCGCTGGCGTCGGAGATCACCGCGGCGGGCGGCGAGGCGGAGGCCATCGCGTTCGATCTCGTCGATGGCGAAGCAACGCGCGCCGCGCTCGAGCGCGCGCTCGAGTCGGGGCCCATTCCGGTCGTCGTGCACAACGCCGGCATCCACGACGACGCACCGCTCGCCGGCATGCGCGAGGAGCAGTGGCGGCGCGTGATCGACGTGTCGCTGCACGGCTTCTTCCACGTCGTGCAACCGCTGCTGCTGCCGATGGCACGCGCACGCTTCGGGCGGATCGTCAGCGTGTCCTCGCTTGCGGCGGTGACCGGCAACCGCGGGCAGGCGAACTACGCGGCCGCGAAATCGGCGCTGCACGGCGCAACCAAGTCGCTCGCGCGCGAAATGGCCTCGCGCGGCATCACCGCCAACGTCGTCGCGCCGGGCGTGATTGAAAGCCGCATGGCCAACACGGCGTTCGATGACGAACGGATCCGCGCACTGGTACCGGCCGGTCGTGCCGGGACACCCGACGAGGTTGCCGCGCTGGTCGCGTTCCTGTGCTCGGATGCCGCGGCCTACGTCAACGGGCAAGTCATCGGCGTCAATGGCGGCATGGCCTGAGTCCGGGGCGGCGCTGCCGGGTTTCCACCGTCGGCGCTCGCGGGAGTAACCTCGCGGCGCTTCCGCTGGCCGCGTTGCTGCCGAGGGTCCGGTGTGCAGCGGCGGCCTCGCGCCAATGAAAAGGATTCCCGCATGACCTTCCTGCCACCCCCCCCTATCCTTGGCCCGCTCGCCACGGGCCTGCGGTGCCTCGCCGCGGCGATCGCCGCCGCCCTCGTCCCGGTGGCGCTCGCCGATGGCGGCCAGTATGGCCAGCTCCCGCCGATCGGGTCGAAGAACGTGTCGATTGCCGATCCGCTCGTCGCGCGGCCGTCGACGACGCCGTGCACGGTCACCCTGTTCACTGGCCTGCAGTTCGCCGACTACACGCCAAAGCCGATCGACTACACCCCGCCCGCGGCGTGCCCCGCGCCCTGGTCGAAGGTCGTGCTCGACGTCGACCTCGCGGTTTCCGCCGGGGTCCAGTACGACCGCACCGGCACGATCTGGCTCGGCGGGCTCAACGTATGGTTCGGGACCACCGCGGAACCGTCGCCTTCCCTTGCGCCGAGCTGGCACGTCGAACGCGACCTGACGGACTACTCGGCGTTGTTGGCGAGCTCGCTGTCCGGCGACGTCTACATCGGCAACACCGTCAACGAAACGTACGATGGCGTCATCTCGGGATCGGCAACGCTCGAGTTCTATCCGGTGTCGGCGGCCGATCCGGCGCCGACGGTCCCGGACCAGATCATCCCGTTCAGCGCCGCGCCGGGTGGCACCACCGACCTCAACGGGCCGACCGACACCTTGAGCCTGACGACTACGTTGCCGCAGAACATCACGGGGGCCTATCTCGACGTGATCGCGGAAAGCCAGTACACGGACGAGTTCTGGTGGTCCTGCCTGCCAGACAGTGACGCGGCCATCACCGGGGACTGCCCCGGCTCCGCGTTCCGCGAGGTCGAAGTCACGCTCGACGGCACGCCCGCCGGCGTGGCGCCGATCTACCCGTGGGTCTTCACCGGTGGGGTCCAGCCGAACCTGTGGATCCCGACCCCCGGCGTGCAGACGTTGAACTTCGTTCCGTACCGGGTCGACCTGACGCCATTCGCCGGGGTTCTCGACGATGGCGCCGAGCACACCATCGCGCTCAGCGTGTTCAACGCGCACCCGTACTGGTCGACGACCGCGGCGCTGCTGCTGTACTCGACCCCGGTAGTGCAACGGTGACGGGCGCCGCCTGCTCAACGCTGACCGCGACCCGCAGGTGACCGGCTCGATCGACAACAACGGCATCGGTTCGATCACCGTGGCGTCGAATCGCGACTACTCGATTTCAGGCTATGTCGACACCTCGACAGGGCGGATCACGACGACCGTCGCGCCGTCGGTCGACTTCAACAGCACGACGACGTATACCGATACGACCTGGACGATCGATCGCACCGCGACGGTCACCGGCACGACCACGATCGCCCCGGATGCCGGAGCGACCACGGTGTCCACGGTTGACCTTGAATACCCGTTCACGATGGCCTACGACTCGGCCGCGCCGTCGACGATCGATTTCGACCAGACTTTCCATTTCGCGGTCGACGACACACTGGATGGCGTACCGTCCTACGGCAGCCTGACGACGAACCATGTCGCGACGCACTACCAGGGCGCAGCCGCGTCACGCCACGGCGACCAGGAGTACCAGTACACGGATACCAATGGCGGTTGCTACGATCGCGACATCACGTCGGCCGCGAACGCGCTGGCGAGCGTCACCGACAATGCCCTGTGCATCCCGCTCGAAACGATCTTCCAGGATGGATTCGACCCGCCACCACCGTGACCTCGAGCCGCCCAACCGGGCGGACGCCTGACGCATGCCGTCCCCGATCCAGCGGATGCTGGCGCTTGCGCGTGAACGGTTCCGGGTCCGGCCGGACGATACAGGCGCGCCGGAGTCCGAGACGCCGGATCGTGCCGTGGACCCGGGCGCGGACGCCGAAGCCGATGCCTACGCGAGTCGCATCGCGCACGAGCAAGCGGTCTACGCCGGGCAAACCGTCGTCCACGACCTGCCGGCGATCTTCCACTACTGGTCGAACCGGTATCTTCGGCCGCGGCTCGAGGCGTTCGGGTTCTCCCACCCGGAAGACTTCTTCCTCAAGTACGCCGCGCGGACCCTGCGGGATCGGGGCTCCCCCGGCGGCGCGGTGCTGAGCATCGGTTCCGGCAACTGCGATGCCGAAGTCCGGTTGGCGCAGGGATTGCGGGAAGCGGGGTTCGACGATTTCGTCATCGACTGCGTCGACATCAACCCGCAGATGTTGGAGCGCGGGCGCCTGCTCGCGGACGAGGGCGGCGTCGCACGGCATATCCGCGCCGTCGCAGCGGACTTCAACACGCTGCAACTGACGCGCCGATACGATGTGGTGGTCGCGAACCAGGCGCTGCACCACGTCATGGCGCTGGAACACCTGTTCGACGAGGTGTCCGCCGCATTGCCGCCGCACGGCCGGTTCCTCGTCTCCGACATGATCGGCCGCAACGGCCACCTGCGCTGGCCGGAGGCGCTCACGCTGGTCCATGCACTGTGGGCCGAACTGCCCGAGCCGAAGAAGTACAACCACCAATTGCGGCGAGTCGAGGCGACCTTCGAGGACTGGGATTGCTCGGGAGCGAGCTTCGAGGGCATCCGCGCGCAGGACATCCTGCCGTGCCTGATCCCGCGATTCCGGTTCGAGTTGTTCATCGGTTTCATCAATATCGTCGACGTCTTCATCGGTCGCGGTTTCGGACCGAACTTCGATGCGGATTCCGAAGCCGACCGTGCGATCATCGACAAGGTCCACGCCGTCGACGAAGCGGCGCTGTTGGCGGGACGGATCAAGCCGACGCACGCGATCCTCGTCGCGCGATCGCCGGCGTACGCCGGCGAGACCCGGGTTTCGATGGGGCTCACGCCCGCGAAGGCGGTCCGCGATCCTGCCGCGCCGCCGTGACTGCCGGCGATCGGGATTGACTGCCGGAACGGGTCGCTATGGCGGATCGAAGACGACCGGCGGCGAGCCGTGGGAAGCGCGGTAGCTCGCGACGATGTGCCCGTAGTGCGCGACGCGCTTCATCGTGTACCACGTGATGCGCGTGACGTCGCGCACCGGCCGAAAATGGCTGCCGCGCAACGACTCGTGGTAGCGCGTGTCGATGGGCACCGACACGATGCCGATCCCGCGTTCGCGCGCGGCCGCGATCAGGATCGCGGCTTCGAACACGAAATCCTCGGCCGGCAGGTTGACCAGTTCGAGCGCGGCGCGGGGGTAGTAGCGCTGCCCGCTCTGCGTGTCGGCAACCGGCACGCCGCAGCCCCAGGAAATGCCCCAGTCGGCCACCGCGTTCGCGTGCCGGCGCGCTTTCGGTTGCGATTCCTTGTGGCGGATGCGTGCGCCGATGACGAGGCAGCCGGGATACACCGCGGCGGCCTGCTGCAGGCGCGGAATGTCGGCCGCCGCGTGCTGGCCGTCGCCGTCCATCGTGATCACCGCATCGAAGCCGCGCGCGAGCGCGGCGCGGAAACCTTCGCGCAATGCCTGTCCCTTGCCCTGCGGCGTCGCGTGGCGGATCACGTCGACGGGCAGGTCGGCGATGCGCCGTGACGTGCCGTCGGTCGAACCGTCGTCGATGACGATGACGTTCGCGCACACCGCGAGGACACCCTGCACGACGTCGCGGATCGCCCGCTCCTCGTTCAACGCCGGGATGACGACGGCGATCTTGCGTGGGTCGATTGCATTCACGGCCGCACCTCGACCGTGACGGCGCCCGCCGGGGCGGCATCGAGGACGATGTGCCGCGGTTCGCGCATCGCCAGCGCCGCCAGCAGCGGCAGCGCGGCAGCCGAAGGGTTCGCGGCGGCCAGCGCGCGGAAATCCGCGGGTGGATCGGTCGGCAGCGCGCCCCCGCCGATCCAGCGCACCGCCAGCGTCGCGATCGGCTGCACGTCACCCAACGGCGCAAGCACCAGCGCGGTGGCGAATGGCGCATGGATCGGAACCGCATCGGCAATCAACCCCGGCGCGGCGATGTCGTAGACGACCAGCAACACGGGTTCGCCGTCGGCGACGACCTGGGCCGCTGCCTCGAGCAAGCCTGTCGCGAAGCTGGCCGTTCCCGCGCTGATCGCGACGGCCGGCGCGTGGCACCCGGTCTCGATCGTCCAGCCGCCGGACGGCGCATTGTGCACCGAGTTGTGGAACTGCGTCGGTGACAGCGACAACGGATCACTGGCCAGCGTCGCGCAGAGATAGTCGATGATGGCGGTGTCGCCATGGCTCGACGCGAACACCGGGCGCAGTGTCGCCGGATCGCGGCCGGCCATTGCACAGGCTTCCCGTGCGGTCTTGCCGGCAAGCCGGGTGGTCTGCGATGCACGCCGGTGTTCCGCGGATCGGCTCACGACACCCGCGGCTGCCGCGTGGGGCGAAGGCGGCGGGCTGGCACCGAGCGCCACGCACGCGGCCGGCCAGCCGGCGAGACCCGGAGCATCGATTCCGACACCTTCGACGGCAACGGTCAGCGTCGCCGCCGTCATGCGCGCGCTCCCGCGAAGAATGCGAGCGTCGTGTTGTTGCCACCGAAACCGAACGAATTCGACAACGCGACGCGCAGGGACTTTACCTCGTTGGCGAGCGCGAGTTGCGGCCCGCACGCGGGGTCGGGATCGGTCGTGTTCAAGGTTCCGGGGACGAGGTCGTTGCCGAGGGCAAGCAGGGTCAGCACGGCTTCGACGATACCGGCGGCGCCAAGCGTGTGTCCGGTCCAGCCCTTGGTCGAGCTCGCGCGCGTCGAGGGCGGGAACATCCGTGCGACGAGCGCGGCTTCGACCGCGTCATTCCTTGCCGTCGCGGTGCCGTGCAGGTTGATGTAGTCGATGTCGTCGGCGGCAAGGCCGGAACGCGCGAGTGCCCCGTCGATCGCGAGACGCGCACCGAGGCCGTCCGGATGCGGCGAGGACATGTGGAACGCATCGGACGATTCGCCGTAGCCGGCAAGGCGCGGCACCGCGGCGTTGCCGGCATCGGCGCGCTCGAGCAACGCGAAGCCGGCTGCCTCGCCGATCGACAGGCCGCGCCGCGCGCGGTCGAAGGGCCGGCACGGTTCCGGCGACACCAGTTCCAGTGCGTTGAAACCGAACAACACGCTGTCGCACAGGCTGTCGACGCCGGCGACGACGACGGCGTCGGCGAGCCCGAGCCGCAGCCAGCGCTCGGCTTGCGCGAACACCTTGGCGCTCGACGAACACGCCGTCGCGACCGTCTGGCATGGTCCGCGCGTGCCCAGTACGGCGGCGAGGAACAGTCCCAGCGAGTGCGGCAGGTGCAGCGCGGGTTCGAGCAGCCGGGCGGGCAGGCGCCCGCCATCGAGCGACCGGTAGGCCTCCTCGGTGGCGCCAATGCTGCCGGTCGAAGTCGCCGCGGCGAGCGCAACCCGCGCCGCGCCATGGCGTTCGACCGCGCCGTGCGCGGCGTCGAGGAACCCGTCGCCGGCGAGGCCTAGCCACGCGAGGCGGTTGTTGCGGCAGTCGAGTGATGCACATTCTGTCGGGACGCGCACGGCTTCGATGCCGGCGACGCGGCCGATCGCGCACGGCAGGGCCGTCGACGTGAAGTCGTTCGCGGCGAGTCCGCCACGCCGCCGGGTCAGCGCTTCGAGGTGGGCGTCGCGGCCCCGCCCAAGTGCCGAGGTCACGGTACAGGCGGTGATGGCGACTGGAGGAATGCGATCGGGCACGCGTCGTCGGGTCCGGCGAGGCCGCGCCAGTATCGCACAGCGCCTTCGGGGACCTTCCGGGAAACCGGCTGCGACGGCTTCTGCCGCGCCGGTGAAGCCACCGCGGAGGTGGACGCGGGGTCTGCTTGCTATAGTGACGGCGACTTTCGCGCGAACCCCTTCCGCGAATCGCGCGCATCGGCCGGCCGTGCGCCGGCCGGACAGGACGGCAATGATCGACGCAACGCCACTCGCGGCTGTCGAGGCCTGGCTCGGCGACCTGCAGGTTCGCATCTGTGCGGCGCTCGAGGGCGCCGATGGCGACGCGCGCTTCATCGAAGACGCCTGGCAGCGGCCGGAAGGCGGCGGTGGCCGTACGCGGGTGCTGAAACAAGGCGCCGTGTTCGAGCAAGGCGGTGTCAACTTTTCGCGCGTGCACGGGGCCGCGTTGCCGGCGTCGGCCACCGGCCACCGGCCCGAGCTCGCCGGTCGCGCGTGGGATGCGGTCGGCGTCTCGCTGGTGCTGCACCCCGGGAATCCCTACGTGCCGACGACGCACATGAACGTGCGCTACTTCGAAGCCCGCGGGGACGGCGTGGCGCCGGTGTGGTGGTTCGGCGGCGGTTTCGACCTGACGCCGTTCTATCCGTTCGACGACGAGCATCATGCCTGGCACCGACCTCGCCCGCGGCGCGGTTGCCGGTTTCGGCGACGACGTCTACCCGCATTTCAAGCGCTGGTGCGACGAGTACTTCTTCCTGCGCCACCGCACGAGACCGCGGCGTCGGCGGCCTCTTCTTCGACGACTGAATGGCGGGGATTCGAGCGCTTCGCGATCACGCGCGCGGTTGGTGAAATCCTGCCGGCTACCTGCGATCGTGGGCGGCGCAAGGCAATGCAGTATGGCGAGCGCGAGCGCGAGTTCCAGTGACGGCGCGGCCGCTACGTCGAGTTCAACCTCGCAGACCGCGGCACGCTGTTCGGCCTGCAGTCGGGTGGTGCGCGGAATCGATCCTGATGAGCCTGCGCGCGCGTGCGTTACGAATACGGCTATGTGCCTGCACCCGGCAGCCGAAGCGCGGCTAGCGGACACCTCGTGCCGCGCGACTGGCTTGGCGACGGCTGAGTCTGAGCCGGACCCGCCTCGGCGCGGAACGCTCGCCCGGCGCGTCGTCGGCACGGTGCGGTCGCCGGCAACGGGCCGGAGGCGTGTTGCGCAGGTCGATTCAGTCGAAGCCGTTCGCGAACACCACGTCGGCGTCGTACTCGAACGCGCCGATGTCGGTTGCCGCGCGACCACGCGCGGATAGCCCGCGCCGCGCTGGTCGTCCGCGAGCGCCTCGGGATTGCTGCCTGGTCGATGCCGGGTGTCGGCGTCAGCGCCTGGTCGGCGTCGGCCCCATTCATGCCGCGACCAGCAGGATCGGCGTCCAGCGCGATGGTGACCGGATCGGCGTGAAGCTGCGATGCCGACGTCGATGGTGCCCGCGTCAGGCTGGGTCGGCGGTGACGGTGCTGTCCGTGTTCGCCTCCGATTCGATCGCTTCGGGCCGGTTGCGCCCAGCAGGCGATGATCGAGTTGATCGAGCCGTCGGCGCCGGTCCGGTCGGCGTATCGCGCTTGAGGTAGATGCCGCTCGGCGAGGTTGCCCTCGGAAGCTTCGGCTGAAGTACGGCGCGCCGCCTTCCTCGCCACTTCGTAACCGGCAGGATGCCCGATGGTCGAGCTGCGCCATCAGCCGCTCGCGCGGAACCGTTGCAACGCGTCCGGTCGTTCGAGCCGCGCGAAAGCAGCATCTTCAACGCGACCTCGCGCTTGAGGCCGTCGTGCCACGCGGTAGACCACGCCGTTGCCGCCACGCGCGATCTCGCCGAACAACCGTAGTTGCCGATCGCTGCGGCGCTTCGTCGCATCCGCCCCGGCCTCGAGCGTGGCAATCGTGCAGCGCGGCAGACGCTCCGAGCCCATCCGGCGGCCTCGGCAGACGTCGCCAGGTACGTCAACTCGGCGTCGATCGCCCGTATCGAACGCGATGGTCTGGGCCGCCACCACGCTTGCGCGCGTACTTGCGGTCATTCTGGCCGGCGAGCCAGCGGCGCAGCGCCCGAGCAGGACCGCGGAACGACCGCGGCGTCCGCGGCCACCGCTCGTGTTCGACAGTGCGGAAGAACCTGGAGGTCTCGCTCGGCCTGGGTAACCCGGGGCGCACGTGGTGCATCAGTACCGGCAACGCGGGCGGGCTGCCCAACGCAGCGAGCCGCATGCCGGACGCACGGCGATATACGCGCAGCCGACACCGGCCACTGGCGGTGACCGGCTCCATTTGACCTGCGTCAATCTAGCAGATGGCGGCACCGTGGCGCTTGTGGCGGGGGTGCAACCCGCGGGGGCGTCAACCCGGGCGTTTCCGGCGCCCGGCGCCCGACCGGACCGGCGTTCCCGCCGGCCGCGCCGGCGCATTCACTTCCATTCGTACAGGGTGTAGTACACCGGTGCGACCGGGCCCTCGCGGGGATCCCGCGCCAGGCGGCCGCTGCCATCGGTGTCCATGAAGGTCTGCACCGGACCGCCGCCCGCGGGATGGATGCGGATCATCCAGACGTGCCCGCCGCGGCGGTACTCCTCGACGGTGTCGCCACCTTGCTGGCGCACCCGCACGTCGTCCGAGTCCTCTGCTGCACGTGAAGCCTTGTCGCGCGAAATCCGTGAATCCGGTTTCGGCAGCGGTGCGTAGGGGCTGGCCGGCGCGGCGCGTCCGGCTTCCGAATCCGGAGGCGGCGTTGCCGGGCTTTGCGCCGCGGTGGGATTGTCGATCCCGGGCGGTGGCGGCGCGGCCGGGAAGGTGGGTGATGGTGGCGGATCGGCGGCTCGCAGTGGCGACACCAGCGCCAGGGCCAAGGCGGCACACAGGGTACGGGTCAGGATGCGCATCGGACCACCTCCAATACGGATCGCGCGGTTGAATGCGGATGCCCGTCGTGCAATGTCGCCGGGAGCGAAACCCGGCATGCGTTGCAAACGGGGCGTCCGCCTGCAAAGCTGCGGGCGAACCGGTTGTTCGGCAATTCCCCGCATGCCACGCCCGCGCCTCGTCCTCATCGACGGTTCATCGTACCTGTACCGCGCGTTCCATGCGTTGCCGCCGCTGTCGAACGCGGCAAACGAGCCGACCGGCGCGCTGTTCGGCGTCGTCAACATGCTGCGGACGACGCTCGCCGACCAACCCGACTTCGTCGCGTTCGTCATCGACGCGCCGGGTCCGACCTTCCGCGACGAACTTTACCCGGCCTACAAGGCCAACCGGCCGCCGATGCCGGAAGACCTCGCGGCGCAGATCGCGCCGATGCATGCGATCGTCACCGCACTCGGTATCCCGATCCTCGCTGTCCCCGGCGTCGAAGCCGACGACGTGATCGGCACGTTGGCCCGGCGCGCGGCCGCCGACGGCATCGACGTCGTGATCTCGACCGGCGACAAGGATTTCGCGCAACTGGTCGGTCCGCATGTCACGCTCGTCAACACGATGACGCGGTCGGTGCTGGACGCGTCGGGAGTCGTGGAAAAGTTCGGCGTGCCGCCGGAGCGGATCGTCGACTTCCTCGCGCTGATGGGCGACAGCGTCGACAACATCCCCGGCGTCGAGAAGTGCGGCCCGAAGACCGCCGCAAAGTGGCTCGGCGAATACGGCACGCTCGACGGCGTCATCGAGCACGCTGGCGACGTCGGCGGCAAGGTGGGCGAGAACCTGCGCCGCGCATTGCCGCACCTGCCGTTGTCGCGCGAACTCGCCACGATCCGCACTGACGTCGATCTCGAGCGCGGCCCGCGTGACCTGGTCGCGACCGACCGCGACGTCAACGCGCTGCGCGCGCTGTATCACCGTTACGAGTTCAACTCCGCGCTGCGTGAGTTGGACGGTGCGGCGGATGTGCGCGTGCCGGCGGCGCCGGTTTCCGAGGCGACTGCACCGGGCCGCGCGCCGCGCGGGCAACCTGCCGCCGCCGATGACCGGCGCGACTACGAGCTGGTCACGACGAAGTCGCGCCTCGACGCCTGGCTGGCGGAGCTCCGTACCGCGGAGTTGATCGCGTTCGATACCGAGACAACGTCGCTGGACGCGATGCGCGCCGAGCTGGTCGGCGTGTCGTTCTCGGTCGCGCCGGGGCGCGCGGCGTACGTGCCGCTGGCGCACGACTATCCCGGCGTGCCGGCGCAGCTCGATCGTGGTGACGTGCTGGCGGCACTGAAACCGATCCTCGAGGATTCGTCGCGGCCCAAGCTTGGCCAGCATGCGAAGTACGACATGGATGTGCTATCGAATTGCGGCATCGCCGTCGCCGGCCTCGCACACGATTCGATGCTCGAGTCGTACGTGCTCGATTCGACCGAGCGCCACGACATGGATTCGCTGGCGAAGAAATACCTCGGGGTTGAAACGATCCACTACGAGGACGTGGCCGGGCGTGGCGCGAAGCAGATCCCGTTTTCCGCGGTCGACCTCGACACCGCGTGCCGCTATTCGGCCGAGGATGCCGACATCACGCTGCGGCTGCACCGGCTGCTGTGGCCGAAGCTCGCGGGTGAACGCGGCCTTGCCGCCGTCTATTCCGGCATCGAGATTCCGTTGGTGCCGGTGCTGGCGCGGATGGAACAGCGGGGCGTGCTGGTCGATACCGGTGCGTTGCAACGGCAAAGCCGCGAGCTCGCCCGGCGCATGCACGAGCTGACGGGCCGTGCCCACGAACTCGCCGGGCGCCCCTTCAGCCTCGATTCGCCGAAGCAGCTCGGCGCGATCCTGTTCGACGAGCTCGGGTTGCCGGCTGCCATCAAGACGCCGGGAGGCGCGCCGTCGACGAACGAGGAAGCGCTCGACGCAATCGCCGACCGCCATGAGTTGCCGCGCGTCGTGCTGGAGTACCGGGCGCTGGCGAAACTGCGCTCGACGTACACCGAGAAACTCGCCGAAACCGTCAATCCGCGCACCGGGCGCGTGCACACCAGTTACGGGCAGGCGATTGCGGCGACCGGACGGCTGTCGTCGTCGGACCCGAACCTGCAGAACATCCCGGTGCGTACCGAAGCAGGTCGCCGCATCCGGCAAGCATTCATCGCGCCGGACGGCTGGAAGATCCTGTCGGCCGACTATTCGCAGATCGAGCTGCGCATCATGGCACACCTGTCCCGCGACCCGGGCTTGCTGGCGGCGTTCCAGGCGGGACAGGACGTACATCGCGCAACCGCGGCGGAAGTGCTCGGCTTGGCGCCGGACGAAGTCACGACCGAACAGCGCCGGGCCGCGAAAGCCGTCAATTTCGGCCTGATGTATGGCATGGGCGCGTTCGGCCTGGCGCGCCAGCTCGGCATTTCGCGCGGCGAGGCACAGGATTACATTGCCCGCTACTTTTCCCGTTATCCCGGCGTGCATGCGTTCATGGAAGCGACGCGCGAGCAGGCGCATCGTGACGGTTACGTCGAGACGCTGTTCGGCCGCAGGCTCTATCTTGCGGCGATCGGCTCGCGCAATCCCGCGCAGCGCGCCGGTGCCGAACGGGCCGCGATCAACGCGCCGATGCAGGGCACCGCGGCGGACATCATCAAGCGCGCGATGATCGCGGTGGATGCCTGGCTCCTCGACCGCGAGGATGCCCACATGCTGATGCAGGTCCACGACGAACTGGTGCTCGAGGTGAGGAGCGACGCGGTGGCGGCGGTCACCGACGGCCTGCGCGAACGGATGGCGGGCGCGGCCGATCTTGCCGTGCCGCTGGTGGTCGACGTCGGCAATGGCTCGAATTGGGGCGAAGCCCATTGATCCGGTCCGCGCCATCGGGCCGAGGAGATGACGGCAGACCGACCGGTGACGCCTGCGCGGGTTTGATCAGGGCATCCCTAAACGGCGCCTGAACGATTCCGGGTCACCCGATGGGTGCCGCGAACTTTCCCAATGCGACCCGGTCTCATTCGTCGGGTGCACGCAACGGCACCCGGTCCACTCACCTCCCTGAGTGAACCCCGGATGGCTGGCTCCTCCCCAAGCCGACTATCCCCCGCCCCGAGGGCTCCCCCTGGCCCTCGGGGCTTTTATTTTGTGGTTCCTGCCGGCCGGTGATGTCCCGCGCCGGTTCAGCGCGGCGCTTTTCCGGCCAGCACGTCAAGCACGGAGCGGCGCGGGAGCTTGCCGGTTGCATTGCGCGGCAAGGCGTCGACCAGGCGCAGCGGGCGCGGCAGGAACACCGGATCGATGCGTTGGCGCAGCCGGTCGCGGATCATGGCTGCGCTGACACCAGGCTTCGCGACAGCGAGCGCCGCCATGCGGCGGACGCCACTTCCATCGGGCTCGTCGTACTGGACGAACACCCCGTCGAGGATGCCCGGGACTGCCAGCAGCTCCCGCGTCAGCGCCGCCAGCGAGGCGCGCTTGCCGGCGATCTCCAACAGGTCGGTGTTGCGCCCGCACAACCGGAAACGGGACGTCGACACGAGTTCGACGATGTCCTGCAGCGGTACCGGCTCGGCCAGGTAAGGCGTCCGCACGCCGGTTCCATCCGGCCGCGGTACGAGCGTGATGCCGGGGTGCAGGCGCCAGTCGGTTTCGAGCGCAGTGCGCCGCGACGCGATGACGCAGGTTTCGGTGGCTCCGAACAACTCGAGGAGGGGTGCGCCGAACACGTGTTCGGCGCGCAGGGCAAGTTCGGGGTCGAGCGGAGCGGTGGCCACGACGAGGCCGGCGAGGCGTGGCCAGCCGGAGGACTCTTCCCGCAACAGCGCGGCAAGGTGCACCGGCGTCGTCACCAGGATACGGGGCTCGGGAATTTCGGCCAGCACGCGGGCGACATCGGCCGGAAACAGCGGCCGATCCGCATGGGCGGCGTAGCGGCCGAGCAGCGGCAGCAGCACCGTCGTCTCGAAGCCGTACATGTGTTGTGGCGGAACGGTCGCGACGATGTGCGTCGTCACGCTGCGGTCGAGTCCGAACGCGTCGGCGATCGCGGCATCGTTCCGCGCCGTGCTTTCGTGCAAGGCGTCCCAATGCTTGCGATGGGCCTGCGATTTGCCGGTGCTGCCCGATGTGAGGCCGATCGCGACGCAGTGCCCGGCGGGAACGTCGGGGACATCGGCGGGTGGCGTCCGGCCGCCGTTTGGCGCCGGCAGCACGACGGCTCCCGCGATGTCGGCGATCGCAGCCGCTTCGCCGAACGCGTAGCTCGCCTCGTGCTCGCGAAGCAGCGCGTGGACGATGGCGCATTGGTGCGATGGCGGCAGCAGGCAGGTCTGGCGACGCCGCGCGACGGCACCGAAGCCGACGAGGAACGCGTAGCGGTCGCGGCACAGCGTCAGGGCGTGACGGCCGGGTGGCAGGCGCTCGGCGGCGGCAGCGACATCGGCGAGGAATGCGTGGACGGTGACGGCCCGGCCGCCGCCTAGCCACGCGATCGGTCGCGTTGGTTCCGCATCACGCAGCAGCGGCAACCCGATGACTGGCGCCGCATCGCGTCCAGGTACGACCGCCATTCCCCTTTCCCCTTTCCCCTTTCCCCGTGTCAGGTCCTGATGTAGACGCCTGTCAACGCGTCGCGAATCGGTGTCGGTGTCGCGAGGTTCCCCACCTCACCCGGCACGACGGCCGCGAGAGTATCGCCGAAAATTGCGCGGACTTCCGCTGCGGTGCGGGCCGGTGGCCCGCCGTGCCGGTTCGCGCTGGTCGACACGATCGCGCCGCCGCAAGCCCGGCACAGTGCCGCTGCGACCGGGTGTGCAGTCACGCGCAGCGCGATGCCGGCGTGGTTGCCGGCGATCCACCCCGGCACGTTGGCGGCCCGTGGAAACACCCAGGTGTGCGGTCCCGGCCATGTCGCTTGCACCTGCGCAAGGGCCGTCGCCGGCACGGCCGCGAGTTCGATGAACGGCGCGACGTGATCGAACGCGGCGCCGATCAGCAGCACGCCCTGCGTCGGCAGGCGTTGCTTCAGCGTGAACAGGTGCGCGAATGCGTCATGATTGTGAGGATCGCAGCCGAGGCCGTAAACCGCCTCGGTCGGGTACGCAATGACGCCACCGGCGCGAAACGCGTCGACGGCAGCGGCAAGCGACGCCGCGCCGGTCATGCCTTCGCCGACTTCCTGTCCGTCGTCTTCCTCGCCGCAGGTTTGCGGGCCGTCGCCTTCTTCGTTGCCGGCTTCCGGATCCGCGGCGCGGCCTTGGCTGCCGGTGCGGCCGGCGTCGTCTGGCGCGCGGGCCCCGGCTTCGCGGCCTTGGCGAACCGGCCACCGCGCTTGGGCCGGACCGGCGCGGCCGCAATGAGCTCGGCGCATTCGGTCTCGGTCAACGATTCCGGTTCACGGCCCTTCGGGATGCGGGCGTTCTTCTCGCCGTCGGTGATGTAGGGGCCGTACTGGCCCCGCAGGATCCGGATCGCGCCATCGCGGAAGCTCGCGATCTCGCGGTTGCGGATCGCCTCCTCCTTTTCCCGCAGGATCTCCACCGCACGTGCGAGTTCGATCGTGTACGGATCGTCCGGTGGCTTGATCGATGCGTACGTCTTGCCGTGCTTGACGAACGGGCCGAAGCGCCCAATGCCGATGCTGATCGCCTCGCCGTCGACGCCGGTGCCGACCGTGCGCGGCAATTTGAACAATTGCAGTGCCTCGTCGAGCGTGATCGTGTGGATGCTCTGGCCGGGACGCAGGCTGGCGAAGCGCGGCTTGTCGGCGTCCTCGCGCGTGCCGATCTGCGCCATCGGCCCATAGCGGCCGAGTCGCACCGTGATCGGCCGCCCCGACGCCGGGTCGACGCCGAGTTCGCGCGCACCCGTGGCTTCCGCGCGGTCCACGGATTCGGTCTTCTCGTCGACCAGTGCCTTGAACGGCGTCCAGAACTTGCGCAGCAGCGGCACCCAATCCTCCTCGCCGCGCGACACCGCGTCGAGCTCGTCCTCGAGCTTCGCGGTGAAGTCGTAGTCGACGTACTGCGTGAAGTGCCCGGACAGGAAGTTCGCGACCGCGCGGCCGACGTCGGTCGGGCGGAAGCGGCGCGCATCGAGTTCGGCATAGTCGCGGTTGAGGAGCGTCTGGATGATGCTGGCGTAGGTCGACGGCCGGCCGATGCCGTATTCCTCGAGGGCCTTGACCAACGACGCTTCGGAGTAACGTGGCGGCGGTTCGGTGAAGTGCTGTTCGGTGGTGATCGCGGCGAGCGGCACCGAGTCGCCGACCTGCATCGCCGGCAACTTGCGGTTCTCGTCGTCCTCGTCGGCGTTCTTCTGGTCGCGGCCTTCCTCGTACACGGCGAGGAACCCGGGATCGACGACGGTCGTTCCGCTGGCTCGGAACGCCGAATCACCGCCGGCATCGAGGTCGACCGACACGGTGTTCAACGTCGCGTGCCGCATCTGGCTCGCGACCGCGCGCTTCCAGATCAGCTCGTACAACTTGCGCTGGTCGTCGGTGAGGCGCGCGGCGACGCTGGCCGGCGTGTGCCGTGCCGAGGTCGGGCGGATCGCCTCGTGCGCTTCCTGTGCATTCTTGGATTTCGCGCGGTAGACATTCGGGTGCTCGGGCAGTGCGCGGGTGCCGAAGTCGCGCGCGATCACGCTGCGGATGTCGGCGATCGCTTCGCCGGCGAGGTTCACCGAGTCGGTGCGCATGTACGTGATCAGGCCGACGGTGCCCTCGTCGCCCAGCGCGACGCCTTCGTACAGGCCTTGCGCAATCCGCATCGTGCGGCTGGTCGAAAAGCCGAGCTTGCGCGCGGCTTCCTGCTGCAGGGTCGAGGTCGTGAACGGCGGCGCCGGCCGGCGTCTGCGTTCCTTCGACTGCACCGCGCTGACGACGAGGCGGCCATTGGCCGAGGCGATGAGCGCGTCGCGCGCCGCGTGCGCATCGCGTTCGTTGCCGAGGTCGAACTGCTCGAACTTCTTGCCGCCGAGCTTCAGCAAGCGCGCCGCGAAGCGCTGGTCCGGATGCGCGCAGTCGGCCTCGATCGTCCAGTATTCGCGCGCCTTGAACGCTTCGATCTCCTCCTCGCGCTCGACGATCATGCGCAATGCCGGCGACTGCACGCGCCCGGCCGAGAGCCCGCGCTGCACCTTCCGCCACAGCACCGGCGACAGGTTGAAGCCGACGAGGTAGTCGAGCGCGCGGCGCGCCTGCTGCGCGTTGACGAGGTCCATCGACAACGTGCGCGGATGCGCGACAGCCTCCTGGATCGCGTGCGGCGTGATCTCCGAGAACACGACACGGTGCACGGCCTTGCCGTCGAGCAGCTTGCGCGACGCGAGGATCTCGGCGATGTGCCACGAAATCGCCTCGCCCTCGCGATCGAGGTCGGTGGCGAGGTACAGCGCGTCGGCCTTCGCCGCCGCGCGCGCAATCGCGTCGACATGCTTCTCGTTCTTGTCGATCAGCGCGTAGTCCATCCGGAAGCCGGCGTCGGGATCGACCGCGCCCTCCTTCGGCACGAGGTCGCGCACATGCCCGTAGGACGCCAGCACCTGGAAGTCCTTGCCGAGATACTTGTTGATCGTCTTGGCCTTGGCGGGCGACTCGACGATGAGCAGGTTCCTGGTCATCCGGTTCCTCGTGCGCCATTGCCGCCGCCCCGAGCCGGGTACGGCGCAACGCGCGGTTTCAGGGTGAGGCCATTGGCCCGTTGCCGGCCCGGCCCTTATTCCAGTGGAAACACAGGCTGCGCGGCGCTGTCAAGCCATGACCGCCGGAGACGGCCATCCGGACGCCTCAGGAATGACGCCGCACCCAGGTTCCGCCCGGCGCGGCGTCGATCGCGCCGTCGAGCTCGAGCACCAGCAGCATCGACGACAGGGCCGGCACCGGCAACCCCGTGCGTTCGGCCAGCGTGTCGATGCCCGCGGGGTCCGCTCCCAGCGCGGCGAGCAACTTCCGATAGTCGGGGTCGCGAACCCGCGTTCCAAGGCCAGCGGAAGGCTCCGGTTCGTCGCCGGAACCGGCTGCATCGAGCCGGGACCGCAGCTCTGCGCCGAGCCGGGCAGCGAGAGGTGCCAGTTCGGCCAGCACCTCGTCGGTCGTTTCGACCAGGTGCGCGCCATCGCGGATCAGCCGATGGCAGCCGCGGGCCAGCGGATTGTTGATCGATCCCGGGATCGCGTACACGTCGCGTCCCGCTTCGGCCGCCAGGCGCGCAGTGATGAGCGATCCGGACCGCAGGCTCGCCTCGACGACCAGCGTGCCGAGCGCGAGTCCGGCAATGATCCGGTTGCGGCGCGGGAAGTGGTCGGGCCGCGGCGGGGTGCCGGGCGGGAACTCGGAAACCAGCGCGCCATGGCGAACGATGCGTTCGGCGAGTGCGGCATTGCGGCTCGGATAGACCTGGTCCGGCCCGGTGCCGAGCACCGCGACCGTCGTGCCGCCGGCGTCGAGCGCGGCAGCGTGCGCGGCGCCGTCGATGCCGTCGGCCAGTCCGCTGGTGATCGTGAGCCCCGCCTGGGCCAGGGCGCGGGCAAACTTGCGCGCGGTGGCGAGGCCCGATGCGCTGGCACTGCGGCTGCCGACGATCGCGAGCTGCGGCTGCCACAGCGCGTCCACGCTGCCGGCGACGAACAGCGCCGCCGGTGGTGACGGCGCCTCGGCCAGGAGGGCGGGAAACTCGGGATCGCGGCAACCGACGAGGTGGTGGCTGTCCGCTGCGAGCCACGCGAGGTCGGCGGCAATCACGTCACTGTCCGGCGCCTCGAGCCACGCGCGGGTGGCCGCGGGCAGGGCCGCATCGCCACGCGCGGCCGCGAGGGTCGCCACGGGATCGCCCGCGCCGGCGATCCGCTCGCGCAATTCCGCCGGGCCGATGCCCGGCGCCCGCAGCAGGGTCAGCCACGCCGTGTCGCGTTCACCCCGGCTCGCCATGGCCCGTTCGCTGCCGGCGCGCGGCCGGAGCTTACGGCGTCTTGTCCGGGTCGAACAGGAAATCGGCCATATGCACCGGCTTGACCGCATCCATGATCAACCCGTAGCTGACACGGTCGAACGTGCGGAACACCATGACGTGCCCGACGAACTCCGGGGGCAGCTTCACGTGGGAATCGCGTGGATGGAAGAACGCCTTCGCGCTGCCGTCGGGATAATCGGTGCGGTCGTAGACGGTTTCGCCGTCGTGGTAGATCGAGTACGTCTGCCCGTTCTCGACGCCGTCCTTCGCGCCGCGGGACAACGCGACGACCTGCCGCTTGCCGACTGAATTCAATGCATCCGTGAATGCGATGACGCGCATGTTGTCCGGCACATGCGCCGGCGCATGCGGGACGTACTGGTCGTCGTACGGCGTGTCTTCCACCGGCAGCACGAAATCACCCGGGCGGACTTCGAAATCGGAATAGCCGATCAATGCCGAGGCGGGATCCCCGGCGCGGGTCACCTCGACCGTGCCGAAATCGAGGAGTTCGTAGCCGAGGAAATGCACGTCGCCCAGCAGCGAGTGCTCCATGGGACCGTGGCGCCAGAGCAGGCCCGGGCGGCCGTCGTAGAATTCGTCCGGCGACTGGCGGAACACTTCGCTCGGGGCGTTCTCGCTCTTCGGCGGCATGTCGTAATAGCGGCCGAGCGGGCGCACCAGCGCGAACTTCTCGCCGGGTTGCGCGGCGAGGCCGCGGATGTAGACCAGTTGTCCGGCGCTGCCGCGCAACTGGTTTTCCTCGATGCCGACGACGTGCGGCGCGTGCTCGAAGGTCTTCTCGTCGACGATGCGTGTGTGCCGCAGGAACTGCTTCAACGCCGACAGCGGGATCGGCTCGATCGCGTTCTCGAGCGAGGTGACGCGTGCATGCGGTTCGATCGACGCATTGGACAGCGTCAGCCGGTTGCCGTTGATGACGAGTTCGTCGCCCGGGTAAATCAGGTGCGGATTCTTGACCTGCGGGTTGTCCTGCCAGATTTCCGGCCAGTACCACGGCTTCTTCAGGAAGCGGGCCGAAATGTCCCACAGCGTGTCGCCTTTCCTGACCGTGTAGCGGTCGGGGTGATGGTCGGCCCATTCGACGCCAGCCGCATACACCGCGAGTGTCACGAGCAGTCCAGCCGAAACCGCAAGCAGTTTTGCAAGCATGACGGCCAATTTCCTGATTCCCCAAAGGCTTCCGGAGTCTAGCCGAAAGGCGCGGCCATGAAAACGACGGCCATTCCACAAAATCGGACGGAGGCGGGCGGTTTCGGTGCCCCTTCGGGCCTTCGCCGGTCCGATTCGCCACGGTGGTACCGGCCTTGCCGCGGGTGCGGAGCGGCCGCATATACAATGCCGTCATGGCCCGGCTGTCCATCCTCGAATACCCTGATCCGCGCCTGCGTACCCGCGCGGCACCGGTCACCGGCTTCGACTCCGCCCTGCGCCAGCTCGTGGCCGACCTGTTCGAGACGATGTACGCGGCACCCGGCGTCGGCTTGGCCGCGACCCAGGTCGACGTGCACCGGCGGCTCCTGGTCGCGGACATGTCGGCGGACCACGACGCGCCGGTCGTGCTGATCAACCCCGAGATCATCGCCAGCTCCGGGCACCAGATCTACCAGGAAGGCTGCCTGTCCTTTCCGGGCGTCTTCGCCGAGGTCGAGCGCGCGCTCGACGTGCGCGTGCGCACGCACGACGTCGACGGCGCAGTGCACGAACGCGCGTTCGAAGGCCCGCTCGCCGTGTGCATCCAGCACGAGATGGATCATCTCGACGGGAAACTGTTCGTCGACAAGCTGTCACCGCTGCGCCGGACGCTGTTGCTGAAGAAGCTCGACAAGCAACGCCGCCACGCGGACAGTGCCTGAGCCCCGGTGGCGGGACGGCCAAGGCTTGTTTTCGCCGGTACGCCGGAGTTCGCGGTGCCGAGCCTCGCGGCCTGTCTCGCGGGTGCCGAGGTCCTCGCGGTGTACACGCAACCCGATCGCCCGGCCGGCCGCGGCCGCAAGGCCGTCGCAAGCCCGGTCAAGCACGCAGCCCTCGCCGCCGGCGTTCCGGTCGAGCAGCCGGAACGGCTGCGTGATGCCGGGGTCAGCGAACGCCTCGCCGCCCTGCGGCCGGACCTGATTGTCGTCGTCGCCTACGGCTTGATCCTGCCGAAGCCGATCCTCGCGCTGCCGCGGCTCGGCTGCTGGAACGTCCACGCGTCGCTGTTGCCGCGCTGGCGCGGCGCGGCGCCGATCCAGCGCGCGCTGATCGCCGGCGACCGCGAGACCGGAGTCGCGCTGATGGCCATGCGGGCCGGCCTCGACACCGGCCCGGTGCTGTTCGAAATCCGCACGCCGATCCGCAGCGACGATACCGGCGGCTCGCTGCACGCGCGGCTGGCGGAGCTCGGTGCGAGGCTGCTCGCCGATGGTCTCGCGCGCCTCGCCGACGGTTCCTTGCCGCCGGCACGCGAGCAGGACGCCGACGGCGTGACAATGGCGAAGAAGATCGACAAGGCCGAAGCGCGGCTCGACTGGGGGCGGCCTGCGGTCGAACTCGCGCGGATGGTGCGCGCGTTCGATCCGTGGCCGGTGGCCGAGTCCGTCATCGACGGCGAACGCCTTCGCATCTGGCGCGCGGCGGCGCTGCCGGATTCAGGCCACGATGCGCCGCCCGGCACGATCCTCGCGCGCAACGCGGACGGGATCGATGTCGCCACCGGCGACGGTGTGCTGCGAATCCTCGAGGTGCAGCGCGACGGCGGGCGGCGCATGGCCGTCGGCGCGTGGCTCAACGCGCGGCGCGGCGCGGCGCACCGGTAGTCGCCGTGGCCGCGTCGCGCCAACCCGTCGAGACGGCCGCGGGCGTCACCGTGCGCGTCGAGGCCGCGCGGCGGCTCGCCGACGTCGCGCTGCGCGGAATGTCGTTGCGAGGTGCGCTGGCCGCGCCATTCGCCGAATCCCTGGCCACTCGCGACCGCGCGTTCCTCGCCGCGCTGCTGTTCGAGGGCGCGCGCTGGTGGTGGCGGTACGACGGTGCGCTCGCGACGCTGCTCGAGCGGCCATTGCCTGCGCGCGTGGCGGCCGTGCGTGCACTGCTCGTGCTGGCGATGGTGCAGATCGCGCGCCTCGACATCCCGCCGCACGCCGTCGTCGCCAGCAGCGTCGACGCGGCACGGCAGCTCGGCGCGGCGAACCACGCCGGCCTGGTCAATGCGGTGCTGCGGCGCTTCCTGCGCGAGCGCGCGGCGCTCGAGGCCGGGCTCGACGCCGATCCGGTCACGCGGCACGCGCACCCACGCTGGTTGATCGATGCGATCGTGTCCGACTGGCCGGGGGATGCCGATGCGATCCTCGTGGCGAACAACGTCGCGGCGCCGCTGACCTTGCGCGTCAACCGCCGCCGCGCCGACCGCGCGGATATCCAATCCCGCCTCGCTGCCGCCGGCATCGCGGCGAAGGAACACTCCGTGGCGCCGGACGCCCTCGTGCTCGAAGCAAGCACGGACGTCACGCGCCTTCCCGGATTCGCCGAAGGGCTCTTCTCGGTGCAGGACGCCGCCGCGCAGCAGGCGGCCCTGCTGCTGGCGCCGGCCACGGGACAGCGCGTGCTCGATGCGTGCGCCGCGCCGGGCGGCAAGGCGGCCCACATCCTCGAAACCGTCGAGGTCGAACTCGTCGCACTCGATGCGGATGCGGCGCGCGCCGCCCGCATCGCTCCCGCGCTCGCGCGCCTCGGACTCGCAGCCACGATCCGCGTTGGCGATGCGGCGTCACCGCGCGGCTGGTGGGATTGTCGCCCGTTCGATCGCATCCTCGTCGATGCGCCCTGTTCGGCGACCGGCGTCATTCGCCGCCAGCCCGACATCAAGCTGCATCGGCGCGCCGCCGACATCGCCCCGCTCGCGCGGCGGCAGGCCGCGCTGGTCCGCGCGTTGTGGCCTATGCTTGCGCCGGGTGGGCGGCTAGTCTATGCGACGTGCAGCGTGCTGCGGGCCGAAAACGAATCCGTGCTCGCGCACCTGTTGCCGCTCGATGACGCGCGGCCGGTGGCGCTGCCGGATTTCCCGGGGGTCCGGGCCGGAGCCGGCCGTCAGGTATTTCCAGGCCATCTCGGCATGGACGGCTTCTACTATGCGGTGCTCGACAAGCGCGGGTAGGGTGGCACTGCTGGCGTCGCTGCTGGCGGGCTGCGCCGCGGTGAACCTGCCACCCGCGGGACAACTCGACGTGCGTCACGCCGCGCTGGTCGAGCGCGCCGGCGGAACCGTCCTCGCGCTCGCCCTCGACTGCCGGCTGAGCGGGCCCATGCGCGACGCACTCGACCACGGGATACCGGTGACGTTCGTCGTCACGGTGCAGGCGGGGCGCGGGCCGGGCAGGGCGCGAGCGAGCGAGCGCGTGGAGATGCGGTATTTCCCGCTGTCGCGGCGCTATCGGTTGCTGCTGCCCGACACGGCCGAATCGCGGAGTTTCGCGGTGGCGTCGGCGCTGGTTGCTGCGCTCGGCGCGGTCTCGTTGCCGTTGCCGCCGGAGTTCGCCACGCTCCCGGATGGCACGCCCCTCGCGGTCGACGTGCGGGTCGACCCGGCCACGTGGCCGGGAGCCTTGCGCCTGCCGGCGCTGTTCGAACCGGCATGGCGGCTCAGCGCAGCCACCTGGCACGGGCAGACGTGAACCCGTCACCCGGGCACGCCCGCAACCGCTTGCGCATCAACTTCGTGATGCGCCGCGTGGTGCCGGCGCTCATCGTCATCGCGCTGCTCGCGGCATCACTGGAACTCGCCGAAGACGCCGCCGCCGGAGGCGGCCGCTTTGCAGTCCACTACCGGTGGATCATCGGCGCCGCGGTCGCTGCGCTGCTGGTGCTGGCCGTGACGATCGGCCAGCGGTTGTGGCACCTTGCGGTGGACCTTCGGCGCGGGTCGCCGGGTGCGCGGCTCAACCGCCGCCTGCTGGCGATCCTGATCGTGCTGGCCATGCCGCCGGCGCTCGTCGTATACACGTTCTCGCTGCGCTTCCTCGACGCGACGATCGACAACTGGTTCAACGTGCGCTTGGAGCAGGCGCTCGACAATGCGCTCGAAGTCGCGCGCATCACCGTCGACGAGCACCTGCGCGCGTCGGAGTCGGCGACCACGTCGCTTGCCGCTACGCTCGCGGCGCAGCCGGCCACGACCGCGCAAGCCGACCTCGACTCCGCGATCGACCGGCTCGACGCCGTGCAACTGACGCTGTTCGCCGGCGATGGCCGGATCCTCGCGACGGCGAGCGCCGATCCGCGCTACCTCGATCCGCCGTTGCCGGATGCGACGATGCTGATGCGCGTGCACGGCGACGGCCGTTACGCCGCGGCCGAGCCGCTTGGCGACGCGATCGTGCTGCGCGTCGCGGTACCGGTCGGCGCCGACGTGCCCGGCGACGACCGCCTGCTGCAGGGGCTGTATCCGTTGCCGGCCCGGCTCGCGACCCTGACGCGCGGCATCGAAGGCGCGAGCTTCGATTTCCAGCGCCTCAAGTTCCTGCGCGGGTCGTTGAAGCTGACCTTCGCGTTGATCCTGACGTTTGTGCTGCTGTTGACGGTGCTGGCGGTCGTGCTGGTCGCATTCACCGTGTCGCGCCGGCTGGTCGCGCCGGTCGGCCGGCTCGCCGCCGCCGCGCGCGCGGTCGGCGCCGGCCGCTACGACGCGCCACTGCCAGTCGCGAGCAACGACGAACTCGGCTTCCTCGTGCAGGCCTTCGGGCAGATGACCCGCGAGCTCGAGCGCGCCGACCAGAAGGTGCGCCGCAGCGTGCGCGACAGTGACGAGCAACGTGCCTGGCTCGGCGCCGTGCTGGAACGGCTGTCGGCCGGCGTGCTCGGGTTCGATCGCGACGGCGTGCTGCGCGTCGCCAACCACGCCGCCGAAACGATCCTCGCGGCACCGCTCGCGCGCAGTACCGGGCGCGGCCTGCCCGAGATTTCGCGCGAGCAGCCCGAACTCGGGGCGTTCTTCGAACCGCTGGCGCGCCATCTGCGCGCCACCGCGCCGGAATGGCACGAGGAACTGGTCATTCCGACCACGGGCGGGCAGCGCGTGCTGCTGTTGCGCGGCGCCGCCCTGCCCGGCGGCAGCGGCACCGTCGCGGTATTCGACGACCTGACCGTCCTCAACCGCGCGCAGCGTGATGCGGCGTGGGGTGAAGTCGCGCGCCGCCTCGCGCACGAGGTCAGGAATCCGTTGACCCCCATCCAGCTCGCCGCCGAGCGCCTGCGCCGGCGCTTCCTCGGCCGCCTGCCGCCCGACGACAGCGAAGTCCTCGACCGCGCGACGCACACGATCGTGAGCCAGGTCGAGGCGTTGAAGACAATGGTCAACGCATTCGGCGAATTCTCCCGGCCGCCGCGGCCGATCGCGCAGCCGATCGCGATCAACGCGTTGCTCGGCGAGGTGCTGGATCTTTACGAGAACGACCAGCGCATCGTGCTGACGCGCCGGTTCGCGACGGGCGAGCCCCTGGTGCGTGCCGACCCGGTGCGCCTGCGGCAGGCGTTGCACAACCTGTTCAAGAACGCGCTCGAGGCGATCGGCGAGGAGCGCAAGCCGCACCTTGCGGTGGCGACGCGAATCGTGCGCGACGGCGAGCTCGACTGGATCGAAGTCTCGGTGGCCGACAACGGACCGGGCTTGCCGGCCGGATTCGACGAGCGCTGGTACGAGCCGTACACGACAAGCAAGCCGCGCGGCACCGGGCTCGGCCTCGCCGTCGTCAAGAAGATCATCGAGGAGCACGGCGGCAACATCCACGCCCGCAATCGCCCCGAGGGCGGGGCCGAGTTTGTCCTGCGGCTGCCGGTCGATGCGAGTGTCCCGGCGGCGCGCGACGTCCCGGCGTAGTTCCGGAATCCCCTGATCTTGCTGATTGCGTCCGCGGTTCGACGGGATCTCCGCGAACGGATTCCACAAGTTGACCGTTCGCACCGGGCTTGTCGAAGCCTGTCCCGGGCTTGCCCGAGGGTGCGGGCCGGCGACCGCACAAGCCTTCCCTCGCGATTTGCTGTCGTGCCGGCATCCCGACTTTCCCTATACTCCGCGCCGAGGCATTCCGGAGGCTGCCGTGCTCCTCGCCTACCCGCGCGAGTTTCCGCCCGACGCGACCGAGGCCCGGCTTCCCGACGCTGCCGCGGCGCGGGCGTTCCTCGGACTTCGCGGCGCGGCGATTGACGACGTCCTGGCGCGTCGGCGCGCGCAGCTCGCTCCCCTCCTGCGTGACGCGTCCGACCGCCGGTTGCTGGCCTCGGTCGAAGCGGCGGTCGTGCTCGGGTTCGCGCGGCTTGGCCTGCGCCACGGCCATTTCGGCACGGACTTCCACGCGTACCACAACGAAGGACACGTCCTCGACATCTGCGGCGCGCGGCTGGATCGGCTGCTCGCCAGTGCCGGCGTCAATGCGCTGCCATTGGCGGCATGGTGCGTGCTGCTGCTGTTCGGCGCCTGCCACGACCTGCGCCAACGTGAGGCACCACAACCCGGCGCCGCGGTTGGCGCGAACGAGCGCGCGAGCGCCGAGGAAGCCGAACGGATCCTCGTCGCGTGCAATGTGCCGCGCGAAGCGGGCAACGCCCTCGTGGCGTCGCTCGAACTCGCGATTGCCGGCAGCACGTTCGATGCGCGTGTCCCGGCTGGCAGCCGCCTCAACGCCGCCGAGCTGGTGCAAAGCGGTGGCGCGCTTGCCCCGCGACTCGAACCGATCATCGCGCGTGACGGGCCGGACGCCCGCGGCCGGGCCGATCTGGCGTACGCCATGCCGGTGGCGCTGGTGGCCGCCGACCTCGACACCGCCAACGTCGCCGACGCCTTCGCGGGTTTCGTCGCCAGCGGAGAAGCCTTGTGCCGCGAGCGCGAGATGTTGAGCGGGCGGGCGCTCGACTCGCCGGCCGGCGCAAAGCCGGTGCTGGCATTCCTGACGACGATGCAGGAGCGCTACTTTTTCGAGCTGCACCGGTTCGTGTCGCCGCTCGGCAATGCGGCGTTCGCCGCCGGCAAGGCCGCGAACGCCGCGCGGCTCAAGGCGTTGACCGCCAGCGTGCGCGCGCGCATCGCCGTGGCCGGCGCACCGCCGGATGGCGACCACGTCATCGGCGCGTGGCGCGCGGCCGCCGCCGAACTCGGCGCGTGAGTCCCGGCCCGCGAGCCTGCGTCACGCGCGCCGCGCCGCTACAATGCGCGGTCCCGAACGCCTGCCGCTGCCGTTGAAAGAACACCTCCACGCCCTGATCGAATCGGGCCTCGCGAAACTGCGCGCCGAACAGGTCTTGCCGGATGCGGCGGCAGCGGCATTCGTCGTCGAGCGTGCGCGCGATCCGCGGCATGGCGATTTCGCGACGAATGCGGCGATGGTCGCGGCCAAGGCTGCGGGCTTGCCGCCACGCGACCTCGCAGCGCGCCTCGTCGCGGTGTTGCCGCGCGACCCCGGCATTGACGCGGTGTCGATCGCCGGGCCTGGTTTCATCAACTTCCGCCTCAACGCCGATGCGTGGCGCGGCGTCGTGCGGCGGATCCTTGCCGTTGGCGCGGCGTACGGCCGCAGCGAATCCGGCCACGGGCGCGTCGCCGGCGTCGAGTTCGTGTCCGCCAACCCGACGGGCCCGCTGCACGTGGGCCATGGGCGCGCGGCTGCACTCGGCGATTCGATCGCGCGGTTGCTGGCAGCGAATGGCTGGCGCGTCACGCGCGAGTTCTACTACAACGACGCCGGCGCGCAGATCGGGAACCTCGCCCTGTCGGTGCAGGCGCGGGCGCGCGACATCGGTCCTGACCACGCGGGCTGGCCGGCCGATGGCTACCGCGGCGAGTACATCACCGAAGTCGCGCGGGCCTACCTCGCGGGCGAGTCGGTCACGGCCGATGGCCACCTCATCACCGCAGCGAAGGATCCGGGGGACCTCGACGCGATCCGCCGCTTCGCCGTCGCCTGGTTGCGCCGCGAGCAGGACCTCGACCTCAGGGCATTCGGCGTCGCGTTCGACGTGTATTTCCTCGAGTCCTCGCTGTACGCTGACGGCAAGGTCGACGAAACCGTGCGCGAACTCGTTGCCCATGGCCACACGTACGATGAAGGCGGCGCGCTGTGGCTGCGCACGACGGATTTCGGCGACGACAAGGATCGCGTGATGCGGAAGTCGGACGGCACCTACACCTACTTCGTGCCGGATGTCGCCTACCACCGCAGCAAGTGGCAGCGCGGCTACGAACGCGCGATCACCGAACTCGGTTCGGACCACCACGGCACGCTCGCGCGCGTGAAGGCCGGCCTGCAGGCGCTCGACTGCGGTATCCCCGCGGGCTGGCCCGAATACGTGCTGCACCAGATGGTGACGGTGATGCGCGGCGGCGAGGAAGTGAAGCTGTCCAAGCGCGCCGGCAGCTACGTCACGCTGCGCGACCTGATCGACGAAGCCGGGCGCGATGCGACGCGCTATTTCCTCGTCGCCCGCAAGGCCGACTCGCACCTCGAGTTCGACATCGACCTCGCGCGTTCGCAATCGAACGAGAACCCGGTGTACTACATCCAGTACGCGCACGCGCGCATCGCGAGCGTGCGCCGGCAGGCGGCCGGGCGCGGCATCGCGTGGACGCCGGAGGCAGGCGCCGCGTCGCTGGCACGACTCGTCGATCCGCACGAATCCGCGCTGATGGTGGTGCTGTCGCGGTTCCCGGAAGTGGTCGAGTCGGCCGGGGCGACGCTCGAACCGCACCTGGTCGCCACGTACCTGCGTGAAGTCGCGGCAGCGTTGCACGCGTACTACCACGCCTGTCCGTTCCTCGTCGACGATGGGCCGCTGCGCGACGCGCGGCTCGCGTTGGCCGTCGCGACCCAATACGTGCTGGCATCCGGGCTCGACCTGCTCGGCGTGTCGGCACCGGAATCGATGTGAGGGATTCGAGCGCGCCATGAGCCGCATTTCCCGCCAGGCCACCCGTGGCAACAACCGCCCCGCGCTTCCCGCGTGGGGCTGGCTCGGCATCGGCGTCGTGCTTGGCGCGGCGCTCTCCGCGCTGGTGCTGGTGCGGGGCTGGACGCCGATCCTGCGCCACCACGAATTGCCGCAACCGAACCCTGATGCGACCGTCGCACCGGCGGCCGATGGCGGCATCGAAGAGGCCACGGCGCCGCCGAAGAAGTTCGACTTCTATCAGGCGCTGCCGGAAATGGAAGTCGTCATTCCCGATGCCGAACTGACCGCCAAGGCGCGCGCCGAGCGGCAGGCGGCCGCGCAACCGGCCGCCGGCGCGAGCCCCGTGGCGTCGGCGCAATCGGCCGGCCGGTACGTGCTGCAGGTCGGTTCCTATCCGGATCCGAAATCCGCCGACGAAGCCAAGGCGAAGCTCGCGTTGCTCGGATACGTCGCCCGCGTCGAGCCGGTCACGGTGAACGGCAAGACCTGGAACCGCGTGCGGCTCGGGCCGTACCCCAGCGCGACCGATCTCGAGGCCGCGAAGCAGTCGTTGGCGACGAATGGCGTGCACGCGATCGCGTTGAAGGAAACGCCGCCGCAATGACTTCGTGTCGCGTGAACTGCGAACCACGGCCGGTTGTCCGGCGAAGCCCGCGACCACGGCGTGACCCGCATAACGGATCGTTCAGCCGCGGCCTGACACCCTGCGCGGCCTGATGGCGGACGTCATCGGTCGCCGGAGCCGGCTCGTGGGCTTGACGAGGATCTGCTGGATATTGGCGCTCGGTGCCGCGACCGCGGCGGCCGCGGACTGGCCACAGTTCGGTCAGGACGCCGCGCATTCCGGCACCAATCCCGCCGAAACCACGCTCAACGCGGGTAACGTCGCGCACCTCGCGCCGGTGTACGCGGGCGGCATCCGCCTGCCGGCCATCGTCGACGGTGCAGTGGTCTTCCTCGGCGCCGGCGCGGACGATCCGGGCGGACACCCTTGGCTGTTCGCGCTCGGCGGCGACAACCTGCACGATGGCCGCACGACGCGCTGGACGCTGTTCGCGATCGACGCTGCGACCGGCAAGATCGTGTGGTCGAAGACGACGGCCGGCGGCAGCGGCCACGCGTCATCGTCGCCCGCGATCGACCCCGGGCGGCAGTTCGTGTACGCGGCGGGGCTCGATGGCCGGGTGCACAAATACCATATCGTCGATGGCGCCGAGATCACCGCTGGCGGCTGGCCGCTGCGGGTATCGCGGAAACCCGATGTCGAGAAGATCGCGTCCGGTCTCACCCTCGCGACAGCCGGCGGCGTCGCTCGCCTGTACGCGGTGACGGATGGCTATTTCGGCGATGGCGGCGATTACCAGGGCCACGTGGTGACGGTGGATCTCGCCACGGGTGCGCGCCGCGTCTTCAACGCGATGTGCGCGAACCTCACGGTCGAATTCGGTTCCGGGGATTGCGCCGGCCGCATGGGCGGCATCTGGGGCCGCGGCGGCGCGACATTCGACATCGCCACCGGGCGCGTCTACGTCGCTACCGGCAACGGCGTCTTCGACGCCGACCGTGGCGGGCACGATTACGGCGACAGCGTGCTCGCGCTGAATCCCGATGGCACCGGTGCACACGGCGGCCCGATCGACAGCTACACGCCGGCCGAGCACGAGCGGCTGCGCGACACCGACGCCGACCTCGGTTCGGTGTCGCCGATGGTCCTGCCGGCGCCCGCGGGCAGCATCGTCCGCCACCCCGGCCTCATCGTCGGCAAGGACGGCGTGCTGCGCCTGCTGAACCTCGACGACCTGTCCGGCGCCGGCGGCCCGGGCCACGTCGGCGGCGAACTGCAACGGCTGCCCTTGCCACAAGGTGCATGTCGCATGCATCATCAGCCGGCGGTCTGGCAGGACCCTTCCGGCCGGACGTTCGTGTTGGCCGGCAACGACTGCGGCCTCGCGGCGTTCACGCTGGCGCTGGATGCGGCCAGCCGGCCGGAACTGCGCGTCGCGTGGCGCGCGCCGCAGGCCGCGTCGTCGCCCGCCGTGGCCGCGGGCGTCGTCTACACATTCGGCGCCTCGGCGCGGGGCGATGGCGACCGCCTCGTCGCGCGCGATGCCGGGAGCGGCAAGGAACTCTGGGCCTCGCCACCACTCGGCCCGCGCCACTGGCAGAGCCCGATCATCGCCGACGGCGCCGTGTACGTCGTCGACGGCACCAGCACCCTGTGGGCCTTCGGCCTGCCGGTCCCCCTTCAACCCTCCGCATGAATCCCCCGAGAGCAGACCCCGTGAATCGCATGACCAAGCTCGTACCGCAAACCCTCGCCGCCGCGCTCGCGCTCGGCCTCGCCGGCCCTGCCACCGCCGCCGACTGGATGCAATGGGGCTACGACGCCTCGCACATGGCGTACAACCCGGCCGAAACCGCGCTCGGCGCCGGCAACGTCGCGCAGCTCCAGCAGAGCTGGTCGGTGACCATGACGCCGTACGTCGACGCGGCGCCGGTGTTCCTGTCCGGCGTGTCGACCGACGAGGGCACGAAGGACCTGCTGTTCGTCTTCGGAGTGTCGGATTTCTACGACAGTCCGGGATCCAACGAGACCGGAACACTGACTGCCTACGACGCGATGACCGGCGCCTCCGTGTGGTCGGAGACGACGTCCGGTTCGGGTGGACACGCGTCTTCGTCGCCGGCGATCGATCCGGACCGCCAGTACGTCTACAGCGCGGGGCAGGACGGCAAGGTCCACAAGTACCATGTCGGCAACGGGCAGGAGGTCACGGGCGGCGGCTGGCCGGTCACCGTCACGCTGAAGCCGGACCAGGAGAAGATCGCGTCCGCGCTGACGATCGCGCCGACGCCGTCCGGCACGTTCCTGTACGCGGTGACCAACGGCTACAACGGCGATGGCGGCGACTACCAGGGCCACCTCGTCGCGATCAACCTCGCCAACGCGTCGACCAGGGTATTCAACGCGATGTGCAGTGACCAGACGGCGCTGATCGATGAAGGCGGCTGCCCCACCGGGCGGATGAGCGGCATCTGGGGTCGGCCCGGCGCGACGTGGGATGCGGCGACCGGCCGCGTCTACGTCACCACCGGCAACGGCGCCTTTGACATCCTCACCGGCGGCACCAACTGGGGCGACAGCGTGCTCGCGCTCAACCCCGACGGCAGCGGTTCCGGTGGCGGCTTTCCCGTCGACAGCTACACGCCAAACAACTACGACCAACTCGACAACACCGACGCCGACCTCGGCTCGATCTCGCTCGCGATCGCGCCGGCGCCGACCGGCAGCAACATCGCGCACCTCGGCGTGCAGTCCGGCAAGGACGCGATGCTGCGCCTGCTCGACCTCGATGACCTGAGCGGCCAGGGCGGGCCGGGCAACGCCGGTGGCGAGCTCGACCTCATCTCGGTGCCGCAAGGCCCGTGGGGCATGAACGCACAGCCGGCCATCTGGGCCAACGGCGACACGACCTGGGTCTACGTCACGAGCTACTACAACATTGCAGCCATCAAGATCATGCCGGATGACAACGGCCAACCGCAGTTCACGCCGTCATGGCAGAAGAGTGCCGACGCGATGTCGGCCGTGGTTGCCAACGGCGTCGTGTACTACGCCGACAACTTGAAACTGAAGGCCGTCGACGCGGTCTCCGGCAATCCGTTGTGGCAGTCGCCGACGATTTCCGGAACCTTCCACTGGCAAAGTCCGATCGTCGTCAACGGCGCGGTGTACTACGCGACAAGCCAGAGGCTCGTCAAGTTCGCGTTGCCGGCCGGCGACCCGATCTTCGCCAACGGCTTCGACGGCAGCTGACGCGGGCCGGCGGCGCGCTCAGCCGCGCCGCTTGCGCCGGATCAGCGCCGAGATGTCCTCGTCGCCGTGGCCCGCGGCGATGAGGGCCGCGGTGTCGGTGAGCGCCTGCTCGATCACCGCGCGGTCGGTGCCGGCCTCGCGCGCGAGGCCACGCACGATGCCGAGGTCCTTGTGCAGCAGGGACAGCTTGAAGCCGACCGCGAACTCGTCGCGCAGCATCGTCGCGCCGCGCTTGTCGAGGAACCAGCACTGCGCCGCGCCCGCGCCGATCGCGGCCAGCAGTTTCGCCGGATCGAGCCCGAGCGCGGCGCCGAGCGCGAGCCCTTCGCACACCGCCTCGGCGATGCCGGCGACCAGCACCTGGTTGACGGCCTTGGTCGCCTCGCCCGCGCCGACCGCGCCCATCGGGTTGATGCGCGCGGCGTAGCAGTCGAGTACCGGGCGCACGGCCGTCAACGCCGCGTCGTCGCCGCCGACCATGATCGTCAGCGTGCCGGCGCGCGCGCCTTCGACGCCGCCCGAGACCGGCGCGTCGAGGAAATCGCAGCCGCGTTCGGCGAGCCGAGCGTGCGCCGCGCGCGAGGTCGCCGGCGACACCGTCGAATGATCGATGACGACGGTGCCGGCCGCGGCGTTGGCGGCGATCGTGTCGACGAGCGCCGCCACGTCGGCATCCGCCGGCACGCACAGCACGATGACGTTGCAGGCGCGGGCCAGCGCCGCCGTGTCGGCGGGCGCCGCGACGCGGTATTCCTTCGCGAACGCCTCGGCCTTCGCGTGCGAACGGTTGCCGACCGCCACGAGGCAGCCGGCGCGTGCGAGGTGCGCCGCCATCGGCCGCCCGATCGCGCCGAGGCCGATGAAGCCGACCCGGATGCCTTTCATGCGTGCTGCCCTCCGCGGCGTCGCCGGTCGGCCTCCGGCGCGGCTTCGGGCTCCGGTCCGGCGAGATAGGTGTAGCCGGTGAGCCCGGCTTCGAGCGCGGCGGCAAACGCCCCGGCTTCGGCTTCGGGCAAGCCGGCCGCGGCGATGCGGTCGGCATACACGCGGCGCAGCGCCGCGACGTCGTAGCCGACGTAGTCGAGCATCACGTCGGCGGTGTCGCCGCGGCGCACGTGCGCGAACTCGAAGCCGCTGCCGCCGGTGGCGCGGACGTTCACCGCGTCGGTGTCGCCGAACAGGTTGTGGATGTCGCCGAGCGTTTCCTGGTAGGCGCCGACGAGGAAGATGCCGAGCCGGCACGGTTCGCCGGGCCGCAGTTCCGGCAGCGGCAGGCTGACATCGACGCCGTCGGCATCGACGTACTGGTCGATGCGGCCGTCCGAATCGCAGGTGAGGTCGGCGATCACGCCGCGACGCTTCGGTTCGACGTCGAGGCCCGCGAGCGGCATGATCGGAAACACCTGGTCGATCGCCCACACGTCGGGAACCGACTCGAACACCGAGAAGTTGACGAAATACTTGTCGACCAGCTTCGGGTTCAGTTCGTCGAGCGCCTGCCGGTGCGCGCGTTCGTCGGGCTTGAGGCGCGCGCGCACCGCGTTGAGGATCGCGAAGTACGCATCGTCGAGCCGGGCGCGGTCGGCGAGCCGGAGCTGGCCGAGCGCGTACAGCGACAGGCCCTCGCCGTAGCGGTACTGCGCCTCGTGGTACAGCTCGAGCGGCGGGCGCGCGTCGAGTTCGGCGTGGATCCCGCGCAGGTGCCGCAGCACCGCGGGTTCGTCGTCGCGGGGCGGCGGCAGCCTCCCGTCCGGCGCCGGTTCGACCTCGGCGACGTCGACGGCCAGCAGCGCGTGGTGCGCGGTCATCGCCCGCCCCGCCTCGGTCAGCAGGTGCGGCGGCGCAAGGCCGAGTTCGGCGCAGGCTTCGGCGACCGCCTGCACGACCGTCACCGCGTACTGGTCGATGCCGTAGTTGATCGAGCAGTCCGAACGCGAGCGCGTGCCCTCGTAGTCGACGCCGAGGCCGCCGCCGACGTCGAAGTGCGTCACGGCGACGCCGAGGCGCGCCAACTCGCCGAAATGGCGCACGCCCTCGCGGATGCCGTTGGCGATGTCGCGCACGTTCGACAACTGCGAGCCCATGTGGAAATGCAGCAGCTTCAGGCAGTCGGTGAGGCCGGCGTCGGCAAGCGCGGCGACGAGGTCCAGCACCTGCCGCGGCGTCAGGCCGAACTTGGCCTTGTCGCCGCCGGTGTTCTGCCATTTGCCGGCACCGAGCGTCGCGAGGCGCACGCGCACGCCGAGCAGCGGGCGCACGCCGAGCGCCGCGGCCTCGCGCACCACGTGCGTGAGTTCGGACGGCTTCTCGATGACGATGCAGGTGTCGAGCCCGAGCCGGCGCCCGATCAGCGCGAGGCGGATGTATTCGCGGTCCTTGTAGCCGTTGCAGATGACGATGCTGCCCGGCCGGGCCAGCGCGAGCACCGCCATCAACTCCGGCTTCGAGCCGGCCTCGAGGCCGAAATCCGCGCCGCCTGCGGCGACGAGTTCGGCCAGACCGCGTGCTGCTGGTTGACCTTCACCGGGTAGATCGCGGTAGCCACCGGCGTAATCGAAGTCGCGCATCGCCGCGGCGAACGCGCCGCGCAGCCGTTCGAAGCGGTCGCGCAGGATGCCCGGGAAACGCACCAGCAGCGGCAGGCGCAACCCCTGCGCGCGTGCGGCGTCGATGATGTCGGCGAGCACCAGCGTCGCGTCGGCGTCGCGCCGGGGCCGCACGACGACGCCGCTGGCGTCGACGTCGAAGTAACCCGCGCCCCAGTGCGCGATCGAGTACATCCGCCGCGCATCGGCGATGCCAGGTCCAGTCTTCCCGCATTCCAGTGACCTGCGGCACGGCGATCCGGTTGCAGACAACGTCCGGCGTGCCGCCGCGACCCGCTACAATCCACGCCCCGTTTGCATGCCGTTGCCGACCATGTCCGACGATGCTTCCCGCTGGGTCACCGAACGCTACCTGCCGGCGGGCTCGTCGATCGGCTTCCGCCTCGGCGAACGCCTGCACGCCGAGCAGTGACGCCGTACCAGTCGATCGAGGTCTACCAGACCACCGACTGGGGCGGGCCATGGTCATCGACGGTTGCATGATGCTGACCGGCCGCGACAACTTCCTGTACCACGAGATGATGGTGCATCCGGCGCTGTTCACGCACGCGCGGGCGAAGCGCGTCGTCATCATCGGCGGCGGCGATTGCGGCACGTTGCGCGAAGTGCTGCGGCACGAAGAGGTCGAACACGTCGTGCAGGTCGAGATCGACGAACGCGTGACGCGCCTTGCCGAGCAGTACTTCCCGGAATTGTGCGAGGCCAACGGCGACCCGCGGACGGAACTCCGTTTCGAGGACGGCGTCGCGTACATGGCGGCGTGCGAACCGGAATCGGTCGACGTCGTCATCATCGATTCGACCGATCCGGTCGGCCCGGCGACCGACCTGTTCGGGCCGAAGTTCCACGCGACGTGCTTCGCGGCACTGCGGCCGAGCGGGATCCTGGTCCAGCAAAGCGAGTCGCCACTGCTGCACGTCGACCTGATCCGCGCGATGCGTGGCAGCCTGCGCGCGGCGGAGTTCCAGGCCATGCGCACGCTGACCTTTCCGCAACCGTGCTACCCGAGTGGCTGGTGGAGCTGCACGATGGCACGCAAGGGTGCCGATCTCGCCGATTTCCGCGAACGGGGTGCCGCTGCGCGTCGCTTTCCGACGCGCTATTACAACGCCGAGACCCACAAGGCCGCGCTGGCGCTGCCGCAGTTCCTGCGCGACGCGCTGGGCGACTAGCCCCCGTCGCGCCGGGCGGCCTCGCGCGCCAGCCAGCGCTCGACGGCGCTTGCCGACGGGCCCACCGCCTTCGTCGCGCGCAGCAACTCCGGCACGCCGACGCCGAAATACTCGGCCCAGCGCGACAACGCGCCCCAGTTTTCCAGGTCGATCGCGATCCCGGCCATGTTGCCGGGTGGCGTGGCCGTTGCCGCGTGGGCCGGCCGGTCGGGTGCCGTACGGAGTGTCGCCATGCCCTTTCCCCCTGTGTCGCCGGAACCGCGACGGTCCGGGAGAGGCGAGCAAGATTCGTGCTAGGGAACGATCCGGGAGGCGCCATGGCGCCGGCGCCGGGCGGTCATCGGGCAGTCGGGAGTCCGACTCCGTTTCTACCGCGAGATCGGCAGGTTGATGCGCGCGTCCCAGCCGAATGGTTTGTCGTTCGGGCCCTTCCCGCTTCCCGACAACCGGACGGCGACGTTCCCGCCTGCAGCGATCTCGCCGCTGATCCCCGTGATTCCGCAACCCTTGCCGTCGGTGTTCTTGCCGAGCGAGCCGCCGCGCGGGAAGTCGAGGTCGATGTAGCAGTACGTCACCGCGTCCGGCGACGGCGAGCCGTTGACACGCAAGTTAAGCGTCAGCAGCGGTGCGTCGTCCAACCATTCCCCCTGAGTCAAAGGGGTCAGACTCGATCGATTTGAACTTGCTGGCGATAGGCCTCGAATTTGCGATCCCCGCCGCGGGCACGAGGTGACACGCGTCGCGCCAACTGTTGCTCGACCTTGTCCTTGAAGCGGTCGTTGCCCAGCACCCAGGCCTTGTTGGTTGCCTCACGAATTTCGGCGAGCGTCTTGTCCGCCACCCTTGCCTTGAACAGTTGGCGGTAGGCTGAGTGCCGCTCCTCATCGCTGCGGCCCAAGCCACGATACAGGGAATGCGCGGTGACCAAGTCATCGGCTTGACCCAGAGCCGTGTGCCTGTAGCTCGACCACGGATATTCCGATGGATGCGACACCATCCCGGCGCGCACCGGGTTGAGTTCGATGTAACGCGTGCAGGTCAACAGATACGCTTCGGAACCAATCAGGGTCGCCTTGTAGCGCCCTTCCCACAGCGTACCCGTCCGTTGACAGGTGTGGTTGAAATACTGGACGTAACGACGGCCCAGAGCCTGCATGGTCCTGCCGATGCCACTCTCATTTTCCGGCGTCACCAGAAGATGCACGTGGTTGGTCATCAGCACGTAGGCATGAATCGCCCAGCGGTGTGTGGCAGCGGCGTCGCGGAGCTTCTCCAGATAAAATCGATAGTCCTCCTGCGCGCAAAAGAGGTTCAATCGCGATTGGTGTGGAAGGTGGTTGCCTGAAGAGTTGGCGACCGGCACGCTTGCCGGATGGAAACGCTCTTCACGCAAGCTTTGGGTCTGACGCCGCCGTGGCAGGTCGCGTCGTTTGATTTCCGTCCCGACGAAGGGGCGATCGTGTTTCGGGTCGAGTGCACAGCCAAGCGCTTGCCGTGCCCGGCCTGCGGAGCGGCGGACCAGCCGATCCACGACCGGCAACCGCGACGCTGGCAGCACCTGCATTTCTTCCAGTACCGCGCCTGGATCGAGGCCGAGGTGCCCCGCGTGGCGTGCACCCGGTGCGGCAAGACCCGTCAGGTCGAGGTGCCGTGGGCGCGTCCAGGCTCGGGGTTTTCGCTGGTGATGGAAGCCTTCGTGGTCGCGCTGTGCCAAGCCATGCCAGTGGCCCATGTGGCGCGCTTGGCCGGGGTGTCTGACGATCGGATCTGGCGGGTTCTGAACCACCACGTCACGCTGGCGCGCCAGCAAGAGCGGCACGACGCGGTGCGCCGAGTGGGCGTGGACGAGACCAGCACTCGTCACGGGCAACGCTACTTGACATTGTTCCACGATGCCGACGCGCGCCGACTGTTGTTTGCCACGCCCGGGCGCCATGCCGGAACGTTTGATGCGTTCGCTGACGACCTGCGCGCGCACGGCGGTGATCCCGCGGCGCTCACGGATCTCAGCATGGACTTGTCGGCGGGCTTTCAGGCGGGCGCGGCGCGCACCTGTCCGCAAGCACGCATCAGCTTCGATCCGTTCCATGTGACCGCGCTGGCAGGTCAGGCGCTTGATCAAGTTCGGCGCGCCGAGACCAAGCTCGAACCGGACTTGAAGGGTTCGCGTTGGGCGTTGCTCAAGCATCACACCCGCTGGACCCGCGAACAGGTCTGCACCATGCACTGGTTGCAGCGCAGTCGTCTGAAGACCGAGCGCGCGTGGCGGCTCAAGGAAGCCCTGCATGCCATCTACCGGAGGCATCCCGGCCCAGAGCAAGCTGTAACCCTGCTGCGCCGTTGGGTCTCTTGGGCACGCCGTTGCCGCCTG
>JAXMHA010000020.1:0-51575 GCA_046347015.1 Lysobacterales bacterium | reverse complement strand
AACGTCAGGTCCGGCGCAACGAGAACGCGCCCGCTCCGGTCCGTCGCGGCGCCGAGTTGGCGTCCCAGCGGCGACGCCGCGACGCCCGCCGCCCAGATGATCGTGCGCGCGGTGACTGATTCCTTGCCGAACGTGACGTGGCCCCTGTCGATCGACGTGACCGGCTCGGCAACGCGAACGTCGACTCCGAGTCTCACGAGCTGATCCAGCGCCTTCTGCGACAGTGATGGATGCAGCGCGGGCAGCACGCGCGGACCGGCCTCGACGAGGATCACGCGCGACCGCGACGGATCGCTGCGCCGGAATTCGCCGCGCAAGGTGTGGTGCGCCATTTCGGCCAGCGTGCCGGCCAACTCGACGCCGGTCGGTCCTGCGCCGACGACCACGAAGGTCTGCCACGCGCGGCGTTCGTCCGCATCATCGGTCGTCTCGGCACGCTCGAACGCGGTAAGGATGTGCCGGCGGATCCGGAACGCATCGTCGAGCGTCTTCAGTCCCGGCGCCTGCGCGGCCCAGTCGTCGTGGCCGAAATAGGCGTGCGTCGCGCCGGTCGCGACGATCAGGAAATCGTAGGTGAAATCACCGATGTCGCTGGCGACGCGGCGCTGCGGGACGTCGATCGATGTGACCTCGCCAAACAGCACGGTCGTGTTCTTTTGGCGGCGCAAGGAGTAGCGGATCGGCGCCGACACCTGCGGCGCGGCGAGGCTTGCCGCGGCCACCTGGTACAGCAGCGGCTGGAACACGTGGTGGTTGCAGCGATCGAGCAGCGTGATCCGTACCGGCGCGTGCCGTAGCGCCCGCGCGGCCCACAGGCCGGCGAATCCGCCACCGAGGATCAGCACGTGCGGAATTGGCGCGACACCCATGTCGTGTCCCGATCCGGATGGCCAACCCGAATCGTACCCCCTCGGCGGCGCTGCGCGGGTCCGGTCCGCTGCGATCGCGGCGGTGTCGCGAGTCGATCCGGCGGTGCCCGCGCGCATTCGGCCTATCATTTCCGGGCGCGGGCGCCACGGGGTTGCGACTTCGGGTGCCTGCAACCTGGGGGGCTTCATGCGCATCGAACTCATGGGGATGCTGGCGCTGCTGGTCGCGGCGGGGTTCGCGTGTCAATGGCTGGCGTGGCGCATCCGGGTCCCGGCGATCGTGCTGTTGCTGCTGGTCGGGCTCGGCCTGGGACCGTTCACGCATTTGCTGGCGCCCGACGAGCTGTTCGGCAGCCTGCTGTTTCCGGTGGTGTCACTCGCGGTGGCGGTGATCCTGTTCGAGGGCAGCCTCGGCCTCCGGCTGCACGAACTGCGTGGCATCGGCGCCGCCGTGCAGGGGCTAATCAGTTACGGCGCTGTGGTTTCACTCGCCTTGCTGACCATCGTCGCACACGGGATCGCGGGACTCGGCTGGCCGCTGGCGCTGTTGTTCGGTGCGTTGGCTTGCGTCACCGGCCCGACGGTGATCGCGCCGATGCTGCGCACGCTGCGGCCAAACATGCGCATCGCCAACACGTTGCGCTGGGAAGGCATCGTGCTCGATCCGTTGGGTGCACTGGTGGCCGTGCTGATCTACGAGTTCATTGCCGCGCGCGCGCGCGAGAATCCACTCTGGATGTTTGCCTTCGGGGTCGTCACCGGTGCGGTGATCGGCGTGGCTGCGGCGCTCGTGCTCGGGTTCCTGTTGCGCCGGCGCTGGATCCCGGACTACCTGCAGGCGTTCGGCACCCTCGCGTTCGTGGTCGTGGCATTCACCGCATCCAACACGTTCAAGGACGACACGGGGCTGCTCGCGGTCACGGTGATGGGGATGACGCTGGGCAACCTGCGGGATCTGCACCTCGACGACATCCGCGAGTTCAAGGAACAGCTCGTCGCCCTGCTGGTGTCGATGCTGTTCATCCTGCTGGCCGCGCGGCTGCCGTGGCCGCTGCCCGGAACGACCCTGCTGCAAGGCATCGTGATCTACCTGTCCGCGCAGTTCGTCGCGCGCCCGCTGTCGGTGTTCCTGGCCACCGCCGGCAGCCAGTTGACGTGGCGCGAGCGTGGCCTCGTCGCCTGGGTCGCTCCGCGCGGCATCGTCGCTGCCGCCGTGTCGGCGGTATTCGCGCTGCGCCTCCGGCATCTCGGCGTGCCCGGCGCCGACCAGTTGGTGCCGCTGGTGTTCATCATGATCATCGGCACCGTCGTCGTACAGGGTGCAACCGCCAGGCCATTGGCGCACTGGCTCGGGGTCGTCCTGCCGGAACCCCGCGGCGTCCTCGTGTACGGATCGGATGTCGTCGCGCGCACCATCGCCGCGGCGTTGCACGGTATCGATGGCTTCCGCGTCGTGCTCGCCGACGATGACTGGGACAATGTCGGCGTTGCCCGCATGGCTGGCCTCGAAACCTTTTTCGGCAACCCGGCCTCGCGGCTTGCGCAGGACGGACTGGACCTGACCGGGGTCGGTCACCTGTTCGCAATCTCCCCGCAACGCGAACTGAACGCACTGGCCTGCCTGCACTATCGCGAGGTATTCGGGCGTGACAACGTCTATCGGCTGCGCAACGTGTTGCACGACGAGGGACCGGATCGCAGCCACTTCGCGGCCGCGCTGCTCGCACCGGCCTTGTTCGGCGAGGACATGACCCATGCCCGCTTCGCCGCGCTGCTGGAGGAAGGCTGGACGATCAGGGGCACGCGGTTGTCGAAGGTGTTCGATTGGCCGATGTTCCTGGCGCGCAACGGCGAAGACAGCCGCCCGTTGTTCGCGCTGGATGATCGCGGCGCGTTCCGCGTCGTCTCCGAAAGACGGGGCTTCGTGCCCGGCGAAGGCTGGACCGTGCTGGCGCTGGTGCCGCCAGCCGCCGCGGGTGCCCGCTGAACCAATGGTGGCGACGCGGCATCGAGCCGCACCGACGGGACAGCGTTGCGGGCGGGTACGGTGGAATCATCTCAAGGCAGCGATTCGAAATCGCGCAGGTCAACCGAAATCCACCGGGTCGACATCGATCGACCAATGGATGCGGCGAGCGGGGGGTGACGCCGCAAGCGCGCGGTGGAGTTCCGGCAGGAACGCGTGCAACGCCGTGCGCGACGCGGACTCGACGAGGACTTGGCCACGGAGCCGGCCGCCGCGTTTCGGCACCGGCGCCGGCAACGGCGGGTGCACCGTCACGCCGGGCGCGGCAGGCGTCGCGGCAGTCGCGAGAAAATCGCCGAGCGTTGCTTCGTCGGTCGCTTCCGCGCGCAACAACGCGAAGTGCGTGAACGGTGGCAGCGATGCCGCGCGGCGCTCGTCGAGCAGCCGTTGCGTGTAGGCACGGTAGCCTTCGCGCAGCAGCGTCCCGAGCAGGGGATGATCGGGTTCGTGCGTCTGCAACAGCACCTCGCCGGGCTTCTCGGCGCGCCCGGCACGACCCGCGACCTGCACGATCAACTGGCCGAGCCGTTCCGGTGCGCGGAAGTCGGCGCTGCGCAGGCCTTCGTCGACGCCGGCGATGACGGCCAGCGTCAGGTGCGGCAGGTCGTGGCCCTTCGCCAGCATCTGCGTGCCGATGAGGATCCGCGCGCCGGCTTCCGGCAGGTCGTCGAGCAGCGCCGACCGCGCACGCGGCCCGCGCGTCGTGTCGCGATCGATCCGGCGCAGCGGCACGCCCGGGAACCGGCGCGCGAGCACCGACTCGATGCGTTCGGTGCCGAATCCCTGCGCGTGCAATGCGAGTCCGCGGCATTCCGGGCACGCCTTCGGCGCCGGGCGTTGCGCGCCGCAATGGTGGCAGCGCAGCATCCGGCCGGCATCGTGAACCGTCATCGCGCGCTCGCATTCCGCGCAGCGCGCGCTCCAGCCGCAGTCGTGGCAGAACAGCACCGGCGCATAGCCGCGGCGATTGCGGAACACCAACGCCTGCTCGCCGCGCGCGACGGCCGCGATGGCGTCGAGCGTCGGCGGCGCGAGCCTGCCGTCGAGCCGCTGGCGGCGCAGGTCGACGACGGTGAGGCGCGGCGGGCGCGCGGCACCCGCGCGATGGGCAAGGCGCAGCGGCCGGTAGCGGCCCGCGGCGGCATTCGCCAGCGATTCGAGTGACGGCGTCGCCGACCCCAGCACGACCGGCACGCCGAGCGTCCGCGCGCGCACCAGCGCGAGATCGCGCGCGTTGTACGTGAAGCCTTCCTGCTGCTTGTACGACGTGTCGTGTTCCTCGTCGACGACGATCAGGCCGGCGCGCGGCAGCGGCACGAACACGGCCGAGCGCGTGCCGAGCACGACCGGCGCGTCGCCACGCGCGGCGGCGAGCCAGTGCCGGGCGCGTTCGGTCTCGGCGAGTCCCGAATGCAGCAGCGCGATGTCGACGCCGAGCCGCCGGCGGAAGCGCGCGTGCGCCTGCGGCGTCAGCGCGATTTCCGGCACCAGCACCAGCGCCTGCCGATCGCGGGCGAGGCAGTCGACGATCGCGTCGAGATAGACCTCGGTCTTGCCGCTGCCGGTGACGCCGTCGAGGAGGAAGCTCGCGAAGCCGTCGTGCGCGGCGACGATTGCCGTCACCGCGCTGCGCTGTTCGTCGTTGAGGCTGGGTCCGTGTGTGGTCGGTTGCCGCGGCACGGGTCCACGCCGGCGCTCGACGAGGCCGCGTGACGCGCGTTGTCGCGCCGCCGCGCGCCAACCCGGCAGCGCCACGTCGAGCGACTCCGGATCGAGCGGGCCCGTGGCGAGTCGTTCGAGCAGCGCGCGCGTCCGGGTCGCGCGCTTGCCCGCCGGTTCGGCCAGCACGTCCCGCCCGGCGGCCGTCAACGCCAGCACCGGCACGCCGGGTTCGGGCAACTCGCGCGCCGAACGCAGCCGCGCCGGCAGTGCCGCCGCGAACGCCATGCCGAGCGGAAACAGGTAGTAGCCGGCGGCCCACGTGATCGTCGCGAGGCTTTCCGGCGTGAACAACGGCGCCGGGTCGAGCACGCGGACGATCGGCTTCAACGTCGTTGCGGGCGGGCCATCCGCCGCACCGTGTGCGGTCACGACGCCGACAACGGTTCGCCGGCCGAGCGGAACAAGGACACGGCAGCCCGGGCCGGGCGGCGGAGTGTCGTCAGCGGGCAAGTAGTCGAACGCAGCGTCGACCGGTACCGGCAGCGCAACCTTCAGGGTTGGGGGCACCGGGGCAGGGGCGGGTGGCGCCATTGCCCCAGTGTATCCGCCACACCCCGGTGTTCGCGCCAGCCGGTCGCGGTACTTGCGCCGATGTGTTGACGCACCGTCAAGGAACCGGCATTAAGCGGCGGCCCCGACGAGGATTTTTTTCTTATCCACAATGGTTGTGGATAACGCTGTGGACGACTGCCGTACGGAATCACCGCGAGGGCGTTCCGGAACGCTCGCCAACGACTTGGTCAAAAACTGACCAACGCGAAAACAACTTTCATCATCAATGGCTTGGGTCATACGGATCGTGCCGGGCGGCGTCGATTCAACGAACTTCCGAAACCGGCCAGCCCACCCAGGGCGCCTGTGAACAACGATGGCGGCCGGATGCCGCTATCCGGCGGTGTCAAGGCCTTTGGATGGCTTCTGGCGCGCTCCGGAAAAGTGTTTGATCGGCCGGGACGGAATGAGGGACGCGGGAGGCGGCAGGACCTTGGGTCGTGTCCGCTTGCCGTCATTCCCTCGCAGGCGGGAACCCGGTGCCCTCCGGCAGGCCGTCTTTCCCGGCAACCATCAATCGAACCCGCTGACGAAGATCACCTCGCCGGCGGGCTGCGCCTCGTAGGCGCCGATGTCGGCGGCGGGACCGAACACGCGCAGGTAACCCTGACCACGCTGGTCGGTGTCGAGGAAGTCCGGGTTGGAGCCGGTGTCGATCGCCGGGCTGCCGGGCGCCAGCGCCATCGTCCAGGTCGGGCCGCCGTTGTCGGCCAGCGGCAGCAGTTGCGGATCGACGCCGACGAGCGTGTCGGGCGGCAGCACGATCGCGGGGTCGGCGGCGCCGACGAGGTTGTTGGCGCCGATCACCGTCAACATGAGTCGCGGATCGATCGCGAGATCCGCCGCATGGGGCGGATCGGCTCCGGATGCGTTGTCCGCGATGATCGTGCTGTCGAGGTACAGCGTGTAGTGGTAGTTCGCGGTGCCGACGTGCGCGAACATCAGCGCGCCGCCGAGCGTCGTCGTGTTGGCGGCGAGCGTGTCGTTCGCGAACACGATGTTGCCGGCGGCGAAAACGGCACCGCCGGCCCGGGCGCTGTTGCCGGTGAACGTGCAGTTGAGGATCGTCGTCAGATTGGCAGGAGCGTCCTGTTGGGGCTGGTTGGGTAGATACCGCGCGCCGCCCATTGCGCCCCCGCTGCCGTCCGCCGTGTTGCCGGAAAAGGTCGTCCCGCCGATGACCCCGAAGCCACCCCGTACTCCGCCTCCGCTCCCGTACTGGCCCGGGTTCGTCGCTTCGACGGCGTTGTTGGCGATGGTCGAATCGACCATCGACAGCGCCATCTTCGCGTACAGCCCACCACCCGATGTCTGGTATCTGAAGTAGTCGTAACCCGCAGCGGCACTGGCCCGGTTGCCGCTGATCGTGCTGCGCACCACCGACATGCGCCCGGCCCATGCACCGCCGCCGGTGGCAATGCCCTGGTTGGCCGCAATCACACTGGAATCGCTGATCGTCGAATCGGTAACGTAGAGTCCGTTGGCACCGACGGCACCACCGCCCCGCGCGTGATTCGCCTGCACCGAATGGCAGTCGGTAACCGTCACGCGATCGAGAACGACATTGCCGGTCGAGAAGATGCACGCCGGCGCGTCATACTTGGCGCCGTGGGCAATGGTCAGGTCCTGCACGGTGAGTGTTCCTTGTCCCGGGTATGGCCCACCCGCAAAGAGGACCGCCGCATTGCCCGCGCCCGAGATGACCAGTGCATCCTGACCCGGACCGATGATCGAAAGGTCGGACAGCGGATTCGGCCCCAACAAGCCCGTGTCGACCGGGCCGCCGACGAGCGTGATCGTGCTGCACGTGAGCTGGGTCAAGTCGATCGTGTCACCGTCGTGGGCGGAAGCGACGACCGAACGTAGCGTGCCGGCAGAACCGTCATCCGCGCAACTCGTCACCGGCAGCGTGGCGGCGCGACCGGCAACGGGCACGGCAAGCCCAAGCGCGGCGGCAATCGCGAAGGGCAGGGCACGGGCGTTCACGGGTCGAAGCCGTTGGCGAAGATCGGGTCGGGTGGCGGCTGCACCTCGAACGCACCGATGTCGGGGGCCGCGCCGTAAACGCGAACCCACGGGCTGCCGCGCTGGTCGGCCTGCAATCCCAGTGGGTTCGAACCGGTATCGATGGCCGGGCTGCCGGAAACCAGCGCCATCGTCCACGTCGGGCCGCCGTTGTCGGCCAGCGGCAGCAACAAGGGTCGCTGCGCAGCGTATCGGGCGGCAACACGATGCCCGCGGCGGCGTCCATGATCAGGCTATGCGCGCCGGTTACAGTCAGCACGTCATCGGCGGCGAGGTCGGTCGCGTAGGCGGGGTTGGGTCCGGCCGTATTGGCGCCGATGATCGTACTCTGCACGTCGACGAGGAGATTCGTCCGGTACCCCAGTTTCTCGCGGTAGCTAAACATCGCCGCGGCGCCGGCGGCGCCGGAGTTGCCGGCGATCGTGCTGTTGTCGATCCAGGTCGGCCGCTGGCTGACGAAGGCAGCGCCCGCACCACCCGCGGCGTTGTCCGCGATCGTGCTGTTCTGGATGGTCAGCGTGGTGCCGTGGTCGAACAGATCGGGGTAGCCGAACTTGTAGAGGCCGCCGCCGTCCCCATCGACGTCGTTGCCGGAGACTGTCGAGCCAACCAGCATCAGGCTGCCCCGGACGAAGATTCCTCCGCCGTCGCCGTTCTCGCCGGCATTGGTCGCCATGACGGTGTTGTTGGTGATCGTGCTGTTGATGACATAGAGAGCGCCAAACGAGTAGACGCCCCCACCTCCGGTGGATCCATGCGAAGGAATGTCATATCCGCTCGGTGCCCGTACCCGGTTGCCGCTGACGCTGCTGCCGATCATCACCAGCGTGCCGCCAACGAACAGCCCGCCGCCGCTGGCCACGTTGGCACTCGCAGTGCCGCCGCCGAGCACGGTGTTGTCGCTGACGGTGCTGCGAACCAGTGCGGCTCCATTCGCCAAGATGCCACCGCCATGCACGGCAAAAGCATCGTAGCGGATCGACGAATGACTGACCGTGCTGTCAACGAGGTTGAGGAAGCCGGCCACGACGGCGCCTCCGCCTTGGTAGGTATGCGCAACGGCCTTGCAGTCGGTGATCGTGACCCGTTCGAGCACGATATACGCGGATGCCGCGGTCAGGCAGCCAGCAGCATAATAGAAATTGGGCAGGTTCCGGCCCGCGTAGCCGTGGGCCAGCGTCAAGTCGCGAAGGGTCAATGCGGTGTTGTAAAAATCCGCATGCAGGATCGGCGACGCTCCGCGGCCCGAAATCGTCAGTCGATCCTGCCCCGGGCCGTTGAAGATCAGGCCACTGGTGTTGTGCATGTCGATCCCGCCGAGCCGGAGGGTGATCGTGCTGCACGTGAGTTGCGTCAAATCAATCGTGTCGTCATCGTGCGCCGAAGCGACGACCGAACGCAGCGTGCCGGGCGAGCCATCGTCGGCGCAGCTCGTGACCGGCAGCACGCCCGCGTGCGCTTCGTGGGGAAGCGGCAGCACGGCCATGGCCGCCACGAGGCAGGCGGCGAGCGGGCGGCGGCGCAACGGCTGCACTGGAAAACGGGCCTTCACGATCTCCCCCGCCGCATCGGCTGTCGCCTGTGGCCCGATCATGCGCACGAAGTGATGGGTCAATCAAGCCCCGCCAACCTCCCGAAGTGAACCATGATTGCTGCACTGCAGCTTGTGGGGGGGGGGCGCGATTGTGATAGAGGATGTAACCGTTCGCCCGCAAGGCGTGGCCGCGTGCCGCGGCCACGGACGGGTGGCCGACCAAGGGAGGGGACTACAATGATGCGGAACATCCTGTGCGCCGGCGCTTTGCTGCTGGCGATGACCTGCAATGTACAAGCGATCACGATCCAGGACCGGATCAACGCGGCAACCACGACCGCGGAGGGAGATGGCGTCAACACGCCGCCGGCGGCGGATTGTGCCGCGATCCAGCCGTTCTGGTGGGAAATCGGCGATAACACCGCACTGATCGCTGGAGATACTTCAAGCAACGATGGTACGGCGACGGTTCCGAATGAAGGAACCCATATGGCCATCGCATCGGCTTCGAAATGGATCTACGCGGCCTACGTCGCCGAGCGTTACGGTGGCGCGCTCGGCGGCTACGACGTCCAGTTTATGACCATGGAAAGCGGCTACCACAACATGAGCGCGTGCAACTGGTCCGGCATCGCCACCGTCGATGACTGCCTTGCCTACGTGAACAGCAACGGCCACACCAACGGGTACCGCGATCCTTCCGCCATCGGCTGGTTCGCGTATGACGGCGGGCACTACGAGGCCCACGCCGGACATCTTCCCGGGCTGCCGCAACAGGGAGCCGCAGGGAGCTACATCGACCTCGGTGCCGACAACGATTCCGCTCTCACTGCGGAAGTGGATGGCGTGCTCGGCATGAACGTGGTCATTACCTACAATCAGCCGTTGCTGGCCGGTGGGGTCGAGTCGACGCCCGGGCTGTACGCCACCTTCCTGCGCGCGATCATGTCAGGCAACCTCGAGATGTCCTCGCTGCTCGGAATGTTCCGCGTCTGCACCAACGTGACCACGTGCCCGAATTCGTTGAACACGCCGGTGCCGGGCAACGAGAGTTGGGATTTTTCGATCGGCCACTGGGTCGAGGACGATCCGAACGTCGGTGACAACTCCTACAGCAACGCCGGTTCGCGCGGCTTCTACGCGTGGATCATGAAGGACAAGTCGTACTACGGCATCATCGGCAAGGATGTCGACCCGCCACAGGGCAAGACCGACAGCACCTACATGGGTTGGCCATCGGTGGAGTGTGGCCGCCTGATCCGCAAGGCGTGGGTGACCGGGCAACCGCAGCCGTGACAGGTTGACGATGGGATCGGGGCGAGGCTGCGGGTCCGCAGCAATCTCGCCCGGTGTCGGCAGGTGACGCGCGTCGTTTCGCGCATCAAGGCACTGGCGCGAGAAGCCGCCGCGTCGCTTCGAACCGCCCGCCGAACCGACGCAGGCCTTCCTCGCGCATACGCGGGGCGTGCTCGGCGAGGTAGCGGTCGAAGCTGATGCGATCGGCCAGCCGGTACTGCGCGACGAGAACGACACGTTCCGCCGGCGGCGGGGGATCGATCCGTTCCCACAATTCCGCGCCGGTAAAGCCCGGCAACGCCAGCATGTCGCGGACGTGACGGTCGAGCCAGCGCCGGTATTCCTGGGCAATCTGCACGTCGATCGTGAGCTCGACCTCGTAGACGATCATGTCGACGCGAGGCTGACCAGCAGTGCGCCGGTCAGCCCGAACGCGAGGATCACGAGGTAGCTGATGCCGACGAGCCAGTACTTCAGCGTCGTCATGATCCAGCCTTGCCGGTAGACGCGCTTCTGCATGATGTAGAGATACACCGGGATCCAGATCCACAGTGCGGCGGTCGCGAGGCCGAATGGCGCCGACAGCCACGCCAGGTGTGCGGTCGCCCAGGGCGCCAGCAGTGCGACGATCGTGATCAGCAGCAGCGACAGCAGGATGAACGCGTGGCTGTGCAGCGCCACCATGAAGTGTTCCATGTAGTACCGGCGCTTGAAGATGTAGACGATCTTCAGCAGCACCGCGAACAGCGGCATCAGCACGAACAGTGTCTGCGGCAGCACCGAGAACACGCCGCCGATCATATGCCGCGGATCGCGTCGCGCGGCGATGAGGTTGTCGCGGATGCGGGTGCTCGCGTTGGCGAGCCAGCCGTTGACGAACGCAGGCGCCCATGTGATGTGGAGCGGTTCCTTGGCCGGATTCCACCCGAGGAAATCGAGGTTGACGGCGTCGGCATCGTTGGCGCCGGCCGGTGGCGATGGTGGCGTTGGCGCGGGAGCGGCCGGCTCACCCGGCGCAGGCGCGGCAACGGCCGGCGCGGCCTGCAGCTCCCGCAACCGCGCGTCGGCGCGTGCGCGGACTTCTTCTTCGGCGCGCTGGATGCCTTGCAGCGCACTGGCGGGCAGGCCGGGTACGTTGCGTGATGCTTCGAGGCCGGACAGCGCGGAGTCACGCGCCGCGGTGACCTCGGCCGAGGTCTTCGCGGCGCCGATGCCGTCGCTGGCCCCGTTGCCCACGTGGATCGTGTTGTCGAATCCGCTGATGCTGAGCGCAGTCTGGATCGCGAAGAACGTGATGATCGACAGGAAGAAGAACAGGCGGAATGGCGTGACGTAGCGCACGCGGCGGCCGGCGAAGTACTCGAGTGTCAGGAACCCGGGGCGCACGAACAGCGGCCACAACGTGTGCAGGATGCGCGAGTCGATGTTGAAGATCGTGTCGCCGATGTCCGACACGACGGTCGCGAGGTGCCGGATCATGCCCTTCTCGGGCTGGCCGCACGCATAGCAGTACGGCCCCAGCATCGGCGCGTGGCAGTTCGCGCAGACGGCGTGGGCCACGGGGACGGGTGTTTCGGTGGCGTCGTTCATGCCGGATCCGGGGGCGTCCGCGCGATGGGAACGGCGGCTGCTATTCTGCGCGTCCGCCGCACACGGCGAAAGCCCGCCGCCATCCCTTCCGAGTGCCGAATCCAGCGCCCCGACGCGTTCGCGCCGGCCCGCCCGCGATCATGCCGACCCTTCCCGCCAACGCCGCCCGCCGCCTCGGGCCGGAGCTGATCGCAACCGTCCGGCTCGCGCTGCCGCTGGTTTTCGGGCAGTTGTCGGCGGTCGGCATGAACGTCGTCGACGCGCTGCTGGCGGGTCACCTCGATGCGCATACCCTCGGTGCGGTCGCCGTCGGCGCGAGCGTATGGTCCCTCGCGATCGTCGCGTCGGTCGGCCTGATGCTGGCGGTGCCACCTTCGGTCGCGCAGTTGCACGGCGCGGGCCGTGATGCCGAGGTCGGTCCGTTGTTCCGGCAGGCACTGTGGCTCGCCGCGACCGTCGGCGTCGGGCTCGGGTTCGCGGTCCACTTCGGCGGGCCGTTGCTGGTCAAGGCGATCGGCATCGATCCGGCGCTGGTTCCCGACGTCGGGCGGTTCCTGCGCGCGATTGCGTACGGTGCGCCGGCGCTGACCTTGTTCTTCGCGCTGCGCGGACTCAGTGAGGGACTCGGCCTGACGCGGCCGACGCTGTACTTCAGCCTGCTCGGGCTCGCGTGCCTGCCGGCGATCGGCTACGTGCTGATGTACGGCCGGCTCGGCGTGCCGCGGCTCGGCGCACAGGGCAGTGGCATCGCGACCGCGATCGTGCTGTGGATCGAGGCCATCGCGATGGCGATCTACATCGCGCGGCGCCGGCACTATCTGGCGCTCGGGCTATTCACACGCTTCGACCCGCCGCGTGCCGGCACGATCGGCGAGCTGCTGCGCCTTGGCGTGCCAATGGGCCTCACGGTGTTCATGGAGGCCAGCCTGTTCGTCGCGGCCGCGCTCGCGATCGGCACGCTCGGTACCGACATCGTCGCGAGCCACCAGATCGCGCTGAACGTCGCGACGGTGACGTTCATGGTGCCGCTCGGCATCGCGATGGCGACGACCGTGCGGATCGGCCACGCCGCGGGGCGCGGCGATGCCGCGGGCGTGCGGATGGCGGGCCACGCGAGCTTCGTGCTGGTGCTCGGCACGCAATTCGTGTCCGCCGCGCTGATGCTGGCGCTGCCGCACGCGATCGCGGCGCTGTATACCGGTGATGCGCGCGTTGTCGACCTTGCGGCGCAACTGCTGGTGCTTGCCGGCTTGTTCCAGTTCTCGGACGGGCTGCAGGTTGTCGCCAATGGCGCGTTGCGCGGTCTCAAGGACACCCGCGTGCCGATGGTCGCGACCCTGGTCGCTTACTGGCTGGTCGGCATGCCGGTCGGCCTGTGGCTCGCGTTTCCGCAGGGCGATGGCGCGCGCGGCATGTGGATCGGCCTGATCGCGGGGCTCACCGTCGCGGCCGTGCTGCTGCTGTGGCGCTTCGAGCGCCGCTCGCGGTGGCCAGGGCTGGCCGTTGCCGCCGCTGCGTCGAATGGCGTTTCCGGTTAGGCTCACGCATTCGACACGGGGAATTGCCGGACATGCCGAACGACCAACCCGGGGCTTTCGTCAGGATCGTGCGTGGCGCGTGGCGCGCGCTCGATTTCTCGCGCCGCCTCGTCGTCAACCTGATCTTCCTCGCGATCGTGGTCTTCGTGCTGTCGTTGCTGCTGGCGCGGCACCCACCGCTCGCATCGCGCACGACGCTGGTGCTCGATCCGGAGGGCACGATCGTCGAGCAGTACACGCTCGACCCGACCCAACGCGCGCTCGAAAACCTGTCCGGCGGCGGCCGCAAGCAGGTGCAGTTGCGAGACCTGCTGCGCGTCATCGACGCGGCAACGCGTGATTCCGCGATCGAACGGATCGCGCTGGTGCCGGACGGCATCGACGGCGTCGGTTACGCGACGTTGCACGAGCTCGGCGCGGCGCTCGACCGTTTCCGCGCGGCGGGCAAGGACGTCGTCGCGGTATCGAACGGCATGACCCAGCAGCAGTATCTGCTGGCCGCGCACGCCAGCTCGATCCTGCTCGACCCCGAAGGCTCGGTGCTGCTCGAGGGCCTGGCCAACTACCGCAGCTACTTCAAGACCGCGCTCGACAAGCTCGGTGTCGACGTGCACCTGATCCGCGTCGGCCAGTACAAGTCGGCAGCCGAGCCGCTGATCCTCGATGCCGCATCGGCGGCGTCGAAGGAAGAGGACAGCTACTGGCTCGGCGGCATCTGGCAGGACTACCTCGCCGAAGTCGGCAAGCTGCGCCAGATCGATCCGGCGGGCCTGACGGCCACGATCGACCAGTACGGCGCGGCTGTCACCGCGCATGCGGGCGATCTCGCCAAGCTGGCGCTCGAGCAGAAGCTCGTCGACCGCATCGCGACCCGCGCCGAGGCGCGCGAGTACCTGCGCAGCGTCGGCGCACCAGCCGGCAAGCACGGCTTCCGCCAGATCGAATACGGCGATTATCTGGCGATGGTCGGCGAACAACCGGCCGGTGGGGCGAACGGCACGGTCGCCGTGGTCGTCGCCGAAGGGGAGATCGCGAGCGGCGACCAGCCGCCCGGCGCGATTGGCGGGCGCTCGACCGCGGCGCTGGTGCGCGCCGCGCGCGAGGACGACTCCGTCAAGGCGGTGGTGCTGCGCGTCAATTCGCCGGGCGGCGATGCATTCGCGTCCGAGGAAATCCGGCGCGAAGTGGCCGCGGCGCGGGCCGCCGGCAAGCCGGTCTACGTGTCGATGGGCGATGTCGCGGCAAGCGGCGGCTACTGGATCTCGATGGACGGCACGAAGATCTACGCCGACCCGACGACGATCACCGGTTCGATCGGGATCTTCGGGTTGTTCGTGTCGATCCCGGACGCGCTCGACAAGCTCGGCATCCACACCGACGGCGTCGGGACGACGCCGATCGCCGACCCGCTGGATGTCCGCCGGCCCATGTCACCCGAGGTCGAGTCGGTATTGACCAGCGTCATCGACCGCGGCTACCGGCAATTCGTCGGCAAGGTTGCAAGCGCGCGCGGCAAGTCGCCGGAACAGGTCGACGCCATCGCGCAGGGCCGCGTCTGGACTGGCCGGCAGGCATTGGAGCGCGGGCTGGTGGACCAGCTCGGCGACCTTCACGATGCGATCGCCGCGGCCGCCGCCGAGGCCGGGCTCGGCAACGACTATGCGGTCCGCTATGTCGAGCGCCCGATGTCGCCGTGGCAACGCGTGCTGCTCGACATCGGCAATGACAGCGCGCTGGCCGGCCGCTTGCCGTTGCCGGCATCGGTGCTGGCGGCGTGGTTGCCGCAAGCCGACTGGCGCGCCGCGACTACCGTTGCATCGATGCTGCGCACGCGCCCGTACGCCGTTTTCGCGCAGTGCTTTTGCGGGTTGCGGTGAGCGGAGAGGCGGAAGTGCGCTCGATCGCTAACCGGAGCGATGGCGGGCACCGGTGAACAAGTCGCGCAACGCGGTGCGCAGGTAGTCGCGTTCATAGAACCGCGGGCTGATGCAACGCCACAGCGTCCGTGCCGGCACGCGCCGTTCGCATTGGATTCGGCGCCGCGAACGCCACATCGCGGGCCAGCCGGCGAACGCATCGCGGTACAGCCGCCATACGACGCCGGCCTTGCCGCGCAAGCCGTGGCGCACGACGATGCCGGCGTGCAGCGCGACGATCAGCGGCGACAGCGGAACCGCGATCGAAGCCGGCAGGTCCTTGACGATCGTCCAGATCGAGTTGCGGATGCCGTGGTACAGCACGAAGTCGTTGAACGCGCCGCCGGAACTCGCCTGTCCCTCGTGCAGCGCGACGCAGGCGTCGAAGAACGCCGGCTGGAATCCCAGCAGCAGCGCGCGCAGCGCGACGTCGGTGTCCTCGGCGTAGCAGAAGAAGCGCTCGTCGAACACGGTCCCGTGGGCGTCGCGCAGGGTTTCCAGCAACTTCCGCGAATACAGCGCGAGGCCGCCGGTCGGGCCGAGCAACGGGTCGGCCAGCGTCTGCCGGTTCGACGCGAGCGCTGAGGCGTACAACGTGATGCCGAGCGAATCGACCGCGTCCGGTACGTCGCGGCGGTGCATCCGCGCGCCGAACAGGCCGGCTTCCGGATGCCCGTCGGCGAACGCGAGCCACGCGGCGAGTGCGCCCGGCAGCAGCACCGCGTCGTTGTTGAGGAGCAGCACGCGATCGACGGCAGGGTCGGCCAGCAACGCGGCGATGCCGAGGTTGCAGGCGGCGGCGAACCCGACGTTGCGGTCCGTCGCGGTCAGGTGCACCGGCAACGCGCAACGGGAGCTGCCGTCGTGCAACGCGGCGCGTTCGGCGGGGTCGGTGGAGTTGTCGATCAGCTCGACGCGCAGCGCGCCGGCGCCGGTTGCGGCGGCGATCGATGCGAGGCACTCGAGGGTCAGGCGCGTCGTGTTGTAGCTGACCAGGACTATGCCCAGCATCTCGCCCCCGGGCGGCGCGCGTCCGGAAGGCGCGCGCGTGGTGTCGTGACAAGCCGCGGCATCCTACCATTACACTGGCGCCGGCCATTTCCGGCCGAGGATGGCGCGTTCGCGTGATGCACCCGTTCGACAGCGTGTTCCTCCATCCGAGCCTGCTGTGGCAGTTGACCGTGCGCGCGATCGCGGGACGATACCGCGGCGCGAGCTTCGGCCTGCTATGGTCGGTCGCGACGCCGTTCCTGATGCTGATCGTGTATTCGATCGCGTTCGGTTCGGTGCTCGGCGGACGCTGGCAGGCGCCGGACGGCAGCACCGCGAACTTCACGCTGGTGCTGTTCGTCGGGCTGATCGTGCACGGCTTCTTCGCCGAATGCCTGGTGCAGTCGCCGAACCTCGTCGTCGGCAACGTCAACCTGGTCAAGCGGGTCGTGTTTCCGCTCGAGATCCTGCCGTGGCCGATGGTACTGTCGGGACTGTTCCACGCCGCCGCCAACATGCTGGTGCTGGTCGCGCTGTACGTGTTCCGCTACGGGCCGCCGCCGTGGACGATCGTGCTGCTGCCGCTGGTGTTCCTGCCGCTCGCGATCCTGACCCTCGGCGTCGGCTGGCTGTTCGCCTCGCTCGGCGTGTTCTTCCGCGACATCGCGCAGGTGACCGGCGTGCTGGCCGCGGCGATGCTGTTCCTGTCGACCGCGATCGTGCCGGCCTCGGGCATTCCCGAACGGTTCCGCGTGCTGTTCTACGTCAATCCGCTGAGCTACATCATCGACCAGGCGCGCGACGTCGCACTGTGGGGCAAGCTGCCCGACTTCGCCGGGCTCGGGCTGTATGCGCTCGGCGCGTTCGGGTTCGCGTGGCTGGCACTGGCCTGGTTCCACGGCACCCGCCGGGGCTTCGCCGATGTCCTCTGACGTCGTCATCCGCGCGCGCGGCCTCGGCAAGTCCTATCCGATCTACCGGCGGCCGTGGCACCGGCTGATGCAGCAGCTTTCGTTCGGCGTCGGGCGGCGCTGGCATACCGAGTTTCCGGCGCTGCGCGACATCGGCTTCGAGCTGCGGCGGGGCGAGACGGTCGGCATCGTCGGCCGCAACGGCTCGGGCAAGTCGACGCTGCTGCAGCTCCTGTGCGGGACGCTCGCGCCGACGGCCGGCAGCGTCGAGGTCGCAGGCCGCGTCGCCGCGCTGCTGGAACTCGGATCGGGCTTCAATCCCGAATTCAGCGGCCGCGAAAACGTGTACCTGAACGGTACGGTGCTCGGCGCGACGCGGCGCGAGCTCGACGAACGCTTCGACGCGATCGCCGCATTCGCCGACATCGGGGAATTCATCGAGCAGCCGGTCAAGACCTACTCGAGCGGCATGCAGGTGCGGCTCGCGTTCGCCGTCGCGATCAGCGTAGACCCCGAGATCCTTGTCATCGACGAGGCGCTGTCGGTCGGCGACGAGGCGTTCCAGCGCAAGTGCTTCGCGCGGCTGACGCGCCTGCGCGAGGACGGCGTGACGATCCTGTTCGTGTCGCACGCCGCGACGACGGTGCTCGAGATCTGCGACCGCGCGCTGCTGCTCGACGCGGGCGAGCTGCTTGCCGACGGGGCGCCGCGGGATGTCGTCACGCAGTACCACCGCCTGTTGTTCGCGCCGCCGGAGCACGCGACGGCGCTGCGCGAGGAAATCCGCACCGGCGTCGCCGCGTTGCCGTCGAGCGACGGCGGCGAGGCGGCCGGAACCGGACTCGACGATGCGTTCGATCCCGGCCTTGCGTCGGCGGCCGTCGCCGAAGTGGCGTATCCGGCGCGCGGGGCGCGCATCGACGACCCACACATCGAGACGGCCGACGGACGGCGTGTCAACCTGCTGCGTGCGGGCGGCGATTACGTGTACACCTACCGGGTGCACTTCGAGCGCGCCGCGGTCGGCGTCCGCTTCGGCATGATGATCAAGAACACCACCGGCGTCGAACTCGCCGGCGCCGTCACCGCGCAACCGGCCGACGCGATTGCCGCCGTCGCGCCGGAGCGCGACATCGACGTCCGCTTCACGTTCCGGTGCCTGCTCGCGCCCGGCGCCTATTTCCTCAACGCCGGCGTGCTCGGGCGCTTCGGTGAGGCCGAGGAGTACCTCGACCGCCGCATCGACACGCTGATGTTCCGCGTGCTGCCGGACCCCGGCCGGCTGGCGACAGGGCATGTGGATCTCGATGTGCGGGCTTCCGTTGAGTGACGTGCCGGTACAACACGGAAGGGGTCAAGGTGGCAGTCCGGCGACGTAGTCGATAGCGGGCTCGTAGCCGCGCAGCAAGGACAGGTTCGGGTTGTAGTAGGGATCACCGTCGCGCAGAAGCGTCGCGTGCCGCCGTTGCATGAAGGCCACCTCGGTGAGGAATCGGTCATGGGTAGCGTCATCCTTGAAGTCGCTGCCACGTGATTTTGATTCGTAGTGGTACAGCTCGGCGAGCGGCGTGTATACGACAAGATAACCGCGCTCGCGCGCGCGCAGGCAGTAGTCGATGTCATTGAACGCGATCGTCAGGTCGCACTCGTCCAGTCCGCCGAGCTCATCGAACACCTTGCGTCTCGTCATCGCGCACGCGAAAGTTACCGCGCTGACATTGTGGATCAACTGGGTCTTGGCGAAATAGCCAGGGTAGTCGCGTGGAAGTCCGAGATGGGCATGGCCCGCGACCCCGTTGAGGCCGGCAATGACACCGGCATGCTGGATCGTCGTGTCCTCGTAGAGGAGCTTCGCACCGACTACCGCAACCTCGGGACGTGCCGATTGCTCGAGCATCGCCTCAAGCCAGTCTGGCGCGATGACCCGCGTGTCGTTGTTGAGGAACAGCAGGTATTCGCCACGTGCATGCCTGACGCCGAAGTTGTTGATAGCCGAGTAGTTGAACGGCGCGTCATAGCGTTCGAAGCGGATGCGCCGATCCCGCGTGGTGAGCTCACGCATCAACTCCTGCGTCGAGGATCCCGTACTTCCGTTGTCAATGCCGATCAGCTCGAAGGCCGCGTAGGTGCTCGTTTCGAGGACCGACTCGAAACAGGCGCGAAGCAGGTCGGGCTTGTCGCGAAACGGCACGATGATGCTGATCAGTGGTCGCTCGGCCAACGTGCGGCGCACCGTGTATGTCGCCGCGAATGGTCCATGCTGCGCGCGGCCTCGAATGCCACGTCGTGCCAGCGCGTCGTCGACGGCGCGCCGTCCGGCCTCGACGGCCGCCGGCTTCGCTTCGATCGATCCGGCCGTGGAATTGGTCGCCTTGCGCCAGTGATACAAGACGAGCGGTACGTGTGCGATGTGGTGCGCCATCTCGCTTGCACGCAGCACCAGATCGTAATCCTGCGCGCCGTCGAAGCCGACCCGGAAGGCGCCGATCCGATCCAGCAGCTCGCGTCGAATCACGAGGAAGTGGCAGATGTAGTTGTTCGACAGCAGATAGTCGGGACTGAAATCGGGCTTGAAATTCGGTTCGACGTGTCCGCCGTTCTCATCGAGTTTGTCTTCGTCCGAGTAAAGCAAGTCTGGCGCATCCGCGACAATCACGCGTGCCATTTCGAGCAATGCGTCGCGAGCGAGCACGTCGTCGTGGTCGAGCAGGCCGACGTACTCGCCGCTGGCCATCGCCAGCGCCGCATTCGATGCCCCGGCAATGCCTGCATTGTCGTCGAGGCGTGACATGCGAATGCGTTGATCACGCAAATTGGCGATGGCGCTGAGTGCGGCACGGGTTTCCGCGCGAGCCGATGCGTCGTCGACGATGCACAGCTCCCAATGCGGATAGAACTGGTTGCGCACCGAGTCCGTCGCTTCGTGCAACCAGCGCGGATCGACATCATGCACCGGCATGACGATGGAGATCAGCGGCCGTGTGGACATCGCGGCCACTGCGGTCATGGCACTCTGCCGGTTGCATCGTTGTCGGTGGTCACGGCGGGCTTCGATGTCGCGCTCGAGCTGGTACATCCTGTACGACTCCGTGCGGCCGGTCAGCCATGGAGCGTGCTGGTGCAGGCTCACGATTGCCGCCCGCTTGCGGTCGGCGTCGAATCCCGGCAATGCGTAGTAGAGCCTGTAAAGCCCCTGCTCGCATCCATGCAACGAAGCGAGGGCAAACGCCCCGAGCCCACGCAGCGGCGCCGTCAGGCGCCACGACAGTGAAGCTCGCATCGCATCGACTGCGGCGTGGGCCGCAGCACGACCACGCTCGAGAGCGGTGGCAAGCTCGTGTTGATGCCCGATCTCACCGCCCAGACGCTCGATCTCGGCTCGCGCGGCGGTAGCCTCCGCGCGCGATTGCTCGAGCGCGACACCCGTCGCGGCCACCTGTTGCCCGAGCGATTGGATCTGCGTGAGCATCGCTGTTCGCTGGTGTTCCGTCGCGGCTTCGACGGCAGCGAGGCGTTGCGTGATTTCAGCCAATACCGATTCACGCGTGCGCTGCTTCAGCCACGCCGCGGCCTCCTCGTATTCGGCGAGTGTCTGGTCGGGGCCAAGTCCACCGGGGACGTCCGCGACGGGAACCGGTTCCGCTGCGCAGGCGCAGCGCTCCAGCCACCCGTACAGCGCTGTTTGCCCGGGAGTGAGCAGCGTGTTCGAACGCGGCGGGCTGCGGGCCAGTCTGGCATCGATGGTTGCGGCAATCAATTCGCGTGAAGGGTCGGCGAGACCGGTGACGCCGAGATGGCGCAGTCCGGTCAGGATTCGAGCGGCCTGATTGGCCGGATCGGCCACCAACCGCGCGTACGCGACGAACAGCACCCTGCGCCCCGCCAAGGCATCAAGAGCCGATCGCAGGTACTTCTCCCACAGCGCCACGAGGTAGTGCGTAGCAAAGACCCCACGATGACTGCGACGGATGGACGAAGCGATCTCGCGCGGATCGCGCACCGCAATGACCGGCACCGCGGCCGGCAGCAGGTCGAGCCAGGCGGGGAGGGTGACGCACAATCGGGGATCCTTCAGAACCAGTGGGCGACCTTGAGTCTCGATGGCGCCGAGTATGTCCATGAGTCTTGTGCGTAGGTCGCGCCGGGCCGCGTCGTCTACCTTGGCGTAGTCGAAGTGCGCCAAACGATCCCAGCCGCATCCCGCGGCGGTAAGAAATTCGTCATGCGCCGCGACGATGTCGCGCCGTTCCCAGTAGCCCGTCGGGTTGTCGGCCGGATGCGCGGGCAGCATCTCCTCGTCGTCGCCGACCCATGCGCCAGCGCCCGCCAGCACCCGTGTCAGCGCCGAAGTGCCGGAGCGGTGCATGCCGAGGACGAGGATGTCGGGCGTGGATCGCAAAGGAGGCGGCATGGCTGGCAGATGATCCTTGCGGGGTGTGGCGCCCGCATCTCCGTGACGCAAAGCGGCTGCGGATTATAGGCTACGGTACCGGTGCCTCCGCCACGCGGCGAAGCCACCCAGCCCGACCAAGGTGACGGTAGCGAGTGCCCAACCGATCCTGCGACCGGGTGGTGAGTACGCCAGTGCAATGGCGTGCGGTCCGCGCGTCACCACGCCGCACGTCAGGCCGAAGTCACAGCGGAAGAGGTCCAGCGGCTGGTCGTCGAGGAGGGCGCTCCAGCCACGGTCGAACGGCATCGTCAGCACGAGTACGGACGGGTCGGGCGCGTTGACGGTGCCCGCCAGCCGATCGTCGCGAAGCTTCGCGATATGCACGGCCGGCATCGAGCGCGGTGCGCCGCGATCGAGGCTGGCCGCACGGGTGAGGAGACTTGCAAGCTCCCCGGGGTCCTCCGCAATGACCTTCTCGAGCAGCAATGCGTCTCGTCGTGGAACCGGCAGCGCCGAGGCTTCGGCTTCACTCGCGATCTGGGTGCGCAATTGTCCGAACGGCTGAGCGCCGAGGTTCCGGTAGACCTGAATCCCGTCCGCGGTGCCGATCCAGTTCAGATCGGGATTCCCGTCGAGGGCGCGATGACGCGCCAGCTCATAGCGCACACCGAGGAAGTCGAACAGGCCTTGGCGGGCCGTCACATGGCCGATGTAGTTGCTGCTCGGCAGGGCGCGCTTGACATTCATCTTGTCGACGAATCGAGTCAACGAACGCCCATGGAAATAGTATGAGTCGATGCCCGGATAGTCCTGCACCAAGGCATCGTCGAGGAACACCGACTGGTAGGACTTGGTGACGCGGAAGAAGTCTCCGGCGTCCCGCTGCGTGCGGACCAGCGCAAGCGCCGCGTCGGTACCGTCGTCGTACCGGCCGACCGGGCTGTCGCCGTCGACGCCAACCGCAGTGCGGCCCAGCAGCGACGGCATGGCGAACAGCGCAAGTTCGCACGCAAACACGAGCAAAAGCGCCTTTGCATGCCTGGGGTCGAACGTACCTTTGCGGGCGGACCACAGGAAGAAAACCGCGTAGATCGCGGTGAACGCCACGATGCGGATGACCTGCACAACGGAGACGGCCTGCGGCGCGGCGATCAGCAAGGCAGCCGGGATGGCAAGGATTCCCGCTGCGCCGAGCGCGAGACCGGGGCGCCAAACCCCGGTCGACCACGCCCGGCGCAGCCCTGCGAGGCCGAGCACCAGCAGCAACGCCGATATCCACAACGTCGAGAACCGGAACCCCGGATGTCCGAACCCGTAAACCGCGAATCGGAGCGCGGGCCACACCACGTACAACGAAATGCCGGCCAGCGACGCGATGCACAACCAGCGTTCGCGGGTGGTGGCGTTGGGACCCAGCAGTTGCGGAACCAGCAGCAGCGGCAGCAAGCCGACATAGAAGCCCGGGCCCTCGAACCAATTGGCCCAGCCATGATAGACGTCGGTTGCGCCGAGCAGGTTCTTGCCAAGGAATCCGGCGACTTCGCTGCCGATGACCAGCGCGGAGTTCAAGTGCAGCGACTGTTGCAGGATTGCCCAAAGCGCACTGTGGGTACCACTGACCCGGGGGCTGTCGAGAAAGTAGTAAAGCGCAGGCAGCAGCAGCGGCGCTGTCAGCACGAGGCCACAAACGGACCATGAACCGAACGCCACGAAGCGACGCACGAACTCCCGACGCTCGCCACGTGGCGACGCCGACAACCGCGCGCATCCATAAACGAGCGTGAACAGCGCGAACGTCCACAGCCCGAACGGATTGCCGATTCCGACGACGACGCCGGCGACGACCGCCGCAAGGGGCCGGCGTCCGCGCACGTACGCTTCGAACAACCACAGGTACGCCGCGAACTGCACGAACTCGGTGCCGTGGATGACCTCCCACTGTGCGTTGATCATCGCGTACGACGAGAACGCGTAGCCGAGCGCCCCCAGGGTTGCAAGCCGCGGTGCGAAACCGATTCGACGCAGGTACAGATGGAAGAACAGGCCGGCCAGCACGATGCGCAACGCGTACATCGGCAATCGCAGCGCGAGCTGCCAGTCGAACGGTAGCCAGCCGGTGACGAGCCACAACGGGTCGAACAAGGTTCCAAGGTAGCCGCCGAGACCAAGGTCGAAGGACCAGGTCAGCGTGTGCAGGCTTTGCAGTTGCCGCGCAACGGCGAGCTGCAGCGGATAGAAGCAGAAGAACGTGTCGGAACCGATGTCGACGAACGCAAAAGCTTGTCGCTTGATGACAAAGTACAGGCAGATCAGTCCCGACATCGCTCCGGCAATCAGGAGGTACGTCGAAATTCCGCGCGAGGGCGCCCGGAAGAGCTTTTGTTCGGGGGGAGAGGTGTTCACGTGTTTTCGGACACTCCCGCACGCTCGTGACACGGAGATGGGATAGGGCGCGTAGCGTATCATTCGCGATGCTGAATCGTTCCGCTGGGAGCCATGGAGACATCCACTTACGCCGTCGAGTCGGAGGTCGAACGCACGCACTGGTGGTTCGATGGCCGCAGGCGGCTGTTTTCCGGCCTGATTGACAAGCTCGCGTTGCCGCAGGATGCACGCATCCTCGACATTGGCAGCAGCACCGGCACGAATCTGCGGATGCTCGGCGAAATGGGCTTCACGCAGTTCGAAGGCATGGACATGAGCGACGAGGCCATCCGCTGGTGCGCGCACAAGGGCCTCGGCAAAGTGACCAAGGGTGATGTCTGCGCGATTCCGTTTCCCGACGGAAGTTTCGATCTCGTGCTGGCGACCGACATCATCGAGCATGTGGACGACGATGCGGGTGCGTTGCGGGAAATCACGCGAATCACCAAGCCAGGTGGCAAGGTGTTGATCACCGTCCCGGCGTTCCAGTCGCTGTGGGGGTTGCAGGACGACGTCTCGCACCACAAGCGGCGCTATCGGGCAAGGCAGGTGATGAATCTTGTCGATGCCGCGAATCTGCATCCGCGCCGGGCGTTTCATTTCAACTACATCCTGTTCCTCCCGATATTCATTGCGCGCTTGATCATTCGGAGGACGGTAGTCAAACTGCGCAGCGAGAACGAAATCAATTCACCGCTGGTCAACCGCATCCTTGGCTGGATATTTCGCTTCGACGTCGCCACCGCACCTCGCATCAGGCCACCTTTCGGAGTTTCATTCCTCGTGCTAGCCGACGTGGATGGCCCGTGCACGCGGGGCGAACGCCCGTCCGCGTGAGATGTACGCGCTTCGATGGGGCCACGCCAGACAGGGTCAGGTGCGTTTCTCCTGCGCCTTGAGCGCGGCACCGTCGAGGTGCAATCTCGCCGTCCGGTTTCAGCTCGCGCAGATCCAGAGGCCGGCCGCGATCAGCACGATGCCGATCCACTGCGTCATGCCGATGTGCTCACCAAGCAACCAGCCGGCGGCCCAGATCGCGACGACGTATTGCAGCGACACGATGATCTGGGCGTTGTGCAACTGGAATTGTCGCAGCGCCCATGTGTACGCCACGAGGCCGAGTGCGAAGCAGGCGGCCCCCATTACGGTTTGCCAGTTGATGAACCCGAGCAGGGCCGGTCGTTCGCGGACGGAGTTGGCGCCGAGCTTCAGCAGCACGTTACCGGCGGCGTTGCCGACGATGACGATTCCGAGCGCGAGCCAGCCCCAAACGCGATATCCGGTCATCGAGTCGGCCATCGGGCAATCCTTCTGATGGGCGCGGCGGACTTCGCCGCGCACAAGCCTAGCATTGCGTCGCCGCGCGCCGCACCGGGAATCCCTCTTGGTGGCGATCAATCACCTTCCGGCCTGAGCTTGCGGCCCTCCGCGTGGCCGAATTCGAGCCAGTGCGTAGCCGCGTCGACGCCGGCAGCGGCGACGTCCGGATTCGCCGCGAGGTAAGCCGCCGCGTTGAAGCCATCCGGTAGCACGACGTCGAGCAGGTCCGGCATGGGTTCAACGCTGCGGAGCACAGCGTAGAACTCGAGGTTGTTGCGTGGCGTCGGGTAGACCCGTTCGATCTCGAACGGTACCGCCCCGAGTTGGAAGAGCGCCTCCAGGATTTCACGGAACGCCGTCGGCGTGAATTGCCACGCGTGGGTGTCGATGTAAGTCCCCGCCCGAGTCCGGCAGATGGCATAGGCGCTTGCAAGAAGCTTGGGCTGCTTGCGCCATTTCGGTGTGCCGTGGTCGCCCGACCAATGCCGTATTGCCTCGTTGTGGGTGGTCAATGCAGACAGGCGGATCACCGCTGTCGCGGAATGAAGGCGTGCAGCGTTGAAATGCGCGCCGAGCACATCGGCGATCGTACTCTCGGCAAGGAAGTGATCGAGACAATAGCGCTTGTCCGGGACTACGAGGAAGTAGCGACCACCCGGGACGAGTAGCCGCGCCACATCGGCGAGATGCCGGACCAAATCCGGCTGGTGCTCAATCACGTGGCTGCTGAATACCGTCTCGAACATCTCGCTGATGACGGACAGGTCGCCGGTCGGCGATACATAGTCGATGGACGGGCACGCCTCGGGGTCCAACCCGTGCTGGGCCGCTTTCTCGCGCAACGCTGCCGAGTCGAGCACGTCGAAATAGCGGACGTTCGGGCCCCGAAGGGCTGGTGCGGCCAGAGGTCCGATCTCGAGCACGCTTGAGGCAGTTGCGGCCAGCTTGACGAAATCGGAGCGGTTTCGGACGACCAGGGCGGTTTGCCCGTCGTTTGCACCCTGCATGCGAAAATGCCGTTCGAGTTCGATTTCGTCGAGCCTCGCCAGAGCGGGTGAAAGCGCGCGGTAAATCGCGTGATCGAACTCTTGGGGCAAGGCGCTCGAGGCTGATGTGCGATTGGGCATTTCGGGTCCCGTCTCCCGCCCATTTCGGACAGCGGGTTCACGAATGATAGTTGCAAGTCCATGTCCTGGTTCGATCGAGCGCTACACTTTCGGTTGGCACTGGCACCTTCGGGTTTGGCGAGGCACGTGGCGTGCGCAACAGCAGGGTGTGGTGGCAAGTCAACATTGGAGTGGCCCTGTGGGCCCTGGGACGGATCGCCCACGCCGGCGGTGTCTGCCCGATCGAGGTTGTCGACGACCGCGTCGTGCGCGTCACGTCCGCCGCTGCGGCGGATGCCATCCGCACCAACCTCTACCAGTACATCTGGGGGCAATCGGCGTTGCCGGACGACGCCGATGTTGCCGTGGTCGGCAACGTGCCGAGCCCGATCGGCTGCAACGTCGATCTCGCCCGCGTCGACGAGCTCCACACTTCCGAGACGAACGCCGCCGGCGATGAAATCCTGCTTGGCGAGGCATGGCACTTCGTGCCGGCGTCGCCGAACGGCCGCTTGGTCATCGTGCACAACGGCCACCTCGACTCGAGCCAGATGCAGAACGACTGCGAATTCCAGTTCGCCGGTGGCGAGGACGGCCTTTCGTCCTACGGCATGCAGATGACGATCAACGCGCTGGTCGCGGAAGGCTTCGATGTGCTCGCGGTGGCGATGCCGCTCTACGTGCCGGGCCAGTGCACTGCTGGGCACGACGCCCTGTTCACGCCGGAATGGGCGCCCGCGATCGGCAGCCCGATCCACTATTTCCTCGACACGACGCTGCGCAGCCTCAACTACCTGATGGCGCAGCAGCCCTGGCGCGACGTGTCGATGACGGGACTATCCGGCGGCGGCTGGACGACGACGTTGTACGCGGCGCTCGACCCGCGCATCGAGCTCAGCGTGCCGGTCGCGGGTTCGCTGCCGCTGTACCTGCGCAACGGTACGCTGATCGGCGGTCTCGCCCGCGCGCTGTACGATGGTCGGCCCGGCGAGGAACCCGCCACGTCGCCATGTGACGAGCTCGGCGATACCGAGCAACACATCACCGACCTCTATTCGATCGCGGGCTATCCGGACTTGTATGCGCTCGGCGGCTTTGGCGCCGGCCGCCGGCAAATCCAGGTGCTGAACCGCCGCGACGCCTGCTGCTTCGGACAAGCCGAGCACGCCGACCCGGCAGCATGGGACAGTGACATCCGCGGGTATGAAAAGAACGTGCGTACGGCGCTGCGGGCGCTTGGCAGCGGTACCTTCGAACTCGCGATCGACGAAGCGTCGACGACGCACCAGGTTTCGCGCGATGCGGCGCACGACGTCCTGCTCGGCGCGCTCGACGGCGCGCATGCCGGTTTCGCGGCGGCATCGTCCGGCAGCGTCGTCCGGCGCGGCTTCGACGGCAACCTGTGGCATTACGGCCCGCACGGCTGGTCGGATACGGGATTCGCGATTACCGGCACGCCGGCCGTGCTCGCGGGCGCTTTGCACCCGATCGATGTCGTCGTGCGCGATCCGACCGACGCGCCGCAACACCTCTGGTTCGATGGCAGCGCCTGGCACGAGGAGCCGCTGCCGGTCGTCGAAGCGCTCGGCACGCCGTTGCCGCAGGGCAAGCTGGTTGGCGACGCGGTGATGCTGCCGGGCGGGACGGGCGGATTCGACGCGGTCGCGCTGGCGCCGCACGACGTCGTCGTTGCCGGCACCGACTTCTGGCATTGGCGCGTCGAGGCGGCCGGGACGACGCTCGAGAAGGCGGGCGATGGCACCTACGCCGTCGGTCCGCCCGCGCTCAGCGCGGATGCGCAGGGCGCGCTGTCGCTGCACTATCGCGCGGGTGACACGTACTGGGCCGATCCGGCGCCGATCCCGCCGACGCAAACGGAGTGTGTCGAACAACCGCACGTGCTGTACCGGACGCGGCAGGCGAACGGCGCATGGCAACCGGCCGCACGGCTCGGTGGCGAGGTCGATGGGTTCCCGACGGCCATCGGAGAGGGCGACGCGACCGACGTGTTCTTCGTCGGTTCCGACGCGGCGTTCTGGCAGCTCGTCGACAGTGGCGGCAGCACCGAGTGGATGGCGCTCGGCGCACCGGACACCGTCGCCGGGAGTCCATCGACGCCGGTCCCGCTGGGTGGCGGCTTTGCGTTGGCGATACGCGACACCGAAGAGGGCCTTGGCGTGTGGACGTGGGACGGCGCATGGCAGATCGCCGGCATACCGCTCGGCACGGATTCCGGCGCGTTGCCGTCGGGTTCGCCGGTCAGCATCGATGGTGCGACACTCTGGCAGGGCGGCGATGGCGAATTGCGCCGCTGGGACGGCAGCGCTGTCGAAGTGCTGGACGTCGATTTCAGCGACGGTTTCGACGGCACGCCCTGAACCGCCACCGCGCCGCGTTCACGCGGCCGGCAAGCCACCGACTGGCGACGCCGTGCGCAGCCATTCACCCCAGAGGTACAGGCGTTCGTCCGCGCGATGGGAACGGTGCGTCGCAACGCGACGTTGCCAGAAAACCGGATTGAATACGCGCGCGGGGTCCGGTTCCGGCAGCACGCCGTCGGCGAACCAGCGTCCGATCGGCAGCGCGAAGCCTTGCTTGCGGCGCGCCAGGATCCGGGCCGGCAGCAGCGATCGCGCCGCCTGGCGCAGGATCCATTTGCCGCGGCCGCCGCGGAACTTCAGCGATGCCGGCAGGCGTTCGAGGAACGCGACCAGATCGCGGTCGAGGAAAGGCGCACGCACTTCGAGCGAATGCAGCATCGACATGCGGTCGGCCTTGGCGAGGATGTCGTCCTGGAAGTACAGCCGGACGTAGAACGCGATCGCGCGCTCGACGGGATCGTCGACAGGGCACTCGTCGAACGCGGCGATGGCTTCGCTGTAAAGGTCTTCCGGGTCGACCGGCGTACCGAACAGTTCGCGCAGATCGGTGATTCCGAGCGGCGCCATCCACAACGGCAGGCGCAAGCTCGCCGGGACGTGCACGCCGCGCAGCGTGCGCTTGATGCGGAAGTCGAGGCTCATGTAGCGGTGCGACACCGGCAGGCGCGCCGCGACGAGGGCGACCGCGCGATGCACGGGGCGCGGCACCCAGCGTTCGTAGCGTGCCGCGAGCCGCAGCGCGCGGAATGGATCGTAGCCGGCCAGCAGCTCGTCGGCGCCCTCGCCGCCGAGCGCGACGGTCACTTCGCGCCGCGCGTGGCCGCACAGCGCGAACGTCGGCAACAGCGAGGAATCGGCAACGGGTTCGTCGAGGCCGGCCGTCAGTCGGGGAAGCAGCGCCAGCGCGGCGTCGCCGGTCAACGTGTCGACGCGGTGTTCGGCGCCGACGTGCGTGGCGACTTCCCGGGCGTAGTCCGATTCATCGAACGTCGCCTCGGCAAACCCGATGGTGAAAGCCTTGATCCGCTCGCGGCCGGCGTGGCGCACGGCGAGCGCGGTCACCGTCGAGGAATCGATACCGCCGGACAGGAAGCAGCCGACCGGCACGTCGGCGACGAGGCGGCGCGCCACGGCAGCATCGAGCAGCGCGCGAAACTCGTCGACGCGATTGGCTTCGTCGGCCGGTGACGTGACGGCGACCGGTTGCGGGCGGTAGGCCCAATGACGCTCGACACGTGGCGCGGCCTCGCTGGCAAGGTCGAGGATCAGCGAATGGCCGGCGGGCAGTTTCGCGACGCCGTCGATGAACGCCAGCGGCGCCGGCACGAAGCCGTAGCCGAAGTACTTCCGCAGTGCCCGCATCGACACGCGCACCGGGACGTCGGGATGGCAACGCAGCGCCGACAGTTCCGACGCGAACGCGAAACGCCCGTGCACGAAGTGCCAGTACAGCGGCTTCTCGCCGAAGCGGTCGCGCGACAGGAACAGCCGGCGATGCGGACGATCGAGGATCGCGAACGCCCACATGCCGTCGAGCCGCGCGGGAAGCCCCGCGCCCCACCGGCGGTAGCCGTGCAGCAGGACCTCGGTGTCGGAGTGGTCGGTGCGGAACACCGCGCCGTCGCGTTCGAGCTCGCGGCGCAGCTCGGCGAAGTTGTAGATCTCGCCGTTGAACACGACGACGAGCGCGCCGTCGGCGGTCGCCATCGGTTGGTGGCCGCCGGCGAGGTCGAGGATCGACAGGCGGCGATGCGCGAGCGACACGCCGAGTTCCGTGTCGTGGAAGTAGCCCGCATCATCCGGACCGCGGTGGATCAGCGCGTCCGCCATCCGTTCCAGCGTCGCCGGGTCGGGTGGGCCGGTGAAGCCGGCGATGCCGCACATCGTCAGTCGCCGGGCGGGTCCGCGTGCACGATGCGCGCGATCCGGTACACCGGCATGGCCTGGGATTCGTGGTAGGTGCGATTCAGCATTTCGGCGACGAGGCCGAGCAGGATGCTCAGCACGCCGACCGCGCCGAGGAACACCGTCAACAGCGGCAGCGGCGTCTCGATGAACGCGGTGTGCGCGAAGAGTTTCAATCCGATCGCCCACAACCCCGCGCCGAAGGCGCACAGGAGGCAGACGAGGCCGAACCCGCCAAACACGTAGATCGGCTTGTCCGCGTAGCGGAACAGGAACTTCACGACCAGCAGGTCGAGCACCACCTTGACCACGCGCTCGAGGCCGTACTTCGACGTGCCGTGCAGGCGCGGGTGGTGCGTCACCTCGATTTCGGTCACACGCGCGCCGTTCCACGCCGCGTAGATCGGCACGAAGCGGTGCATTTCGCCGTACAGCCGCACGCCATCGAGCACGCTCGCGCGGTAGGCCTTCAGTGAACAGCCGTAGTCGTGCAGGCGCACGCCGGAAATCCGCGAGATCAACGCGTTGGCGAGGCGGCTCGGCAGGTTGCGGCGCACCGGCGCATCCTTGCGGTCGCGCCGCCAGCCGGACACCACGTCATAACCCTCGGCAAGCTTGTCGAGCAGGCGCGCGATGTCCGCGGGGTCGTTCTGCAGGTCGCCGTCCATCGGCACGATGATCTCGCCGTCCGCACGGTCGATGCCGGCCATCATCGCCGCGGTCTGGCCGAAGTTGCGGCGGAAGTGGATCACCGTGACGCGGGCGTCATCCGCGGCGATGCCGTCGAGCAGCGCTGCCGAGCCGTCGTCGCTGCCGTCATCGACGAGGATCAGTTGCCAACGACGACCAAGTGCTTCCAGCGCATCGCGCACGCGCGCGTACAGCACCGGGATGTTCGGCGCCTCGTTGAACAGCGGGATCGTGACCGTGATGCCGGTGCGGTCGCGGTCGGTGGTGGCGGGTGGCTTCACGGGCGCTTCGGTTCACCGGGCCATGCAGTCGTGGGGAATCGCTGGCGGAGTGGCATTGTCGCCGGCTTCCCGATCGGATGCGAATGCTCCGCCCCGGCACAGGCGACGCGCCCCCGCCACCTCAAGTCGCGAGTTCCGCCCGGTTGCGGTACTGCTCCAGCGCCTGCGGGTTGGCGAGCGCGTCGGTGTTCTTGACCGGGTGGCCGTTGACCGTGTCGCGCACCGCGATCTCGGTGATCTTGCCGGAAATCGTCCGCGGGATATCCGTCACCTGCAGGATCTTCGCCGGCACGTGGCGCGGCGTCGTGTTGGTGCGGATCTGCCGGCGGATGCGGTCGCGCAACGCGTCGTCCAGTGCCACGCCGTCGCGCAAGTGCACGAACAGCACGATCCGCTCGTCGTCGTCGACGTGCTGGCCGATCGCGACCGATTCCAGCACCTCCGGCACCTGCGCGACCTGGCGGTAGATTTCCGCCGTGCCGATGCGCACGCCGCCCGGGTTCAGCGTCGCGTCGGAGCGGCCGAAGATGACGATGCCGTCGTGGTCGGTCAGCATCGCGAGGTCGCCGTGGCACCAGATGTTGTCGATGCGTGCGAAGTACGCGGCGTGGTACTTCGCGTTGTCCGGATCGTTCCAGAACCGCACCGGCATCGACGGGAATGGCGCGGCACAGGCGAGTTCGCCCGGTTCGCCACGCACGGCGTCGCCGTTCGCGTCGAGGATCTCGACCTTCATGCCGAGGCCGCGGCATTGCAGCTCGCCACGGTACACCGGCAGCAACGGGTTGCCGAGCGCGAAGCACGAGATGATGTCGGTGCCGCCCGAGATCGACGCCAGCAGCACGCGGTCCTTGATGTCGCGGTAGACGTAGTCGAAGCTTTCCGGCGCCAGCGGCGAGCCGGTCGACAGGATGGTCCGCAGCGCCGTGAGCTTGTGGGTTGCCTGCGGCTTGATGCCGGCCTTCTCGATCGCGCCGAGCCATTTCGCGCTGGTGCCGAACACGCTGATGCCGGCCTCGTCGGCGAGGTTCCACAACGCGTTGCCGTCCGGGTGCGACGGCGAGCCGTCGTACAGGACCACCGTGGCGCCGACCGCGAGGCTCGACACCAGCCAGTTCCACATCATCCAGCCGCACGTCGTGTAGTAGAAGATGTGGTCTTCGCGTTTCAGGTCGGTGTGCAGCACCAGTTCCTTGAGGTGCTGGATCAGCGTGCCGCCGCCGCCGTGCACGATGCATTTCGGCACGCCGGTGGTGCCGGACGAATACATGATGTAGACCGGGTGCTCGAACGGCATCGGCTCGAAGGTCAACGTCGGCGTGCCGGTGCCGGCGAAGTCCGGCCACGCGATCGCCTGCGGCACGTCGCCGAGTGCGAGCGGATCACCCGAGTACGGCACGACGACGAGCCTCACGATCGACGGGATGCGCTCGAGCACGCGGCGCACGCGCGCCAGGCAGTCGTACCGCTTGCCGCCGTAGCCGTACGCGTCGGCGGTGAACAGGACCTTCGGTTCGATCTGGCCAAAGCGGTCGACGACGCCGTCGATGCCGAAGTCCGGCGAGCACGAGGACCAGATCGCGCCGAGCGACGTGGTGGCCAGCATCGCGATGACGGTTTCCGGCAGGTTCGGCATGAAGCCGGCCACCCGGTCGCCGACACCGACGCCGCACTCGCGCAAGGCCGCCGCCACGCGCGCGACTTCGACGTGGAGTTCGGCGTAGGTCAACGTGCGCCGGTGGCCCCATTCGTTGCGGAACACCAGGGCGGCGCGTTCGTCGCGAAAGCGCAGCAGGTTCTGCGCGAAATTCAGGCGCACGCCGGGAAACCAGTGCGCGCCCGGCATGCGGTCGCCGTCGACGAGCGCCGGGCTGAAATCACCGGTGGCGCGGATACCGCAGAACTCCCACACCAGTTGCCAGAACCGGTCCGGTTGCCGGATCGAAAAATCGTACAGCGGTGCGTACCGGCGGATGTCTTCGTTGCCGGTACTCTCGCGGACGAAACGGATGAAACGCTGCAGGTTGGCGCGATCGATGCGTTCGGGGCTGGGCGTCCAGATCGGTTTGTCCATCGTCGACATCGCGTCGGTCCGTGTCATCGCGCGTTCGGGGGTCAACAGGGAAACAAGGGCGGGCGGGCCGTGCCAGCCCCGCAGCCGGCACCGGCGCATTCCCGCTCGCCGGTGCGGCCGGGGTGTTCCGGATCAGCCGATCAACAGGTCCTTTTCCTTCTTGCCGGCGGCGAGCGCGGCGACGTACCAGCGCGGGCGCTTGCCGCGGCCGCTCCACGTCTGCGACGGGTCGGCGGGATTGCGGTATTTCGGCTTGACCTTGCGGCGTCCGCCGCGACGGCCACCGCCCATGATGTCGTCGAACGCGATGCCTTCGGCCTTCGCCATCGCGTGGATCTTCTGGCGCAGGACCGCGACGCGTTCCTTCTCGAGTTCGGCTTGCCGTGCGCGCGCGCGATCGATCAGGTCCGCGAGCTGGGCGTGATTCATTCGCTTCAGGTTGATTGCCATGTGGGAAACCTCTTGGGAGGGGAAAGCGGGGTAATCGTCATCGCGGGAATTCCGGGGCCGGAATGGGCTGGACGCCCTGGAGGCCCGAATCGCCGGTCGCATCCAGGAACCTCTGAATAACTCCTGCGTTCGACGTGCCGGAACGCGGCACCCGGCAGTTCACCATCGTTCGCGACGGCTATTCAGAGGTTCCTCGACGCGGGTGTTGCGGCCTGATTATAGCCGCATTCCGGCCGCGTCAATTGCAACGTGAAACAGGCGCCGTTCGTGCCGATTCCCGGACTCGCGGCGCGAGCTCCAAAGCCGGGCCAGTCAATCCGCTTTTGGCGCCAGCATTGCCATCAATTCGTCACGGGCGACGAGGCGGTTCTCGGCTTCTCCGCGGCGGCGATATTCGTAATGGCCATTCGCCAATCCACGTTCACTGACGACGACGCGGTGCGGGATACCGACGAGTTCGAGGTCGGCGAACATCGGCCCCGGCCGCAAACCGCGATCGTCGAGCACGGCATCGACACCGCGCGCGAGCAGGTCGCGGTACAGCGTTTCGGCGGCTTCGCCGACGGCGGCGTTGCGTTGCGCATTGATCGGGCAGACCACGACCTGCCACGGCGCCATCGGCTCGGGCCACACGATGCCGGCGTCGTCGTGGTTCTGTTCGATCGCCGCGGCGACGATCCGGCTGACGCCGATGCCGTAGCAGCCCGTCAGCGGCGTGCGCGCCTGCCCCGATTCGTCGAGCACGGTCACCGACATCGCATCGGTGTACTTGCGCCCGTTCTGGAAAATGTGGCCGACCTCGATGCCGCGCGCGATCCGCAGCGTGCCATGACCGTCGGGCGAGGGGTCTCCGGCGACGACATTGCGCACGTCGGCGACCGCGTCGATGCGGGCGTCGCGTTGCCAGTTCACTCCGGTCAGATGCATATCGGCTGCATTGGCACCGCAGACGAAGTCGGCGAGCGCCGCCGCGCTGCGGTCGACGATGACCGGGATGCCCGGGGGCAAGCCGACCGGTCCGATGAACCCCGGCGGCACGCCGCACGCGGCGGTCACCTCGGCTTCGGTGGCGAGCTCGAGCCGGCCGCCGAGCACGGGCAACTTGCGCGCCTTGGTTTCATTCAACTCGTGGTCGCCGCGCAGGCACAGCGCGGCCGGGCCATCGGCGCCACGCACCAGCAGCATCTTGACGCAGCGTTCCGGTGCGATGCCGAGGAACGCCGATACTTCGGCGATCGTTTTCCGGCCGGGTGTCGCGACGCGGGCCAGTGCGGCGGCCGCTGGCGGACGCGGACTCGCGGGTGCAACGGCTTCGGCCAGCTCGACGTTGGCAGCGTAGTCGGACCCGTCGCTGAACGCGATCGCGTCCTCGCCCGAGTCGGCCAGCACCTGGAACTCATGGCTGATGTCGCCGCCGATGTCGCCGCTGTCGGCCTGCACGGCGCGGAAATCGAGCCCGAGGCGCGTGAAGATCCGCGAATACGCCGCATGCATGTCGCGGTAGGTGGCGTCGAGGCTGGGCTGGTCGAGGTGGAAGGAGTAGGCGTCCTTCATCAGGAACTCGCGCGCGCGCATCACGCCGAAGCGTGGCCGGATCTCGTCGCGGAACTTGGTCTGGATCTGGAACAGCGTCAGCGGCAACTGGCGGTAGCTGCGGACCTCGTTGCGGACGAAGTCGCAGACGATTTCCTCGTGGGTCGGGCCGAAGCAGTACCACTGCTCCTTGCGGTCCTGGATGCGCAGCAGCAGGTGCCCGTACTTGTCCCAGCGCCCGCTTTCCTCCCACAGTTCCTTCGGCTGGATCGACGGCATCAGCAGCTCGATCGCGCCGGCACGCTGCATTTCCTCGCGCACGACCGCCTCGACCTTGCGCAGCACGCGCAGGCCGAGCGGTGACCATGTGTAGATGCCGGCCGCGAGGCGCCGCAGCATGCCGGCACGCAGCATCAGCCGATGGCTCGCGACCTCGGCGTCGGCCGGCGTTTCCTTGATCGTGGCGAGATGGAATCCGGACAAGCGCATGGCGGGCCGCGTTCGCGAAAACCGCGGATTCTACCAGCCCATGGCGGATTCCCTGCCGCTGCGGACGGGCCGCCAGCCGACGCCTGCCGGCGGCGGGCGCTGCCGGAGGGAATTCAAGGCGTCTGCGGTTTCCCGCAGAACAACCGGATCTGCGCGTTGGCCTTCTCGACTTGCGCCGCGTGGGAATCGCTGGCTTGCGGATCGACCGGCAGGCCGTTCGGCTTCAGCGCCGGCTTCCACTTCTCGAGCGTTTCGAGGTTCTGGCGCGCGACCGTGCAGTTGCGCGTGATGTCCGCCGGCGAATAGCCCGCCGCGGCGGCCAGCGACGTGTCCGGGGCCTTGCCGGCGCCCGGCTGCTCACCCTCGGCGCCGGTTTCGGCCGACGTGATGCCGCCTTGCACCTTCAGGCGCTTGACGCCCGCGGTCGAACGCGGCGGTGGCGAATCGGCGAAGTGGCGCACGCCGTTCGCGTCGGTCCACGAATACACCTCCCCGGCGAACGCGGTCGCGGTCACCAGCAGCGCCAACAGCAACCATCGGGATGTCATCGGTGTCGTCCTGGCGGTCAACGGGGGCGGGATGCGCTCCGCCGGAACGCCTGCATAGCACCTTGCGCGGCGCGACTCAAGGTCGGGATCGCCATTTCCGCGATCGGGTACACTTTCCGGCGTGGACGAGCCGTCGATTTCGACACGCAAGCCTCCGCGCGGGGTTTACCTGCTGCCGAACCTGTTCACGACCGGCGCGTTGTTCGCCGGCTTCTACGCGATCGTCGCCGCGATCGGTGACCGCTTCATCGAAGCGGCAATCGCGGTGTTCGTCGCGGGCCTCCTCGATGGAATCGATGGGCGCATCGCGCGCCTGACCGGCGCGCAGAGCGAATTCGGCGCGCACTACGATTCCTTGTCGGACCTGGTCAGCTTCGGCCTCGCGCCGGCGCTGGTCATGTACACTTGGTCGCTGGGGTCGCTGCGCGAATACGGCCCGTTCTGGGGCAAGGTCGGCTGGTCCGCGGCGTTCGTGTACGCGGCGTGCGCGGCGCTGCGCCTGGCGCGCTTCAACACGCAGGCCGGCGTCATCGACAAGCGCTACTTCCAGGGCCTCGCGAGCCCGGCCGCCGCCGGGCTCTGCATGGCCTTCGTCTGGTCGATCGAGGACGGCGGGATCGCCGGCTTCGACGCCGGCGACGTGCAGTGGGTCGTGCCGGTACTGGCGGTCGTGGTCGGCTTGCTGATGGTCAGCCGCATTCGCTACTTCAGCTTCAAGTCGTGGCCGGTGTCCGAGCGCGTGCCGTTCATCTGGATCCCGGGCGCCGTGCTGGTCTTCGTCGCGTTGGCGATCGACATGCCGCGCGTCCTGCTGCTGATCGCGCTGCTGTACGTGCTGTCGGGTCCGGTGCTGACGTTGTGGGGCCTGCGGCGCACGCGCGGGCGCCGCCAGTCGCGCGATTCGACGCGACCGCCGCCGTGAGCGCGCCGTTGCGCCCACCCGCCGGTGAACCGGGGCGTGACGGATCCTCCCGCACACTGGCCTTCATCGCCGACCTCGCGCAGTCACTGGCGGTGACGCTCGACCTGCGGCGTACTCTCTCCGAAGCGGTCTCGCGCATCGCGGACTTCATGCAGGCCGAAGCCGCCTCGCTGTTCCTGTTCGACCACGAGCGGCGCATGCTCGAATGCCGCGTGTGCGTCGGGCCGGTCGACTTCACCGGGCTTCGGCTCGCGCCCGGGCAGGGCATCGTCGGGCGCGCGGTCGCGACCGGCGTGGCGCAGGTCATCGCGGATGCGCCGCGGGACGCCGCGTTCTGGAGTGCCGGCGACGAGGACAGCGGTTTCGTGACCGAGACGCTGCTGTGCGCGCCGCTGATGACCGCCGCGGGTCCGGTCGGCGCGATCGAGATCGTCAACCGGCGCGACGGCGGCGCCTTCACGACTGCCGATGCCGAAGTATTGCGTGCGGTCGCGGCGCCGGCGGCGCTCGCGATCCACGGTGCGCGCATGGCCCATGACCTCGTCGCGCAGCAGCGCCTGCGGCACGAGTTCGAACTGGCCCGTCGCCTGCAGCGTTCCCTGCTGCCGCGGCGCCGCAAGCACGGCTTTCCCGGTGCTCGGCGTCAACCGCCCGGCGCACGAGATCTCGGGCGACTTCTACGATTACTTCGACCTCGACGACGGCCGGATCGGTTTCGTCATCGGCGACGTGTCCGGCAAGGGCCTCGACGCGGCGCTGCTGATGGTGCGGGCGGCCAGCCTGTTGCGCTGGATCGGCAAGGCCGGGCTCGCGCCGGCGGAATGGCTGGCGCGCGTGAACGCTGAACTCTGCGAGACGGCGCGGGACGGCCGCTTCGTGTGTGCGCTGGTCGGCTATTGCGATGCGGCCGCGACGCGCGTGAGTTTCGCCGGCGCCGGGTTCCCGCCGGCGTTGCTGCTGCGGGACGGCGCATTCACCGATTTCCTGTCCGGCGGCCCGCCGCTCGCGATCGTCGCGGACGCGCAATTCCCCGGCAACGACGTCGAACTTCGCGGCGGCTCGTTGTACGCCTGTTCGGATGGCGCGACCGACGTGCGCGATCCGGCCGGCCGGCCCATCGGCATCGGCGGCGTGCGCGGCCTGATCGAACGGCACGCCGCGCTGGCGCCGGACGCCCGCTTGCGGGCCCTCCTGACCGAATTGAAGCGCTTGCGGTTCGTCGACGACACGACGCTGCTGCTCATCGAAGCTCCGCGCGCGCACGCCGATGAAACCCTGCTGGCGCGAAGCTTCCCGGCCGAGCCCCGGCAGTTGCGCGCCGTGCGGGCGGACCTGCGCCGTTGCCTTGACGAGGTCGACGTCGATCCGGACCTGCGCGATCGGCTGGTGCTGGCCGTCGACGAGGCCTGCACCAACGTCATCCGCCATGCCTATGCCGGCGTCGCGCCCGGTACCATCCGCCTGGCCGTGACCCGGTCCGGCGATACCCTCGAGTTCACGCTCGACGACGACGCGCCGACAGTGGATCCGGCGTGCATTCGGCCGCGGGCGCTGGGACAATGCCGTCCCGGGGGACTTGGCGTCGCGTTGATCGACCGCGTGATGGACCACTGGCGAATGGCGCCGGTCGACGGTGCGCGCGGCAACCGCCTCGTCATGCGCAAACGGATCGGGGAGGAGCGTCCGGCATGAACCACATCGCCTGCGAACGGCACGCGGCGTTCCTGCTGCTGCGCCTCGAAGGCGAAGTCGACCTCTCGTGGTCGCAACAAGTGCGCAATGAACTGCTCGACGCGCTCGACCAGCGCCTGCCAGTCGGCGTCGAACTCTCCGCGGTCAGCTACATCGACTCGTCCGGCATTGCCGCGCTGGTCGAGGGTTTCCAGAAGGCCCGCACGCGCGGCTGCCGCTTCGCGCTGGTGGCGATCAGCGACGCGGTCCGCGCGGTGCTCGAGCTGGCGCGGCTCGACCAGGTGTTCCCGATCGTGGCCGATGCCCGCGCCCTGACCGCGACGTGACCACGCCGCTGCCCGCCGTCGTGTCCGCACTCGACCGGCTCGGGCGAGCGACGGTCGGCGGGGTGCGCACACTCGGTTTCGCGACGATGCTGTGCGTCGATTCGATCGCGCATGTCCTGACCGGCTGGCGTTCGGGGCAACCGGTGCGGATCGCCGCGGTCATCCGGCAGATGCGGCAGATCGGCGCCGACGCGTTGCCGATCGTCGCCTTGCTGGCGTTCACAGTCGGCCTGATGCTCGGCATCCAGTTCATCGCCGCACTGTCCGAGTTCGGCGCGCAGTCGCAGGTCGTGCTGGCGGTCGCGAAGTCGGTCGCGCGCGAGTTCGGCGCGTTGATCACCGCGATCCTCGTCGCCGGGCGCTCGGGGTCCGCGCTGGCGGCGCGCGTCGGTGCGATGACGGTGTCGCAGGAAGTCGACGCGCTGGCCGTGATGGGCATCGAACCCGTGCGCTACCTGGTGGCACCCGCGCTGCTGGCGATGCTGGTCATGCTGCCGGCGTTGACGATCATTGCCGACGCCGTGGCGATCTTCGGCGCCGCGCTCTACTGCGCGCCGGCACTCGACGTCACGCCGCTCGCCTACGTCGGCCAGACGCTGGCGCTGCTGTCGCCGGGGGACTTGTGGCAGGGCATCGCGAAGGCGTTCGTGTTCGCGCTGCTGATCACGTTGATCGGCGTGAGCAACGGGTTCTCGGTCACCGGCGGCGCCGAAGGCGTCGGCCGCGCGACGACGCGTGCGGTGGTGCTGTCGATCTCGTGGATCATCGTCGTCGACATGGTCTTTTCGTTCTTCCTCAACCGGCCATGAGCACGACGGCGACCGCAGCGGTTTCGGCCGGGCCTCCGATCGAGGTCCACGGGCTCGACGCGTGGTACGGCCAGCGGCAGATCCTGCGCGGCGTCGATTTCAGCGTCGACTCCGGCGAGATCCGCGTGATCATGGGCGGCTCGGGGTCCGGCAAGAGCACGCTGCTGCGGCACCTGCTCGGACTGCAGCGGCCCCGCCGCGGCAGCGTGCGGTTGCTCGGCGTCGACCTCGGGCGCGCGAGCACCCGCGAGTTGCTGGATGTCCGCCGGCGCATCGGCGTGTCGTTCCAGGGCGGCGCACTGCTGACTTCGCTCAGCGTCGGTGACAATGTCGCGTTGCCGTTGCGCGAACACACGACGCTCGACGAAAACACGATCCGCATCATGACCCGGCTGAAACTCGAGGTCGTCGACCTCGGCGGTTTCCAGGACCTGATGCCGGGGCAACTCTCCGGCGGCATGGTCAAGCGCGCGGCGCTGGCGCGGGCCATCGTCATGGATCCGCGGCTGCTGTTCTTCGACGAGCCCTCGGCCGGCCTCGATCCGGTCGTGTCCGCCGAACTCGACGAGCTGATCCTGCGGCTGCGCGATGCGCTGCGGATGACGATCGTCGTCGTCACGCACGAACTCGAAAGCGCGTTCAAGATCGCCGATTCGATCACCGTGCTCGACCAGGGCGAAATCCTGATGACCGGCAGCGTCGACGCGGTGCGGGCGTCGGACCAGCCGCGCATCCAGGACCTGATCCATCGCCGGCCGCGCGAAGTGCACGTCGATGCGGACGCGTACCTGCGCCGCCTGACCGAGGAGCGGGCATGACGGCGCAGACATCGGCGTGGCGACGCGATACCGTGCCCATCGGGGGCGCGCGAGGGGAAGCCGATGCAGCGTGAGGGCACCAACTACGTCCTGGTCGGCGCGGTCGTCGCGATCGCGATCGTGTTGCTGCTGGTGGCGCTGGCGCTGATGACCGGCCGGCGCGGTGCGATGACGGCCTACGTCGTCCGCTACACCGACGTCACCGGCCTGCGCGATGGCGCGCCCGTTTACTTCCAGGGTTTCCGGGTCGGCCAGGTCACCAGCATCGCGCCCGAACGCTCGGCCACCGGCACGCGCTTTCGCGTTCGCATCGGCGTGCGCCACGACTGGCCGCTGCCGGCGGACAGCGTCGCCGCATTGCAGGCGACCGGACTGCTCGCCGATGTCGCGATCGCGATCCACGGCGGTTCGAGCGCGACGCGCCTCGCGGCGGGCGGCGAACTGAAGGGCGAGGAGGGCGGCAACCTGTTCATCGCGATGAACGGCCTCGCGTCGGAACTGACGGTCCTGACGCGCGACCAGTTGACGCCGCTGGTGCACACGCTGGCGCAGAGGGTCGATTCGATCGGTGGCGCCGTCGACGCGGCCACCCCCGAGCTGATGCATCAGGCGCGTACGCTGCTCGAGCAGTTGAACACCGCGTCGCTGGCGTTGAACGACGTCCTGAAACCCGGCAACCGCGAGGCGCTGCACGCGACGCTGGCGCAGGTCGCAACCTTGAGCCGCAACCTCGACGGCACCCGCGCCGCGCTCGACAAGGTGCTCGCCGAGGCCAATGCCGGCATCGCCGACAACCGCGCCGACGTCCGGCGCGCCGTGCAGGATCTCGTCGACGTGCTCGGCACCGTGTCGAGCCGCGTCGATGCGACGACCCACCACCTCGAGTCGGCCAGCCGCAACCTCGATGCATTCAGCCGCGAGATCCGCGCCCATCCGAACCGCCTGCTGTTGTCGCCGCCGCCGGATGCCCCGGAGGGCCAGCCATGAGACTCCGCTTCGCGCTGCCGGTCCTGGTGCTGCTGGCGGTGTCGGCGTGCCATTCGCCGCCGGTGCCGGACTTTTCCTACTACCGGCTGCCGGACCCCGCGCCGTTGCCGCGCGCGGCCGGCAAACCGCTGCCGATGATCGTCGTCGAACCGTTTTCGGCCGAAGGCTTTTATGCCGACCAGGCGATGATCCACGCGCTCGATCCCGCCGCGAACGAATTGCGGCAGTACCACTACGCCTTGTGGATCGCATCGCCCGGCACGATGTTGCAACGCCGCCTGATCGGCCAGTTGCGCGACGCCGGCGCGGCAAGGCTGGTGACGGGTGAACTGCCGGCGAGCGCGCCGGCGCTGCGCATCCACGGCACCGTGCTGCGGTTCGAGCGCGTGCCGGTGGCCGGCGGCGGTTTCCGCGCCCACGTCGAACTCGCGCTGCGCATCGTCGCGCCGGACGGGAATCTGCTCAGCGACCGGCGCTATGCGGCCGATGCCCCGGCGGCCGGTTCAACGCTGGCCGCGAGCGTCGCGGCAACGGGGCAGGCCGTCGACCACGTGTTCGCGGCGTTTTGGGCGGACCTCGAACGGACCGAACGGGCACGGGATGCACACTGATCGCCAGGTCGCGCTGCTCGCCGAGATGGGCATCGAGGCGTCGCTGCTGCGGCGTGCGTTCGCTGGGCCCGCGGCAGCGGAACATGCGGGAGCCGCCTCGGCGAGGTTCGGGCAGTACGGACCATCGCGTTGCGCGTCGCCGCCGTCGATGCCCGCGCCTGTCCGGGACTGTACGCCGATCTCGAACGCACGCTGCGCGGCGCGGGATCTGACGTGCTGGTCGAATCCGGCACGGCCGCAAGTGCCGATGCGGTGATCACGTTTGGCATGCCGGCGTTGGCGCGTGGTACGGGCCTGCGCATGCCGGATTCGATGCGCCACCGCTGGCGGCGTTGCGTGGCGATGCCGCGGCGAAGCGCCGGATATGGGCGGACCTTCGCCGGTTCATCCACGACGCGCGTGATCCCCGCTGACGGACATGGTCGCGATCGTCGCCGAGCCCTTCGAGTTTCCGTCCGTTGCAGGAAGTGGATCTCGATGCGGTTGCCGCGATCGAATTCGCCGCGTATGACTTCCCGTGGACGCGCGGCATCTTCGCCGACTGCCTGCGCGCAGGCTATGACTGCTGGGCGCTGGCGCGGCCGGCCGAAATCGTCGGCTACGGCATCCTGTCGTTCGGTGCCGGGGAAGCGCACCTGTTGAACGTCTGCGTCGCGCCCGCCGAACAACGGCGTGGCTACGGGCGCCGGATCGTGTTGCGCATGATCGAGCTCGCGCGCTGGCATCGCGCCGAACGGATGTTCCTCGAGGTGCGTCCGAGCAACCGCGGCGCCGCCGTGCTGTACGAATCGATCGGCTTCAACGAAGTCGGCCGCCGCCCGCACTACTACCCGGCACGCCGTGGCCGCGAGGACGCGATCGTGATGGCGATGGAGCTGCTGCCGACCGCAATCTGACGGCGTGCATATATCATGCTGTTGGATCCGGTACGAGCGCGGCGCAGGATCGCGGCACCGTGCCGGCAATGGGCCGCGTTGCGTCAAGACAAGGAGTCGGAAATGAAACTTGCGACAGGATTCCTGGCACTGGCGGCAACACTGCTGCCAGCGTACGAGTTCGCTCACGCCGGGATAGTGGACGTGAAGCGCAGCGTCGAGGCGAGCATGGTCGTCACGGGGACCATCGAGGTCAATCCCGACGGCAGCGTGCACGGGTATTCGCTCGACCAGCAGGACAAGGTGCCCGCCGACGTCGCGAAGCTGATCGGCGAGACGGTGCCCAATTGGAGGTTCCGGCCGATCCTCGTCGATGGCAACGCTGTGCTCGCCAAGGCCGGCATGTCGTTGCGCATCGTCGCTGAGCAGGAGTCGCTAGGCCAGTTCGTCGCGACGGTCGACAGTGTCGCGTTCGGCAGCAAGGCGTCGACGGGTTCCGGAACGTGCGCTCCGGGCGTTTGCGTCTCCTATCGGGAGCGAGAGGAACTTCCCCAATATCCAGTTCGTCTGGTGCAAAGCGGGGTTACCGGCACGGCCTACATCAGCATCAAGATCGATTCCCAAGGTCGAGTCGCGCAAGCCGGGGTCCGACAAGTCAACTTACGTGCGGTGGCGGACCCTTCGGTATTGGAATCATGGCGGCGGAGGATGGGGCAGGCGGCACTGGACGCCGTGCGCACCTGGACCTTCAACGTGCCGACGGTCGGTGACGACGCCGGGAAGCCCTATTGGGCCGCCATCGTCCCTGTGGATTTTCATATCAAGGGTCGAGAACCAAGTGGACGAGTCGAGTACGGGCAGTGGGATTCGTACGTGCCGGGGCCGGTGACCGTTATGCCGTGGGTAAAGCCAAACGCCGAAGGTGGCGCGACCGATGGTGTGAGTAGTGCGATTCCGGCTGGTGATGAATTGTTTGTCCAAGACGAGCGATTCGTGTTGCTCACCCCACTTGCGAAGGACTCGAATGTGCCTGCAGCACCGTCACACAGCGGGGGATGATCACGGGAAGCCTGCGCCCGATCGACGACTTGCTGCGCACTGCGGCCGTGAGGGCGGTTACACGCGAATGAGGTCAGGGACCGGTTGTGTCCCATCCGGTTTGGCGTCCGGGCGGCGATCCCTGCGCGGCGCATCGTTGAACTCTTGCAAGGTGCGGACTACGATCGCGGCGCCGCGCCGGCACGGGGCCGCGCCGCGCCGGGACAAGGAGTCCGCGATGAAACTTTCGACTGGGTGGTTCGTGTGGGTCGCGCTGCTGCTGCCGGCAGTTGCGTTCGCTGGCACCGGGCTCGACGCAGTCAAGCGGAGCGTCGTGATGGGCATGGTCGTCACCGGCGACATCACGGTGAATCCCGACGGCAGCGTGCACGGGTATTCGCTCGACCAGCAGGACAAGGTGCCCGCCGACGTCGCGAAGCTGATCGGCGAGACGGTGCCCAATTGGAAGTTCCGGCCGATCCTCGTCGACGGCAACGCTGTGCTCGCCAAGGCCGGCATGTCGCTCCGCGTGGTCGCGCGCCTGAATGGGTCGGGGCAGCTCGAAGCACGTGTCGAGGACGCCGAATTCGGTGCCGAATCGCTGGACGCGGATTCGCCAGCGTGTGCTGCGGGGCGGTGCCTGAGCGTTCGCGAGACCGTCAATCCGCGATTTCCGAGGTCGGTGATGGTCAATGGCGTTGACGCCACCGTCTATGTGGTCATGAAGATCGACAAGGATGGCCACGTCGCCGCTGCGGCAGTGCGTCAGGTGGACTTGCGCAAGGTGGCCGATGCGGCGCAAATGGAACGCTGGCGCCATGACATCGGCGACGCCACGCTGCATGCCATGCGCCGCTGGACGTTCAATGTGCCGACCACCGGCGACCTCGCCGGCAAGGCGCCGTGGGTGTCGACGATCCCGATGGATTTGGTGGTTTCAACCAGCGGCTGTCAGAAGCCGCCACCGGGCTACGGCCAATGGGTGACGTACATTCCGGGTCCGACGCTGCCGCTGCCGTGGGATCACGCTGAAGGCGCAGCCGGAGTCGCGTCGAGCGGAACCGGCGACGCCGTTGCGGGCGACGGCGCGCCGTTCGTTCACGACACCCGCTTCGTCTTGATGACGCCGCTCAGGAGCGCGGCCGGGTAAACATCAGCGGCAGGCGTGCGGCGAACCCGATCGCGGCGCGCGGGTACCTGGATCGCGGTCAGGCAGTTGCGAGCCGAGCCGCGCCGCCTGATCGCGCAATGCGTCGAGCTTGACGTTCAGTCCGCGAGCCGCGTGCGTTCCTGATCCCGACCTTGGCGGGCGTGCGCTCGCCGAAGGTGGCGAGAAGCTTGGCGGTCGATTTCGCGATCTCGCCTTCGAGTCGCTGGATTTCCTTCCCAGGCGCGCCTTCTCGGCGTCGACGTCGATCAGGCCGGCGAGCGGAATCAACACACGCAACGTGCCGACCACGGCCGCGGCGGCGGCGGGTTCGCCCGCGCCAGCGTCGAGCCAGCGCGGCGTCCCGCTGCGCGCGAGGAACACGCGATTTGCGCCGCAAACTTTGCGGCGCGGCGGCGACGTCGCATCGCCGTCGGCGAACAGCAGCGGAATCGTCTTGCCGGGCGCGATGTTCATCTCGCTGCGGATGCGGCGGACTTCGGTCAGCACTGCCTTCAGCCATTCGATTTCGGCGCTCGCGATGGTGTCGACGACATATTCGTCCGCGCGCGGATAGGGTAGTTCGAGGATGCACCTCGATGCCGTGCCCACAGGCGATGACGGGATCCCCGCCTTCGATCAGGCGCGCAGCTCGCTCCGGATTTCCTCGGTGATGAAGGAATGACCGGGTGCAGCGCGCGCAGCACGGCGTCCAGCACGCCCAGCAGGGTACGGCAGGTCGACGCCGCGGCATCGGCGTCGTCGCTGCCCAAGGCCGGTTTGGACAGCTCGAGGAACCGGTCACCGTAGTCGTTCCAGACGAACTCGTACAACGCCTGCGCGAGCAGGTCGAAGCGATGCACGTCGAGAAGTGCTGCGCCACTTCGGCGAGCGTGTGGTTGAGGCGCGTGAGGATGGCGCGCCGGCACCGTCACGGGCTTGCCATTTCCCGTTCCCGCCTCCCCGTCTCCCGTGTTCATCAGCACGAATCGCGCCGCGTTCCAGAGCTTGTTGCAGAACGCCTTGTAGCCATCCGCGCGCTTCAGGTCGAAATTGATCGTGCGGCTGTAGCTCGCGAGCGCGGCGAACGTGAAACGCAGCGCGTCGGTGCCGATCGCGGCGATGCCGTCGGGATAGTCCTTGCGGATGCGTTTCTCCACTTTCTCGCGTACCTGCGGGATCAGCAGCGACGCAGTCGATTTGTTCACCAGCGCATCGAGGTCGATGCCGTCGATCAGGTCCAGCGGGTCGACGTGTTTGCCCTGGACTTCGAGCATCTTCTGCCCTTCGGCGTCGCGCACGATCGCGTTGATGTACACCTCGCGAAACGGCACGCGGCCGGTAAGTACTTCGTAGTATCCACCATCCGCGCGACCAGAAGAAGATGATGTCGAAGCCGGTGACCAACACCGAGCTCGGCAAGAACACCTGATCGCGCGGCCAGTCGGCAGCGACTTCACCGCGTTCGTTCTTCTCTGGCTGACCGGAGGGCCAGCCCAGCGTCGAGAAGGAGACCACAACAGCGCGGACGAGAACCACGTGTCAGCACGTCTTCGTCCTGTCTGCTTGCCGCGACCGGCACTGTCGTCGTGCGCGCGCGCATCGGCCTCGTCTCCCGACGAAGATGTTGCCCGCCTCGTCGACCTGCGCCGGGATCACGATGCCCCACCAGAGCTGGCGCGATATGCACCAGTCCTGGTGTTGTCGAGCCACTGCGTGTACGTCGTCGCCCAGTTTTCCGGCACGAACCGGATTTCGCCCGAACGGACGGCATCGAGCGCGGGCTGCGTGATTGCCGTGCGCCCCTTGTCCGACGTGAGGTCGACGAACCACTGGTCGGTCAGCATCGGTTCGATCACCGCGTCGCTGCGCTGGCTGACCGGCACCTGCAGCTTGTGCGCCTTCGTCTCGACCAGGAGGCCTTGCGACTCGAGGTCGGCCACGATGCGCTTGCGCGCCACGTAGCGGTCGAGGCCGCGGTATGGTGCCGGCGCGTTGTCGTTGACCTTCGCATCCAGTGTCAGGACCGTGATCTGCGGCAGTCGGTGCCGCTGGCCGAGCGCGTAGTCGTTGAAGTCGTGCGCCGGCGTGATCTTCACGCAGCCGGTGCCGAACTCGCGATCGACGTAGTCGTCGGCAATGATCGGGATTTCACGGCCGACGAGCGGCAACTTCAGTGTCTTGCCGATGAAAGCCCGGTAGCGCTCGTCGTCCGGGTGCACCGCGACCGCGACGTCGCCGAGCATCGTTTCCGGACGTGTGGTCGCGACGACCAACCCTCCCTCGCCGTCCGGGCCACGCAACGACGCATCGGTGAACGGGTATCGGATCGACCACAGGTGCCCGTCGCGCTCGACGTTGTTCACTTCGAGGTCGGACACCGCGGTGCCGAGCACGGGATCCCAGTTGACGAGCCGATTGCCGCGGTAAATGAGCCCTGCGCGATACCACTCGACGAATACCTTGCGCACCGCGGCCGACAATCCCGCATCCATCGTGAAGCGTTCGCGCGACCAGTCGACCGCCGCGCCGAGGCGGCGCATCTGCCGCGTGATCGTCGATCCCGATTCCGCCTTCCATTGCCACACGCGCTCGACGAACGCCGCGCGCCCGAGGTCGTGGCGTGATTTCCCGTCGGCGGCAAGCTGGTTCTCGACGATCTTCTGCGTCGCGATGCCGGCGTGGTCGGTGCCGCCCTGCCACAGGGTATTGCGGCCGCACATCCGCGCGTGGCGGATCAGCGCGTCCATGATCGTCTGCTGGAACGCGTGCCCCATGTGCAGCGTGCCGGTGACGTTCGGCGGAGGCAGCAGGATGCAGTACGGCTCGCCGTGTCCGCGCGGCTTGAAGCAGCCGGATTCCTCCCAGCGCGCGTACCAGCGGGATTCGACGTGTGCGGGGTCGTAGCTTTTTTCCATCATCGTTTGTCCAGTTCCAGTCGCGTCGCGTCTTTCCGGCTCCCGGCGCCGGAACGCCCCGGTCACAGGTCGTGCTTGTTCACCGTGAATCCGGCGGTCTTGTACGCTTTCCAGCGTTCGCGCGAGCCGGCGCGCGCAGCCGGGTCGGCCGGAATCACTTCGAGGATGCGATCACGGTGCCCCGGCGCACAGCCTTCGCGCAGGTTGATGGCGAGCGGGCGCCCGCCGTCATCGGCGCCCGGCGGCGCGATCAATACCGCTGCGAGACCATCGTCGTCGCCGCCGGCAACCTGGTGCGGAATGAAGGCGTCGTCGTCGAAACTCCACAGCAAGTCATCGAGCTCCGTTGCCTGCTCGTCCGACCCGGCGAGGATCACCGCCGGCGTGCCGGCCGCGAACGCCTTGCGCGCCAGCTCGCATACGAGCAGCAGCGGGCGGTCGCGGAAGCGGGGCGTGTCGATCAGGTAGAAATCGGCGCGCGGCATTGCGTCAGGCCGCGGGCGGCGCGCCCTGCAGCGACATCATCGCCATCGCGCCAATGGCCGACGCGATGATGCACGTGCCGATGAGCGCGAAGAATCCCATGATCGCGCGCCCGCGCCGGCCCTCGGGGCGGGTCTTGTAGAGGTAGTACGGCACGAACCCCGCGGCCAGCAGCACGATGCCGATGTCGAGCCATACCGGCCGGCGGATCCCGCGTTCGAAGCTGTCGAGGTTCAGCCAGTGGAAGCCGACCAGCAGCGCGACGACATTGCCGGCCATCGTGATCGCGAAGCGCGCGCCGTCCGCCGGCAGGCGCGCGGCGAACGCGGCGTCGATGACGCCGAGCACCAGCGACACGCCGACCAGCGTCACCAGCGCGCGCTGCTTGCGCAGCGGGACCGGGCGTTCGGACGGATTCATGCGCAGCGGTCGAGCAGGTACTGCACGAGCAGCGGCACCGGGCGCCCCGTCGCCATGCCCTTGCGGCCTTCCGCCCACGCGGTGCCGGCGATGTCGAGGTGCGCCCAGCGGCGGCCGTTGGTGAAGCGCGACAGGAAGCACCCGGCCGTGATCGCGCCGCCGTACTTGCCGCCGATGTTGGCGACGTCGGCAAAACCGGATTCGAGCTGCTTCTGGTAGTCGTCCCAGAGCGGCAAACGCCAGGCGCGATCGAGCGCGTCCTCGCCCGCCGCGAGGAGGTCGCGCGCGAGTTCGTCGTCCTTCGACATCAGGCCCGACGCGTGCTTGCCGAGCGCGACGACGCAGGCGCCGGTCAGCGTCGCAGCATCGACGATCACTGCGGGATCGAACTTCTGCACGTAGGTCAGCGCATCGCACAGGATCAGTCGGCCTTCGGCGTCGGTGTTCAGCACCTCGACCGTGAGCCCGGACATCGTCGTCACGACGTCGCTCGGCCGGTAGGCGTTGCCATCCGGCATGTTCTCGACGGCCGGCACGACGCAGGCGAGGTTGAGCGGCAACTTCAATTGCACCGCGGCGAGGAAAGTGCCGAGCATCGCCGCGCCGCCACACATGTCGAACTTCATCTCCTCCATGCCGGCGCCGGGTTTCAGCGAAATGCCGCCGGTGTCGAACGTGATGCCCTTGCCCACCAGTGCGTACGGCCGGTCGCCGGCACTCGCGCCCTGCCAGCGCAACACGATGAGCTTCGGCGGGTTGGACGAACCCTGCGCGACACCGAGCAACGCGCCCATGCCGAGCTTCTGCATGTCGTCCCGTTCGAGCACCTCGAGCGTGACACCCGCATGGCCGTCGGCGATCGTCTTCGCCTGCGCCGCGATGTGGGCCGGCGTGCAGATGTTCGGCGGCAGGTTGCCGAGCTCGCGCGCGAAGCGCACCCCGGACGCGATCGCGGTGGCTTCGGCAAGTGCGCGCGACTGTTCGTCATGCACCGCCATCGCGAGCGACTGCAGGCGTGGCGGTTCCGGTTCGTCCTTCGGCTTGAACGTGGCGGTGTAGCGGTATGCGGCATGGTCGGCGGCGAGCGCGGCAGTGCGGATCTTCCACGCGGCCGGTCGCGACGGGACGTCGAGGCCGGTCAGGAACGTCGTGGCGGTTGCCGCCGGCAGGCCGCGCAGCGCCTGCGCGGATTCGGCGGCTGCGCGGCGAAACGCGTGTGCGTCGAACTTCGCGCGCGGTCCGAGTCCAACCACGATGACGCGTGGACTCGCGACGCCGGGCAGGCCGAACAACGTCGTCGTGGTGCCGGCCTTGCCGGTGATGTCGCGCTGTTCGGCGAGGCGCGTGATCGCGCCACCGGAACGCGCGTCGACGCGGGCGGCGGCGGGGCCGAGCGTCTTGTCGTCGAACGCGCCGACGACGATGCAATCGGTGGCCGCCGTCTCGGGCTCGGCTCGGGTCTGGGCAAAGGCAAGGGTCATGGTGGGTTCCGGGGCAGACGGGACATTCCGGGTCCATCGCGCAGGTAAACTGACGGTCGCAGGCGGCGGGGCTCCGGCCGCGCTGCCGGAGGCGCGCGCAGCCATGGCGCGGATCCGGCCGGCGGCGGTCCGCGCGTCGATCCGCGAACGGCGAGTCCCGGAATGAAAGGCGGCATTCTAAGCCAAACGCAGCGGTGGCTGGTGACGCGCGCGGACCTGCCCCGCCTGCGCGTCGTCGATCGGTACCTGCTGCGCGAACTCGCCGGCAGTTTCCTCGCCGTGACCGTCATCCTGCTGCTGATCGTCATCGGCAGCGCGGTCGCCGACCTCCTGGCCAAGATCGCGCGGGGCCGGATTCCGGCCGACTTGCTGTTCACGCTGATCGGGCTGCACAGCATCGACGCGCTGACGATCCTGCTGCCGCTGGCGGTGTTCCTCGGCGTGCTGCTGGCCTACGGCCGGCTGTGGCGGGACAGCGAAATGGC
>JAXMHA010000002.1:0-234892 GCA_046347015.1 Lysobacterales bacterium | reverse complement strand
CATCGCCGCGGACGCGGGAACCACCCAATACATGACCCGTGGGCGCTCGAGCGACCACGCCTTGGTCGTGCGAGGAGGTTCATCCCTGACGCTGTTCAACAGACACAACACGTTCGGTCCTCCGGTCGCCGGTTACCGCTTCAGCGGCGGCACGACCATCGAAGAGGGTGTGCTCGACGTGACTTCAAGCGCCAGCCTGCAGTCGGATGTGCTGGTGCAAGCGGCGGGTTCCCTGCTCCTGGGTGGCAACCTGATCGGCAACGTGACCAACCACGGCAACGTTTTCCTGAACAGCAGGATCACTGGCGACGTCACAAACGATGGTGTCCTGACGCCGGGCTCATCGATGTACAGCGGATACAACATCACCGCGCACATCGACGGAAACTTTACTCAGACGGCGGCCGGCACTTTGGCCGTCGTGATCCCACCGGATGCTGCAGTCGGAACGTTGTACGGCGGGCTGCTGACAGTGACGGGCCGCGCCAATATCGATGGCACGCTGCGGCTCGACCGCTACTTGGGCTACTACCATGAAATTCCGTTGCCCTCCTCGCCCGTCAGTTTTCAGGTCCTGCACGCCGACGGCGGCGTATCCGGGGAGTTCGCGCAGTGGACGTCTCCCGGCTTGTTCATCACCGGTGACCTGCGCTATCTCGAAAAAGACGTCTATTTCGATGCCGAGAGTATTGCCGCGGCGCAGGCGATGGCCGTCGCACGCGCCGGTGATGCATTGACGCTGCATTCGGCGGCCAATTTCGACGCGGCGCTGGTCAACGCAACCCGATGGGCAAGAATGCCCGGTGAACTCACGGCGACGCAACGCCAGTTTCTTGCGTCGGTCGGCAGGATCCAGCGCCTGCAGGACTTCGACCAGGCGGTTCGCACGTTCGACAGCCTGTCCGGAGCGGGGTACGCCGCAGCGGCGGATTCGCTGCTGCAGCAGGCCGCGATGCCCGGGCTGGATCTGATTGCTCGGGTCGGCAGCCGGCGTTTCGGGTCGGTGCCGGAATCCTGGGCTTCGCGTACTGCCCTGATGGCCTCGGGCACCGCATCGTTCAATGGCCAGCGCACCGGCGTCGACCAGTGGTTCGGCGATCACCTGCTGGTGGGCGGCAGCTTCGGCTGGAACGACGGCAGCCTGCGCTTCGATCGTTCCGGCGGGCACGCGCGTGATCGCTCGCCACAGTGGGACTTCTACCTGCGGCGCAACGGCAAGAACGGCTCGTACGTCTTCGGCGACCTCGGCTATGGCCATCACGAGTTGAGCGTCGATCGCCGGATCGATCTCGGCACGCGTGGCCAGGCTGCCGGTACGCGGCACAGCCTCGACGTGATGAGCGCCTATGTCGAGGTCGGGCGCGACTTCCGCTTCGGCCGTACGCGGCTGACGCCGTTCGGGGCGATGAGCTACGCGGTGTTGAATGGCGCCGGATTCACCGAACAGGGCAGCACCGGCTTCGAGCTGATCGCGCAGCCGTCCACGTACCGGCGATTCAATGCCGCGGCCGGACTGCGGCTGGGCAGCGATTGGCGCGGCAGCGACGGCCGCTGGACCCGGCTGAACCTGACCACCGGCTACCGCCAACTCCTGCACGCGAATGACGACGCGGTCGCCGCCTTCACCGGCGCGCCCGTAGCGACCTTCGCCCTCGATGGCGCGCCCCCCCAGCGCACCACCGGCTGGACGCAGGTGAACCTCACCACGGAAGGCGAGCGTTGGAACTGGCTGTTGAACTACGACCGGCAAGGCAGCGATGACGCCGTGTCGGTGGCTGCGCAAATCCGGTACTGACCCAAACCGACGCGGGTCCTGCTCCCGTCGCGCGGGGCTCGCGTTGCCGGGAGCCGGGGCCGCCCGGATGCAACCCTCCACGCCGCGCGGAGGATGGCGCGGGCCGAAAGCCAACCAAGTTAAGGAGACCCATCATGTACCCGATGAGCGTGCCGCAGCTGCGCATTGCCGAGTTCGTCCTGGATGCCGCCGACCGGCGCCTGCTGCGGCCGGTTGCGGTCGATCCGTACGCCGTGCCGGCGCCCGCGGCGCTAAAGCGCCACGGCAGCGCGGTCTGCCCGCGCCCATTCAAGGCGTTGTTACGCCGGAACCCGTCATTGGCCGAGGCTTTCCGGTTGGCCCTGACCCAGGCGATGGACGCGCAGGATGCGGCGGCGGATCCGGTCGTGAACCGGTACCTTCACCAGTTGTTGCGCGAACTGTGAGCGCAACCACGTGGCGCCACGCGTGCTGTCGGCGCTCCCGCGAAACCTTGTGCACCAAGCTGCGAACGCGCGTCGCCTACGTCATCGGCAATTTCAATCCGTGTTCCCGCGCGCACGCGATCGCTTCGGGATAGCCGGCATCGGCATGGCGCATCACGCCGGTGCCGGGGTCGTTCCACAGCACGCGCGCGATACGCGCGTCGGCTTCGGGCGTGCCGTCGCAGACGACCACGAGTCCGGCGTGTTGCGAATAGCCCATGCCGACGCCGCCGCCGTGGTGGAACGACACCCACGTCGCGCCGCTGACCGCGTTGAGCAACGCGTTGAGGATCGGCCAGTCGCTGACGGCATCGGAGCCATCGCGCATCGATTCGGTTTCGCGATTGGGTGACGCCACCGAGCCGGAATCGAGGTGATCGCGACCGATCGCGATCGGCGCCTTCAATTCGCCGTTGCGCACCATCTCGTTGAACGCGAGGCCCAGCTTGTCGCGCTGGCCGAGGCCGACCCAGCAGATGCGCGACGGCAGGCCTTGCCAGTGGATGCGCTGTTCGGCCATGTCGAGCCAGTGGTGCAGGTGCGGATCGTCGGGAATCAGTTCCTTTACCTTCGCATCGGTCTTGAGGATATCCTCGGGATCGCCCGACAGCGCGACCCAACGGAATGGCCCGATGCCGCGGCAGAACAGCGGGCGCACGTAGGCGGGCACGAAGCCGGGGAAATCGAACGCGTTCCTGCAGCCGACGTCGAACGCCATCTGGCGGATGTTGTTGCCGTAGTCGAAGGTCGGGATGCCTTGCGCGTGAAACGCCAGCATCGCCTCGACGTGCACCTTCATAGATTGTTTCGCGGCATCGCGGGTGCCGTTCGGATCGCGCTTGCGGCGTTCGAGCCATTGCTCGACCGTCCAGCCCTGCGGCAGGTAACCGTTGACCGGATCGTGCGCGGAGGTCTGGTCGGTGACGGCGTCGGGCTTCACGCCGCGCTTCACCAGTTCCGGCAGCACGTCGGCCGCATTGCCGAGCAGGGCGATGGACTTGGCTTCACCCGCCTTCGTGTAGTGATCGATGCGCGCCAGCGCGTCGTCGAGGTCGTTCGCCTGCTCGTCGACGTAGCCGGTCTTCAGCCGGAAATCGATGCGCGACTGCTGGCACTCGACCGCGAGCATGCACGCGCCGGCCATCACCGCCGCCAGCGGCTGCGCGCCGCCCATGCCCCCGAGGCCGGCGGTCAGGATCCACCTGCCACGCAGGTTGCCGCCGTAACTTTGGCGTCCCATCTCGACGAAGGTCTCGTAGGTGCCCTGCACGATGCCCTGCGAACCGATGTAGATCCACGATCCGGCCGTCATCTGGCCGAACATCATCAGGCCCTTGCGGTCGAGTTCGTTGAAGTGTTCCCACGTTGCCCAGTGCGGCACGAGGTTGGAGTTGGCGATCAGTACGCGCGGTGCGTCGGGTGTCGTCTTGAACACGCCGACGGGTTTTCCGGACTGCACCAGCAGGGTCTCGTCCGGATTCAACTCGCGCAATGCCTTCAGGATCGCATCGAAGCATTCCCAATTTCGCGCGGCGCGGCCGATGCCGCCGTAGACCACCAGCTCGGCCGGGTTCTCGGCCACCTCGGGGTCGAGGTTGTGCTGGATCATCCGGTACGGCGCCTCGATCAGCCAGTTCTTGCAACTGAGCTTCGGGCCGCGTGGCGGGTGGATCACGCGGGCGGTGTCGATGCGGGTGGGAGCGGTCATGGCGATTCCAGTGCGATCGGATGGCACGATTATGCGGCGAACCGGTACGCGCTTCACCTTGCCGGTAGTAGGCTGGTTCCACGGCCCGCCGATGGGCGGTGACGCGGGGCACTGCGTCGAGACGCCAAGCCTCCGCCCGAGGAGTCGATGCCATGCGCAATGCACGAGATCCCGCACGCCGTCGTTTCCTGCGCGCCGGGCTTGGTCTTTCGGTTTTCGCGGCGATGGCGCCAATCCGCCCGGCGCTGGCGGAAGAACCCGCACCGCAAAATGCCATTTCGCCAGGCGCAGCGTTGAAACGGCTGCTGGACGGCAACGCCCGTTACGTGGCGAATCGGCTGGACGTGAAGGATTTCTCCGCCGGCCGCGCCGCGCGCGCGGAAGCCCAGCATCCCATTGCGTCGATCCTGAGCTGTGCCGATTCACGGGTTGCGCCGGAACTGATGTTCGACCAGGGACCGGGTGACTTGTTCGTCGTGCGGGTCGCCGGCAACTACATGAACAATGATGCGCTCTCGAGCCTCGAGTATGGCGTCGGCGTGCTCGGTACGCCGCTGGTGGTGGTGCTTGGCCACAGCAACTGTGGCGCGGTCAAGGCGGCGATCGAGGAGCTCCAGTCGCCGAAACCGCTGCCGGGCCACATCTGGGACATCACCGACGCGGTGCGCCCGGGAATCGAAGCGGTGGTGAAGGCGGGTGGCACGAACGTATTGGCGCGTGCAATCGACGCCAACGTCGCGTACAACGTGGCCCGCATCCGCGCGGCGCAACCGATACTCGCCAAGTCGATACGGAGTGGCCGCGTGGACGTGGTGGGCGCCGTGTACGATCTCGCGACCGGCAAGGTGCGGCTGCTCGGACGCTGAGGCCCGGTATTGCGTCGATCCCGGCCACCAGGACTTTTGGCACCCAATCACGGAGCTTCGATGGACACCGAATTCTGGTTGCAGCGCTGGCGGGGCGAGGGCGCACCGGTTGGCACCACGACGCCGTGATGCCGCTGTTGCAGAAACACTGGCCGGCACTCGGCGTTGCGCCCGGCGCGCGGGTGCTGGTGCCGCTGTGCGGCAAGACGCTCGACATGCTGTGGCTCGCGGAGCAAGGCCTGCACGTGCTGGGCGTGGACCTGGCGCCACTCGCCATCGAATCGTTCCTGCACGAACGGCCTCGTGGCGCAGCGGAGCGATGGGCCTGGCGGCGTGCGTCATCGGGTCGCGCACGGCGCCCGGCGGCATCGAGATCATCGTCGGCGACGTTTTTGCAGTCGATGTCCGGGAATTCGGGCGTTGCGATGCCGTCTACGATCGCGCGGCATTGATCGCGCTGCCGGCGCCGATGCGCGAGCATTATGTACGCGACGTGTACGGTGCGCTTCCGGCCGGCTGCCGTGGCCTGCTGATCACGCTGGACTATCCGCAGCACCAGATGACCGGGCCGCCGTTCGCCGTCGGCGCGACCCGAGGTGGAACGCCTGTTCGGTCGCCACTGGAAAGTCGAACGGGCCGAGCAGCGCGATATCCTGGCCGCCCAGCCGTCGTTCGCGGAGCAGGGCGTTACCGCGCTGCATACCGCGGCTTACCGGATGCGCAAGTCCGTGGCGTGACTGCGCGGCGGCGCCGGTCGCCGGGCGGCCGGATCGATCCGAACGCGCGGCGCTCCGCGGCGCTGGTTATCATGGCGGCGACAGCACTCCGTTCCAGGAATGGACCGCTGCGTGAAGAAGAAGACGACCACCGTCCTCCTGCGCCTGCAATTCCCGTCCGGGCTCACGTTCGGCCCGCGCAAGGCGGCACTGCTTGCAGGCATCCGCGAGACCGGCTCGATCGCGGCCGCCGGCCGTGGCCTGCAGATGAGTTACAAGCATGCGTGGTACCTCGTCGAGGAATTGAACCAGGTGTTCGGCGTGCCGCTGATCGAAGCCGTCAAGGGTGGGGCTGGCGGCGGCGGCGCGAGGCTCACGAAAGCCGGCGAACGCGCGCTGGCCCGCTATCAAAAGATGCATGCCGCGTGCTGTGAAAAAATTGCGCCGGACCTGAAGGCATTGGGAGCGCCATCGCCTTCGGGCGAAATCCGCCTGAAACGGTTGGCCGGATCGGATCGACGCGCTCCGGTTCGGTTGAAGTAGCCGCACACGCGCCGCGGGTCGGCAACGTCCGTGACGGGAGTGTGCGAGGGCGGCGTCGCTGCCGTCCGATGAGGCTCGCATCGCAATACCGGGCCCGCGGACTCCGGACCTGCGTCCGGCGGCAATGCGCGGCAGTTCGGACGGGAACCGCCACGAAGGACTGGACATGCGCCATCCGTGCACGATCCACATCTCCGCGCTGGCCGTGCTCGCGCTGGCGGGTTCGGGAATGGCCCGGGCCGACGACGACTGGCCGACCCGACTCGCGTTCGACGACGGCGCCGAACTTGCGCTGATCGGGGTGTATCGCTACGACGTCAACACCTTCTCCGACGACCGCGATGCGAGTGGCACAGCGGTATTCGCGGACGCGCACACGAACCGCCGCAAGGAGCTGGGCCTGACGCTGTCGAAGAAGGAGCGTCTACGACGTCAAGATCGACTATGACTTCCAGGCGAAGGCGTGGCTCGACAACACCGTTCGCCTGCAGTCGAAGGCATGGTTCGATCGGGATCTGGGTGCATTCCGCTTCGGCTATTCGAAGACTCCGGTTTCATTCGAAGGCAACACGTCGAGCAAGGCGACGGCCTTCCTCGAACGCGCGTTGCCAGTCCAGGCCATCTACGAAGGACGCCGGACGGGTGTCGACTGGCAGTTCGAGCGTCCCGGCTACATCGTGAACCTCGGGGGTTACTGGGGGCAGGACCTGCTCGGGGACAACGATGGCACGACGATCGCGGGCCGCGTCGCGTGGACGCCGCGCAAGTCCGCGGGGGATGTCTTGCACCTCGGGGTGTCGGCGTCGCGCGAGGATCGCGAAGGAACGACCGACGGCCGCGGGGTCTACCAGCCTCCGGCGCGCACTTCAGGTCGTCGCCGGAAACCGGGCCTGACGCCGGTGCGACTCGTCGATACCGGGACGCTCGCCGACGTCGGCGGCATCGATCGCGCCGGGTTCGAAGGCCTGTGGATCGACGGACCGTGGTCACTGCAGGGCGAATGGTTGCGCGCCAACGTGCGCGGCGCGGCTCAGCCCGATTTCGATGCGGGCGGCTACTACGTCTTCGGCAGCTGGATGCTGACCGGCGATCGCGCCTGTACCACGCCGGCAATGTCGGCAACGTCGAACCCACCGGCCGATGGGGCGCGTTCGAGCTGTTGCTGCGCTACAGCGCGCTCGACTCGACGCGCCCGTGCAGGGCGGTCGCGAGCACGACTGGACGCTTGGCGCGAACTGGTACCTGACGACGCATTTCAAGGTCCAGTTGAATGTCGTCCGGGCGTGGAGCGACCGCGGCGGCAGTTCCCTCGATCCGCGGATTTTCGAAGCGCGCGTCAGTTGATGTTCTGAGTCCGGCTGCGGGCGCAAGCGCCAGCGTCACGACGCGACGAAACGGTCCTCCGCCGAACGCAGGCCGGCCAGCCCTGCAGCGGATGGAACCGGTGCGTCGCCGCGAAACAGCGACCAGCGATGCAGCCGCAGGTCCAGCCCCGCGCCTTCGATCAGATGGGCATGGCCGGCGCGTTCACGCGCCTGGACCGCGATCAGCGGCGACGGGACCCGTGGATGGCGGGCTTCGATGCGCAGCACGGCGCCGAGCTCGCGTACGCGCTCGACGCGCGCCTCGCCGGCGGGCGACGGCACCAGTTCGAGATCGTGCGGGCGCACGAACGCGGTGACGTCGGCGTGGTCGACGCCGGTCCAGTGGGCGTGCAGCGCTGGCGGCAATTCGTTGACCTCGCCGAGGAAGCGGCACACGAACGGGCTCGCGGGACGTGCGTACAGGGTGCGCGGATCGGCGATCTGCTCGATGCGCCCGCGGTTCATCACCGCGATGCGGTCGGCGAGGTCGGTGGCTTCCTCCTGGTCGTGCGTCACGAAGATGCTGGTGACGTGAATGCGCTCGTGCAGGTTCCGCAGCCAGCGCCGCAAGTCGTTGCGCACGCGCGCATCGAGTGCGCCGAACGGTTCGTCGAGCAGCAGGATGTCCGGCTCGACGGCGAGCGCGCGCGCCAGCGCGACCCGCTGGCGCTGGCCTCCGGACAGCTGTGCCGGCCGGCGCTGGGCGTATTCGCCGAGCTGCATCAATGCGAGCAGCTCGGTCACGCGTTGGTTCAGCGCGGCGCGCGACGGACGGCGGCGCCAGCCGAGCACACGCAGGCCGAAGGCGACGTTCTCGAACACCGTCAGGTGGTTGAACAGCGCGTAGTGCTGGAACACGAAGCCGACGCGCCGCCGCCGTGCGTCGAGTGCGGTGACGTCGCGTCCCGCGAAGTGCACGCGCCCGGCGTTCGGGAACTGCAGGCCCGCGATCACCCGCAGCAGCGTCGTCTTGCCGCACCCCGATGGACCGAGCAGGGCGAGCAGCTCGCCCGGCTCGACCGCGAGGTCGACCGCGTGCAAGGCGGCGGCGTCGCGATAGCGGTAGTGGATGCCGGTGAGTTCGATGCTCATGGATGGCCTTCCTCGTGAACCGCGAGCCGGCGCATCCGCCAGGCGACCAGTTGCTTCAGGACCAGGGTCGCCAACGCGAACAGCGCCAGCAGCGAGGCGACCGCGAATGCGGCCGAACGGTTGTATTCGTTGTACAGGACTTCGACGTGCAGGGTCATCGTCTCGGTGACGCCCCGGATGTGCCCGGACACCACCGACACCGCACCGAACTCGCCGATCGCGCGCGCGTTGCACAGGATCACGCCGTAGGCGAGGCCCCAGCCGATCTTCGGCAGCACCACGCGGCGGAACAACGTCCACGGACCGGCGCCGAGCGTGAGCGCGGCCTGCTCCTGGTCGCTGCCTTGCGCCTGCATCAGCGGAATCAGTTCGCGGACGACGAACGGCAACGTGACGAAAGTCGTCGCCAGCACGATCCCGGGCACCGCGAAGATGATGCGCAGCCCGTGGGCGTCGAGCCACGGACCGAGCCAGCCCTGGGCTCCGAACACCAGCACGTAGACGAGGCCCGCGATCACCGGCGACACCGCGAACGGCAAGTCGATGGCACTCAGCAGGAGGTGCCGCCCGCGGAACGAGAAACGCGTGATGAGCCACGCCGCCGCGATGCCGAACACGGTGTTGACCGGCACCGCGATCGCGGCGACCAGCAGGGTCAGGCGCGTCGCGGCGATGGCGTCGGGCTCGGTGATGTTCCCGATGAAGTCGGCAACGCCGTCCTCGAAGGCATGGGCGAACACGGCGACGAGCGGCAGCACCAGGAACAGCATGACGAAGGCGAGCGCGAACGCGAGCAGGCCACCGCGCAACCACCGGGGATCGCGCGCGGCGATCGAGTCGGGATGGACGGCATTCATGCTTCATCCGCCGAGCGCCGGCGCACGATGGCAAGTTGCACCAGGTTGATCGCGAACAACGCCGCGAACGACGCGGCGAGCAGCACGACCGCGATCGCGGCGGCGCCGGCGGTATCGTGCTGGTCGAGTTTGGCCGCGATCAGCAACGGTGCGATTTCCGACACCATCGGCATGTTGCCGGCGATGAAGATCACCGAGCCGTATTCGCCGAGCGCGCGCGCGAACGCCAGCGCGAAGCCGGTCAGGATCGCGGGCCACAGCGTCGGCAGCACGACGCGCCACAGCACCGTGAGGCGTCCGGCACCGAGCGTCGCCGCGGCTTCCTCGGCATCCACGCCGAGATCCTCGATCAGCGGTTGCACGCTGCGCACGAGGAAGGGCAGGCTCACGAACACCAGTGCGACGGTGATCCCGGCCGGCGTGTAGGCGATCGTCCAGCCGGCCTGCTCGGCCCAACGTCCGAGGATGCCGTTGGGGACGTACAACGCCGTCAGCGTGATGCCGGCGACCGACGTCGGCAGCGCGAACGGCAGGTCGACCAGCGCATCGATCAGCGCGCGCCCGGGAAACCGGTAGCGCACCAGCACCCAGGCCAGGATCGGGCCGCACACGAGGTTGACCATGGCGGCCAGCGCGGCGCAGCCGAAGGTCACGCGATACGCGGCGATGGCGCGCGGCTCGGTCGCGACGCGCCAGAACTCCTCGGGTCCGAGCGATGCAGCCTTCAACGCGAGCGCCGCGAGCGGCAACAGCACGATCAGGCCGACGTAGCCCGCCGTGACGCCGAACGTCAAGCCGAAGCCGGGCAGTGCGTGTCGCCGTGTCCGCGGCAGCCGCAAGCGACTGTGCATGCGTTCCCCTCAATGGGCTTTTGAGTAGATCCGATCGAACGTGCCGCCATCCGCGAAGTGCATGGCGTGCGCGGCGCGCCAGCCACCGAAGTCGTCGTCGATCGTCAGCAATGGCAGCGGCGGAAATCGCGCTGCATGCCGTGCGGCAACGGATGCGTCGCGTGGGCGGTACCCGTTGCGCGCGATGATTTCCTGCGCCTGCGGGGTGTAGAGGAAGCGCAGGTACGCCTCGGCGAGTGCGCGCGTGCCGTGCTTGTCGACCACCTTGTCGACCCACGCGACCGGTGGCTCGGCGAGGATGCTGAGCGGCGGCACCACGACCTCGAACGCGCCGTCGGCGTGTTCCGCGCGTGCCAGCAACGCTTCGCTTTCCCACGCGAGCAAGACGTCGCCCTGGCCGCGCTCGACGAAGGTCGTCGTCGATCCGCGCGCGCCGGTGTCGAGCACCGGCACGTTGCGGAACAGCCGCGACACGAAATCCATCGCTGCTTCGTCGCTGCCGTGCTTCCGTTCCGCGTAGCCCCATGCGGCGAGATAGGCCCAGCGCGCGCCGCCGCTCGTCTTCGGATTCGGCGTGATCACGCGGATCCCGGGGCGCACCAGGTCATCCCAATCCCGGATTCCCTTCGGATTGCCGTGGCGGACCAGGAACACGATGGTGGAGGTGTACGGCGAACTGTTGCCCGGCAGGCGCCGTTGCCAATCCGCCGGCAGCAGTCCGGCACGATCGTGCAGGGCGTCGATGTCATGGGCGAGCGCGAGCGTGACGACATCGGCGGCGAGTCCGTCGATGACGCTGCGGCTCTGCTTGCCGGATCCGCCATGCGACTGCCGGATCGCCACGGCGTGGCCGGTGTGCAACTTCCAGTCGGCGATGAACGCGTCCTCGACTTCGCGGTACATCTCCCGCGTCGCGTCGTAGGACACGTGGAGCAGGCGATGCCCGGGCTGCGGCGCCGCGCCGCAACCGGCCAGCGCAACGACCAGGAAGAATGCGAAGGGGGTGCGTCGCGACATGGGTTTCCCCGGATGGTCGTGGCGGGTGGATTCTGCCGGCCGGCGCGTTAAGGTCCGGTTACGCGATATAGCCGGAATGAAATATTGAAAAGTTCACGCGCCACGATCAGCCGGCACGACGGTCGTGGGTGCGGCGGAACGAGGCCGCGTCGCGTCGCGGTCGGCTTCGCGAGCTCGGCCGACGTGGCTCCGCTGGCGGAACGCGGGGACCCCGATCACGGGACCTGGTCCGGCATGCCGGTCGACGCTGGTTTCCCGATCAGGCGGCCGATGTTGTCGCAAGTGGAAACCGTTGGGTGTTCCACCCGATCAGATGGCGCCTCGCCACCGCATCCGGCCTTGAGCGGTCATCCGCTTTGGCCGGAGGGACATGGGAGATCGGATCATGAACAGCTCGTCACCTTTGACTCGGCCACGTCCGTTGCGGCGGCAACCGCTGGCAGCCGGACTCGCGGCGCTGTGCGCTGCCTCGGTTCCATTCGCAGGTTCCGCCAGTGCCGCAGGGGCGATGACGGATGGTTCGACGCCGGCGCAGGTTCAGGCCCTGACGGCGCGAAGGGAACCGGGCCAGCCGACCAGTCGATCACCGTCGACCGCACCGCCGGTCACGAACTGCAACGACAGCGGTACGGGCAGCCTGCGCGATGCCATCACCAATGCAGCCGACAACGACATCATCGACATGACGCATCTCACGTGCAGCCGCATCACGCTCACTACCGGTGCGTTCCTGATCGGCGTGGATCATCTCTTCATTGTCGGGCCGGGCAGGAACGATCTCACGATCGATGGGGGTGGAATCCAGGGCATCGGCGTGTTCGACGATTTCGGCAGCGGAAGGTTGTACTTGTCCGACATGACGATTGAAAACGGTTGGAAGTACGAGACGACGACGGACGCGAAAGGCGGATGCATCTACTCGGCCGGCAACCTGGTGCTGGGCGACTCGTCGGTGAACAACTGCTTTTCCACCGCTGAAACCTTCCCATACGCCTCCGTCGGAGGCGCGATCTATACCCATGGATCGACCACGCTCCTCTACAGCCGTATCACGAACAGCACCGCCGAGTCGAATGACTACGCCACCGGCGGCGGCATCTTTGCATATGGCGGCCTGACGTCGTTCAACTCGCAGGTTTCCGGCAACCGTGCCCTTGGCACCAACAGTTGGGGGGGTGGTGTGTTCGCGCGCGGCGGGTCGTATGTCGCCTATACCGAAATTTCCGGGAACTACGCGCGGAACGAGGGTGGCGCCGCATTCGAGGACAACTACGGTGTCCCGTCGGTCATGCGGGACAGCACGGTGTCCGGGAACACCGCGGGCAGCAAGGTGGGCGGAGTCGATTCGCGAGCGAAAATCTCGATCTACAACAGCACGATCGCGTTCAACCAGTCGTACTACTGGACCGATGGCGCCGGAGACTTCTGGGCAGCCGGGCTGGAAGTGAACAATGGCGGGTCGCTGCTCTACAGCTCGATCGTGTCGAACAACACGATTCCCGGTGTCGGCACGCCGGGCGACATCATGGACCTCAGCGGCCCGGTCGCCGGCATCGGCGGCGCCGACGACATCATCATGGAGTTCAACATCGGCGTGCCAGCCAGCTCCGATCACGGAGACCCCGGCTTGCTGCCGCTGGGGTACAACGGTGGGCCGACACGCACGCAAATTCCGACGGCCGTCGAAGCCCTGTATGGCGACAACGTCGCGAACCTCATCTGGGACCAGCGTGGCCCCGGCTTTCCCCGGGTTACGGACGGCATCACGATTGGGGCCTATCAACCGAATCCCGACGTGATCTTCCTCAACGGCTTTGATTGACTGGCAGCGGCTGCGATTGAGCCGGATTGGACCCTGCTAGAGGGCTGCGGTCCGTTGGTCCGTCAGGAACATCGACTGATCGACCCGCTCCAGTGGCCTTCTTGCGGTAGCGGCAACGCATCAGGGCTGACGGAAGCGGGCCTTGCCGCGCTTTCGAGCGGGGCAAGGTTTCGTCGTTCCGTGTCCGGGCGACTTGCGCTTGGGCACGCCTGTTGTCGCAAATCGCGATCGCTCGGTGTTGTCTGCGGCCGGATAACCGCAGCCGGCCAACGTCCGCAAGCCGGCGTCGAACCAGCCGATTCCGAACCGCCGGGGAGGGAACACCTTGGACACGACCCGTATTCGCGCGTTGCGCAAGCATCCACTGGCAACCGGCCTTGCCGTGCTGCTTGCGACGACGGGAGTGGCCGCATTGCCGATGTCGGTCGCGATCGCGGATCGCGCACCACCCGCGATGCTCCGGTCATCGTCGGGGACCCCGCGTCCGGCCGCGGCGGCGCCAGCGATGACGTCTCCGGACCATGTCTTGGACACCGTGTACGCCACCAACTGCAACGACAGCGGACCCGGCAGCCTGCGGGATGCCGTAGCGACTGCGGCGAGTGGCGACACCGTCGACCTTAGCCAGCTGTCCTGCAGCCGCATCACCCTGACCACCGGCAGCATCGATGTCGCGCAGCAGGACTTGTTCATCGTCGGAAGGGATCCGAATGCGCTGGCGATCGACGGCAGCGGCATCCCGGGTTCCGGCGTGATCCTGCACTCGAACACCGGCCTGCTGGCACTCATCGGCCTCACGATCGAGAACGGCTCGGCGTATCACTTCATGGCCTCGGCATTCGGTGGCTGCGTGGACTCGCTCGGAGACCTGGAGATCGTCGATGCCACCCTGCAGAACTGTACCGCCCAGGCGTACTTTCCCTACTCCGCGTTGGGCGGGGCCATTTATTCCTATGGCGAAGTGGCGCTGGCCGAATCCCGGGTGACCGAAAGCGAGGCAGTTGCCACCGGCAGCTACGCGACCGGTGGCGGCATCTATGCCCGCGGCGGAATCGAATCGCTGTTCTCGCAGGTTTCCGGCAATGCGGCCTATGGCGGGAACAGTTGGGGCGGTGGCGTGTTCAGCCGCGGCCCGGCGTACATCTACGGCAACGAGATCTCGCGCAACTATGCCGTGAACTGGAGCGGCCTTGCCCTCGACGACCAGAACGGCACCATTGCGAAGGTGGTCAACAGCACGGTGTCGTACAACCGGGCCGGGCACAAGGTCGGCGGCGTCTTCGCACACCAACCGGTCCAGATGTACAACAGCACGGTCGCGTTCAACACGTCGTACATCTGGAGCGACAACGGCCACTATTTCGCCGCCGGCCTCGACGCCGACGACAGTACGTCGATCGTTACCGATTCAATCCTGGCGAACAACACGATCCCGGGGGCGGGACTGGTGGGAGACCTGATGGACCTCTGCGGCGACGCGGCCTCGGTCGGCGGCGCGCTCGACATCGCCATGGGTTATTGCATCGCGGGACCGGCCTACTTCTACAGTGTCGACCCCGGCCTCCAGCCGCTGCAGGACCACGGCGGGCCCACGCACACGATGGTTCCGACCAACGCGGACGCGGTCCAGGAATTCAACCCGCTGAACCTGCAATGGGACCAGCGCGGGCCCGGTTTTCCACGCGATGCCGGAGGAACCGTCATCCTCGGGGCGTACGAGCCGAATCCCGAGGTGATCTTCGCCAACGGCTTCAATTGACGCCGCTTGCGCCGCGGGCCAGGTCAGTACCCGACCACTTCGCCATCCTTGCGCATCTCGCTGGCACCCCAGTAGACGCGATGCTTCGCGTCGTACTGGATCGCCTCGTAGCCGCCGAACGCGCCGGTTCCCGGCACGACCTTGTAGCCGCGTTTCTCCAGTTCCGTCTTCACGGCGGGTTCGAAACCGGATTCCATCTCGACCGTGCCGATGCCCTGCGATTTCTCGCCGGTCGGTTCGGCGTTGCCGTAATGCCGCCAACGCGCGGCGTCGCCAGCTTCCTGCACGTTCATGCCGAAGTCGATCATGTTGACGAGTACCTGCACGTGGCCTTGCGGCTGCATGTCGCCGCCCATCACGCCGAACGCCATCCACGGCTCACTGTCCTTCATCACGAAGGCGGGGATGATGGTGTGGAACGGCCGCTTGCCGGGTGCATAGACATTTGCGTCCTTCGGGTCCAGCGAGAACAACTCGCCGCGATCCTGGAACATGAAACCGAGGCCGTCCGCGACCAGGCCCGATCCCATGCCGCGGTAGTTCGACTGGATCATCGATACCATCATGCCGTCCTTGTCGGCAGTTTCGAAGTCGGTGGTGTCGCCTTGGTACAGGCGCGGATCGCCCGGGCCGATGTCCGGATTGGCGTGGGCGAGATGGATCAGCCTGCGGCGCGCATCGGCGTATTTTTCCGAGAGCAATCCTTTCATCGGCACGTCGACGAAACGCGGGTCGGCGTAGTACTTCGCGAGGTCCTCGTAGGCGAGGCGCTTCGCCTCGATCATCGCGGTGAGTGCGTCGGCACTGCCCGCACCCATCGCCTTCAGGTCGAAACCATCGAGGATGTTCAACATCTCGAGCGCCGCGAAACCTTGCCCGTTCGGTGGCAGTTCGTACACGTCGTAGCCGCGGTAGTTCACCGACTGCGGCGTCACCCATTCGCCGTGAAACTCCGCGAAGTCCGCATAGCGGAGGTCGCCGCCGATGCGCTTGAAGTACGCATCGATCGTGTGCGCGATCGCCCCCTTGTAGAACACGTCGCGCCCGCCCTGCGCAATCTGCGTCAGCGTACGCGCGAGGTCGGGGTTGCGGAAGATTTCGCCCTGGGCGGGCGCGCGGCCGTCGATCAGGTAGGTCTTGCGTGCGTTGGCGCTTTCCTCGATCAGCTTCGATCGCCGCGCGAACGATGCCATGTTGCCCTTCCAGTACTGCGCGACGAGTTCGGTCACCGGAAAACCGGTTTTCGCCATTTCGATCGCGGGGGCGAGATCCTCCGCGATCGGCAGCTTGCCGAACTTCCCGTGCAGCGCGAACCAGGCGTCCACCGTGCCGGGCACCGTGACCGGCAGCGAACCCACCGGCGGGATGTGTGGCTCGTAGGGCAGGCCCGCCTTGTCGTAGGCCGCCTTCACTTCCTGCCGCATCTTCGCGAGATCGCGTCCTCGCGCCGACGGACCCGAGCCGTTGTAACCGTACAGCTTGCGTGTCTTCGGATCCCACACGATCGCGAACGCGTCGCCGCCGATGCCGTTCAGCACCGGCTGGGTCAGTCCGAGCACCGCGTTCGCCGCGATCGCCGCATCCACCGCGCTGCCGCCTTGCTGCAGGATTTCGATTGCGGCGAGTGACGCCAATGGCTGCTCGGTCGCGGCCATGCCGTGTTGCGCCAGTACCGGGGATCGCGAAGCCCACGGCCGTCCGGAGTAGCGATCGCCGCGTCCGATGTCGGCGTACGACGTTGCCGTCACGCCGACTGCCGCGGTCACGCCGATGGCGACGGCGAGCACCCGTTGCCGGCGGCGCAGGGTGCGACACGGGACCGTTGGACTCGGTGACATTCGCTTCTCCTCGACGTGGCGGGGGACGGTGGGCAAGGCTGCCCTCCGGTCCACGAGTGGATTATCCTGCGGCTGCAACCGAAGGGGGAGGTCGCCATTTCGATCCGGATTCGCGGTGTGCTGTTGTGGCTGGGCCTGGTCGCACTCGCCGGGTGCAGCGGCCACGCGCCGCGCGTGGCCGATCCCGGCGCGCAGGCGCAGCCGACCGTCATCCTGATTTCGATCGACGGCTTCCGCGCCGACTACCTCGATCGCGGCGTCAGTCCGAACCTCGCGGCCCTCGCGGCGCAGGGCGTGCGTGCGCGGTGGATGACACCGTCGTTCCCGACCCTGACGTTCCCGAACCATTACACGCTGGTGACGGGCCTCTATCCCGACCACCACGGCATCGTCAACAACACGATGGACGATCCTTCGATCCAGCCGGACGATCATTTCAAGCGGACCGACCGTGCGGCGGTTTCCGATGGGCGCTGGTGGGACGAGGCGACGCCGTTGTGGGTCAGCGTGCAACGGCAAGGCGGCCGCGCCGCGACGATGTTCTGGCCCGGATCGGAAGCGGCGATCCACGGCGTGCGTCCGGATTACTGGTTTCCGTTCGATGCGAAGATGAAGGCGAGCGAGCGCGTCGACCACGTGCTCGACTGGCTGGACTTGCCCGCCGCGCAACGCCCGCGCTTCATCACGCTGTACTTCAACGCCGTCGACACCGCGGGACACGAGTATGGTCCGGACACGCCGCAGGTCGACGCCGCGATCCGCCACGTCGATGCCGCAATCGGGCGCCTGGCCGCCGGCCTGAAGCAGCGCGGCGTATTCGCTTCCACCAACATCGTCGTCGTATCCGACCACGGCTTCGCGCCGGTCGCACCGGGGCACGAGGCGTATCTCGACGACGTCACCGACATGGGTGCGTTGCGCGTGGTCACCGCGCAGGCCGTCGCCGGCCTCGCGCCGCGCCGGCATGTCGCGGCGGCGCGCTTGTCCCGCGCGGAGGCGAAACTGCTGGCGCCACATCCGCACATGCAGTGCTGGAAGAAGCAGGACATCCCCGCGCGTTTCCACTACGGCCACAATCCGCGCATTCCGCCGATCGTGTGCCTCGCCCAGACCGGCTGGCTGATCATGACGCACGACTGGCAGGCACGTCATCCGCGCGTATTGAAGGGCGAACACGGCTACGACAACGCCGATCCGCTGATGCGCGCGCTGTTCATCGCGGAAGGGCCCTCGTTCGAGCGCGGCGTCGTTGCCCCGCCATTCCCGAACGTCGACGTTTATCCACTGTTGACGCACATCCTCGGCATCAAACCGGCGCCCAACGACGGCGACTACTCCCAGGTGTCGGGGCTGCTGATAGCTGCCCGGCGCTGACGCGGCCGCGGCGCGGGGTACCGGTCCGGGGCGCGAATCGTGCGCGCAGGCATTCCCGCGACGCGCCCGGAGGCGGTACGGGTGCGCGCGGGAAGGCCATTGGTGGCGCCGCTTCAACGCGTTTCCGAATTCACGAGGCCGGTACTCGACTGCGAGCGAACCGGCGCATAATCAGGGACGGGGTAGGGGTCCATCGTGACTCTGCCAGCGGTTGGATGCCGGAGCGCGGCTGCGATGGGGGCATTCGAGACGACGCGGTGGAGCCTCGTGATGCGCGCGCGCGGCGCGGATGCCGACGCCCGCGCCGCGCTGGAAGCCCTGTGCCGGACGTACCGGCCACCCGTGCTGGCATACGTACGCAGCCACGTGCGGGTACCCGATGGCGCCGAAGATCTTACCCAGGCATTTTTTGCCCGGTTCCTCGAACAGGCATGGCATGCAAACGCAGACCCCGAACGCGGTCGCTTCCGCTCGTTCCTGCTGATCGCGCTCAAGCGGTTCCTGATCGATGCCGGTGCCGAAGCGAGCGCCCGCAAGCGTGGCGGTGGCTTTCGCTTCGAATCGCTCGATGAAGTGAACGAGGTCGCCGGCGATCCCGCCGAGACCGCCGAACGCGCGTTCGAGCGCGAGTGGGCGCGTGCCGTGCTCGCGGCCGCGTTCAGGCGATTGCGAGACGAGGCCGTGCGCACCGATCGCCTCGCGCTGTTCGAACGGCTCAGCGAGTTCCTGCTCGAAGCTCCCGACGAAGCCGATTATTCGCGGGTTGCCGACGAGCTCGGTTTGCGCCGCAACACGGTGGCGGTGGCGGTGCACCGGCTGCGCCGCCGGCTGCGGGGATTGGTGCATGAGGAGCTTGCCGACACCACGGCCGACGCCGGCGGGATGCAGGCCGAACTGCACGCGCTGCGTCAGGCGCTGGGGCCAGCCCTGCGCTGATCGGGTCCGATGTAATCGTGGACCGCGGTTTCGGAAGGAGACGATGGTCCCGGTGGAGCAGGTCGCGATGATGCAGCCGGAACACGGCCACAGTGGCGACTTCGGTCGCACGCAATGGTCCATGGTGCAGCGCTTGAAGGATCCACGTTCGGAAGCGGCGCACCACGCGTTGGCCGGGCTTGCCGTGCGCTATTGGTATCCGGTCTATGCCTACGTGCGCCGCTGCGGCCACGCGCCGCCCATTGCGCAGGACATCACGCGATCGTTCCTGCAACAGGTCGCGGCGGATTTCCGTGGCGACAAGGATGCACCGGTGGGCCGATTCCGGGACTGGCTTCTGCAGCGGCTGAATGCATTCCTCGCCGGAGACTGGCAGGACCTCGTGGTCGGGGAAGCCTTCCCGTCGGCGCCACGACTGGAAGACCTGGAGCGGCGCAATGCCGGCGACCATGCAGCCAACGACTCCCCGGACCAGGTCTTCCAGCGCAGCTTCGCCCTCGAGATCCTGGCCAACGGATTCAAGGCCTTGCGGACCGAGGCCAGCCAGACTGGCCATCTCGACATGTACGAAGCCCTGGAGCCCTTTCTGGTGCGTGAACCTGCGCCCGGGCAGTACGACGAGCTGGGCAAGGCCCTTGGCGTGCGACCACTGGCCCTGGTGCTCGCGTTGAAGCGACTGCGCCAGCGCTTCCGCGAGCTGGTGTCCCGCGAACTCGCCGACATCGTGGCATCTCCCGACGACTTGTCGGCGGAACAGCGGAGCCTGTTTGCCACCCTGCATGGGCGGGGTCTCTGACGCATGGTGACCCAGCCCCAAGGCATCACGACCCTGCTGGCGCCGTTCGGCAGTGCGGACGATGCCTCGCGCAACCTCGCGCGGCTGGCCGAGCTTGGGTTTGGCAGCGTGGGGCCCGCGGGTAGCTGGACTCACGGCCAGCACTTGGCATTGCTGAGCACGGAGAGTCTCGAGCTCGATCTCGACGATCCGGCCCAGCGCCGGATCGGCGACTACGAGCTGCTGGAACTGCTCGGCGAAGGCGGCATGGGCGTGGTGTACCGCGCCCGGCAGGTTTCGCTCGACCGCGAAGTCGCGGTGAAGCTGTTGTCCGCGGGGCCGTGGGCATCGAAGGACTTCATTGCCCGCTTCGAGCGCGAGGCGCAGAACGCCGCGCGCATGCAGCACCCGAACATCGTGACGGTGTACGAGGTTGGCAGTTTCGAGGGCTTGCAGTACTTCAGCATGCGGCTGGTGCCGGGGGAGAGCCTCGCGGCGTGGTTGCACCGCGCGGGCCGGCCGGCGCCGAAGGCGGTCGCGGCGCTGATGCGCACGGTGGCCGAAGCGGTTGCCTATGCGCACAGCCTCGGCGTGCTGCACCTCGACCTGAAGCCCGCGAACGTGCTGCTGGATGCGACCGGCACGCCGTACGTGGCCGACTTCGGCCTGGCGCGGCGGCTGGAGAACGCACTGGCGCTGGAGAACGACGAGGTTTCGGGCACGCCGTCGTACATGGCGCCGGAGCAGGCACAGGTTCGTGCAAGCAAGCTGACCACGGCGACCGATATCTGGGGACTCGGCGCGATCCTGTATGAACTCGCGACCGGCCAACCGCCGTTCCATGCCGACTCGGCGCAGGACACGGTGAAGCAGGTGTTGGAAGGCGACCTGCGTGCGCCGCGGCGGGTGCGGCCGGACGTGCCGTTGGATCTGGAAGCGATCGTGTTGCGCTGTCTCGCCCGCAATCCGGTCGAACGTTACCCGTCGGCGCGCGCGCTGGCGGACGACCTGCAACGTTTCGTCGATGGCCGCCCGGTGCAGGCGCGGCCATTGAATGCCGCGCAGCGCATTGGCCGCTGGGCGCGGCGCGAACCGAAGCTCGCAACGGCCGCAGTATGCGCACTCGCTGCCATGCTGATCGGTCTTGCCGCCACCACCCATCAATGGCGACGTGCCGACAGCAATGCCACGCTCGCCGCGAGCAACGCCGACTTGGCCAACGAGCGGCTGTGGCAGGCCCGTCTGGACCAGGCCGAGGGCAACTTGCGCAACGGACAGCCCTATTCGGCCCTGCCGGAGCTGGCGGCAAACATCAGTGAGCGCGAAGCGCGTGGCCTCGATGCTTCCGACGACCGGCTGCGTTACGCCATGGTGGCGCGCAGCGCGCCGCGACTGATCGACGTCCTCACGCTCGGCACCGACGTTTTCGGGATCGCGCTCAGCCCCGATGGCAAACTCGTCGCGGTTGGCGATGGCGATTCGAAGATGCGCCTGTTCGACACTGCCGACGGCCGCCAGCGGTGGATCACGCCGCCGGCTGATTTGCCGCACGTGTTCAGATCGGTGCTTGTCTCCCTGCAATTCACACCCGATGGCAAGCGCATCCTCGGCCACGGTTTCTGGGGTGGTGCGGCGCTCGAGCTGGTTTCGCCGATCGGCGAGTTCGAAGTGCTGTTCGACACTGCGACCGGCAAGCAGTTGTTGCCCTCCGAAGCGCAGTTCCCGCGTTACTACGACGCCGTCTTCAGTCCCGACGGGGACTACGCGATCGTGCAGGGCAAGGACGAGACCGTCGCGCTGATGCGCACCTCGGACTGGACACTGGCAAGTCCGCGCGTGCCGATGCCAAGGCAAAGCTGGCGGGTCGGCAACGGGGGCCGGTTCGTGGTCTCCCTCGCGACCGACTTTCGTGAACTGCAGGTGCGCGATCCGCGCACGCTGCAGGTTCGCTACAGCCACACGTACGATGCCGCGCAGAAGGTCAGTGCGTGGGCCACGAGTCCGGACGGCAAGGTCTTGTTGCTGGGCCATGCCGATGGCCTGATCGAGTCGCTGGATCTGGCGCGCAGCCAGAGCGAACGCGTGATGCCGGCTGCGTTGAGCCGTGTCGGCTGGGTCACGTTCAGCCCGGATGGCCGCTGGTTCGGCGCGACCTCGGACACTGGCGAGGTGCTGGTCTGGGATACGTCGACGCGCCGGCCGGTATCGCCGGTGCTGCACATCGATGCGGGGCTCGGGCGGCACCAGCAACGCCTGCGCCTCGACGCGGCCCATCGCCGCGTGATCGCATCGAATGGTCAGCAGATGGCGCTGTGGTCGATCGGCGAGCACACACCCCGGCGCATCAGCGGGGAGTTCCCGCACGCGCGGCCGGGCATGGCGAGAGCCTTCGATCTCGGCGCCGGCGACCTCGTCGCAACCGGTGGTGACGAAGGCCAGTTGCGCCTGTGGCGGCTGCCGCCGGACATGCCGCAGCTCACCGCTCCCGTGATGCCCGACGCGGGCATCGGCGCGGCGGACGGGATCGTCGCCGCCATCGAAGGCAACGCGGTGCGGCTGGTCCACGTTCGCGACGGCACGACCGCGGGCGTGGCGATCACGTTGCCGCAGCAGCCAGCGTTCGCCGGGAGGACGGCCGATGGCCGTACCCTCGTGGCGGCCGCCGGAAGCCATCTGTACGTCTACGGCTTGCCCGGTGCGACTTTGCGCTTCGCGCCAATTGCGCTTCCGAATGATCCGGTCCGCGTGGTGCTGAGCCCCGACTCACGGCATGCATACGTCGCGTACGGCGACTACCGCAACGGCCGCGCCGTCGACGTGGCCAGCATTCGGGACCTGGCGAGTGGCAGCGAGGTATCCGGCGGGATCGCAATGCCGCCCTGCGATGCGCTCGAGTACGCCCCGGACGGAGGCTCGCTGCTGACCTGCGGCGTGCTGCGCGATCCGATGTCGCTGCAGCCGCGCTGGACGTATCGGCGCGCGGACGACGATACCCCGGAAGTCATACGCATGCGCTACGCCGCCGACAGCACGCAAGTGCTCGTCCTGGCAGTCGGGAAGGATGGCCAAGACTACCTGTTGCACCTCGACGCCGAAACCGGAACCCAGCGCTGGCGCGAACCCCTTCTGGGAATTCGCAAGGCGGCGAACGTCATCGTGCTACCCGACGGACATTCGCTGGTCGTGCAGCGCAATGGCGCCGTCGGTCCCGCGATCTGGCGCGCGGGGCGACCGCCGGTTTTCGGCGCAGTGCTCGACGTCGACCAGACCAGCGCAATGGCGCTCGCACCGGATGGGCGTTCGTTCGCACGTGGCACGGCCAACGGCGTCGTGCTGACCTCCGCGCGCGACGCGCGCTGGCTCACGCCCGACCCGCCGGCTGCGTCCGCGGCGTCCGACCCCACCATGATGCTGGCCTACACATACGACGGCAACGGCGTCGTCGGGCGCAGCCGTCGCGGCAACTGGCTGTACTGGAATGCCGCAGCGGACGATCGCCCGGCTGCCGACTTGCTGCGTCTCGCACACGTTCTGCAGCCAAGCAGCGAGGACCTGCAGCGAGGGGGCGCAGCGGTCCCGATCTCCAGCGCCGAGCGCGCCGCATTGCGGCGCGCCGATGACGGGCCGGCGCCGCCGGCATCCGCATCCGCGCCGATTGCGATCCCGCGGCGGCAGCCCGGATTGTCGCCGCTGCTGTTCGACCTGACTGCGAACTACAACCGGCCGATGGCAGCGGAACAGTCCGGCTTTTTCGACATCGACCTGTCTGGATTCGTGCCGGGCGTGCACCGCCTGCTCGGCATCGACTATGACGCGCGCGGCGTGATCACGCTCGTGCAACAGCAACCCCATGCTTCCGGGCTTCCGGCGCGAATCGCCGGCATCCGGCCAGGCGTGCCGCGTTTCGCCGCGCTGAACGTGCTGGTCAACGCCCAGACCATGTTGCGTACGCAGGCGCAGGTGCCGTACGCGTTCGTCGAACTCGACTACCGTGACGGCAGCCGTGCGCGCCTGCCGATCATCTACAACCGCGACATCAAGGAATGGTGGCGCACGGATTGGGATACACCGGGACGCATCGCGTGGCGGTTGCGCGATTTCGCCAACGCAGAGGAAGACCCGTCGGAGTATCCGTCCCTGGTCGTCGTGCGCCTGGTCAATCCCCACCCCGGGCGCGAGGTCGCGAGCCTCGCACTCGAAGCCGTGCCGATGCAGTTCAGCGCGCCGGCTTTCGTTGCGATCACCGCCGAACCTTCGAAGGAATGAACATGCGCGTGCCCGGAATCGCTTGTGCCATCCTGATTCTCGTGCCGTACTCACTGGCCCATGCGGAAGGCGAGGCCGGGTCCTCCGACAATCCCCAGGTCCTCCAGACCATCGAAGTCACGGGCAGCAATCTCCGTGACATCGATCTGCAGGACCAGCATCCCCTGCAGGTCCTGACGCGCGAGGACTTGTTGCGGACCGGCCTGACCGGCGTCGGCGACATCGTGCAGGAGCTGGTCATCGCCAACGGCCAGACCAACACCCGCAACGCGCAGGCCTACGTCGGCGGCGGGCCGAACGTGAACCTGCGCAGCCTCGGTCCCAACCGCACGCTGGTGCTGGTCAATGGCCAGCGTTGGGTATCGGCGCTGGACAGCAGCGTCGACCTGTCGACGATTCCGCTGCCGCTGGTCGAGCGCATCGAAGTGCTGAAGGATGGCGCCTCGGCGATCTACGGGTCGGATGCAATCGCCGGCGTCGTCAACATCATCACACGCAACGATTTCCACGGCGCGCAGCTCGGCGCGCAGTACGGCACCAGCCAGTACGGCGACGGCACGACACGCGCGGTCGACGTCACGTACGGCCGGGGCGGTGACGGCTGGAACATCGCACTCGGGCTGCAGTACGGCAACGATTCGCCGATCTACGCACGCGATCGCGCGATCACGGCGTTGCCCAATCCGGGCCTTCCGCTTGCCGCCACGGGAGGTCCGTTTACAGTGTACGTGCTGCCAGACGGCACGTTCCTGGCCTTGACGCCCGGCCGGCCCGGCACGTCGCCCGACGATTTCCATGACTTCGATCCCGGCGCCGACCGGGGATTCAACTTCCAGCAGTACACCTACCTGCAGGCGCCGGAGGCGCGACGCTCGGCCTTCGCGAAAGGGCGCTTCGAACTCGGCGCCAAAGTCGCCGTCAGCGCCGACCTGCTGTTCAACCGCCGCGAGTCGTCGCAGCTGGCGGCGCCGCCGATTCTGTTCACCGATGCACTCGACGTGATCGGACCCGCTGCGATCACCATCCCGGCCGACAACGCGTACAACCCGTTCGGCCAACCCGTCGTGTCCGTATTCGAGCGCCTGACCGGCCTCGGCCCGCGCTTCTACGACCAGACGGTCGACACCTCGTGGCTGCACCTCGGCCTCGATGGCCTGTTCGAGTTCGCCGGCCGCGATTGGATCTGGAACGTCGACCTCACGCGTGCCGAGTCGAACGAACGCAGACTCGGCGGACCCTATGCGCGCAACGATGAACTCGCGCTCGCGCTCGGGACGTCCTTCATCGACGCTGCGGGCGTGGCCCATTGCGGCACGCCGGATGACATCATCGACGGTTGCGTGCCGCTGAACGTCTTCGGGGGGGCGGATGCCGCGATGCCGGTGGCACAGGACTATTTCCGCTACACCTTGCGCGAAGAGCGTTCCAACGACATGACCGCGCTGACCGCGAAGGTGTCCGGTGCGTTGTTCGACGTTCCGGCCGGCGCAGTCAACGTCGCGGGAGGGGTCGAGCATCGCCGCGTCAGCGGCTACGACCATCCCGACCCGATCGAAGTCGCGGGCCAGGCGAACGGCGATTCCGGCGTCGACTATTTTGGCCCGACAGCGGGCGCCTACGACGTGGACGAGGCGTTCGTCGAGTTCGACGTACCCTTGCTGCGCCAACGCCCTCTGGCCGAGCAACTGGATTTCACCGCCGCCAGTCGCTACTCGCGGTACTCCGCGTTCGGCAGCACCAGCAATGCGCAATTCGGCTTGCGCTGGAGACCGGTGGACGATCTGCTGGTCCGCGCCAACACCGCGGAGGGTTTCCGCGCGCCGAGCATCAACGAGCTCTATGGCGGTGCCCTTGCGTTCACTGCGCAACCGCAGGATCCGTGCGTGGAGGCCTTCGGTTACGTGCCGTCCCCCGAGGTCGTCGCCCGTTGTGCGCAACTCGGCGTACCGGCGGAGGCACCGCCGGCCGAACTGGTCAATGCCACGGTGGGCGGCAACCCGGACCTGCGTCCGGAAACGTCGCGCTCGCGCACGGCAGGCGTCGTCGTTGCCCCATCCAGCCTGCCGAACCTGACGGTGAGCCTCGACTGGTACGACATCCAGGTGCGGAATGCGATCTTTCAGGCGTACCCGTACTATTTCCTCCAGCAGTGCTATGTCTTTTCATCGGACAGTGCGTGCACCCACATCACGCGCGCAGCCAACGGCCAACTGGTCAGCGTTTCAGCCAACGAGGTGAACCTGCCTTCCGGTCAGGAGACGGAAGGCTACGACCTTGCGTTCAACTACCGGCGCGACACCGACCTTGGCCGTTGGCAACTGCAGTGGCAGGCGATCTACGTCAGCTATTTCGGCGAAGTCGGCCAACCCGCCCGCGGAACACCGCTGCCCGATGGCTCGACCGCCCAAGGCAACCTCGTCGGCAACGATCCGGTCTGGCGCGTCCGCTCGTTCGCGACGCTGCAATGGAACCGTGCAGCGTGGTCCGCCGCGGTGACGGCGCGCTATTTCTCGCCGCTGGACGAAGATTGCTCGTCTGTCGTTAAAACTGCCTACACGGTGGGGGACCTTGGGTTGCTGAATCTGTGCACGGATCCCGATCGCGAAGTGGATGGCAACCCGGCGCCGACCAACCGCATCCCGAGCGTCACCTATTTCGATTTTGCCGCCGGCTGGCGGGCACCATGGGGCGGGCAGTTCACGCTTGGCCTGCGCAATGCCTTCGACCGGGATCCGCCGCCATCGCGCTCGCGCGGCGGAGGCGGCGACACGTTCGTCACCGACTACGATGCACCGGGTCGCTTCTGGTTCATCGGTTACCGGCAGCAGTTCTGAATCCGTGGTGGCGCCGTGACCGTGTAATTCCGTCGCCGCATTGCCGTAGCAATGGATGAGGGCAGTGCCCTCACCGCCAACGGGATGCAGGCGCTCCCATCAGCTATGCATGCCAGTCAGGGACGATCCGCTGCAGGTTACGGAGGTAACCGTCATGAAATTGCTCGCCACCACAATCGCAATCGCAATCGCCGGGTCCACCGGCGCCGCAGTCGCCGGCGATGGACAGACCATGGCACCGGTTTACGTTTCCGCCGCCGATGTCGCGGCCTGCACGCCGCCGAACAGTTCCGTGGCCTGTGCCGGATTGCACGACTGGATCCGCGCGAACTTCTCCAAGCGCGAACTCGGCATGTTGTTCGGTGCGCGCACGTCGTATCCGGAAAGTCTGACCGGCGGCATCGACCGCTTGCAGGCGCGCTACCACGCGCTGGTGCGGGAATACGTCGCGCAGCTCGATGCCTCGGATGGCCGGATCGCCGCCAAGTGAACGACGAAGTTTCGGGACACGCCCCGCTTCGGCGGGGCGTTTTTTTTGCAACCCGCGCTTACCGCGGTACGCGATAGCCGCCTGGCACGCCGTGCGGTGACAGGGTGAGTTGCCAGAGCTGGTCGCGCCGCGCGCGAAAAGTGGCGGCGGAGCCCGACAGGTAGTAGCGCCACATGCGGCGGAAGCGTTCGTCGTAGCGCGGATTCTGCGACAACTCCGGCCACGCGGCATCGAAGTTCGCGCGCCACGCCAGCAGCGTCCGGTCGTAATCGGCGCCGAAGTTGTGCCAGTCCTCGACGACGAACAGGCCTTCCAGCGCCGGCGCGACCTGCGACGCGGCCGGCACCATCGAGTTCGGGAAGATGTATTTCTCGATCCAGGGGTCGGGCCGGGACGGTTCGCTGTTGACGCCGATGCAGTGGAGCACCGACAACCCGTCGCCTTTCAGGCAGCGCTTGCAGACTTCGAAGTAGGCGCGGTAGTTCTTCCAGCCGACGTGTTCGAACATGCCGATCGAATACACGGCATCGAACGGTTCGGCGAGTTGATGGTAATCCTGCAGGCGGATCTCGATGGGCAACCCCTTGCAAAGTTCGCGCGCGAATTCGGCCTGTTGTTCGGACACGGTGACTCCGACGCCGGACACGCCGTAATGTTCGGCGGCGTACTTGAGGGCTTCGCCCCAGCCGCAGCCGATGTCGAGGATGCGCATGCCGGGTTCGAGTCGCAGCTTGCGGCAGACGAGGTCGAGCTTGGCGGCCTGCGCGTCGTCGAGGTTCGCGGCGTCCTTCCAGTAGCCGCAGGAATACACCAGCCGCTTGCCGAGCATCGCCGAGAACAGGTCGTTGCCGATGTCGTAGTGCGCCTTGCCGATCCGGAACGCGCGACGCCCGCGCTGCAGGTTGATGAAGCGCGCGCGGAGGTGGGCGCGCAAGGTGTCGAGGTTCCTGAGGTGGTCGTCGAGGTGTGCGCCCAGCACGCGGAAGAAGAAACCATCGAGGTCGTCGGCGTCCCACCAGCCTTCCATGTAAGCTTCGCCGAGGCCGAGCGAACCGTGCGCGAACGCGCGGGCGAACACGCGTTCGTCGTGCACGTGGAGGTCCCATGGCCGGCCGCCGTCGATCCGGACATCGGCGAGGTCGAGCAGCGCCTGTGTCTTGTCGCGCAGCGCATGGCTGTGCCGCGACACGTGCGCCGCGCGGGATTCGGGCTCGGTTGGGGCCGACAGGTTGTTCATGGTGCCACCGGTTTCATGCGCAGGCTCCACAGCAAAGGGCACGCGGCGACTTGCAGGACCAGCGCCGCGATCACCGCGTAGCGCACGTTCCAATCGTACAACACGCCGAGCAAGGCGCTGCCGAGGAACCACGCGATGCCGTAGATCGCGTTGAATACGCCCATCACCGTGGCCCGCTTGTCCCGTGGAATGCGCTGCGCCACCGCCGCGCGGAACAGCGAGTCGTGCGCGCCGAAACCCGCGCCCCACAATGCCATGCCCGCGACGGCCGCCCACGCGCCGCCGAGGAACACCAGCGGCGCATAGAGCGCGGGCACGATCGTGGTCCACAGCAGCACGGAAAGGCCCCGTCGATCGAAAGCCTTGCCGAGTGCGAGCGCGGCGAGGCCACCGGCGAGGCTGGCCACCGCGTACAGGATCGGAACGACGTCGCCCGCGACGACGTGGTCCTTCGCGAGGTGGAACGCAATCAGGGCGAAATCGGCGTAGCCGGCCGCGATCAGCGCGGTCGCGGCAAGGAATACCTTGAGTTCGCGCAGCGCCCGCGCGTCGGCGAGATGCGGCGGGTCGGCGCCGGTGTCGAGATCCCGGGGTTGCGGGAAGCGCGCGCGGGCCACCAGCAAGACTCCGAGCGCGCACAGTGCGGGAACGAGCAGCCACGCGAATACGTGCCGGTAGCCCCCGTGCAGGAACAGCACCAGCGCCGCGACCAACGGGCCGAGCACCGCACCGGTCGAATCCAGCGCTTCGTGCAGGCCGAACGCCCAGCCGGCGCCACCCATGTCTTTCGCCGCGTGCGCCAGCATCGCGTCGCGCGCGGGCGTGCGCAGCGCCTTGCCACTGCGTTCGAGGATGATCAGCGCCGCCGCCGCCGGCCAGTTTCCGGCCAGCGCCAGGGCGGGCACGGCCAGCAGGTTGATCGCGTAGCCGACGATCGTGATCGTCCAGTAGCGTCCCGTACGGTCGGCGAGCACGCCAGTGCCGAGGCGGAGAACGTAACCCAGCAGTTCGCCGCCGCCGGCGACGATGGCGACGATCGCGCCGGTCGCGCCGAGCGTGCCGAGGAACGGGCCGGTGATCGAGCGCGATCCCTCGTACGTCATGTCGGCGAACAGGCTGACGATGCCGATCAGGACGACGAAGGCCAGCGCGCGGCCGGCGACTACACGCGTGGACGCTGCGGGATGAGGGCTGTTCGGGCCTTCGATCACCGCACTACGGTAACCGAACAGCGGCCGTGATCGATCACCTTCCGCGACACCGGGCCGGCCAGCCAGCGTTTGACTCCACTCTTGCCGACATGGCCGACGATGATGCGGTCGATGGCATGGTTCTCGGCAACGGCCAGCAGGATTTCGGCCGGATGCCCGGTCTGCAGGTGGAACGCGGTCCGCGCCCAAGTGTCGCGCGCGGCGGGCTCCGGTGCCTGCATCTATTTGCCAAGCCTGCGCTCCGCGGTTTCCACGATCGCGTCGGTTTCCACGTCGTCACCGATTCCGGACGGCCGCGCCACCGCCGGCACATCGAGCGCAGCGTCGAAATGCCGCGCGAAATCCAGTGCGGCCGCATACACCTTGTCGGCGATCGCCGAGCCATCGCAGCCCGGCAGGATGCGCCTGATCATGGAAGGGCCGCCCGGGTTGCCGTCGTGCCGACGATTTCGTCCCTTGGCAGCAGATGCCGCGGCATGAAAAACGCGTTGGCGATCATGGTCGGCACGACGGCGCTCGCGACCACGGCTGCGATCAGGTACGAATACTGCGCTTCGTCCACGATGTGATGGGTGAATCCGAACAGCGCCGAGATGCTGCCGAAGGTCAGGCCGGTGGACATCATCAGCGTGGTGTACATCGCCTCGCGCGGCGGTTGCCTGAAAGCCTTGGTGAGCGGAAAGACGCCACCGAACTTCGTGGCCATCTTCGCCAGCAGCAGGAGCACGAACGCCCAGGGTGCGGCGATCAGCGCGGGCATCGACACGAACGAACCGGCGCGGATGAAATAGAACGGCGTGAGCAGGCCGAGTGTCAGCGTGCGCAGGCGGCGCACCAGCGCGTGGTCCTTGCCAACGGTACCGGCCAGGATCATGCCGACGAGGTAGGCGGGCAGGACTGGTTCGCTGCCCGCCCACGCAGCCAGCGCACCAAGCCCGAACAACGCCAGCAGCAGGAATTTCGTCTCGATTTCCGAGGGACGACCGCCAAGGCGCCGGAAGAAGCGGGGTACCCACCACGGCAGGATCGCGAGCACGACGATGCTCACTGCCACGAAGACCAGCGTCCTGACCGTGAACGGCGAGAACAGCAGCCCCAATCCGATCACCGTGGCCAGGTCGTTGACGAAACACGCCGCGAGAATCCCCTTGCCGTAGCTCACCCGGTTGAAGCCGAGCTCCAGCAATACCGCGTAGACCACGGCGACCGATGTCGTGGAGAGTGCGATGCCGGTCAGCAGGCTTGCCCTTGCATTCCAGTCCAGAAGGAAATGTGCCGCCAGGCTGCAGCCGATGAAGGGCGCGGCGAACCCCACCAGACCGAGCGTGCCGGCCTGCTTCCAGTTGCGCTTCAGTTCGTCCGGGTCGAGTTCGACGCCGGCCAGGAACGTCAGGAGCACGGCGCCGATCGACGCGAGGAACTTGATCCAGCCATCGTCGGTGCCAAGGAAATGGGCGCCGAGCGCTGCACCGATCACCAGCTGTGCGAGCGTGCCGATCACGATTTCCGACAGCGCGGTGGCCACGCTCAGCCCGATGGAAATCACCGCGGCCAGCAGCGCGAGGGCAATCCAGACCGTGGCGAGCATGTAAACGTGGGTCATGCCGGCTTGTCCGTCGCGTGGCCGGTCACGGCACCGCCGACCAGGCCGAAGCTGGCCGGAAGCTCGGCGAAGAACAACGCCAGGTTTTCCCGTTCGATCAGGCTCAGGAGCGTGCTGCCTTCGTCCATCCGCACCACGAAATCCACGCGCACCGTCTGGTCGCCGGCCAGTTCGAGGAAGTGCTGCTCGTGGAGGATGCCGTGGCGGCCGTATCCGGCGATGGAGCGGAATGCGGTGCCGCCCTGGATGCCGAGTTTCTTCGCCTGTTCGAGCAACCACTCGTACAGGAGGATGCCGTGGTGGCGGCGGTTCTCGTGCACGAAAAAGCGCAGGTACCGGCCTTCGGTGCGGGTGATCATGCGGGTGTCCTCAAGAGGGCCTGGGCTGCGGCGAACCCGAGCAACGTCATGCCGAGCGAGCCGACCAGGTGCAAGCCGATTGCCCCCAGCGCCCACGCATACTCCTCGCGCAGCAGCAGCGTGACCGTCTCGCCGGAAAAGGTGGAAAAGGTGGTAAGGCCGCCGAGGAATCCGGTGGTGACGAACAGGCGGACTTCCGGCGACAACGCCTGGAACTGGCCGAACGCACCGAGCACCAGACCCATGATCAGGCCACCGAGCAGGTTGGCGGCCAGCGTGCCCAGCGGGATCGTCGGGAAGACCGGGTTGAACCACAACCCGAACAGGTAGCGCAGGCAGGCGCCGAGGAACGCGCCGCAACCGGTTGCAAGAAATGCGAAGAACGTCATGTGACTCCTCTGAGCTCGATGGGGGCCCGGGAATCACGTGCGCACGAACAACGCTCGTCGGTCGACGGCGATGCCCACGTACGCCGGATGGCCCGGCTCGGTAGGCATCATCAGCCGGAATCGGATCCGGCGGTTCAGGGAGGCATGCCATCTCCCTCGTGCGGCGGGGATGATAGCGTGATGTCGCCGGTTGCCGTCAAGGGTCCAACCACCGTCGTGTTCAGCGCCATTCATCGTCGGCACCTGCTGGTCGCCTTCCGGCATCTGGACGAGACGCTCGGAGAAGTCCTGCGGGCGCTGGGGGCGCCCGTCGGTGAGCCGCTTTTCGCGCTGACGCGGGATGATTCGGGTCCGGCTGCGTACCACGCTGCGGGACTCGCGGTGGACGCCGTGCGTGCCGAAATGCGCGAGTTCCTGGCAGTGCATGACCTGCATGCCGATGCGCCAGGCGTGGGTGCAACACGTGCCGCCAACGCGAGGCTTGCGCTGGCCCTGGTCAACGCCACCGAACTGGGACCGCAGTACCTGCGGGGTTACGGTGAACTCACGGAAGTTGAAGCGGAGGAACTCGTGGCGCTGTCGGCACGGATGCGCGATCGCATCGCCGCGGTGATCGCGGAATTGCCCGAACGTTGATCGGTGGTTACGTCAGACGCGGGGCGTTGCCGTTGTCGCCGGCCGGAAGGCCTCGTGCTGCGAGGAACGCGCGGGCGTCTTCGGCATCGCCGTCGAACCAGGCCCGGGCAGAACCCAGGCGGAACGAATAGCCCCACGCGTCCATGTCCGCGCAGGCGCGATCGCGGCCGAATCCCGGCAGTTCGTCCGCGAGCATGATCTGCAGGCAGCACGCCGCGTCTTCCTCGAGCTGCGAATCGGACGCGTCGGTGTGGATCGACGCGCGCCGCCCAGGGTCCGCGACCAGCAGGTGGCAGGCTTCGTGCAACAGCGAATGCACCGGAGTGTCGGCGCGCGCGTACACGCGGCAGCCAATGACGCCCGCCTCGGGCTCGCCCCAGTAGCTGCCGGGTATCGGTGCGTCGTCGGCGACGGCGACCAGTTCGAGTCCGAACCGCGCGAGCAGCGCACGTGGCGCGGCAAACCCGATTCCACCGATGTCCACGACGTCCGTCATCGTCTGCCGAATGGCGCTGGCGAAGGCCGTTCGAGCGACCGGCTTCAGGCGCCGGACGCCGTCTTCGCCGCGCTGGTGAGGATCGGTACCCGGCGGCGTTCGGCCGTCCACGGCAATTCCGGCAGGCTCGCCGCCGTCCCGCGGAGGTACGTGTCGCGAACGTACGGGAAGCTGCAGAGTTCCTTGGCCAGCAAGGCCACGCGGCGCCCGGTCGATACGGTCGTGCGCTGGCCCACTTCCTGGAAACCGAACGCGCCGTGGAACAGCAACGCGACGTCGTCGCGTGGTTCGAGGAACACTTCGCACGTCAGCACCGGCACCCGCAGTTCCGCGTAGCTCGTGACATCGGCATAGAACACCCGCCCGAGCCCAAGCCCGCGGCAAGGTTTCGCGACGACGATCCGGTCGATGTAGACGAAGGATGCATAGTGGTTCCGGAACCAGAGGAAGTTGCGGCTCTGGTAGCCCGAATCCTCGCGCAGCGCCGGCAGGAACCCGGCGATCGTGCCGTCGACCTCGATGAGCCGGAAGTGGCACGCGCGTTCGAACAGGTCCTTCAGGCCGGCGGCATCGAGCAGGAGGATCGTCGGGCCGGCCGCATTGTTGAGCGCGAGTACCGCATCGAAATCGCGGGGCTCGGCATTGCGGACGATGACGGTCATTCCGGTCTCCACTGCCGACGATCGGCGCGGGATTCCGGCCTTGCCTCGACCCGTCGACAAGACCCCCCGCGGTGCGGGCGCATTTTATCGCCGCACCGTTAAGCCGGCGTGATCGAGTCGCCGGAAACCGCGATGGCAACGGGGCCGAAAGCCACGTTCCATGCGGCCGCCTGCGGCCCTATCATGCGCGGATGCCGGTCAGCCAGATGAACCACATCCAATTGCTGCGGTTCGCCGGGCTGTTCCAGTACGCGTGCGTCGGCACGCCGTTCCTGCGCTACCCGACGGTCGTCGGCGACCTCGTCGCACATGGTTCGCCGGAGGTCTACGCGTGGCTGTGGCTCGGCTGCTACCTGCTGTTTGGCGCCGTGTTCTGGTTCCTGACGCGCGATCTCGGCCAGCCACCGAAATCCGCAGTGCAGCATGCCGTGCGGATCGGGCTCCTGCTGCTGTTGAACCTCGCGGCGATCGCGATCGGGTGGTTCAGCCAAAGCGGAATCGCCGCGTTGCTGCTGGCTTCGATCGCCGTGGTGTTGCCGTGGCTGCTGCCGCTGCGGGTCGGCATCGTCTGGATGGTGGTGCAGAACTTCTCGATGGTGCCGGTGTTCGCGAGCATCCGCGATCCGGTCTACAGCTTGAGTGACGCTTTCCTGCAATCGAGCCTGTATCTCGGATTCATCGTGCTGGCCTTCATCTGCGCCGTGGTGACGAAGCAGCAGGTCGAGGCGCGGGAGGAGCAACGGCGGCTCAATTCGGAGCTGCAGGCGACGCGTACGCTGCTGGCCGAATCGAGCCGGCTGGGTGAACGGATGCGGATTTCCCGGGACCTGCATGACCTCGCGGGACACCATCTCACCGCGTTGAGCCTGAACCTCGAGGTGGCGAGCCACTTGCCGGGGCAGGAGGCGCGTGCCCACGTGCTGAAGGCGCAGGCGGTCGCGAAACAACTGCTTGGCGACGTGCGCGACGTCGTCAGCCAGTTGCGCGAGGTCGACGACATCGACCTCACGGCGGCGCTGGAACGGTTGGTCGAAGGGGTTCCCGGCCTGGCGATCCACGTCGAGCTGCCGCCCCGGTTCAGCGTCGAGGACCCGCGCCGGGCGCAGGTGCTGCTGCGCTGCGCGCAGGAAATCATCACCAATGCACTGCGTCATTCCGGTGCGTCGAACCTGTGGCTGCGCTTCGAGCGCGACGCCGATCGCGAGATGATCATCCACGCCCGCGACGATGGCCGTGGCGCGGCCGCGTGGAAACCGGGCAACGGGCTTGCCGGCATGCGCGAGCGGCTCGCGCACTACGGCGGCCGCATCGATGTCGCGACCGCGCGTGGGCACGGCTTCGCACTCGACGTGCGGCTGCCACTCGAGGGGGCAACATGACCGACCCGATCCGCGTGTGCCTCGTCGACGACCAGACGCTGGTGCGCCAGGGCATCCGCTCGCTGCTCGAATTGTCGCCGTCGATCAGCGTCGTCGCCGAGGCGGCCGACGGCGCGCAGGCGGTCGCGACGATCCCGGAGATCCGGCCGGACGTGGTGTTGCTGGACCTCCGGATGCCGGGCATGTCCGGCCTCGACGTGCTGAAGGCGCTGGCGGCGGCGGGATCGCTGCCGCCGACGATCATCCTGACCACGTTCGACGACGACCAGCTCGTGCTGGCGGGCCTGCAGGCCGGAGCGCGCGGCTACCTGTTGAAGGACGTGTCCCTCGACCAGCTCGTCGACGCGGTGAAGACCGTTGCCGGTGGTGGATCACTCGTCGCGCCGGCCGTGACCCAGCGCCTGCTGGTCGGACTCGGCAAGATGCACAACGAGTTCACGAGCCTGGCCCAGCCCGATCCGTTGACCGACCGGGAAACGGAAATCCTGCGGCTCGTCGCCGGTGGCTACAGCAACAAGGAGATCGCGCGGTCGCTGGGGGTTGCCGAAGGAACGGTGAAGAATCATGTCTCGAGCATCCTGTCGAAGCTCGGTGTCCGCGACCGGACCCGCGCGGTCCTGAAGGCGTTCGAACTCGGTCTCGTGTAGGAACGCCCCGGGAGCCCGGCGGTTCCCCCGCCTTGTGCGCCGCTGGCATTCCGTTCGACGGTCGCCTTTTCGTCCCCTCCGCGGGCTACGGCATTGCGGCCCGGTTTTGACCGTAGCCATGCGGGTCGTCGTCCAGTACCATCGCCCGCTGGCTGGTTGCCGGGCGCGACGGCCCGCCGCTGGTGGGCGCGGGTACGGGGACGATTCTTCCCGGCGGTCGATGCAAACCGGTCCATGGGGATCCGCAAGGTCAAGCTTCGCAGAGGCGCGCAATGACTCGTGTACTCGAAATCGTGGTTGCGTTGATCATCGTCTTCGTGCTGATCGTCCTCGTCGGCGTCGTCTTGCCGTCCCATGGCCACATCGAGCGTTCGGTCGAGGTATCGAACCCGCTGCACCAGGTCTATGACACGCTGAACACCTACCGCCGCTTTCCGCAGTGGACGGCATTGCGCCAGGAAGACTCGCGGGTCGCCACGAGCTTCAGTGGCGCCGAATCCGGCGTCGGCGCGAAGGTGAACTGGACGAGCGCGAATCCGGACGTCGGCAACGGCAGCCTCGAGATCGTCGGCTCGCAGCCGGACAGCCAGATCAAGATGGCGATCGACAACGACTGGAAAGGCGCGAACAAGGCCTACACGATCAACCTGGTGCCGTCGCAGAACGGCAAGACCGTGACGATCAATTGGGCGTACGACGTCGATTACGGCTGGAACCTGATCTGGCGCTACGCGGGCCTGTACATCAACGGACAGCCGGCGGCGCGGATCCAGGAGAACCTGTCGACCGTCTCGGCGATGATGGCGAGCTTCCCCAACGTCGATTACAAGGACCAGAAGATCCAGGTCGTCGACGTCGCCGCACGCCCGATCCTGTTCGTCGCGACCAAGGCCAAGCGGACGCTCGACGACGTTGCCGAGGCCACCGATACGGCGATGAAGCAGATCGCCGATGCGATGAAGGCTGCCGGGTTGAACGCGGCCGGGCCGCGCATGACGATCACGACCAACTGGGGCGAGGACAACTACGAGTTCAGCGTCGCGGTCCCGGTCGACGCCAATACGATCACGATCGACAAGCAGTCCTATCCAATCGAGCCCGTGGCGAAGGAATCGGCGTCGTCCGAAGGCGAGGATACGTCGGACGGAGAGCCGCCGACGCTGACGCCAGGCCAGAAGGACCCCGATGGATTCCTCATCGTGACTGCGAACGTGCGGGCGACGATGTCATACGGCGGCAAGGCACTCGAGACGGACTACACCGGCAGTCCTGCCGCACTGCCCTTGATGCGCCTGATGGAAAAGGCGTACGCCGAGACCCACGGGTACCAGTACTCGGAGTTCGGCGAAGGGCGGTTCTGGGATGAGCTGACGTCGGCGCCGGATGTCGCCGAGGATCAGCAGACGTTCAAGATCTACCTGCCGATCTTGACGCAGTGATGCGGATGGCTGCGGGGGGTGTTCCCGCAGCCCGACATTCACGGCAACGCCGGCAGGAACCGGGCGGCGCGAACGCGCCGTCGGCTCACGGTTCCTCGTAACGGACCGCGAGGATTTCGAAGCGCCCATGCCGGTCGGGAAGCTCGGCTTCGACTGAATCACCGGCGTGTCGCTTGAGGACGGCCCGCGCCAGCGGCGAGTCGATGCTGATCCAGCCAAGCCGGGCGTCGGTTTCGTCCGGGCCGACGATCCGGTAGCCGTGTTCGACGGCATCCTCGCCGCGAATCGTGAACCACGCGCCAAAATAGACCGCCGAGCGGTCGGTCGGTGATGTATCGACCACTCGCAGGAGCGCGAGCCGGTTGCCGAGATAGCGGATGCGCCGATCGATGCCCGCGAGTTGCCGCTTGCGATAGGTGTATTCGGCGTTCTCCGAGCGGTCGCCTTCGGCCGCGGCCGCCGCGAGGGCCGCCACGACTTCCGGGCGCTCGCGCAACCAAAGCCGGTCGAGTTCTTCCCGCAACCGGTCCATGCCCGGTCCGGTGATCAGGGCGGTCGAGCCCGGCGCCGGGGGGCGCCAGCGGGTCATCGCGCCGTCTCCCCGCGGCCTGGCGTCGCAGTCGCCGGTCGCGCGGCGACTTGTCGTCGGGGACGACGTGAAGAGCCGCTCACGGTGCGCGGAGCAGTCGCTCCGCGTTGATGGGCGCGTTGCCCCAGGGGCTGCCGCCTTGCGCCCGGGTCGCGCATTCAGCGCCGTCCGAGAATCGACCCGAGGACTCCGCGCACGATCGTGCTGCCGGCATTGCGCGCCATCGACTTGGCCATCGCCTCGAGGATCCCCTGTCGCCGGCCGGTGCCGAGCACGACGTTCTTCGCCGTCTGCATCCAGGAGCTTTCGTTCCCGGCGGTGTTGGCCGGTTGCGACGCCGGATCCCCGGCCGGAGGCACCGCGGACTGCTGCGCGCGCGCCGTCAGGCGCTCGTAGGCGGACTCGCGATCGACCGTCGTCGCGTACCGCGACGCCGTTGGCGAGCGTGAACGCACGGCGCCGCGCTCGGCGTCGGTGATCGCGCCGAGACGGCACTCGGGAGTCGAGATCAAGACCCGTTCGACCGGCAGTGGCACGCCCTTGTCCTGCAGCGTCGAGACCAGTGCTTCGCCGATTCCGAGTTCACCGATGACGCGCGTGACATCGAGCTTCGGATTCGGGACGAAGGTCTCGGCCGCCGCGCGCACGGCCTTCTGGTCGCGCGGGGTGAAGGCGCGCAATGCGTGCTGGATGCGATTGCCCATCTGGCTCAACACGACATCCGGCAGGTCGTCCGGGTTCTGCGAACAGAAGTAGACGCCGACGCCCTTCGAGCGGATCAGCCGGACCACCTGTTCGACCCGCTGCAGCAGCGCGGCCGGGGCATCGTCGAACAGCAGGTGGGCTTCGTCGAAGAAGAACACCAGCTTCGGCTGGTCGAGGTCGCCGACCTCCGGCAGCTTCTCGAACAGCTCGGACAGCAGGAAAAGCAGGAACGTCGTGTACAGGCGCGGCTTCAGGACCAGCTTGTCGGCGACGATGACGTTGACGATGCCGCGGCCGGACATGTCCTGCCGCATCAAGTCTTCCAGGTCGAGTGCGGGTTCGCCGAAGAAGTCGTCTCCGCCCGCCTGTTCGAGTGACAGCAGGCCGCGCTGCACTGCGGCGATCGAAGCCTTGGCGACGAGCCCGTACTGCGCCGAGATGGCCTTGGCGTTGTCGGCCACGTGGTTCAGGACCGCGCGCAGGTCCTTGAGGTCCAGCATCAACAGGCCTTGGTCGTCGGCGAACTTGAACACGACTTCGAGTACGCCGGACTGGGTGTCGTTGAGCTCGAGGATCCGCGCGAGCAGCGTCGGACCCATCTCCGATATCGTGGTGCGGATCGGCTGCCCCTGCTGTGAGTAGAGGTCCCAGAAGACAACCGGGTTCGCGGATGGCTTCCAGTCGATGCCGAGCTGGCCGATCCGCGCCTTCAGCTTGTCGGACATCGCGCCGGGCTGGGACATCCCGGCCAGATCGCCCTTGACGTCGGCGATGACGACGGGAACCCCGAGCCGCGAGAAGCCTTCGGCCATCAGCATCAGCGAGACGGTCTTGCCGGTGCCGGTCGCACCGGCGACCATTCCGTGGCGGTTGGCGTACTTCGTCAGCAGGTAGACTTTGTCGCTGCCTTTGCCGATCAGGATCTGGCTCACGGGCGCTTCCTCTTCTGGCGACCAGTCTCGATGGTTGGATCCGTGATTCTAGCAACGGGCGTTCGTCGATCGGAGCCGGCGCCGTGGTGCTGACCGAGGGCGGCATGCTGCGCGCGCTCGGGTCGCGCAACTACCGCCTGTTCTTCACCGGGCAGGCGGTGTCGCTGATCGGCACGTGGACGCAGCGGATCGCGGAAGCCTGGCTGTTGTATCGGCTGACGGGATCCGCGGCATTGCTGGGCTTGCTCGGCTTCGCCGGCCAGATCCCGGTGTTCGTGTTCGCGTCGTTCGGCGGCGCGCTGGCTGACCGGATTTCCAAGCACCGCCTGCTGGTCGCAACCCAGGCGGCGTCGATGCTGCTCGCATTCACGCTGGCGGGATTGACGCTGGGCGGCGTGATCACGCCGACGGAGATCTTCGCGCTGGCGGTGTTGCTCGGCACCGTCAACGCCATCGACACGCCGGTCCGGCAGTCGTTCCTGGTCGAACTGGTCGACCGCAGGAACCTGATGAATGCGATAGCACTGAACTCGTCCGCTTTCAACAGCGCGCGCATGCTGGGACCGGCAGTCGCCGGCATCCTGATCGCCGCGCTCGGCGAGGGCTGGTGCTTCCTGCTGAATGGCTTGAGCTTCCTCGCGGTGCTGGCCAGCCTGCTGGCAATTCGCGGGCTGTTGCCGCCGCCTGAGCGGCCGCGCAAGTCGCCGTTCGCCGACATGGCGGAAGGACTGCGCTTCGTGCGCAATGCCGATGCCATACGCACGTTGCTGGTCCTGCTCGGGGCGATGTCGTTCATCGGCGTGCCGTTCCGGGTGGTGATGCCGCTGTTCGCGGATCGGGTGTTCCACGGGAATGCGCAAACGCTCGGCTGGTTGATGGGTGCGGCCGGGGCTGGCGCGCTGGTCGCCGCACTGACCCTGGCGCGGCGCGAAGGCCTGACCGGGCTCGACCGCTGGATCGCCGCCGGCGGCGTCGCGTTCGGCGCAAGCCTGTTCGGCGTCGGCCTGTCGCACAGCTTGCCGTTGTCGCTGGCCCTGCTGGTGGTGACCGGTTTTTCGATGATCGTGCTGATGGCGGGCTGCAACACGCTGATCCAGTCGCTCGTCCCGGACCACTTGCGTGGCCGCGTGATGGCGATGTACGCGATGATGCTGATGGGCATGACCCCACTCGGTTCGTTGTACACGGGCACCATCGCCCAGCATTTCGGCGCACCGGCGGCCGTCGCCATGAATGGAATCGCTTGCGTCGTCGTGGCCGCCGTGTTCGTGCACAAGCTGCCCCGACTGCGTGAATCCGCGCGGCGGCTCTGGCTCAGCGTCCATGGCGCGGCCGGAGGCAACGGCTCCGTCCCGGATCCGTTGCGGCCGTTGTCGCGGGGGCCGATCGGTCCGGGAACGGGTGGTTGACGGTTCCTGTGCGCGGATGCGCTTGCCGTGATGCATCGGGATCGCTAAGGTCGATTCTTTTGCGCCGGGAACGACATGCGGACGAAGTCGCGGATTCCGATCCTGATCGCCGCCACGCTCGTGGCTGCATGTGCCGGGACGCCGGCGCATCCGCCCACGGGCGCGCAGGCGCAAGCCGAACCTGCCGCCGTCACGGCGCTGTATGCGCAGATGGACGCGGACGTCACGCGTTACGAGAACGGGCTCGCGGCCGCCAACCGCGGTGATTCCGATTCGGCGCGTACCGGGATTTCCGCATCCCTCGACGACCTGCGCGCGGTGGCGGCACGCTGCGGCACCACGCCGGGTTGCGATTCGCAGCGGTTCGTCACGGCACTCGACCGGTTGTTGCGGCTCGGGTTGGGCGACCTGGCCACCGCGCCCGGCGAGGGCGGTTCGACCAGTCCCACCCCGGAGGCGAACGGAACGGCCGGCGAGGGCTCCCCGGTCGTCGGCTCGTTGCCCGAACTCGACCGTTCCCTGTCACTGCTGAAGGGCCACGATCTCGGCGCGCTCGCCGAGCAGAACGGTCCGGTCAAGGCAGCGCTCGAGGAGTGGCTCACGCAGTACCGGCCGAACCTGGTCACGGCCTACGTCAACTACCAGTTCCTGCGTTACCGCATGTGGCCCGAGTACCACAAAGCCGGCCTGCCCGAAGCGCTGTTGTTCGGGATGCTGGCGAAGGAATCCGGCGGCAAGGTCCATGCGGTGTCGCGTGCCGGCGCGGCGGGTCCCCTGCAGTTCATGCCTGCGACCGGGCAGCGCTTCGGGCTCGGCGTGGACGACGGCTTCGATGAACGATTCGACCCGGCGATGGCCGCGCGGGCCAACGCGGCCTACATCGACGAGCAACTCAAGGTCTTCAACAACGACCTCGGCCTCGTGCTGGCGGCCTACAACGCGGGTGAAGGCGCGGTGCAACGGCTGGCCGGCAAGGCTCGTGCAACGAGCTTCTGGGATCCCGGCGTGTATTTCAACCTGTCGCAGGAAACCCGCGACTACGTGCCGATGGTCCTCGCGGCGGCCTGGTTGTACATGCACCCGGACCGCTACAACCTCGAGTTCCCGAAGATCGACGGCAAGCCGGGCACGATTTCCCTCGCGCAACCATCCTCGCTTGCGGAACTGACCATTTGCCTCGGCGAGAGCGCGCACGCGGTCAACGGGTGGTTTCGCGCCCTGCGCAACCTCAACCCGCGGCTCGACCCGCAGCAGGAACTCGCAGCGGGAACCACGCTGGCGGTGCCGTTCGAACTCGAGCAGGCGTATCGGCGCCAGTGCGTCGGCACCCGCTGGGCCACATTGGCGGCGTCACTGCACTCGGCAAGCCTGCCGATTGCGCCCACCGTCGCGGCGAGAGCAACGGCGCCGCGCTCGCGCACCTACGTCGTGCGCAAGGGCGACACGCTGATGCGGATCTCGGAACGGAACGATTGTCCGAGCCCACAGTCGATCGCGCGCGAGAACGGCTTGCGCGCGCCGGCTTTCCTGATCCATCCGGGGCAGAAGCTGCACCTGCCGTCAGCGTGCAGCCGGCAGTGACGTCAGGCGGCCTGGGCGTCGCCGAGGCCGGTGGGCAGTCCTTCGCTCGAGGGCGGCATCGTTTCGCGCAACGCACGCAGCGTGCGCATGACCTGCCGGTGCAGTTCCTGATGCTCGGGGTACGGCGAGTCCTTGGTCTCGTGGTAGGCGACGGCGAGCCACAGGGCGACGCCGCGCAGGCGGACTTGCGCGCTGTCCGAATGCGCGCGCTCGAGGCCGATGTCGGTGCCGCTGCCCCAGGCGTGGTACTTCTCTTCCGGCGGCGTTCCGTAGAGATGCGGAAACTCGCTTTGTGCGGCGTTGGCGAACTCCCGCATGGCAATCGTCGCAAGTTGCCGCCGTTCGACCGGCCCGAGTTCCTGCACTGATCGGCCGATGTCGCGGAACTGCCGCCGCAATTGCGCGGCACGGGTGAGGGCGATCAAGCGCGTGACGATCGTCATGGGGAGACCCTGCAGGGAGCGGCGTTTGCGAGTAACCGGATGCTAGCGGGCTGCTCCAGGGTCGAATGGTGACCGTGTCACAACTCGGGCTGGCCGGATGCTTGGCCTGGTGGCGGCCCGCGGTCCGCGGCGGCGAGGCGGCCTGCCGGCTCGCCGACCCGAAGCGGACGGCCGGCTTCGAGCGTCGCGTCGAACACGCCAAGGTCGCGGTCGAGCAGTGTGATCACGGTCGAGCCCATGTTGAACCGGCCGAGCTCGTCGCCACGCTTGAACCGGATCCTGCGCCCACGATGATTCTGCCGCATGGTGTCATTCGCGGTCGGCTTCGCGAGCGCGGCCTCGAAGACCACTTCAATCCCCGATACCAGCATCGCGCCGACGAGCACGATGCAGAACCGGCGGTTTCCGGAACTGAAATGGCAGACGAGGCGTTCGTTGCGGGCAAACAGGTCCGGAATCCCGGCCACTGAGGACGGCGCGACACTGAACAACCGGCCCGGGATGTACAGCGTTTCCTCGAGGACGCCGTCGAGCGGCATGTGCACGCGATGGTAGTCGCGGGGTGACAGGTACACGGTCAGGAACGAACCGTCCCGGTAGCTGGCGGCGGCCTCCGCGTCACCCAGCAGCCCGGCGACACTGAAAGTCCGATCCTTGGCCTGCAGCATTCGTCCGTCATCGACCCGTCCCGACGCGCTGACCCGGCCATCGGCCGGGCTGCCGATCGTGGCCGCATCGTCGGGCCATGGGCGGGCTTCCGATCGCAGCGCACGGGTGAAAAACGCATTGAACGTGGGGTAGGCGCGGAGGTCCCGTTCGACGGCTTCGCCGAGGTCGACGCCATAGGTATGCACGAATCGCGCAATCAGGAAGTTCTTCCACGGCCGCCACGTCCAGTGGCTTGCCACGCGCACGACGCGACCGAGGAGTTTCTGCGGCAGGAGGTATTGGAGCAGGATCGGCAGTTGCATCGGGTGCTTCCCGCTGCGTCGAGGTTGCCGGCATTGGCGAGCGAGTCAGCCGGAGGAATCGGCGATGGCGCTGCACGAACTCGTCGTGGCGCTCCACGCCCCGTTTTCCGTTGCGAGTGTACCGGGATCGAATTTTCCCGCGGCGGACCCGCCATCGGGCCCGGCATGGCTGCCTTCAGCGCCTCGGGAGTCCGCGGGCGCCAGCGTATAATTCACCCTTCCTGAGGCTTGAAGTTGGCGCGTGACCGACGAACTCGCCACGATCGTCGATCTGGTGCGATACGGCGCCAGCCGTTTCAACGCGGCCGGCCTCACGTTCGGCCACAGCCATGACAACGCGATCGACGAAGCGCTGCACCTCGTGCTGTCGGCATTGCACCTGCCACCCGATCTCGAGCCGGCGTACGGCGCCGCGCGCGTGACCGCGGCCGAGAAGGCCCGCGTCCTCGACCTGGTCGAGCGCCGCATCACGACGCGGACTCCGGTGGCCTACCTCGTCGGCGAAGCCTGGTTCGCCGGCATGCCGTTCAAGAGCGACCCACGGGCACTGGTGCCACGTTCGCCGATTGCCGAATTGATCGAATCAGGCTTCTCGCCGTGGTTGGACCACCGGCACGTCGAACATGCGCTCGACCTGTGCACCGGATCGGGCTGCATCGGCATTGCGATGGCGGCGCACCAACCCGGTTGGCAAGTCGACCTTGGCGACATCGACGAGGCCGCGCTGGCCCTCGCGAGCGAGAACCTCGCGCTGCACGGCGTTGCCGATCGCGTCCGGGTGGTGAAGTCGGATCTGTTCTCCGCGTTGCCGCGGGTCGATTACGACCTGATCGTGTCGAACCCGCCATACGTCACCGAAGCGGAGTTTGCGGCGCTGCCGGCCGAGTACCGGCATGAACCCGAGCGCGGCCTGCGGGCCGGCACCGACGGTCTCGACTTCGCGTTGCGCATCCTCACCGGCGCCGCGGAGCACCTGAGCGAAGGCGGCCTGCTGATCGTCGAGGTCGGCGACAGCGCGCGCGCGTTGGCCGAGTGCCTGCCGGCGGTGCCGTTCGTCTGGATCGACTTCAAGGTCGGTCCGATGGGCGTGTTCGCGCTCGAGCGGCGCGATCTCGTTGCGCACGCAGCCGCGATCCGCTCGGCGCAGCGTCGCCACGGCGGCTGAGCATGGCGTCGAACTCGTTCGGCAAGCTGTTCACGGTGACGACGTTCGGCGAGAGCCACGGCCCCGCGATCGGCTGCATCGTCGATGGATGTCCGCCGGGAATCGGGATTGCGCCCGGGGATTTCAGCCTTGATCTGGCGCGACGCGCGACCGGGATGTCGCGCTGGACATCGCAGCGGCGCGAGCCGGATGCCGTGGAAATCCTTTCCGGGGTGTACGAGGGGCGGACCAGCGGGACGCCGATCGCGCTGTTGATCCGCAATGTCGACGCGCGCCCGCGGGACTACGATGAACTCGCGCGGACGTTCCGCCCCGGCCATGCCGATTACACGTATTGGCACAAGTACGGCATCCGGGACGTGCGTGGCGGCGGCCGCGCATCGGCGCGGGAAACGACGATGCGCGTGGCGGCGGCGGTGATCGCGAAGAAGTGGCTCGCGGAGCGCCAGGGCGTCACCGTGCGCGGCTGGCTCGCGCAGATGGGTGACATCCTGCCCGACATGCCTCCGGGTGCTGCCGTCGACTTCGCGGCCGTCGAATCGAATGCGTTCTTCTGGCCGGTCGCGGCCCAGGTGCCGGAGCTCGAACGGCGCATCGATGCGCTGCGCAAGGCGGGTGACTCGATCGGTGCGCGCGTCGACGTCGTCGCGACCGGCGTACCGCCCGGTTGGGGCGAACCGGTCTACGGCAAGCTGGACGCGGAGCTCGCGTCGGCGCTGATGTCGATCAACGCGGTCAAGGGAGTGGAGATCGGCGCCGGTTTCGCGTGCATCACGCAGACGGGCAGCGCGCACCGGGATGCGATGCGCCTGCGCGGGTTCGAATCGAACCATGCGGGTGGCATCCTCGGCGGGATTTCGAGCGGGCAGGACATCCGGGCGTCGGTGGCCCTGAAGCCGGCGTCCAGTGTTCCGGCGACGGGGCGCAGCATCGATCTCGACGGCCGCGAAATCGAGGTGCGCACCAAGGGCCGGCACGACCCTTGCGTCGGCGTGCGCGCGACGCCGATCGTCGAGGCCATGGTCGCCCTGGTGCTGATGGACCAGGCCATGCGCCACCGCGCGCAGTGCGGGGATGTCGGGGACGTGACGCCACGCATCCCGGCTGGCGCCGGTTGACGCGGCCGTGGTGGGCGGCAGGATCGAGTGGTTTCCGGTTGCCTGATGGCGGCCGCACGAAAGCAGGTGACGGCTTGGGCGAGAACGGGCGATACAAGGTTGCCATGGTGGGCGCCACCGGCGCGGTCGGCGAGGCGCTGCTGTCGATCCTCGAGGAACGCGCGTTTCCGGTCGATGAACTGGTTCCCTTGGCCAGCGCACGGTCGGCCGGAAGCTCACTGACATTCGCGGGCAAGGAACTCGTCGTGCGTGACCTCGAAACATTCGATTTCGAGGGAATCGACATCGCGTTCTTTTCCGCCGGCGGGGCGGTCAGCCGCCAGCACGCGCCACGGGCCGCCGCTGCCGGCGCCGTGGTGATCGACAACACGTCCGAATTTCGTTACGAGGACGACGTGCCGCTGGTCGTGAGCGAGGTCAATCCGCACGCGATTGCCGGATATGCCAAGCGCAACATCATTGCCAACCCCAACTGCTCGACGATGCAGATGCTGGTCGCGTTGGCGCCGATCCACCGCGCAGTCGGGATCACGCGCATCAACGTCGCAACCTATCAATCGGTTTCGGGCGCGGGGCGCTCGGGAATCGAGGAACTCGGCCGGCAGACCGCGGACCTCTTGAGCTTCCGCGACAGCCCACCGTCGAAGTTCCCCGCGCAAATCGCATTCAACGTCATTCCCCACATCGACGCGTTCCTGGACAACGGCTACACGCGGGAAGAAATGAAGATGGTGTGGGAGACGCGGAAGATCCTCGAGGACGACTCGATCGAGGTGAACCCGACCTGCGTGCGGGTACCCGTGTTCTACGGCCACTCGGAAGCGGTGCACATCGAAACGCACGCCAAGATCGGTGCCGAGGCGGCGCGTTCGTTGCTGGCGGCTTCACCCGGGATCGTGGTCGTCGACGAACGCGAGCCGGGGGGCTATCCGACCGCGGCCGGACACGCGGCGGGGGCCGACCCGGTGTACGTCGGCCGGATCCGGGAAGACCTCTCGCACCCACGGGGGCTCGACCTCTGGGTGGTGTCCGACAATATCCGCAAAGGCGCCGCTCTCAATGCCGTGCAGGTGGCCGAGCGATTTGTGGAAATCCATCGGTGATACGCCGTTACGCTTGTGTTATAAGCCTGTTTCGAGCACGGCGGCCCATCCCCTGCAAGGGGTGGCCGCGTCCAGAGTGAGGCCTGCGGGGGACGAACGATGAAATTTCCGCTGCAACTGTCGAAGGTGGCGATTGCGGTCACGCTGGGACTCGGCGCGTCGAGTGCCTTCGCGCTGGGACTCGGGACCATCCACGTGACGTCGAGGCTCAACCAGCCTCTCGTTGCCGAGATACCCGTCATCCAGTCGAGCAAGGGCGAGGCGGCCGGCCTCGTGGTCGGGCTGGCCAGCGAAGACGACTTCAAGCGGATCGGCCTCAGCCGCGCGCAACTGTCGATTCCGCTGCACTTTTCCGTCGCGAACGACGTGCACGGGAACACCGTCATCAAGGTCACGTCGACGGATATCGTCCGTGAGCCGCTGCTCGACTTCCTGGTCGAAGCCAACTGGGCGAAGGGCAAGCTGCTCCGCGAGTACACGGTACTGCTGGATCCGCCGATCATGGCACCGGCGAACATGGCGCCGGCTCCCGCTGCGACTCCACCCGCGACTCACGCGGCGGCGGCTCCGCAGCCGGCGCCGAGGGCCGAGCCTGCACATCCCGCGCCGGTGGCTGCGGCTGCCCCGGCGCCGGCGCCCGCTCATGCCCCGGCTCCCGCGGCGCACGGCATCTCCGGTGACAAATATGGTCCAGTGGCAGCCGGAGAAACCCTTTCCGGCATTGCCCGTTCGATCGAGAACCGCTCGGGGACGCTGGACCAGACAATGCTGGCCCTGCTGAAGGCCAATCCGGATGCGTTCTACAAGTCGAACATCAATGCGCTGAAACGCGGCGCGATCTTGCGCATTCCGTCCGACAAGGAGATATCCGAAGTCGGCTCGGCGAGCGCCGCGGCGGCGGAAACCCACCGCCAGATCGAGGATTGGCGCGGCGAAGCGGCGGCCAGGCCCACCCTCGTCGCGGCTTCAATGACCAAGGCGCCCGTTGAGAAGAAGACCGCGTCGGCGGCCACCGGTGCAGCCGCCGGGACCGGCGGGCGGCTCGAGCTGGTGCCGCCGAAGTCGGGCGAGGCGGGCAGCAACGGGAGTGGCCATCCCGGCGCGGGCCATCAGGCGAGTTCGAAGTCAGGACCGGCCGGCGGTACCGCCGACGATCTCGCCCGTACCCGCGAAGCGCTGGCAAGCCGCACGCAGGAGGCCGATGAGTTGCGCTCGCGTGTCGACCAGCTCGAGGGAATCCGCAAGGACAACCAACGCCTGATCAGCCTGAAGGATTCGGAGATCGCCGAGCTGCAGCAGAAGCTGAAGCAGTTGCAGCAGCAATCGGGCAAGGCGGAAACGCCGCTCGCAGCCGCGCCGGCGACCGGAACTCCGAGTACGCCAGCGGCCACCCCGTCGGCGCCGGTGGCAGCGACGACGCCACCCGGCGAAAAGATTTCGAAGAGTGACATCTGGGGCACGCAAGCCAACGTGTCGAATACACCCAACGCGCCGTCGCCGACGGAGGCCGCCAAGCCCGCTTCCTCACCCCCGAGCGGGACACCGGCGCCAACTGGACCAGCGCCGGCAGAGCACGTCGCATCGCAGTCGCCTGCGAACACGTCGGCATCGCCGACGGCGCAACAGCCCAAGCCCGCGGCAAGCCCGCTGGCGAAAGCGCCAACTCCCGCGGCAATGAAACCGGTCGCCGGGAAACCTGCCATCACCCATCCTGCGGCCGCGCCCGCCTGGTACGAGGCGCCTTGGGTCAAGCCGGCCGTGCTGGTTGGCGGCCTCATCCTCATCATCCTCGGCTTGCTCGGCATGCGGCGCCGCAAGCCTGCCCTCGCGCCCGTGCACGGAACGGTCTCGACAGCGTTCGGTGATTCGCCGTTCGCCGGCGCCGGCGGGACCGTGGCGACGCCACCCGGATCGGCTCAGGGTGAAGTCGAGTCGCTGCGGGAGCAGATTGGGCGCGACCCCGGCAATGTGGGGCTCTACCTTGAGCTGCTGAGCGTCTATTACGCGGGCCACGAAGCGGACAACTTCCAGGAAACCGCGGCCGAGATGCACGCGCACGTGCATGATCCCCATCAACCGGAATGGCTCGAAGCCCAGGCAATGGGCCGGGAACTCGCGCCCGAAAATCCGCTGTTCGATGGGGAGCGCGAGCTCCCGGCCGAATCGTGGGGACATGGACCGGAGGCCGACCACGAGGACGGCTACGGTCGCTTCACGGACACGGTTTCCGATGTCGACGCCCATGGCGAGCCCGAACTCGCGCCCGAGCTCGGTGAAGACGACGACAGTTGGATGGACGAACCACGGGAACCCGTTGCCACGCGTGGCGAAGGGACGTTCGATTCCGTTGCGGGAGCGCGGGCCGACGACCGTGACGCCGATGGGTCACCCGGGTTCGCGGAGACATCGATTCCGTTCGCCGAGGAGAGTGTTCCGCCACCGGCCGCGGACACCCGGATCGATTTGCCGCCGTTGGAATTCGCGACCGCGCCTCCCGAGGTCCCGGAAGTCCGGGCGCGCGATTCGCAAGTCCAGGGCGAGCATGAACCGCCGGCGGTGTCCGAGGATCCGGGATTCTTCGCCACCGAGGAAGGCGTCGGGACGAAGCTCGACCTCGCGCGGGCCTACCTCGACATGGGCGATCCGGACGGTGCGCGCTCGATGCTCGAGGAAGTCCTCGCTGAAGGCAGCGACGTGCAGAAGGGTGAAGCGCGCCGGCTGATGGCGGCGATCGGCTGATCCGCACGCGGCGCGTCGAACCGGCGCGCCGCGGCCTGCCGATTCCGGCAAGCCCCGCGTCGGCATGGCGCGTCGAAGCGGGAGCACGCGCTTGCGGTTTGCGCTCGGCATCGAATACGACGGCACGGACTTCCTCGGCTGGCAACGGCTGAACCACGGACCGAGCGTGCAGGCTGCCGTCGAGGCGGCGCTGTCGACCGTTGCGGCCGAACCGATCCAGGTGATCTGTGCCGGCCGAACCGACAGCGGCGTGCACGCGCTTTGCCAGGTCGTCCATTTCGATACGACGGCATTGCGCGACCACCGTGCCTGGACGCTCGGTGCCAACGGCAACCTGCCGGCGACCGTCGCCGTGCGCTGGGCGCGATCCGTGGACCCGGGATTCCACGCCCGCTTCAGCGCGCGGTCGCGCCGATACCGATACACGTTGGTCGACCGCAGCGAGCGGCCGGCGCTGTACGGCCGCTTTGCCGCGTGGGAACGCCACCCGCTGGATGTCGATGCGATGAACGCGGCGGCGGCGTGCCTTCGCGGCGAGCACGATTTCAATGCCTTTCGGGCCGCGGCCTGCCAGGCATCGCATGCACGACGGGAAATCATCGACTTCGCCGTCCGGCGGGAAGGCGAGTTCGTGTTGTTCGACGTCGAAGCGAACGCCTTCCTGCACCACATGGTCCGCAACATCGTCGGTTCGTTGATCGAAGTGGGACGGGGCGATCGCCCCGAACGGTGGATTGCCGACGTACTGGCGGGGCGCAATCGCGACGCTGCCGGAGCCACCGCTCCGTCCCGCGGCCTGTGCTTCATTGGCCCACGCTACCCGGCGGCGTGGGGGCTGCCACCGGAAGTGGCCCTTCCGGGCGGCGCCGATGGCCAGCAGGGGTAATGCGCCGACGGGCATGCGCGGTCATCGTTGCCGTCGGCAAGGCGAATCCAGCGGATGCTTTTGGGTACCATGTGGCGGCAAGCGGAAACAGGGGCGCGCCGGACGGCGCAAGGTGCCGCGGGAGTCGGGACAGGCCCGTCGGCGGTCGAGGCTGTGGGAATTCCCGCGGGCGTGGCTGATGGCACCCAGCCGGTAGCGGCGATCAACAGGATCGAAGACATGAATTGGCTGCAAAAGCTCGTCTCACCGCGCGAACGCACGGCCTCCGCCGGCAAGGGCAAGGTTCCGGAGGGACTGTGGGAGAAGTGCGAAGGGTGCGGCGTGGTGCTGTATCGGCCCGAGCTCGAAGCCGCGCTGATGGTGTGCCCGAAGTGCAACCATCATCACACGCTGCGCGCGCGACGCAGGCTCGAAACCTTCCTCGACGACGGCACCGGAGTGGAATTGTTCACCGACGTCGAACCCGCCGATCCGTTGAAGTTCCGCGACACGAAGAAGTATCGCGATCGCCTGGCATCGACACAGAAGAAAACCGGCGAGAAGGATGCCCTGGTCGCGATGGCCGGCCTGCTGAAGGGCCGCCCGATCGTCGCGTGCGCTTTCGACTTCGACTTCATGGGTGGATCGATGGGCTCGGTGGTGGGGGAGCGTTTCACCCGCAGTGCCGAACTCGCGCGCACCGAGCGACGACCGCTGGTCTGCTTTTCCGCAACCGGTGGCGCGAGGATGCAGGAAAGCCTGTTCTCATTGATGCAGATGGCGAAGACCTCCGCGGCGCTGGCGCGCTTGCACGCGGCCGGTGTGCCGTATATCTCGGTGCTGACCAACCCGACGACGGGTGGCGTGTCGGCGAGCCTCGGCATGCTCGGCGACATCAACATCGGCGAGCCGAAGGCGCTGATCGGGTTTGCCGGGCCGCGCGTGATCGAGCAGACCGTGCGTGAGGTGCTTCCGGAAGGGTTCCAGCGTTCCGAGTTCCTGCTCGAGCACGGGGCGCTCGACATGATCGTGGACCGGCGTGATATGCGCGACCGCATTGCCGCGCTGCTGGGCTTGCTGGCAGCGGCTCCGGTTGCGCCGGGCGTGGAGCGCGTCCCGGTGGGCTGAGCGCAGGGTCCTCGTGGCCGTGCACACGTCGACAGGAACCCGCCGAGGGTGTGATCGCCTCGATCCTGGTTTGCATATTCAATGCATCACTCATCCTTGTCCACGCTGCTGCCAGGCTCTCCTTGCGCCACCGCCATTGCGGACCCGGAAGTTGACAGGCGTCACGCGATGGGGTACCGATAGGCGGTCCGAGCCGCGCGAAGGGGTAACCGGCCGTGATCTACCAGAACCTCATCTGGACGATTGCCCTCGCGGGCATGGGCCTGATCGCACTCGGGTTCATCTACATCGTCGCCAATGCCGGCCGGCCGGCGGATGCCGATGCCGCGCAAAAGGCACAACGTCGCATCGCCACTTCGCGGCGCTGGCTGTTCGTGCTGCTGCTGGTCCTGTTTTTCGGCGTCAGCTACGCCTCGTTGCACCGGTTCCCGATCCCGAAGCAGCACTCGCCGCTCAAGGCCAGCCAGGTCGTCGACGTGGTTGGCCGCCAGTGGTCGTGGCAGCTCACCCGAGAGGGGCAGGAAGCCGGCGCGACGCTGCAATTGGTGGCGGGTTCACCGGTCGAGTTCCGCGTCACGAGCGTCGACGTGAACCACGGTTTCGCGATCTATGCACCGGACGGCCGCATCGCGATCCAGACGCAGGCGATGCCGGGTTTCACCAACAAGCTCCTCTACACGTTCCGGCAACCGGGGAGCTACAAGGTGATGTGCCTCGAATACTGCGGCCTCGGGCATGCGCCGATGGTGGCCGGTTTCGAAGTCATCGCGCCGGCGGGAGGCTGACATGGCCAGCATGACGATGTATCCGCAGGACGAACGCTTGGCTGGCGGGGCGCGCGCGGCATTCAACCTTTACATCATCAGCGCCGTCGCGCTGTTCGTCCTGATGATGCTCCTCGGCGTCATCATGCGCATGGCACAGGGAACCTGGCTGTCGGTGCCACCGGACATGTTCTACAAGCTCCTGTCGATGCACGGCGCGGGCATGGTCGGCACGATGGGCATGGTGACGACCGCGGTGATGTGGTTCTTCCTGCGCAAGTACGTGAACCTGCATTTGTGGGCCTTCATCGCCAATTACGTGCTGTTCCTGCTCGGCGCCCTGTGCATCATCGGCGCGGTGTTCATCGGCAACTACGCGGCCCTGTGGACCTTCCTCTACCCGTTGCCGGTGCACGCGATGGGATTGTGGAGTCCCGCGGCGGCGGCGTGGTTCATGGTGGGTTACCTCCTGATCGGCGTCGGCATGCTGCTCTTCTACCTCGATGCGGCGGCCGCGCTCATCCGCAAGTACGGCAACCTCGGCCGCAGCCTCGGCCTGCAATGGTTGTTCGGCGGCACGATCGATCCCAATCATCCGAAGGCGGTCGTCGCGAGCACGATGGTGATCATCGCCAACTCGCTCGGCATCCTGGCGGGCGCCGTCGTGCTGGTGATGTGCATCATCAACATCGTCTACCCGCAAGTGGCGCTGAACGCGCTGGTGGCGAAGAACCTGATCTACTGGTTCGGCCACATGTACATCAACGCGACGATCTACATGGGCGTGATGGCCGTCTACGAACTGCTGCCGCGTTATTCCGGGCGGCCGTACGCGATCAATCGGCCGTTCCTGTGGTCGTGGGCGGCGAGCACGCTGTTCGTCATCGTGGTGTTCCCGCATCACCTGTTGATGGACTATGCCGAGCCGCGTTGGTTGCTGATCACCGGCCAGATCGTTTCCTACGGCGCGGGTTTCCCGGTGTTCCTGGTGACGGCATGGGGTGCATTGACCAACATCCACCGCTCCGGCATGCGTTGGACGATGCCGTCGCGACTCATGATCCTGTCCGTTTTCGGTTGGGCCGCTGGAATCTTCCCGGCCATTCTCGATGGCACGATCCGGATCAACCGCGTGATGCACAATACGCAATGGGTCCCGGGGCACTTCCACTTCTACCTGCTGCTCGGCGTGTTGCCGATGGCGCTGGCGCTGATGTATCACGTCATCGGCAGCCGCCGGAACGCGCCGCCAGATTCCGACGCCGACCGGATCGGCCTGCCCGTTTACCTGATCGGCGGGCTCGTGTTCACGCTGGCGTTCCTCGACGCCGGGCACCTCAGTGTCGCGCGGCGCATGGCGACCCACCTGCCCGAGTGGCTGCCGACCGATCAGGCCGGCGCGGTCGGCGCGATTCTGGTCGTGCTGGCGATGATCTACTTCGCGTCGAGAATCACGGTCGGCTTGCTGCGGGCACCGGCCGGTGAGCGTCCTGCGAACGCTGCTGGCTAGCCTCGCCATCGCGGTGGCCGGCGTCGTCGTGCTGGCGGCGGCCACCGATCGATTCCAGGTGTTCACCACCCAGGCGGCACACCGCCTCGACGTGCGGAAGCGGCCGGCCGCCGTCCCGGATGCCGCGCTCGAGACCAGTACCGGTGCCGCCGTGACGATGGCGGATTTTCGCGGCGCGTGGCTGGCCGTCGACTTCATCTATACGCGCTGCATGACGTATTGCACCGTGCTCGGTGGGGATTTCGCGCAGTTGCAGGGCCTGCTCGCGGCCCCGCTGCAGCAGGGTCGGCTGCACTTGTTGAGCATCACGTTCGATGCGGAACACGACGACCCGGCGGCGCTCGCGCGCTACAAGCAGCAGTTTCGCGATCGTGGCATCGGGTGGACCGCCGCGCGGCCCGTGAATGACGCTGCTCGAGCCGCGTTGCTTCGGGCCTTCGGGGTCAAGGCCATTCCGGATGGCCTCGGCGGATTCGTCCACGACGCGTCGATCTCCGTGGTCGATCCCGACGGGCGGCTGGTCGACGTCTTCGATCCCGGCCAGCCGGCCGTGGTGGCCGACTACATCGAGGGGAGGCTTGCGCGCTGATGCGCGCGCCGCTGTCCCGGGCCCTCGTCGCCGTGCTGGCGGGCCTCGTCATGGCGACGCCCGCTTTCCGCCGATGGCTGGAAGCGTCGATGACGTTGCAGATGCTGGTGCAGATGCCGCTGCTCGCCATTGCCGGTTGGTGGCTCGCATCGTTGGTTCCCTTGTGCATTCGCAACCGTCTCGCAAGGTTCGACGCGGGCGGCGTCACGGGGCTGGTGCTGGCTTCGGCCGTGTCACTGCCCTGGATGCTGCCCCGCGCGATGGACGCGGCGGTCGATGTTCCATGGGTTGCATTCGCCAAGTTTGCTTCGCTGCCCTTGCTGGTGGGCTTGCCCTTCGCGTTGTCGTGGCCCCGCATGGGTTTCGTCGTGCGCGGCGTGTTCTTCGCCGAGGCGATCGCGATGTGCTTTCGGCTCGGCTGGCTGTATCTCGCATCACCCGAGCGGTTGTGCGCCAACTACCTGATTGGCGACCAGCAGCGCCTCGGGCGCTGGCTGCTCGTGATCGGCGTCGCCGTGTTCCTGTCGCTCATGGCCTTGCTCATCGCCGGACGGTTCGAAGCTGCGGCGAGTCGTCACGCTCCGGCTCCGCCGGCAAGGCGCGCGCATCCTCGCCAGGACTGACGGTGCGGCCATCGCGACGCATGACGGCGGCGGATGACGACTTGGCGGGGCGTGGGTGTACCCTTCCGGCGGACATTTCCCGGGAGGCGCAGCCGTGATGATGAAACCGCTGCAACGAATCGTGCTGGTCCTGGCCCTGGCCATGGTTTCCACCGCGGGAGCCGTGGCCGGACCGATCGCGTTATCAGGCGACAACGCGGCGATGTTGCGCGAAGCCGCCGCTGGCGCATGGCGCTCGCCGGCGAACAAGGCGCGTGACCAATGGCGGCATCCGGTCGAGACCCTGGAGTTTTTCGGCATCAAGCCCGACATGACCGTGATCGAGCTCGCACCCGGTGGCGGCTGGTACACCGAAATCCTCGCGCCGTTCCTCTACGCCAAGGGGCACCTGATCGAGGCGGCGCCACCCGCGGACGGTCCGAACGAAATGATGCGGCACATGGCGGCAGGGTTCGAGGCCAAGCTGAAGGCCGATCCCGCGGTCTACGGACACATCGGGAAGATCGTGCCGTTCGCGCCGCCGGACCACGTCGCGCTGGGCCCGAACGGGTCGGCCGACATGGTGCTGACGTTCCGCAACACCCATGACTGGATGAACCACAGCCCCGAGACGCTCGCCGCGGTGTTCAAGGCGGCGTACGCGGTACTGAAGCCCGGCGGAATCTTCGGGGTCACCGAACACCGCGCGAAGCCATTTGCGAATGCGCGGCAGAGTTCGGCGGCGCTGCACCGCCTGCCGGAGGATTACCTGATCCAGCTCGGACTCGACACCGGCTTCCGGCTGACCGGGGTCTCGGAGATCAACGCCAACCCGAACGATCCGGAAGACATCAACGTGCACCGGCTGCCGCCGAACCTCGCCGGTCCCGCCGGCGAGCACGAACGGATGAAGGCGATCGGTGAATCCGACCGGATGACGCTGCGCTTCGTCAAACCCTGAAGCGGCGGCTGGCGGCGCAGCCGGTGCGTCGCACCGGCCGCGCCCCGATCACTTCGTCACCAGATCTTCACCCGCTGGTCGGCGGGTCGCACCATCTTGTCGCCGACCTTGCACTGGAATGCCTCGGCGAACTGCGGCATGTTCGTCAGCGGCGCAAATGCGCGGATCGACGCCGGCGAGTGCGGGTCGGTATTGATCTGCAGTTCTTCCGCCTTCTCGCGCGTGCTGGCACGCCACACCCGTGCCCAGTTAAGGAAGAAGCGCTGGTCCTCCGTGAATCCGCCGATCTTTTCCGCGGCCTCCTTCGGGTCGGACTTGAGCGCCGCCTGCAGGGCGTCGTAGGCAATGTTGACGCCGCCGAGATCGGCGATGTTCTCGCCGAGCGTCAGCTTGCCGTTGACGTGCAGGTCGGGCTTGTTCTTGATCGGAGTGTAGGCGTCGAACTGCTTGACCAGCTCGCCGGTACGCGCCTCGAACTGCTTCTTGTCCGCAGGCGTCCACCAGTTCGACCGGTTGCCGTAACCGTCGAACTGGCTGCCTTGGTCGTCGAACCCGTGGCTCGCCTCGTGGCCGATCACCGCGCCGATGCCGCCGTAGTTCAACGCATCGTCGCCGTCGGCGTAGAAGAACGGTGGTTGCAGGATCGCGGCCGGGAAGTTGATCGTGTTGTCGGTCGGGTTGTAGTAGGCATTGACGGTTTGCGGCGTCATGTGCCATTCCTTCCTGTCGGTCGGCTTGCCGATCTTGCCGATGTCGTAGCGGTAGTTGAACTTCGCCGCCGCCTCGAGGTTGGCGAACCAGTTGTCCGGGGTGACCGCGAGGCCGTTCCAGTCACGCCACTCGCCCTTGTCCGGGAAACCGATCTTCGGCAGGAACAACGCCCACTTGGCGAGGGCCTTCTGCTTCGTCTCCGCGCTCATCCAGTCGAGGCCCTCGATGCGCCGTTTGAGGGCATCGCGGACGTTGGTGACCAGTATCTCGGCGCGGGCCTTGGCCTTGTCGGGGAAGTACTTCGCGACGTACAACTCGCCGAGGCCCATGCCCATCGCATGATTCACCGAACCCAGCACGCGTTTCCAGCGTGGCTTCTGTTCCGGCTGGCCGGACAGCGTCTTGCCGTAGAAACCGAAGTGGTTGTCGACGAATGGCGTCGAGAGGTTCTCCGCGGCGTCGTCGATGGTGTGGAACGCCAGGTAGTCCCGCCATTGCGCGGTCGGCGCCGTGGCAATCAGCTTGTCGAACTCGGCAATGAACTTCGGCTGCGACAGCGAGAAGCCCTTGCCGACGTCGACACCCTGCGCGGCGAAGAACTTCGCCCACGAGAAATGCGGGCTGGTCCGGTCCGCTTCGGCAACGCTGACGAAATGGTACTGGTTGTCGATGTCGCGAAGTTCGGTCGGGGAGAGCGAGGCCTTCGCGAGTTCGGTTTCAAACGCAAGCACCGCGTCCGCCTTGCGCTTTGCTTCGGTGGCCGGAACGCCGGTCAGCTCGAATGACTTCGCGACGTAGGCGACATAGGCGTCACGAATCGGCTTGAACTGGGCCTCGAGGTAGTAGTCGCGTGTCGGCAGGCCAAGGCCGTCCTGGAACACGAAGCCGATCTGCACCTTGGCATCGTTGAAATCCGCGCCGGAGCCGAACGAGAACACATAGCCGTTCCCTTCCGTGTACTCCCTGGTGATGAAGGCGGCGACGTCCGCCCCGTTCTTCAGTGCGCCGATGGCTTCGAGCCGCGGCTTGATCGGATTGAAACCCGCCTTGTCGACCTTTGCCTCGTCCATTCCGGAAGCGTAGAGGTATCCGATCTTCTGCTCGATCGATCCAGGTTTTGCATGCGCGGCAGCCTTCGCGGCGGCCTCGACGATCTCGTGCTGCTCGGCGAGGCTCTTCTCGCGCAGGATATTGAATGCGCCCCAGCGCGTCTGGTCGGCCGGGATCGGGTTCGCGGCAACCCACTTGGCGTTGACGTAGGCATTGAAGTCCTGGCACGGGCTGACCGCGGTGTCGAGCTCGGCGACATCGAAATTGCCGGTTGCAGCGGATGCGGCGGGCACGACGCCCGATCCGAGCGTCACGCCGACGGCGAGGGCAAGGGGCTTCAGGGTGTTCAGGTTCATGTCGGTTCCTCGAGTGGGTTCCATCGCCGGCGCGGGTGCCGTTGCAGGCTTCGTCCCGTGGTCGTCGATCTTCATTCCGTTTCCTCCAGACTCCACGGCACCGCAGCGCAGCGGGACTTCACGTTTACCCGCAACAGATGGTGTTGCGATCACGCCATGCAAGCACGGGCGCACGGAGGCTCGACCCGTCGGAAAAGCCGCCGTGGGTCGGCAAGGCACAGGAACGCCGCGCGATCATCGGCGGAACGGGCCGCATGCGGCAGTGCCGAAGGTCATTGGCCAGCGTGCCGGGTGGGTTCCGGCGGGTTCCGGGACCCTGCCGGGCGGGCGCCGGGACGGGAGGTTTGCGACGGCGGCCGGGAGCGGCAGAGCGGCATGATCCATAATGCGCGCCAAGACCCACGCAGGGAGACGCCATGGACGTCGAGTTCTTCGGGGCCGCGGGAGAGGTGACTGGTTCATGTCATCGGGTCCACGCGGCCGGGAAAACCGTGCTGCTCGACTGCGGCATGATCCAGGGGTCGGCCAAGGACGAGGCCCGCAATGCCGCCGCGTTCGGGTTCGACCCAACTTCGATCGATGCGCTGGTATTGAGCCACGCGCATATCGATCACACCGGGCGGGTCCCCCTGCTGGTGAAACGGGGCTTTCGTGGTCCGATCTTCACCCACCCGGCCACGATCGACCTCGCGAGGATCATGCTGGCCGACATCGCCCACATCGCGGCGATGGATGCCGAAGCCGAGCAACGGCACCACCCGGAACGCGCGCCACTTCCGATCCTCTACACCCAGGCCGATGTCGATGCGGCCACCGCGCTGATGCGCCCGCTCGAATATCGTACGGCCGGGACCATCCTGCCGGGTGTCGATTTGACGCTGCACGACGCCGGCCACATCCTCGGATCGGCCATCGTCGAACTGACCGCACACGAGGATGGCGGCGCGCGCACCCTCGTATTTTCCGGCGACCTCGGCCAGAAGGGCTCGCCGATCCTGTGCGATCCGGAAACCATCGGCCAGGCGGATCTCGTGTTGATGGAATCGACCTACGGCGACCGCCAGCATCGCGGCCGGGCCGACACCGAGGCGGAACTCGCGTCGATCCTCGAGACCGCGCGCCGCACGCGCGGCAACGTCGTCATTCCGGCCTTCGCGGTCGGGCGGACGCAGGAAATCCTGTACTTCTTCGCCGAGCACTTCGATGCATGGGGCCTGGGCGACTTCAGGATCTTCCTCGACAGTCCGATGGCAGTCCGGGTCACCGAGGTTTACGGCCGCCACGAGGAACTCTGGGATGCCGATGCGCGCCGGTTGTGGGCCCAACGTCCGCATCCGTTGCACTTGCCGAACCTGGTCCTGTCGGTTTCCGGCGAGCAGTCCCGCGAAATCAACGAGATCAAGTCCGGGGCCGTCATCATCGCGGGGTCCGGCATGTGCACAGGTGGGCGCATCCGCCACCATTTGCGCCACAACCTCGGACGACCGGCCGCGCAGGTCGTCATCGTCGGTTACCAGGCGCGCGGTACTCTCGGCCGCCTGTTGGTCGAAGGCGCCCGCAGTGTGCGTCTCTTCAATGACGAGATCGAAGTCAGGGCGTCGATCCACACCGTGGGCGGGCTTTCCGCGCACGCCGACCAAGCCGGGCTGGTCGACTGGTATGAGAAGATCGCCGCGCATCCGCGGGTCGCGCTCGTCCATGGCGAAGACCCGGCCCGTGGCAAGCTCGCCGACGTGTTGCGCCAGCGCTACAACGCCAATGTCACGTTGAGTAGCCCCAATTTGCGGCTCCCGGTGTAGAGTAGATTCCCGGGGGAACGACAAAATGTTGTGGGACCGCTACACCCGTTCGGGTCGTGGGCCGGTCCCACGGCGCGGATTGCGCCGCCGGGCCGTCCGTCGTTGTGACGACGAGGCTTGGACTCTTGCCCGGATGCTGGCAGCCAGCGCGCACGACGTGCGCGGAGAAGGCGACCCCGTTGAATTCCGCAAGGAGGTTTGGTCATGTCGAAAACCAGTTCCGCGCCAGTGCTGAGCGTCAGCAAGAGCGTGACGATTGACGCTCCACCCGATCGGGTCTGGGAAACGGTCAGCCGGTTCGATTCACTCGAATCCTGGCACCCCGCGGTCCGCCGGACTGAAATCATATCGGGGAAGAGCCAGTCGGCCGGGGCCGTGCGCCGGTTGACCTTGGGTGACGGCGGCACGATCCGCGAGGAACTCCTGGCCATGTATCCGGCGCGGCGGCGGTTCCGTTACGCGATACTGGACGGCGTGCTGCCGGTCACCGCGTACGAGTCGAGCGTCCACGTCGACGAACTGGACGAGCACACCACCAAGGTCACGTGGTCCGGCACCTTCAAGCGCAAGGACCAGGGACCGCAGCCCGCCGAGGGCGCCGACGACGCGACGGCAACCGGCACGATGGCCGCGGTCTATCAGGCGGGCCTCGACAATCTGAAGTCGATCTTCGCGCGCAAATAGCGCGGCGGCCGTGAACTCGGCCGTGTCACCTGGCGGCTGATTCGGCGCGGTCGATGCGGAAGGGCAGCACGTCCGGCGCCGCGGCGCCCGCCGACAGGATGAACGCCATCGCTTGATCGACGCTCCAGTCCGTCGCCACGAGGCGATCGATCGGAACGACTTCGAGGTAGCCGCCGGTGGGGTTCGGTGTGGTCGGAACGTAGACCGCCGCGAGTTCGGTGCCGTTCGCATCACGGAACACGCGGGTGACGAAGCCGACGCTCTTCAATTCCGGGGACGGAAAATCAATCAGCACGACGCGCTGCGTGCCGGTCGGCTTGGTCTGCAGCATTCCGGTCAACTTCTTCGCGCCGCCGTAGATCGTGTGCACCACCGGGATCCGGGCCATCAGCCGGTCCACCGCGGCCAGCAGCCTGCGGCCGAAAACGCGGTTGGCCGCAAAGCCGAGCGCGTACAGCGCCAGCAGCGTAATGATGAATGCGAGCAGCGAGCCGACACCGCTTTCCGTCACCGCCCGTGAAAGTCCCGGTGACAGCGCGCCGAGCCCGGCCGTGAATGCCGACACCAGCGGCGAGCCGAGGCCGGACAGCAGGGTGAAGATGAACTTGAAGACCGTCCAGGTCAGCCAGATCGGAATGAAGGTCAGCAAGCCCGTGATCAGGTAACGCTGGATGTAGAGCGGTCGCATCTTGGCAGGTTCTGGTGGGACGGACGCGGGAGTCATGTGGGCGCCCGATCAATTCGCTGCCGGAGCCGCCGGAACCTCGAATCGTTCCCGAACAACCGGCCGTGATCGGGTCCGCCTGCGCCAGCGTAGCAGAACGGCGCCGCGGCTCACTTTGCCGCGGCGAGTTCCTGTGCGTCGAGTTCGCGCACGAGGCGGATGCCGATCGTCGTGTAACCGACGTCCGCGTCCGCATCGCCGGGACCGGACCCGTTGCCGGCGCCGGACGGCAGTCGCGAGAACCAGCGTGACTCGCACGTGCGATGGTCGCGGCCCTGCTTCGCGCATCCGGAGAGCCAAATCCCCGCGAGATCGGCGTCGGCCCGGACTGCACGCGCCTCATGGTCCTTGTCACTCGCCTGCACCTGGGGCATGGTCGCCGCAAGGCTGGCGTCGCGGGACGCGAGGATCCATTCGCGCTCACTCGGCAACCGGTACGTATGTCCGGTGTGCTGCGATAGCCAGCGGGCGTACGCTTCGGCGTCGTCCCAACTGACGCAGACCGCGGGTTGGCCGTTGTCCTGCGTGAATCCGGGGTCGCGCCAGTCGAGGCCGCGGAATCGCGACAGCAGCTTGCCGGGAATGCGGCACCCCGACGGCTTGCGGTTCGCGGGATTCGCGAACGCGGCCCAATCCCCGCGGCCAACGGCGTGCACGGCGATCGCGAACGGTGGTTCGTCCGGCGCGTTTCCGGATGCCGCTGGGACGATCAACAGGGCGGGGCCGCCGTGATCCCGGAGCGGGCCACCCACTGCGAGCAGATGGCGCTTGGCGGCCAGCGTATCGCGGACCCTCGTCGCGGCGGCATCGTCGACCTTCGCCAACTCGGGCAGCAGTTCGCGCCATGTCTGCAGCGGGGCCACCACGAGGCCATCTCCGATCCGGCCAATCCGCGCCCCGACGTCGTGGTCGATCATCCGGGTCAGCGCCGGGACGCCTTCGGAATCGGTGCCTTCGAGGCGTGCGGCGAGCGCCTCGCCTTCAACCAGGATCGTCCGGGCCGATTTGACGTCATCGGCCGCGATTGCCGGGGCCAGTTTCTTCGCGAGCAACCCGGCGAGCCCGTCCAGGGCTTGCCGGGCTTCGCCGCGCTTCGGGTCCATTGCGAGGACGCGCAGGTATGCGTCGACGGCGCTGTCGCCTTTCGGCGTCGCCACGTGTCCTGCCGATGCCAGGCGTTCGGCCGCCTTCATCTGCCGCGCGATGGCGGCTTCGTCGATGCCGGCCAGTGACACCGGGGGGCCATATACATCGGGCAGTGGCGCCATGTCGAGGGAAGCGACCGTGACATTGCGCACGGGGGGGGCGTGCGACGCCTTGCGCCCGCCGATTTCACCGCTGATGTCCGCGGCCGGCGCGGTGCCCGTCATCGCTGCGGTCGGTGGTCCGGGTGCATGCGGCATCACGGCCAGCATGATGCCGATCGCGGAAAGCAGCGCGGCGCCGGTGATGGCCACCCGGACCGGCCGTCGCACCGCCGTGATCCGGTCGACGCCCTCGCGCACGAAGCGGAGCACCGGCCCCGGCGGCGGCGCGTTGAGGCGCGCATCGACGGCGTTCAGCAGCGCGAGGAACTGGGCGGCATCCTGCGGGCGTTCGGCCGGCTGCTTCGCGAGCGCGCGGTCGATCAGCGGTTGCCAGGCCCGATGCTGCGGCGGCAAGCGTGGAATCCGCGCTTCGAGGTGGGCGAGCGCGACCGACAGGGGTCCGCTGCCGCGGAACGGCAGCTCGCCGGTCAGCATTTCGTAGCACAGCACGCCGAGGCTGTAGAGGTCCGACCGGCCATCGAGCGGCAGGCCGCGCGCCTGTTCGGGACTCATGTAGTTCGAGGAGCCGAGCAGCGCGCCGGATTGCGTGATGCGATGGCCGGGGATCGCATCGAGCGCGATCCCGAAGTCCGCCAGCAGCGGCCGGTCGAAGCGATCGAACAGCACGTTCTCGGGCTTGACGTCACGATGGATGATGCCTTGCTCGTGCGCGTGGCCGAGTGCGTCGGCGAGCGCGCGCGACACTTCGAGCAGGGCGGCAGGATCGGTGTACGGGATGCGCGCGGAAAGGTCACCGTTCGGCAGGTACGGCATCGTGTAGTAGGGCCGGCCGTCGGACGTGCGCCCGACGTCGAAGATGCCGACGACGTTCGGATGGTCGAGGCGCGCGATCGTGTGCGCTTCGCTCGCGAACCGCTGCAGCCATTCCTCGCCGGCCGCGCGCGGAGGATCGAGGATCTTGATCGCGACGCTGCGGTCGAGGGATTCCTGCGTGGCGAGCCAGACCGACGCCATGCCGCCGCGCCCGAGCGGCTGGATCAGCCGGTAGCCCGGGATTTCGGGGAGCGCAGGGGCGTCGTTCATGGCCGCGCACGATTCTAACGGCAGGCCGCCCGGGACGCAGGCGGCCTTGGGCCGGGAACGTGACGTATCCTCAGGATTTCAGCCGTGCGCCGTGGAAATAGTAGACCCGCACTTCGAGTCCACGGCCGCTCTTGCCGACGTACGTGAAACCGGTGTTCGGCCACACCGCCATGCGGCCCTTTTCCTTGAAACGCTGGTTCTCGAGTTCGAGCAGGATGCCGATGCACGGCCAGCCGTGCGTGCTGGCGTATTCCTCGAGCACGTCGCGCGCGCGCAGCCCCAGCAACTTGAACAGCCGCGTCGAGCGCCAAGCCTTGCCGATGAAAATGCGGAAGAAGTACATCGGCTGCTGGATCACTGGCGGCGTGACCTGCACCGCCGTGCAGACAGCGGCCACGCGATCACCATCGAGGGCGTGCATGACGACCTGCGGCAGCCGGGCATCCATTTGCTGACGGTTCGGGATCGCACTTTCGGAGGTCCAGAACTCGCGGATGGCTTCGTTCGATGCCGGCGTCATCGCCTGCCAGTCGGTGATGAACGAGAATCGCGATTTCGCCTCGCCGTTGGTCGGCTTGTCCATCGTCGTCACTCCGGGTGTCCGTAAGCGGGCTCCGCCATTTCGGGCGGAATTTCGGGCTTCTTCGGCGGCGTGAAGCCGACCTCGCGCAGCGCCTCGTCGGGCAGTGCGTACGAGCGCGCGAGGTGCTCGCCTTCCTGGATGATTTCCGGGAACAGGATGCCGCGGATCGCCTGCACCGCGAAAATCTCCTGCACGCCGCCGGTGAACTTCAGCAGCGCAATTGTCTTGCCGGTGTTGATGTTGACCGCCCACACGCCGCTCTGGCGATCGGCGTTCTCTTCGGTGATCGGGATGTCGGTGAACGCGTTCGTCTCGCGCAGTTGCGACAGGCCGATGAAAGCGACCGGGCCGAGGAAGTCGAGCCCGCGCGCGAACCCCGGCACGCGGCCGACGTCGGTTTTCGCGCCACTCGACGGGTCGATCGTGACCAGGGCGCCGCGGCCGGATTCCAGCACCCACAGCCGGTTGTCGTACCAGCGTGGCGAGTGTGGCATCGACAGCCCGCGCGCGATGATGCGGTCCTGCGCCATGTCGAACAGCAGCCCGCCGTCGCGCTTGTTCGCGCGCCAGCCCTGCGGTTCGTTGGATTCGCCGAGCGAAGTCAGGTAGCGCGGCTTGCCGTCGCGCATGCCGAGGCCGTTCAGGTGGCAACGGTCCTCCGGTGCGTAGTGGCTGACGAAGCGTGGTCGCCAGCGCGGTACGAAACTCGATTTCGTGTCGAGCGTGCACAGGCACGAGAACAGCGTGTTGACGAACCACAGGTCGCCGAACCGGTCCCACGCCATTTCGTGGATGTCGATCGCGCCGGTGATGTGGCCGCGGCGGGCGAGGTAGACCGCATCGTGGCGTGGCGGGTTCTGCAGGCTCTTCGCGACCGCCGGCAGGTTGCGGAACTCGACGATCTCGATGTGCGCGCCGAGCGCCATCCGCTCGCCGTCCGCAGCCATGCCCATCGGCCGCTGGAAGTTGCGGAAGTGCGTGTTGATCGCATTGCCGTCGGGCCGCAGGATCACCAGCTTGCCGGCCTGGTAGGTGCTGACGACGAGGCAGCCGCCGAGCTTGCGCAGCAAATCCGGGAAGTTCGTCGTGTGCGCGCTGCCGAGCACCTCGGCAATCTTCGCGGCCTGCTCGGCGGGCGTCATTTGCGCCGCCGGAGTCGCGCCGGCGTTGCCCGTCGAGGGAGCCGCGGCAGGTGGCGCTTCCCCATTGTTGCCCGTGCCGTTCTTTGGCGCGTCGTCGGATGTCATGGCCGCCAGCTCCGCCGAGGTCGGTGAAGCATACCGTTTCGCGCGACCCAATGGCGTGATGATGCTGGCAGGACGCGCCCGCCCATTCGGTGTGCGGCCTGAACCCGGCCCGGACTTCAAGCCCGGACCGGGGAGGGGGAATCGTCTGGATGGCAGCGCCCGTGGCTGACCATGCCTGTGGCTGGCCACAAGGCGCCGCCGGATGCCAGTGCGAGATCGTCAGTCGAAGCCGTCGGCGAAGATGATGTCGTTGACGTTGAGCTCGAACGCTCCGATGTCGGCATTGGCGCCGACGACGCGCGGGTAGCCCGGGCCGCGTTGGTCGTAGTACTTGCTGCTGGTTCCGGTGTGGAGCGCCGGGCTCGACGATCCCAACGCATGGGTCATGGTCAGGCCACCGTTGTCTGCAAGCGGGGCCAGTTGCGGATCCGCGTAAATCGTGTCTGCGGGCACCGGGATCAGCGAACCGGTGAGCAAGTTGTTGGAACCCGACACGACGACGCTCGGGTCGGCCCCGAGGTCCAGGTACTTCCCGGAAGCCGCATCGTAGTTGCCGGCGATGATCGAACTCGTCAGCGAGAGTGTTGCGGCTCCACCAGCTAGGGTCAGGCCCGCGCCGGTTGAATAGCCATAGCTGCCGGTGTTGCCTTGGTCGTTGAACGCGATGGTGCTGTTGGTGACGATCAGCGGAACCGCCGAAAAGACGCCACCGATGGCGTTGCCGGCCGAGTTGCCGGAAATCGTGCTGTTGGCGATGGTGTTCAGAGCCGAACTTGGGGCGTCAATCACCAATGCGCCGATATTGCGGCTGGCGTAGTTCCCGGCCAAAGTGCTGTATTTGATGCCTACGCCACTCGACCAGACGCCGCCTCCCCAGGCATAACCCGTTGAGGAATACGCGCGGTTATCCAGGACGGAACTGTAGCGGCTGTAGAAGCTGCCGCCTGCGTAGATGCCACCTCCCACAGCGTAACCGTATGTACTGGCCACGTTGACGGCGCCGCTGTCGGAAACGACGCTGTGGTCAAGCGCGACGTCGTACTTGGCATAAACGCCGCCACCCTTGACCGTTGAGGAGGAAGCCGCGTACTTGGCGGTGCAGTCCGTCACGGATGAATAGGACAGCGACACGCTTCCAAAGGAAAGGATGCATCCGCCAACCGCGGCCGAGCCGTAGTAATAGCCGTTGGTGACTCCGATCCTGTTCAGGTACAGGGTTCCGGAACCGGCGTGAATGATGTTTGACGAGTTACCGTAGGCATCGATCTCGATGCCGTACTTGGGACCATCCAGCGTCAGGTTGGTCGCGACCGTGCTCAAAGCGCCGGTGGTCAGCGTGATCGTGCTGCATGACAGCATGGTCATGTCGATGGTGTCGCCATCGACGGCCACCGCCATCGCATCACGCAGGCTGCCGGCACCGGAGTCGTTGCAGTTGGTGACCGGTATCGTCGCCGCCGGGCGCGGTGGTGGTGCGTTGGCCAGCAGCGCCTCCCACGCGACGCGGCGGATGCTGCCGACGGGCAGGTCGGCCGGGCCGGTGATGCGCTGGCGCGGCGACAATGGCGGAACGGCGCTCGCGCCGGCGGCAGCGCGGTCGGTAGCCGTGGTGCTTCCGGCCGTACCGATGCCGAGGGCGCAGGCGAGGCACAGTGCCAGCGGGCGCTGGCGCAAGGCGAACGTGCAGCGGGATGGTTGCGTGTTCATGGCACTCCCTCTATCGGGTCGGACGGAGATCACTCTTCCGCCGATAGTATATGTATCAATGATGTTAAATAGGTGATATTTATCAACGGCTCCGCTGCGCCGCCTTGGAATGCGCGGTGCCGGGGGAATCGGCGTTCCGCTTGTGTCGAGGCCCTCGCGTCAGCGTGGTGCCCGAGCGGGTGCTGGCGCCGAAGAAATTGCGCGGGGCGGAACCTGAGGGGTTCCGGTGCTTCATGCGGCCACGAATCGCCAGCGGCGGCATCCGCCCCTGGGCGCCGTCCACAAAAGAAAGCCGGCCCGGACTTGGGATCCGGACCGGCGGGGGAATCGCCAGAATTGCGACGCCCGTGACCGGCGGCGGTTTGCCGCCGGTCACTGGCGCGACCCTGTCAGTCGAAGCCGTTGGCGAAGATGACGTCGGGCGACACACCTTCGAATGCACCGATGTCGGCGTTGGCGCCAACGACGCGCGGAAAGCCGTCGCCGCGCTGGTCGTAGTTGAACCCGTTAGTGTTGTTGCCGGCATCGAGCGCCGGGCTGAACGGACCCAACGCGTGCGTTCTGGTCGGTCCGCCGTTGTAGGCAAGCGGCAACAACTGCGGGTCGGTCTGCAGGATCGTGTCTCCGGGAACGGCGATCAGGGTACCGACGACCAGGTTGTTGGCGCCTGACACGGTCGTTCCCGAACTGCCGCTGAGGTCGATGTACTTTCCGGCGGATTGCGCGTAATTGCCGGCGAGGATCGAACTCTGCAATGCGACTGGGGCGTTGTAGGCGCTGAGGCCGGCGCTGGACACATAGCTGTACGAGCCGGTGCTGCCTTCATAGTTGAACGCGATCGTGCTGTTGTAGACGTTCGTGGCCATTCCGGTGTAAAGACCACCGACTGCGTTGGCCGCCTTGTTTCCGGAGATCGTGCTGTTGAAGATGTTCAGCGTGCCAGAGGACCCAACCATGACGATACCGCCTATGTTGTGGTTGGATTCGTTGTCGGCAATCGTGCTGTACTTGATGGTGCCGCCACCGCTAGCCACAAAGGCGCCACCTCCGACAGCAAGGTTTCCATCGGAATAAACGGTATTCCCGGAAACGTTGCCGTATATACTGGTCAAGGCAGTCTTCGAGTAAATCCCTCCACCATCCGCGAATGTGGACGAGTACTTTCCGTAAGCGCCGTTGTATTCGACCGAAGCCCCGGTCAGCACCGTGGAAGTTCCGGAGTAAACGCCACCACCAAGAGCACCAAAGGAGGGGCCTACGCTCTGCGCCGTGTTGTGGGAGACGACGCTGTAGCTGAGGCCGACCTGGCCACCCGCAAAGATGCCGCCGCCGTAAGCGCCGGCGTCTGAGCTTAAGGCGTCACTGCCCGTGACAATGCTGTCATTGTCCAGGTATACGTTGCCAGTGGCGTAGATGCCGCCGCCGAGCGCCGGATAGGTATAGCCCGGGTGAGTCGTTACGGAGCAGTCTTGTACGATGACGCCGTTGAGTGCGACGTTGCCAAGCGAGAAGATGCAGCCGCCGCGTGGGGAGTTGTTGTACTTGGCGCCGTTCTCGATCGTGACGCCAGAGATGTTCAAGGTCCCGGTCCCGCTGTGATAGAGGGCTCCACTCGCATTGTTGGCGTCGATCGCGAGGTACTTGCTTCCGGGGCCATCAATCGAAAGGTTGCTCACGCCGGTGCCGAGGCCACCCGTCGTCAGCGTGATCGTGCTGCAGGTCAGTGCCGTCATGTCGATCGTGTCGCCGTCAACGGCCGCAGACATCGCATCGCGCAGACTGCCGGCACCGGAATCGTTGCAGTTGGTGACCGGAATCGTCGCCGCCGGACGTGGCGGCGGCGGATTGGCCAGCCGCTGCTCCCACGCTTCGCGCAACGGACTTTCGGCGGGAAGGTCGGCTGGGCCGGTGATGCGCGGTGCGCGGATGCGTGGTGCCAGCGGCCGGGCGAAATCGTTGGCCGAGTTTGGACTCCCGGAATTGGCCGCAGAGACACTGCTCGTCGTACCAATGCCTAGCGCGCAGGCGAGGCAGAGCGCCAGCGGTCGCTGGCGCAACGCGAAAGTTTGGCGCGATGGTCTTCCGTTCATTTCGATTCCCCTTGGGTGGCGTTCGGGCCTTCCGGCCCGGAGACACGATAACGCAGGAGTACACCAATGATAAGCACCAGTTCTCGTTTCCAATGGCTGCTCCCGCCTCGCCCGTTGCCGGCCGAACGCTGGCGTCAGGTCGGGCGCTTCCGGGCGACGCGACAGCGAACGGCCGGCTCGGCGCTAGCCCGCGTTTCCCGCTGGCGTGGGAATACGTAAAACAGGGGCGATCGCGTCACGTGGCCGTGGGTTCGGGGCTGCCCATCGCGATTGCGCGGCGGTTCCCGGGTGTCGGCCCGTGCGGTCCGGCGTCACCGCATTTCGCGGTGCGGCGGGATGTTGCGATGCGTCAGGGCGGCCGCGCCGAATCGTGTCCGGCGGGGCCGGGCCAGGGCTCGTCAGTCGAAGCCGTTGCCGAAGATCTCGTCGGACGAGACGCCTTCGAACGCACCGATGTCGGCGTTGGCGCCGACAACGCGCCAGTAAGGGGCACCACGCTGATCGTACGAAAACCCCCCGTACTTGTTGCCGGCATCGATCGCCGGACTCACGTCGCTCAGTGCGTGGGTCTCCGTGAGTCCGCCATTGTCGGCGAGCGGAAGCAACATCGGATCCGTATTCTCGATGGTGTCCGCGGGGACGGGGATGTACGAATGCCGCACCAGGTTGTTGGCGCCGGTCACCGTCGTCCCGTTTGGGCCACCGAGGTCGGACCAGGGATTGCCTGGATATTGGCTGTTCGTGTTCTGCGCGATGATCGTGCTCTGCAGCGTGAGCGGCTGGTCGTGGACATCGATTCCCGCCGCCGCATGGTATCCGTAATCGCCATAGCCGTCATGGGTCGACGTATTGAACGCGATCGTGCTGTTTTCGATCGTCGTGGGCGCCGCTGAAAAAACCCCGCCGATCACATTTCCCGCGACGTTCCCGGAGATCGTGCTCTCGATGATCGACAACCCGTATGCAACGTCGATCGCGACTCCGCCGACATTGTGGCTGGAATAGTTGTCGGCGATCGTGCTGTATCTGATGATACTGTCGTCCCGGGCAAAAACACCTCCTGCGAGCGCATACGCAGGGGCCGTGACGGCGTTGTCCGAAACGGTGCCGTCGACGATGTAAAAACCCCCCTTGGAGTAGGAACCACCGCCCTTTGCGTATCCGTGTTCGCTCGTGGCCTCGTTATGGCTGATGGCGCTGGCGTTCGTCAGCGTCACGGTGCCGAAGGCATAGATGCCGCCACCGTATGCGTCTCTTCCGTTTGTCGAGTTGCTGCCACTGACGGCGGTGTTATACAGCATGAAACTTTGGCGCAGGGTGACATTGCCCACGACAAATGCGCCGCCACCACTTGCACTCGTATCCGCGCTGCTGGCGCTGCTGTGCTCGATCAAGGCGAAGTGATCGAGCGTCAGGTCTCCGTACACATAGACGGCGCCGCCGAGCGCGGGATAGGTGTAGCCGGGTCTGGCGGCGGCGGAGCAATAGGCCATGACCACGTCATCGAGCCGGACGTCCCCGCCCGAGTAGATGCAGCCGCCGCGCGGGTGTGCCCCGTACTTCCTGCCATCCTCGATCGTGACTCCGGAGACATTCAATGTTCCGTCTCCGATGTGTCCCAGGATCTGCGAGGCGCCATTGCCGCTGATGGACAGGTATTTGCTCCCGGGGCCGACCAAGGTCAGATCGTTCCGGTATGCGTGGAGGGCGCCGGTCGTGAGTGTGATCGTGCTGCACGTCAGCGCGGTCATGTCAATGGTGTCGCCGTCGACGGCGTTGGTCACCGCATCGCGAAGGCTGCCGGCACCGGAGTCGTTGCAGTTGGTGACCGGAATCGTCGCCGCCGGCCGTGCCGGAGGCGGGTGCGCCAGCCATTGTTCCCACGCCGCGCGGATCGGGCTGCTGGCCGGCAGGTCAGCCGGGCCGGTGATGCGGGGTGCGCGGAGGCGGGACGTGGCGGACCAAGCCCGCGGGCCGGCGGCCGACGGTCCTGCTGCATCGGCAGCGAGGGCACCGGTTGCCGTTCCGGTGCCGAGGGCACACGCAAGGCAAAACGCCAGCGGCCTTTGGCGCAGCGAAAATGGACGATGAGACGGTGTCTGGTTCATGGCAGTCCCCTTGGTGGATCGAGTCACCCAGGCTCGACCTGCATATACGATACGTCTGAGTATTTGCACTTGGGGACAGGCATTCTCGTTTCGATTCTCGTTTCCGGTCCGGTACGCGCCGGGAGCCCCCTTGGTTCCGCCGCGACGGCAAGATGACCTTGGCTCCCCGGTGGGGCATGCCCGGGTGTGCGCCGCATTGAGCGAGGAATAGGGGAGTGAAAGGTTGGGATACCGCTGGACCAACCAATGCGCGCTGCCGACGACACACGAAGCTTCGCCGCTGGCACGCAGGCGACCGTCGGGCCAAGAGGGTTCATTCCCTCCAATCCGACATCAAAACTCGGATCCTGCGAACGCAAGGGCCGACGACTCGCACAGCCGGCCATGCCATGCGGCGTCGCATCGAACCGGATGACCTTGCGCCAACCCCCCGGACATTTGAGGTATCCGGCGGTGGGTTGTCCGCGGCGACGTGTCGGGAGGGGTCAAAACAGCAACGACGACATCTTTCGGCGTGCGTCACCAATGGCGGCGTTGTCGTCGACGAACGCGAACGCGGCGACGAGGCGGCGACGCGCGAGGCCGTCGTTCCAGTGCCGGTCGGCGGCGAGGATCGCGAGAAACTGTTCGAACCCGGCAGCCGCGTTGCCGTCGGTGATGCGCCGGATGCCGAGCAGGTCGCGGGCTGCGAAGTCCTTCGGATCCCTGGCGATCCGCGCTTCGAGTTCAGCCGCCGGCGGCGCGCCATCGAGCGCGGCGGCAAATTCGATCATTCCGCGCAACCGTTTCGTGCGTTCGTCGCTTTCGAGCGTCGCCGGCAGGTGCGCGAGTTCCGCTTCGGCGGCAGCGCGGTTGCCCGCGCGCATTTCGGCGAGGGCGAGGTCGAGTTTCAACTCCGCCTTGTCGGGCTCGACCGCGATTTGCTGCCGGAGGCGCGCGATCGCCTGCTGCGGTGATTCGGCAACCGCGGACTTCGGTTCTTCCGCGGGTTCGGGTTCCGCGGGGGGCGGCGCGACGTGGCGGGCGAGGAATTCGCGGACTGCTTTTTCGGGCAACGCGCCAGTGAACGCGTCGACCAACTGGCCATCGCGCAGCAATGCCACGGTTGGAATGCTGCGCACGCCGAACGATGCGGCCAGGGCCTGCTGCTTGTCGCAGTCGACCTTTGCGAGCCGTACCGCGCCCTTGTACTCGGCGACCACTTTTTCGAGGATCGGGCCGAGCGTCTTGCACGGTCCGCACCACGTTGCCCAGAGGTCCACCAGCACCGGCTGCTTGAACGAGGCGTCGACGACATCGGTGTCGAAGTTGGCTTCGGTCGCGTCGAAGATGTACGGCGATGGCGTGGCGTCGTTCATGACGGACTCCGGGGCGTGAACCGTGCAGATGGTAGCGGACGGGCGGGAACGCAAGCCCGCCGCCGGCGACTCAGGTACGCACCCGGCGATGGGCGGATGAGCGGCCGCCGGTGGCGACGTGCCGGACGAGGCCGATCGCGACCGTCAGCCACACCAGCAGGCTGACGTACACGCCGACAGCGGGAATCCACAGCAGCACGTCGAGGCCGAGCGCCTGCGCCAGCGTCCACGTGCACACCGTGTACATGCCGACCGGGAACACGATGTCCCAGTCGTCGGTTTCATAGGTCAGCGGCACGTGCCGCCACGCGTGGCGCCAGATCTCGAGGATCGCCAGCAACGGGATCCACCACGTCGCGGTGGCCCAGAAGAACAGCGAGAAGCCCTTGACGAAGGGGACCAGTTCGGCGAGCGGACCGGGCTCTTGCGCGTGCAGCACGAAGGTGGCGCCGGCGAGCGTCGTGATCGCGAGCGCGCCCATGTCGATCCAGTACGGTGGCGTGAATTCGCGCGCGCGTAGCGGGAAGAACACCATGCGGTACACGACCAGCGTGATGATCAGGAGGTACAGCGCGGCGCCGAGCATGTACAGGCACAGCCCCGCGAGCAGCCAGTTGCCACGGCCGGGCTCCGGCAGGCGAACGGCCAGCAGCAGCACCAATACCGCCAACGCCTGCGTCGCGACGACGGCGACCAGCCACGCGCCGTTGATCGTGCGCGTGAACCCGGCCTTGATCCGGCGCGCGATCGCCGCGGCGAAGAACGCGTAGATCAACGCGATCCAGAATGCCGCGCCGGCAATCGCCAGTGCCAGCGCGGCGCGCGGCCAGTGGACGACGGTGAGACATTCGGTGCCGACGACCGCGGTGCCGGCCGCGAGCGTCAGGAATCCCGCGCCGCGCCCCGGCGTCAGGAAGTCCGCGACCAGTTCGGCGCGGTAATGAGCAACGCGCAGCGCCAGCAGCAGCAACAGCCACGCAAACGCGGCAAGGTTCAGCGCGAACAGCCCGCGCGCGACCCAGGGCAACCCGTGTTCGCTGGCATCGACCGACACGATGCCCGTCGCCATGACCAGCGCGAACACGCCGGGTTCGAGCCGCTGTGCCCGGGCCAGGACGTAGCTCAGCACGGCCGGGTCCGCGTGGCGTTCAACGGCGCCCGATCAGGTGCACGCGGCGCGGGCGGAACGCCACCATCAGCACGCCCGCGACGAGCAGGATCGGCGCCATCCAGTACGCGAACTTGATCCAGCGGTGCGTCGCGTTGAACGTGTTGGTCGACAGCACGTCCATCGCGACCGAGGCGTCGTCGCCGATGCGCTCGAACGCGGGCTGCCAGGCATCGACGAGTTGCGCGCTGCCGAACGACTGCAGCGCCGGCAGCCAGCCGTCGACGGCTGCGCCGAGGAACATGTAGGTCGACGCGATCGGCGCCTGCGCCCGCGCCGAAGCGGCAATCTGCGGCCCGACGTCCGGCAGCGACTCGACGGCGCCCCACACGGCGAGGTCGTAGCAGAAGAACACGGCGAACAGCGCGAACACGTACCAGGCGAGGCGGCGCATCATGGTCGGATTCCTCCGCCGCCCATGCTAGACGAGGTCGGCGCGCGATGGTATCCGCCGGCGTGATCCGGGTCGCAGCCGGAGCTCACGGGCATCCGGACGGTGCCGGGACGCCCGGGGATGCCTACAGCATCCCCGTCTGCAGTTTCGCCTCGTCCGACATCATCGTGTAGCTCCACGGCGGGTCGAACACGAGGCCGACGTCGATGTCGGCGACGGTCGGGATCATCGACACCTTCTCGCGCACGTCCTCGATGAGGATGTCGCCCATGCCGCACCCTGGCGCGGTCAGCGTCATGCGGATGCGCACGTCGCGCTGGCCGTCGTCGCGATGGCTCACGTCGCACTCGTAGACCAGTCCCAGTTCGACCACGTTGATCGGGATCTCGGGGTCGAAGCAGGTCCGCAACTGGCTCCACACCAGCTTCTCGACATCCTCGTCGGCGGCGTCCGGCGGCAGTTCGAGCGATTCCGGCGGATCCTTGCCGAGTGCGTCGGCGTCGGCGCCGGCGATGCGGAACAGGTTGCCCTCGACGTATACGGTGAAGCTGCCGCCGAGCGACTGCGTGATGTAGCCGATCTGGCCGGCCGGCAGGGTCACTTCGGTGCCGTGCGGCACCATGACCGCGGCGCAGTCGCGCTCGAGGCGAAACGGCTCGGAGTTGTAGCTGAACGTTCCCATGTGCGGCGAGGACGATGGATAGTGGACTGAATTGGTCCGGATTATAGCGCGCCGGCGCCGCCATCCGCCCATCCCGGTTTCTCCGCCGGCCGGCCGGCCGCTATGATCGCGTGATGGCAACGATCGCGGCATGTGCGTGATGGATCGCCCGGAGCCCACCGTCGTGCGGGTGCAGGCGCGGCGCGGCCGCGGCGCATCGACGCGCATCATCGGGCTCCTGACCGCGGCGATGAGCGCGCTGGCCGCCGGTGCGATCTGGTGCCTCTTTGCCATCTGGAGCGGCCACGCGCTGCTCTGGCTGGCGTTGCCGACCGCGGGCGTCATCGTGTGGGCGCTGCGCGCGCACGACTTCGGCGGGTCGCTCGCCGGTGCGGTGGCCGCGATGGTCGCGGTCCTGCTCGCGATCGGCTATGCGCTGTACCTGCAGGCCGCGGCGGAAGTCGCGGTCATGCTCGGCTTGCCGCTCCGCGCGACGCTGTTCCGCATCGGCCCAGGGCTCGCGAAGACGATCGCCTGGGCCGACCTCGACGCGGCCGGTGTCGGAGTGATCGTGATCGCGATCGTCGCCGCCGGCCTCGGCGTCGCCGTCAGTGGCCGCCGCCGCCCTCGATCGCCTTGAACTCGGTGACGAGACGGTTGGCCGCGTCCTTGCCGTCGCCATACAGCATGCGGCAGTTGTCGGCGTAGAACAGCGCGTTCTCGATGCCGGCGAAGCCGGTGCCCTTGCCGCGCTTGATGACGATGACCTGCTTCGCGTTGACGACGTCGAGGATCGGCATGCCGTAGATCGGCGAGGACTTGTCGGTGCGCGCGGCCGGATTGACGACGTCGTTCGCGCCGATGACGATCGCGACGTCGCAGGTCGCGAACTCGGGGTTGATCTCGTCCATGTCGGCGATCAGGTCGTACGGCACGCCGGCCTCGGCCAGCAGCACGTTCATGTGGCCCGGCATGCGGCCCGCGACCGGATGGATCGCGAACTTCACTTCCTTGCCGGCCTTGATCAGCGTCTGCGCCAGTTCCCAGATCTTGTGCTGCGCCTGCGCGACCGCCATGCCGTAACCCGGCACGATGACGACCTTTTCGGCGAGGTACAGCAACGACGCGGCATCGGATGCTTCGATCGGCTTCTGCACGCCGGTGATTTCCTCGGCGCTGGCGCCGCCGCCGCCGAAGTTCGAGAACAGCACGTTCGAGATCGGGCGGTTCATCGCCTTCGCCATCAGCTGGGTCAGGAACGTGCCCGCCGCGCCGACCACCATGCCCGCGACGATCAGCGCCTCGATGCCCATCGCGTAGCCTTCGAACGCGACGGCGAGGCCGGTGAAGGCGTTGTACAGCGAGATCACGACCGGCATGTCGGCGCCGCCGATCGGCAAGGTCATCAGCACGCCGAACGCGAGCGCCAGCAGGAAGAACACGACGATCAGCGACGCGTCGAGCTTCCAGAACACCAGCGCAGCGCCGGCCAGCACCGCGGCCGCGAACACCGCGAGGTTGACGGCTTTCTGGCCGCCGAACACGAAGCGCTTGTCCATGCGTCCGTCGAGCTTCGCCCACGCGATGACCGAGCCGGCCATCGACACCGAACCGATCAGCGCGCCGACCACCGCCAGCAGCACCGTCGCGAATGGCGGCGACACCTCGCCGCCAGCCTGCGCGAACTTCAGCAGTTCGCCCGCGCCGATTGCCGCCGCCGAGCCGCCGCCCATGCCGTTGAACAGCGCGACCATCTGCGGCATGTCGGTCATCGCGACGCGCTTGCCCCACAGCCACGTCGGCACGACGCCGATCACGGATCGCGGCGACACGGTGAAGGCGTGCCGGTCAGCAGGAATGTCGCGAGTGTCGCGATGACCATGCCGACGCCGGCGTGCACGATGCCGCGCCGCGCCGTCACCGGCGACGCCATCGCCTTGATGCCGAGGATGAACAGCACCGCGGCGAGGAAGTAGCTCGCCTTCGCGAGCAGGGCCGCTCGCCGCGGAATCCCATCGTTGCTCCGCTGGCCGTTTGCCGCGGCGATGCACGGCACCCTGTTCCAGTCGTCGGGCACCGCGAGGCGCACCTTCGATTGCGGCGTTGCCGCTTCACTTGCTGGACTTGAACATCTCGAGCATGCGCTCGGTGACGACGTAGCCGCCGGCGGCGTTGCCGGCGCCGAGCACGACGCCGATGAAGCCGATCGTGATCGCCAGTGGCGATTCGGCATGCGCGAGCGCGATCATCGCGCCGACCAGCACGATGCCGTGCACGAAGTTCGAGCCGGACATCAGCGGCGTGTGCAGGATCACCGGCACGCGGGCGATGATTTCCTTGCCGGTGAACGCGGCCAGCATGAAGATGTAGAGGGCGAGGAATCCGTCGATCATCACATCACCTGCATTCGCGATTGGAAGATTGAAGCACCCAAAGATTGAAACACGAAGAACACGAAGAACACGAAGAACACGAAGAGATCAAGGGATTCAAAGCTGGGTACAGGAATGAAAATGTTCAGAGGACAAGCCTGCGTATGCCGTTCTTCAGTACCTTGTTGTTGAAATTGATGAGCAACCCCGTCTTCAATCCGGATAGTTTCAGGTAGGTCAGCAATTGATTTCATCGAGCAAGCTCGAGCTCTTCGAGCTGACGATGAGCCCCTTTCGACCACCATGTCGATCCTGAATCGCAATATTCCTGCGCCTGTTGATCTCCTTGTACCGGATCTTGACCGGCTGTTCGGATCTCGACGCGCGCCTGCCTGAGTCAACTCGTACTCAAGGCAACGCTGGTACACTGATCTGGCAACCTCAACTATTGCCGATGCACGTCGATCGCACATCCGATCACCCGTCTGGATAGCGTGTCAAACTCCATCCTGATCCCTCAATCAGTCCTTTGTCATGTCCTTCGTGTCCTTCGTGTTCTTCGTGTTTCAGTCTTTCAGCCGCCATCAACCAGCTTTTCTGCCACCGAACCGACCTGCTGGCGTGCGTCAGGCAGCTCTTCGCGATCAATTCGTCGTTCCAGTCGAGCTTCAGCGCGCCGTCGGCGAGCGACAGTTCGAGGAAGTGGCCGAGGTTGCGCGCGTACATCTCGCTCGCGTGCACCGGGATGCTGGCCGGCAGGTTGACCGGGCCGATGATGCTGACCTGATTGTCGGTGACGACGGTTTCGCCGGCGCGCGTCAATTCGCAGTTGCCGCCGGTCTCGGCGGCGATGTCGACCAGCACCGCGCCGGGTTTCATGCCGGCGACCATCGCCGCACTGACGATGCGCGGCGCGGCGCGGCCCGGCACGGCAGCGGTCGTGACGACGGCGTCGTAACCCTTCAGCTTCTCGGCCAACGCGGCCTGCTGCTGCGCGCGCTCCTCGGCCGTCAATTCGCGCGCATAGCCGCCGCTGCCGGCGGCGCTGACGCCGAGGTCGAGGAACTTCGCACCGAGTGATTCGATCTGCTCCTTCGTTTCCGGCCGCACGTCGAAACCGTCGACTTGCGCGCCGAGCCGGCGCGCGGTCGCGATGGCCTGGAGGCCAGCGACACCGGCGCCGATGATCAGCACTTTCGACGGGCGGATCGTGCCGGCGGCGGTGGTCAGCATCGGGAAGAAACGCGGCGCCGCGGCCGCAGCGATCAGCACCGCCTTGTAGCCGGACACGCCGGCTTGCGAGGACAGCACGTCCATCGCCTGTGCGCGCGTCGTGCGCGGCAGGAGTTCGAGCGCGAACGACGTGATCCTGCGATCACGCAGGGCGCGGATGCGTTCCGGCGCGAGGTGCGGTTGCAACTGGCCGACGACGACGGCGCCTTCCTTCAGCGCGGCAATTTCATCGAGCGACGGCGGCTGCACCTTCAGCAGCACGTCGGCCTTGGCGATCGCCTCGGATTCGGCGACGAGGGTGCAGCCGGCGTACGCGTCGTCGGAGAAATACGCCGACGCGCCGGCGCCGCGGCCGACGACGATCTCGGCACCGAGCTTCGCAAGCTTCTTCGCGACTTCCGGCGTCAACGCGACGCGGCGCTCCCCGGGCGCGGTTTCGCGGACGGCGGCTACGACGACCGGCATGCGGCTTCCCCAGCGGGTGGTCCCGCCAAGCATCGTAGCCGATCCGGTCGCTGCGGAAAAATCACCGCCACGGGCTGGCATACTGGTGCCGATGCGTCGTCGAGCCGTGGCATGAACCTGGAAGAACTCGCGCAACGCCGCTCGGTGCCGGCGCGACAGCTCGGGGAGCCGGGATTGGCTGGCGGGGAACTCGAACGCCTGCTGGCGATGGCGGTGCGCGTGCCCGACCACGGGCACCTGACGCCGTGGCGGATGCTGCTGCTGCGTGGGCCGGACCTTGTCGCATTCGGGGATCGCCTCGCCGAACTCGCGATCGAGAAGAATCCGGACCTGCCCGAGCACAAGCGCGCGAAGGACCGGGACCGTTACCACCACGCGCCGCTGGTCATCGTCGTCATCGCGCGGATCGACGCCGAACACCCGAAGGCACCGGTGCAGGAACAGGTCATCTCGGCCGGTTTCGTCGCGTACAACCTGCTGCAGGGCGCGCAGGCACTCGGCTGCGGCGCGCAATTGCTGACCGGCTGGGCCGCCTACGACGCCGATGTCGCGGCGCTGCTTGGCCTCGCCGCCAGCGAGCGCGTCATCGGCTTCGTGCACATCGGCTCGCCACTCGTCGAAGCGCCCGAACGCCTGCGGCCGCCACTCGCCGATGTCGTTTCCGACTGGCACGCGCCGTGACGCCGGCGCATCTCGTCGACGCCAGCCTGTACGTGTTCCGCGCGTACTACGCGCAGGCCGACGCGGTCACGGCCGCCGACGGCCGGCCGGTCGGCGCGGTGCACGGCTTCACGCGGTTTCTGCTCGACCTGCTCGAACGCGCGCGGCCGAGCCACGCCGCGGTCGCGTTCGACGAGTCGCTGACGACGTCGTTCCGCAACGCAATCTATCCGGCCTACAAGGCGAACCGCGATCCGGCGCCGGAGGAACTGAAGGCCCAGTTCGCCGATTGCCGCGCGGTCGCCGAGGCGCTCGGATTGACCGTACTTCGCGACGCAACTTATGAGGCGGATGACCTGATCGGCAGCGCACTGATGGCGCTGCGCACGTGCGGCCATGCCAGCGTCATCGTGTCGGCCGACAAGGATTTCGGGCAGTTGATCGGCGACGCCGACGCGCAGTGGGATCCGCCGCGCGGGCTGCGCTGGGATGCGGACGGCGTCGAGCAACGCCTCGGCGTCAGGCCCTCGCAGGTCGCCGATTTCCTCGCGCTGATGGGTGATTCGACCGACAACATCCCCGGCGTTCCGGGCATCGGCGCGAAGACGGCGGCGGCGTTGCTGCGCCATTTCGGCACGCTCGATGCGTTGCTCGAACGCATCGACGAAGTGCGCTGGCTGCGCGTGCGGGGCGCCGCGGCGACGGCCGCGCGCCTGCGCGAACACGCGGCGCAGGCCCGCTTGTCGCGCGCTTTGTCCGGCATTGCGCTCGATGCGCCGGTGCCGAAGGCGGCGGCTGGCTACCAGCGCCGCGCGATCGACGGCGACGCGCTGGATCGCCTGTGCGAACAACTCCGAATTGGTCCGATGACGCGCGCGCGGATGCGGGCCCTCGCCGACTCGATGCCGGTTTGTTGACCGCGCGCCACTGCGGGTGGTGGCCCGCGCCGGCGGTCAGTCCCGCGGAGGCGACGACGCGGATTCCGCGCCGGACCGTACGTTTTGGAACTGCTTGCCGATCACCGGCGCCGGATTGGCGTCGGCGGATTTCGGTGCGGTCGGTACGCCGCCCTTGTCCCACGCGAAGCGCAGGTTGCTGCGGAACACTTTGACCGGCTGCAGTTTCGTGCTGTCCTTCGGCACGCCATAGGTGTCGTAGGCATTGCGCTGGCTGTTGGCGATGAAGTACAGCGAATCGCCGGCGATCGTGCCGGTGGTCGGCAACGCGAACGCCGGGTTGGCGACGTCGAGGGGCATCAGCTTCGAGATCGTCCGGCCGTCCTTGTCGAGGTGCAGGCGGATCACGCGTTTCGGCGACATGCCATTCTCGATCGCGACCAGCGTGCCGTCGTACCAGTACAGGCCGTCGATGCCGCCGAGCACGAGTGCCTTCGGGTCGAACGCCAGCGCGAAGCCGCGGTTGTGCACGAGGTCGATGCCAAGCAGCCCCAGCGAATAGTCGGCGAAGTACAGCGTCTTGCCATCGCCGCTGACGGCGAGGCCGCGGATGCTGGTCAGCCTCGGATTCGACAACTCGAGCTTCAACGCATCGCCGTCGAGGCGGTAGATTTCGTTGCGGATGCCGTCGGCCGCGAACACCGTGCCGTCCGGCCCGACCGCGATCGACGACAGCGTGCGCGGGCGTCCGTCCGGATCGAGTTCGGCCTTGCGCAACAGCTTGCCGGACGACAGTTGGTACGTGAACACACCGGCCTTGCCGAAGTCGGCGGCATCGAAGCCCTTGAAGTACACCGACGCCGTTGTCGCGACGTACAGCAGGTCGCGCTTCGGGTCGACCGCCAGCGCGTACACGCTCCATGGACCCGTGCCGCTGACCGGCTTGATGAAGTCGCCGAGCGTGCCGTCCTTGTCGGCCAGTTGCACGGTGCCGTCGCGGACGCTGCCGACGAGGAACATGCCGCGCTTCGGATCGAAGGCCAGCGCCTCGTAGAGGTGGTCGCCGCCCGGCAGCGTGAACGCGACCTTGCCTTCGCCGAAGGGCTTCAGGTTCGACTTCAGCGACTCGACGATGTACTTCCAGGCCTCGGTGCCGTGCACCTTGTCGAAGCGGGGGTCGTTGGCGATGTCGTAGCCGAAGCCCTGCTTCTGCATCGTCATCAGCGTTTCATAGGTGTTGGTCTTGTCGCCGGCCTCCGCGTAACGGACCGCGAGCTGCAGGCGCAACGTCCCATCCCCCGGCAGCAGTTGCGTGATGCGGGCGAGGACCATCGTGACGTGCTTGTCGTCGCCGGCCTTCTTGAAGCCGTCGGCAAGCTGATAAAGTTGCGGCAGCGAATCGATCCTGGCGATTTGCGCGGGATCGATGAGCGGCGCATCCGCGTCGCCGGCGCCGAATGCCGGCAGCGTGGCGAGCAGCAGGGAAGCGGCGAGAAGTCCGGTCCTGAAGTTCATCGTCGGGTTCTTTTTTTCCAAGTCGGGGCCGCACGAAGACCATTCCGGCGGGCCAAAGTTCACCGCAGCGCGTCACGATGACCGACACCGAAACGCTTTGCAATGGCCGCTGGCTGCGGCTCAAGCGCCGCGGCCGCTGGGAGTTCGCCGAACGGACGAACCCGGGCGGCGGCGTCATCATCGTCGCGGTGACGCCACAAGGGCGGCTGCTGCTGGTCGAGCAGTACCGTGCCGCGCTCGAGTGCCGGATAATCGAGCTGCCGGCCGGCCTCGTCGGCGACGAAGCCGGCAGCCGCGACGAGAGCGCGGTCACGGCCGCCCATCGTGAACTCGTCGAGGAAACCGGCTACCGGGCCGGCCGCATCGATTTCCTGGCCGCCGGGCCTTCCTCGTCCGGGATGAGCAACGAGATCATGTCGTTCGTGCGGGCGCGGGACCTCGAACGCGTCGGCGCGGGCGGCGGCGACGCGACCGAGCACATCGTCGTCCACGAAGTGGTTTTGGCGGACGCGCCACGCTGGCTGCTGGGGAAGATCGCCGACGGTTTCGCCGTCGACCCGAAGACTTTCGCCGGGCTGTATTTCCTCGAGCACGGCGACGCGCTGCTCGGCCCGCCCGCCTGACCGCGGCAGCGAACGGATCCGCCGTGACTCCCCCGAAATCCAGGACGACCGAGCCTCGCCCGGCGTTGCCGGGTGGCCCGCTCGCGCTGACCATCAATGGCAAGCCGTACGAGTTCCGCGGCGATCCGGCCACGCCGCTGCTGTGGTACCTGCGCGACGTGCTGCGCCTGACCGGAACGAAATATGGCTGTGACGGCAACGGCTGCGGAATGTGTCTCGTGCTGTTCGACGGCCGCGCGCGGCCGTCCTGCGGCGTGACGATGGCGCAGGCAACGGGACATCGTGTCACCACGATCGAAGGACTCGGTGATCCGGTGCTGCATCCGGTACAGGTCGCGTTCGTTGCCGAGAACGTGCCGCTGTGCGGGTACTGCATGGCGGGGCAGGTGATCGCGGCGACCGACCTGCTGCAGCGCAAACCGCATCCGAGCGATGTCGACATCGACGGACTCGGCGTGCTGTGCCGGTGCGGGGCATATCCGGCGATTCGCCGCGCGATCCACCGCGCGGCGGGCCGGAAGCCGGGCGACGCGGCATGAGCACGACCGACCGTTCGCGGCGGCGGTTCCTCGTCGCCGGCGCGGCGCTCGGTGGCGGACTGCTGGTCGGCTGGCGCGCTGCGCACGCCGACTGGGAGACCGATGACCTGCCGCCAATGCTGCTCGGCGACGACCTCGTGCCCCTCGGTCCGTTTGTCCGCATCGAACGCGACAGCCGCGTCGTGATTGGCGCGCCGGTGTGCGATACCGGGCAAGGTGTCAGGACGGCGCTGCCGATGCTCGTCGCCGAGGAACTCGACGTCGACTGGAACGACGTCGTCATCGTTCCGCTGCCCTACGGTTATCGGGAAACCGCGGCCGGGCCAGGCGACCTCTACGGCCGGCAGGCGGGGGTCGGGGCACGACGATGCCCGCCGTGTGGATTCCGTTGCGGCAGGTCGGCGCCGCGGCGCGCAGCCTGCTGGTGGCGGCGGCCGCGGAGCGCTGGCAGGTGCCGGCAGCGCAACTCACGACGGCAAGCGGCCAGGTGCGCGCGCCCGATGGCCGCCGCGCGAGTTATGGCGTACTGGCCCGAGCCGCCGCCGGCATGCCGCTTCCATCCGTTACGCCGACGCTCAAGCCCGCATCGCAATTTCGCATCATCGGCCATCCGGCCAACGTGGCCGACGCCGTCGATCTCGTCACCGGCGCGGCGCGCTTCGGTTGCGATGAATACCTCGCGGAAGCCCTGGTCGCCGTCGTGCGGCGATGTCCGTGGCCGGATGGGTCGATCGCGAAGTTCGACGACGCCGAAGCCCGGCGCGTTGCCGGTGTGCGCGACGTCATCGGCATTCCGCGGCCGGCGCCGGAGTTGCCGCTGTCGGGACCGCTGGTGGCAGGGGTTGCCGTGCTGGCGACGAACACGCACGCGGCGATCATGGGTGCGCGCGCGCTCGACATCGCGTGGGCGCCGGCACCCGGCGCCCACGAGTCGAGCGAGACCTTGTCCATTGCCGCGCACGCCGCGCTCGATGCCGGGGCCGATGCACTCGTCGTGCGCAGCGATGGCGACTTCGCCGCCGCGCACCGGCACGCACCGCGCGTCATCGAGGCACGTTACGAATTGCCGTTCCTCGCGCATGCGGCTGCCGAGCCGCCTTCCGCCCTCGCCGCGGTGGATTCCGACCGCGCGTTGCTGGTCGCGGCACTGCAGGACCCGGATGCCGCGTCGCGGACCATCAATGCGCTGACGGGCCTCCCGCGGCGCGCCATCGAGATCCGCATGCCGCGAGGCGGAGGCAGTTTCGGGCGCCGGCTGCAGAACGACTTCGTTGCCGAAGCCGTGCTGCTCGCGCGTGCCGCCGGCAAGCCGGTGAAACTGCACTGGAGCCGGTCGAATGACCTGCAGCACGATTTCTACCGTCCGTTCGCCGTGCACGCGCTGACCGCGACCCTCGATCGCCGGAACCGTGTTACCGGCTTCTCGCAGCGTTGCGCCGCGACACCGCGCAACTACCGCGACGCTTCGCTGCAGGGACAACCGCTGTACTACGGCTGCCTCGATGCCGATGCGTTCCCGGCCGGCCTCGTGGCCGATTTCGACCGGTTGTTCCTGCCGCTCGCGTCGCGTGTGCCGCGCGGGGACTGGCGCTCGGGTGTGCACGCGATGGACGCATTTGCGGTCGAATGTTTCCTCGACGAAGTGGCGCTCGCGACCCGCCAGGACGCGGTTGCGTTGAGGCTGTCCCTGCTCGGCCCGCCCCGGCAACTGCCGTATTCCGGCGCGGGCGGCCCGGTGTTCGATACGGGACGGCTCGCCGCGGTGCTGACTCGCTGTGCCGAGCGGATCGGATGGGGCGGGCGGCGCGCGGACGGGCACGGGCTCGGCATGGCCTGCCACTTCACGCTTGGCGGTTACGCCGCGCACGGGTTCGAAGTCTCCGTCGACGGGGCGGAACTCGTGATCCATCGAGTCGTCTGCGTCGCCGACATCGGTCGCGTCGTCAATCCGGCCGGCGTGACGGCGATCCTGTCCGGCGGCACGCTCGACGGCATCTCCGCCGCGCTCGGGCAGGCCATCACGCTCGCCGACGGCAAGGCGCAGCAGACCGGGTTCGGCGACTATCACCTGCTCGGGATGGCGCACGCACCGAAGCAGGTGGAAGTCGAACTGATGCCTTCCACGCTGACACCGACCGGCGCCAGCGCGCTCGGTGTCCCGTCCGCGGCACCGGCGCTCGCGAACGCGGTATTCGCGGCGACGACCGTCCGGGTGCGGCGCCTTCCGCTGCTGCCCGAATTGATGCGCATGCTGTGACGATCAGGGTTCACCGGGTGGGCAACCCTCCGCGGCCCGTTGCGCCCGCTTTTCGGTCTCGTGCGGATCGTAGAGCCCGATCCAGCTCAGGTACTTGCGCGCGATGCCGCTGCCGAGCGATTCGTCCGGCCGGTATCCCTGCGCGAAAACCGAGCGCCGGCAGTCGAGGGGATTCTTCCCGCGGTGTTCGATTTCCGCCCAGCGAGCCTTGCCGGCTTCGAGCGGCGTCTCGGGCTTGGCGGGGCCAACCGTCCCTGGCGCGAGGCGCACGCTGCCGTCCGGATTGAACAGCCGCGGCGCTGGCGCGGAAGATCCTTCCCCGATCCGTGCGCGGACCGCGTTGTCGTCGGTTGGCTTCACGGGCGGCGGTGGCGCGAGCCGGACCTTTGGCGGCGCCACACGGATCGTGCTCGGCCGGGAACGCAATGGTGGCGGCACGGGTTCAGGCGGCAGCGGTCGCTCGACCGGATTCTCGATGACGGCAACGCGGATCGGCGTGCCGTACCCCGGACGCGTCCAGTGCGCCTCCATGCCGACCCCGAAACCGACGAGTTCGACCAGTGTCAGCACGATGGCAATCACGAGCCCGGTGAAGAACACCCGCCGGTCGCGTGGCGGTGGCGCCCAACGCAGGCTGCGCTGCCACGGGAGGGCGTCGCCCGCGAGCGCCAGCACGCCGAAATCCTCGTGCAGCACCTTGCCGCGGCGCGGGGCGGCCGGGTCGGATGCGGATTGACGGAGGCTTTGCGGTGGTCGCAACGGCGGCGCCAGGGACGTGGGTCCGCGCGAGCATAGTGACGCGCCGATGAAGCGAAGTTAAGGATGCTCTGATCAAATCCGCGCAGGCGTCACCGGTTGGTCTGCCGGCAGATCGCAGGACCGTCGGCGAAGGCAGACTGGCGGTCTGTCGAGACGGCGGGCCGAGGAGATGACGGCAGACCGACCGGCCTCCGATGGACTTCAAGGACGAGGTGATGTCCGGAAGGTATCGCGCGCGTCTGCCCAGACTGCCAGTCTGGGCTGCGCCGCACGCCATCTGCGAACCTTCCGGACATCGCCGCCTTCGGGGTTTGATCAGAGCATCCCAAGGATCCGCCGGACCGGCGCCGGTCTCGCCCGGATCCCGACGGCGAGGCGTCGCGGCCCGACCGGGCCTCGCCGCGTCAGTCCGGTTCGGTTTCGCGCGCGATGACGGCGTCATCCGTCCGCGGCGCGGTGCGCTGCAGCAGGGGCGGTGCTGCCCAGGAGTGCCCCGAGGTGGCTTGCGCCGCGCAGCATCGCGAAGTCGGCGGACAGGCGAATCGCCAACGCGCGGGTCGCGGCCAGCGGAACCTCGTCGTCCCGCTCGCTGGCCAGCGCAAGAACCGGGCAATAGGGCAGGGCGACCTCGACTCCGGACCGCGCGGTATTCAGGACCAGGCCCGACTCGTCGCGCCAGCGCCGGAATGCCGCGAGGCAGGCGGCATCATCCGCGTCGGGCAGCGCCTCGCGCGTGCGGGCGAGCAGGCGGGCGCCGGCCAGACACGATCCCCGGCGACGGTTCATGCAGCGGGCGGGCAAGGATGCCGCGCGGCGCAGCGGGTTGACGAGATCAGCGCGGTCGGCTTCGCGGCGACCGCGGCCGCCATGCCAGCAAACCGCCGAGGCTCGCCCCGGCCAGGATCCGGGGTCCCGACCGGACGGCTTGGCACCAGTCGACGACCTGCCCGCGATAGTCCTCGAAGGCCGTCTCGGCGAGCCCGTCCCGTCCCGGCACGAGGTCCGGCGCCAGCACGGCATGGCCGCGAGCGGCCAGCACGCGGCTCCACAACGCCCATTCCCAGCCGCCCCCTCCCGCGCCATGGACGCAGACGACCGTTGCTGTCGCCGGGCCGGATTCGTGCATGGCAGCTTGACCGTTCCTTCCGTTGCGGCAAGTCTATGACGGTCCCGCGCCGCACGCATGTTCTGCCCGCGTGCCGTCGGCGCCCCCCGTGGCACGAATTTTTGGAGACTCCCCGATGTCCCATTCGATCGACGGCATCCGCAACATTGCGCTGGCCGGGCCCGCCGGGTCCGGCAAGACCACGTTGCTCGAGGCGCTGCTGCACGCCGGCGGCGCGGTTCCGGCGCCCGGCACGATCGAGCGGGGTACGACGGTCGGCGACAGCGATCCGATGGAGCGCGAACGCAAGCACTCGATCGGCATCACGATCGCATCGCTCGACCACCGCGAGGTCCGGGTCAACCTGATCGACACGCCGGGCTACCCGGAGTTCCGCGGGCCCATGCTGTCGGCACTGAGTGCCGTGGAGACGTGCGCGCTGGTGGTCGATGCCTCGCTCGGCGCCGGCCACAGCACCGCGCGGGTGATGACACGCCTGCGCGAACGCGGGTTGTGCCGCATCATCGTCGTCAACAAGATCGACCACGAACACGCCGACCTGCCCGGCATCGTCGAGGCGCTGCGTGACGAATTCGGCAGCGAGTGCCTGCCGATCAACCTTCCGGCCGAAGGCGCGACGCGCGTCGCCGACTGCTTTTTCCAGCCTTCCGGCACGAGCGATTTTTCGTCGGTCGGCGAGGCCCACCAGCGCATCATCGACCAGGTGGTCGAAGTCAACGAGACGGTCATGGGGCGCTACCTCGAGGATGGCGAATCGGGGATTGCACCCGCCGAGCTGCACGATGCGTTCGAGCAGTGCCTGCGCGAGGGGCACGTCGTGCCGATCTGCTTCGTGTCGGCACGCACCGGCGTCGGCGTGCCCGAGTTGCTGGACCTCGCGGTGAAACTGTTGCCGAGCCCGCGCGAGGGCAACGCGCCGCCATTCGAGCGCGGCACCGGTCGCGGCGCCGTACCGGTGTCCGCCGCGCCGGATCCGGACCGCCACGTCATTGCCGACGTGTTCCGGATCGTCAACGACCCGTTCATCGGCAAGCTGAGCATGTTCCGCGTCTTCCAGGGCACGGTCCGCAAGGACAGCCAGCTCTTCATCGACGACAGCCGCAAGGCCTTCAAGGTCGGGCACCTGTTCCGGATCTTCGGCAAGGACCATGTCGAGATCGATTCCGCGGGACCCGGCGAGATCGCCGCGGTGGCGAAGGTCGACGAGATCCACTTCGACGCGGTGCTGCACGATTCGCACGACGAGGATGGCATCCATCTCGCGCCGGTCAATTTCCCGCAACCGATGTTCGGCCTCGCGGTCGAGCCCGCGCACAAGGGGCAGGAGCAGAAGCTCGCGACGGCGCTGGCGAAGCTCGCGGAGGAGGATCCCTGCTTCCGGATCGAGCACAGCATGGAGACCAACGAGACCGTCATCCGCGGGTTGTCGGACCTGCACCTCAAGCTGATGCTCGAGCGGATGAAGGCCCGCTACGGCGTCGAGGTGACGACGCGCCCGCCGCGCATCGCCTATCGCGAGACGATCTCGGCGCGCGCCGAAGGGCATCATCGCCACAAGAAGCAGACCGGCGGCGCCGGCCAGTTCGGCGAAGTGTTCCTGCGGGTCGAACCATTGCCGCGCGGCGGTGGCTTCGAGTTCGCCGACGAAGTGAAGGGCGGCACGATCCCGAACCAGTTCATTCCGGCAATCGAGAAGGGCGTCCGCCAGGTGCTCGATCATGGCGCCATTGCGGGCTACCCCATGCAGGACGTGCGCGTCATCGTCTATGACGGCAAGTACCACCCGGTCGATTCGAAGGAAGTCGCGTTCGTCACCGCCGGCAAGAAGGCCTTCCTCGACGCGATCGGCAAGGCGCGGGCGCAGGTGCTGGAGCCCATCGTCAACCTCGACGTGTTCGTGCCGGATGCGAACATGGGCGACGTCACCGGCGGCCTCGCCTCCAAGCGTGCACGCATCAGCGGCACGGACTCGCTGCGGGGAGGCGAACTCGTCATCAAGGCGCAGGTACCGCTCGCCGAAGTCGTCGACTACCAGACCGAGCTCAAGGCAATGACCGGGGGCCGCGGACGGTACGCCGTCGAGTTCAGCCACTACGAGCCCGTCCCGGCGCCGGTGCAGAAGCAACTCGTCGAAGCCTACAAGCCGAAACCGGAAGAAGACTGACCGGGCGGCGCACGCACTCCGCCGGCCGGCAGCCGGAACGCGACGCGCCGTGCAGCGCGGCGCAGCGATCGCCTCAATCGGGCGCTGGATCCGTCCGCCGCGGCAACGGGGCGGTTTCAATGAGTCCGATCGCGTCGTAGGCGTTGATCATCGCGATGACATCGGTCAACGGCGCGCCGCTGGCGGCGACGATTTCGTCGATGTAAGCCGGCCGCATCATCGTCGACGCGATGCGCGACTGTCCGTGGTAATCACCGTCGATTTCGAGCCAGCGGGTCAGGCGGAACTGCCCGCCCGGATCGAGGTGGCGGGCGAGACGGCCGTTCGAGTGCACCCAGGCGTCGAGCCAGTGCAGGCGCATGTACGGTTGCGCCGGTTGCCGTGCGCGCAGCAACCCGAGTTCGGATGGCGCGAGCTTGATCCAGTCCTCGCGGCGCAGCGGGGTGCGGCAGTAGGCATCGAGCGCGCCGAGCGGCACGCGGGCGTGGAACATGCGGCGCTTCGGATCGAGCGCGAGCGATGCAAGGCCGGACAACGCGATGCTGGCGGGACTGTCGAGCAGGTCGCCGTCGAGGAATTCGGCCAGCCGATGCAGCGCGCGCCCTGCGGATGGCGGTGATGGCTCGGCCCGGTTGCCGGAGTCACCGGGCAACGAGTGCGGACGAATCCCCCGGACCGGCCGCGGCGTGGAGGGCGCGGGCCGTTCGCGGGCCGCCGTGTCGGCGGCGCCGAGCAGCGCCGCGACCTGCGCGCGATCGAGCGGACGGCGCAGCCGCGGCATCCGGTGCGGAAAGGGTGCATCGAGATCGCCGAACACCGCACACGCGACGCCTTGGTCCCGGGCCCGCTGGCCGGCGGCGTGACCGCGGGGCGACGATGGATCGACGACGAGCAGGTCGGCAGCGGCTTCCTCGCCCCAAGCCCAACGGTGCACGAGTCCTGGCGTGGCCTGCCGCACCAGCAGTCGCAGCAGCGCCTCGTCCTCCTCGGCAAGGCCGACGCTGGCGATGGTCTTCCCGATCGGATCATTCGCCATGGTTGGTATGGTTCAACCCGCCTCGGCGCCTGGTGGCTGGTGGCCGTTGCCGTGCCCCTTGCGGGACCCGGCACGCGCCGGCTTGCGTTTGGGCCGCAGCATCGTCCCGGAACACCGCGGTGCGCCGCAGCGGCACATCCAGATCCTTTGCAGGCGCGGCGTCACGCGTTCCGACAGCACGATGCCGTAGTCGTAGGTGAGCTCCTCGCCGCGGCGGATCGGGCGCAAGGTTTCGATCAGCACGCGATCGCGGCGGCGGTCCTGGCCCGCGGCTTCCTCGACCACCGCACGGCAGTTCGGTGCACAACTGTGGTTGATCCAGCGTGTGACGTTGCCGCCGATATTGGCGTCGATGACGTAGCGATCGTTCAATGTGAAGAGGAACGTGTGTCCGGATTCGGTCGTGTCCGCATAGTGCCGGTCGGCTTGCGCGTGCGTCAGGCGCTGGCCACGGTACTCGAGCAGTTCGACCTTGGCGGGAATGTCGGTGAGGGCGAACACGCCCTTGCCGTGGATCGGGGAGCGGCGCAGCACGACACGACGAGCCATCGGAATTCGCAGTCAGGGGGACCTTGCAATGATAGCGCCGGAGTCCCATTGGCCGGAGGCTGCGACCGGTTCGATGCTGCAGCGGCATGGTGTTCCGGCGGGGCTACTCGACCCTGCCTGGCGGGGGCGCTACCGTGTCTCCTCCTGCGCGAAGTCGGGGAGGCCGTCATGCCGGTTCGAACGCCCTTGCTGGTCGGCGCCGTGGTGCTGCTTGCCGTGGCGGTTTCGGTTTTCGCGCGCAACCGTCATCACGGCACGCCCGCCGAAAACCCTGCTGCGGGGGTGTTCGACTACTACCTGATGTCGCTGTCGTGGTCGCCGACGTATTGCGCGACGCATCCGGACGACGATACCCAGTGCGCGCGCAAGGGCTATGGATTCGTGCTGCACGGGTTGTGGCCGCAGTACCAGCGCGGCGGTGGCCCGCAGCATTGCGCGACCGAATCGCGCCCGGACCGGAAGACGGTCGACCGGACGCTCGCGTTCATGCCGAGCCGGCGCCTGATCGAGCACGAATGGTCGACGCATGGGGCGTGTTCGGGACTCTCGCCGAAGGCGTACTTCGATCTCGCCGACCAAGCGTTCACCGGCATCCACGTGCCCGCCCGGTTCGAGGCACCCGGGCACCCGTTGCACCTGACCGCGGAAACGATCATCGACGACTTCCGGTCGGCCAATCCAGGCCTGGCGAGTGGCGCGGTAACCGTGCACTGCAGCCGCGGCGAACTGGCGGAGGTGCGGGTATGCGTCGATCGCGACCTCGCTCCGCGTGCGTGCGGCGCGCGGGTGCGGACCAATTGCCCGCGTGACGATGCGATCGTCGTGCCGGCGCTGCGCTGACGGGCTGCCGGACTCGAACGGGGCGTCGTCGAAGTGAGCGAGCTGCGTCCACGCCCGGGTGGGCTGATCCTCAAGCTCGCGTTGTTCTACGTGCTGCTGTCGCTGCCGAGCCTGGTGCTGGTCGAGTCGACGATCCTGATCTTCGAGTTCCAGCAGTTCATGAGCGGCGTCGAAGGCGGCAGCCTGCGCCGTGCCACCGTGCGCGGCGCGAAGGATCTCGCGGCCCGCTGGCAGGCGGACGGCGGCGAGCGGGTCGACGCGCTGACGACCTGGGCCGAGGCCTGGATCCTGCGGCTCGAGCGGCCGCGGGAAGGCTTGTCGGTCGAGGATTCATACGTATTGCTCGAACTCGCCAGCGATCCGCTGGTCGCGGCGGTGCTCGCGCCGGACGGCCGCGTGCTGGCGTCGGCTCCGGGTGACGCGCGTTGGCAGCCGGAGCTGCCGAAGGTGACGGATGCCGCGTTGCTCGCCACGCGCGCGGCCGACGGCTCGATCACGCTGGCGGGCAGCGACAGCCCGTACCGGATCCGGCGCGTGCTGGCGCCGGTGCACTCGCCGGACGGGGAACTGCGCGGCTGGTTGTTCGTCGAATTGCGCCTGCCGGTGCCGTGGCGGAAGTTCCTGCTCGACCTCAGCTTCGAGTGGCCGATCGTGCTCGGCTACCTGATCGTGTTCGGCCTCGCGTCGTCGTTTTTCCTAGCGACCTGGGTCACGCGACGGCTGAACCGCATCGCGCGCGCGGCGAACGCGTGGAGCCGCGGCGAGTTCGGCGGCTCGATCGGCGACCGCTCGCGCGACGAACTCGGGCACTTGTCGCGCCTCCTCGACGGCATGGCACTCGACCTCAAGGACGTGATGCGTTCGCGCGCCGAACTCGCGACGCTCGCCGAGCGCCAGCGCCTCGCGCGCGACCTGCACGACACCGTCAAGCAGAAGGCGTTCGCGCTGAACCTCCAGCTCGCGACCGCGCGCCGCACGCTCGGCGAGTCGCCGGCCGCGGGGCGCATCGAACTCGCGCAGCGGCTGACCCAGCAGATCCAGCAGGAGCTGGCGCAGATCCTCGACGAACTGCGTGCCCCGGAAGCGGAACTGCCGTTCCACGAACGCCTGCGGTTGCGGGCGCTGGAATGGAGCCATGCGAGTGGCGTCACGCCGTCGTTCGCGATCGCCGACGTGTCGCCCTTGCCGGCCGAGGTCGCGCAATCGCTGTTGCGGATCGCCGATGAGGCACTCGCCAACGTGATGCGTCACAGCGGCGCGAACGCCGTCGCGATCGTCCTCCGGCGCGAGGCGGATCGCATCGTGCTCGCCATCGACGATAATGGCCGTGGTACCGCCGCGGCAACGGCATCGGGCACGGGACTCGGCAACATGCGCAGCCGTGCGTTGTCGTTGCCGTCCGGCACGTTCGAACTCGAGTCGCGTCCCGGCGGCGGCACCCGCGTCACCGTCAGCACCTTGGCCCCCGGAACCGTGCGCCCATGAACACTCCCCCGATCCGCATCGTCATCGCCGACGACCACGTGCTGGTCCGCCAGGGCATCCGCGCGTTCCTCGAGACGCACGCCGACCTCGAGATCGTCGGCGAGGCCGACGCCGCCGACGGCGCGGTTGCGCTGTGCGCCGAGGTTCGTCCCGACGTCGCGCTGGTCGATCTCGTGATGCCCGGCGGCGGCATCGACGCGACGCGCCGGATCCGCGAGACGAGCCCCGCGACCCGCGTCGTGCTGCTGACGTCGTTCGAGGATGCGCAGCAGATCGTCGCGGCGGTGCGGGCCGGCGCGCTGTCGTGCCTGTTGAAGGACGTCGATGCCGATGCCCTGGCCGATGCGCTGCGCAAGGCAGCCCACGGCGAGGCGGTCCTGCACCCGCGCGTCGCGGCACGCCTCGTCGACGCGCTGCAACACGGCGCCCCGCAGACCGACGACCTGCTGGGCAGCCTGTCGCAACGCGAGCGCGAAGTGCTGACGCTGATCGCCGAGGGCCTGAACAACCAGGCGATCGCCGCGCGCCTCGGCATCGGCGAGAAGACCGTCAAGACCCACGTCAGCAACGTGCTCGGCAAGCTCGACGTCGCCGACCGTACGCAAGCCGCGGTCTATGCGTGGAAGAGCGGGATGAAGCAGCGGACCTGACGCGGGGTCTGGCGCTTGGCGCGGCTCGAGATCCGCTCGTCATCACGGAATCGCACGGCGATGTCCGGGATCCGGTGTTTCTTCAAGGCGACATCCTGAGTCGAAGGCCCTGGAATTCCGCCTGCTCGGGAATTGCGGAACGATGGATTCATCCGACCTTCCCCAACCGGATCGTCTTGATACGGGCCGTCGCACCGGCACGGATCACCACGTCGGCGCGACGGCAACCGAAATGGGCCGCCACCAGCGCGATCAACTCGGCGTTGGCCTTTCCGTCGACCGGCGGCGATGCGAGCGACGCCTGCCACAATCCGCCCGCGCCGGGGCCGGTGAGGCGGCTCGTGCGCGCATTCGGCTTCACCTTGACGCGCAATACCCGCGGCGCGGAATCTCCGGGCGTGCGTTGCGTCACGGCGCCGTCGGCGTCGCGTGTCCGCCGGACTTGTAGACGGCGCCTTCCTTCATCACGAAATCGACCTTCTTCATCAACGCGATGTCATCGAGCGGATTGCCGGGCACCGCGATGACGTCGGCGAACTTGCCGGCGGTGACGCTGCCGAAGTCGTCCGTCGTGCTTCAGCAATTGCGCGGCGTGCGTCGTCGCGGCCTGGATCGCATACATGGGCGGCATGCCGGCCTCGACCATGTACACGAACTCCTGCGCGTTCTCGCCGTGCGGATACACGCCCGCGTCGGTGCCGAACGCGATCTTCACGCCGGCCTTGTAAGCCTTGCCGGCGGTGGCCATGATCTTCGGCCCGACTTCGAGCGCCTTGCGCGCGACCTGCGGCGGGTACCAGCCTTCCTTCGCCTTCTCCATCACGTACTCGCCGGCGATGATGGTCGGCACGTACCACGTACCGTGCTGCTTCATCAGCTTCATGTCGGCGTCGTCCATGAACGTGCCGTGTTCGATCGAATCGACACCCCCGATCACCGCGCGGCGGATCGCTTCCGCGCCGTGGGCATGCGCGGCGACGGTGAAGCCGTAATCGTGTGCCGCGGCGACGATGGCCTCGATTTCCGGAATCGTCATCTGCGGGTTTTCCGAACTGGAACTCTCATCGAGCACGCCGCCCGACGGCATGATCTTGATCAAATCCGCGCCATCCTTGTAGTGCTGGCGCACCGCCTTCCATGCGTCGGCGGGCGAGTTGATGATGCCGTCCTTCGGGCCGGGATCGCCCTGCAGGTCCCAGCGGTAACCGTCGGTCTGGTCGGCGTGGCCACCGGTGGTGCCGATGAATTGCCCGGCACTGAAGATGCGCGGGCCGGGCACGAGGCCGGCATTGACCGCGTTGCGCAGCGCGATCGATTCGTTGCTGCCGTCACCGAGGTTGCGCACCGTCGTGAAGCCTGCCAGCAGCGTACGCCGTGCATACACCGTCGACCGGATCGCGTAGTCGGCCGGATTCAGGCGGAACTGGTCGCTGTAACTCGACTTGCTGAACTCCATCGTCAGGTGCGTGTGCGAATCGATCAGCCCCGGTAGGCACGTGTCGCCCGCGGGCAGATCGATCATCGCCGCGCCGTCGCGGGTCACCGCGCCCGGCACGACTTCGGTAATGCGCGAGCCCTCGACCACGACGCTGGTCGCACCCAGCATCTTTCCGGCGATCGTGTCGATCAGGTGCGCGCAGTGGATCACCGTCGGCGCGGTTGCCGGTGCCCCGGACGCCGCCGGTGCGTTGGCCGCCTGCGCGACGCCGATCGTCAATGCGGCGATTGCGATCGCCGGCGGCAGTTTGCGAAGTGGGTTGTCGTGAAGCGAGTCGTCGTGCAACTGACCGTGAAGCGCCAGGGCCTGCATGACCATCCCTCCCGATGAGCCAAGCGCTGCATGGTAGCGAAAGTACGGCCAGTGCAGCAGTGGGAAATGGTGCCGGTGGTACTTCAGGCGAAATGGCCGCTTGGCGGCGAAACGGTCCTGGATGCGGATGGCAGACCCTGCGCTGGCAGCGCTAACCCACCCTGCGGGATGGCCGTGCGCATATTTTTCGTGCGCGGCTCCTGCACGCGCCGACCCGGTTTCGATTCGATGTGCCGGCGCAACCACTTCGCGAAATCCTTTTCGGCGAGCTTGCCTTCGGCGAGGGCGAGGATGGTCAGGTACTTGTCTTCATCGCTGCCGTGGAACTCGGCGTCGTTGAGCGCCAGGAAGACGCGATAGCAGACATGCGCCGTGCGCTTGTTGCCGTCCACGAATGGATGGTTGCGGGCAAGGCCGAAGGCAAGGCTGGCGGCAAGATCGGCAAGGTCCGGTGTTGGGTCGCCATGGGCATGGAGTTGCTGGGGGCGCGCCAAAACCGATTCCAACAACGTGTCATCGCGTACCCCCGAGGTGCCGCCGTGTTCGGCCAACTGGCGGTCGTGAATCGCCAGCGCGAGCGCCTTCTCGACCCGGATGGCCGTCAACCGCCGGCCAGCTTGCGCAGCACGTGGCGATCCTTGCGCATCACCTGTTCCGCCACCTCCATTTGCCGCGCAAGCACAGGGTCGTAGGTGGTGAGTCTGATGCCGTCGGGCGTTTCCAGCGCGTACAGCTCATCGCCTTTCTCGACGCGCAGGCGCGCCAGAAGCTCGCGCGGCAGGATCACGCCGGCGGAATTGCCGATGGTCGTGATCTTGAGTTTCATCACGGGCCTCGTTGCAGGCGGAGTTATAACGTTTGTTATACTAACGCGATGGCATGCAGGTTGCCAGCCCGCCGAACGGGATGATTTGCCCTTGCAGTGCGGATTCGGATGACGGCCGAGTCGATCGAGTCGTCACGATCATCGCGCCTTGCGCGTGCTTGGCGCTCATGTTGCGCTGCGGTAGGCTGCAGTCTCGAAGTACCCCGTAACCCCGCCGATGGATACGATCAGACCCCAGCAGGACACCTACGATCCCCGCGCCGTCGAGTCCGCCGCACAGCACTTCTGGGCGGACACCCGTGCCTTCGAAGTAACGGAAGATCCGTCGCGCGCGAAGTTCTACTGCCTGTCGATGTTGCCGTATCCGTCCGGCGCGCTGCACATGGGGCACGTCCGCAACTACGCGATCGGCGACGTGATCAGCCGCTACCAGCGCATGCAGGGCAGGAACGTCCTGCAGCCGATGGGCTGGGATGCGTTCGGCCTGCCGGCGGAAAACGCGGCGATCAAACGCGGCATCCCGCCCGCGAAGTGGACACGCGACAACATCGCGCACATGCGCGCGCAGTTGCAGGCAATGGGCTTCGCGATCGACTGGTCACGCGAGTTCGCGACGTGCGATACCGCGTACTACGTGCACGAGCAACGCATGTTCGTGCGGCTGTTCAGGCAGGGCCTCGTGTATCGCAAGAACAGCATCGTGAACTGGGATCCGGTCGACCAGACCGTGCTCGCGAACGAGCAGGTCGTCGACGGCCGCGGCTGGCGTTCGGGTGCGCTGGTCGAGCGGCGCGAGATTCCGCAGTGGTTCCTGAAGATCACGAACTACGTCGAGGAACTGCTCGGCGAACTCGACCGCCTGCCGGGCTGGCCGGATGCGGTCAAGACCATGCAGCGCAACTGGATCGGGCGCTCGGAAGGAGTCGAGATCCGTTTCGACATCGAGGGTGGCGGTGCGCCGGTCGACGTGTTCACGACGCGTCCCGACACGTTGATGGGCGCGACGTATCTCGCGATCGCGGCCGAACATCCGCTGGCCGCCGAAGCCGCGCGGCGCGATCCGCGCGTCGGCGCGTTCATCGGTGAGCTGAAACGCGGTGGTGTGTCGGAAGCCGAGCTCGAAACGCAGGAGAAGACCGGCATCGACACCGGGATGTTCGCGCTGCATCCGTTGACCGGCGCGCGGATGCCGGTGTGGATCGCGAACTTCGTGCTGATGGGTTACGGCACCGGCGCGGTCATGTCGGTGCCGGGGCACGACCAGCGCGACTGGGAATTCGCGCGCAAGTACGGCTTGCCGATCCGGATGGTGATCGTGGACCGCACGGTGCAGGACGCGATCGCCGCGATCGGCCACGACCTCGCGCGAGGCGTCGGTGCGGATCCGATGCGATTGGCGCTGGCCGGACGCAGCACCGACGCGGTCGAGGTGTCGGCCGCGGTATCGCTCGTCGAGGAATTCGAGCGGTCGATCCAGGAGATCGCGGCGTTCACCGGCCACGGCGTGCTGGTCAATTCCGGCGAGTTCGACGGCCTCGACTTCGATCACGCGTTCGATGCGATCGCAGCCAGGATCGAGCGCGAAGGTCGCGGCCAGCGGCGCGTCAACTATCGCCTGCGCGATTGGGGCGTGTCGCGGCAGCGTTATTGGGGCTGTCCGATCCCGATCATCCATTGCCCGCAGTGCGGTGCGGTGCCGGTGCCGGAAGACCAGTTGCCGGTCGTGCTGCCGGAGGACGTCGCGTTTTCCGGCGTGCAGTCACCGCTGAAGTCCGATCCCGGGTGGCGCCGCACGAAGTGCCCGCAATGCGGTGGCGCCGCCGAGCGCGAGACCGACACGTTCGACACGTTCATGGAGTCGAGCTGGTACTACGCGCGCTACTGTTCGCCGGGCGCGGCGACGCAGGTCGACGCACGCGCCGACTACTGGCTGCCGGTCGACCAGTACATCGGCGGCATCGAGCATGCGATCCTGCACCTCTTGTATTTCCGCTTCTACCACAAGCTGCTGCGCGACGCGGGGATGGTGCATTCGGACGAACCGGCGACGCGCCTGCTCTGCCAAGGCATGGTCGTCGCGGAGACGTTTTTTCGCGATGCCGACGACGGCGCGCGCACGTGGATCAACCCGGCCGATGTCGACGTGCGGCGCGACGAGCGCGGGCGCGTCACCGGTGCGGTGCTGAAGGCCGACGGCCAGCCGGTCGCGATCGGACCGACGGAAAAGATGTCGAAGTCGAAGAACAACGGCGTCGATCCGCAGGCGATGATCGGCAAGTACGGCGCCGACACGGTGCGGCTGTTCTCGATGTTCGCGGCGCCGCCCGACCAGTCGCTGGAATGGAGCGAGGCGGGCGTCGAGGGCATGGCGCGGTTCCTGCGCCGGTTCTGGCGAGAAGTCGTGACGCACGCGACGAACCCGGACCATCCCGTCGTCGCTCCGTCCGGGTTGAATGCTGCGCAGAAGGCCTTGCGCCGCCAGGTCCACGAGACGATCGCCAAGGTCGGCGACGACCTCGGCCGCCGCTACGCATTCAATACCGCAATTGCGGCGTTGATGGAACTGCTGAACGCATTGTCGAAGTTCGATGACGCGAGCGATGCCGGTCGTGCACTGCGGCACGAGGCGCTCGAAGCGATGGTGCTGCTGCTGAATCCGTTCACGCCGCATTTGAGCCATGCGCTGTGGCAGGTGCTGGGGCATCCCGAGACCTTGATCGAGGACGTGCCGTGGCCGGTGGCCGATCCGGCGGCGCTGGTCCGTGACAGCGTGACGCTGGCCGTGCAGGTGAACGGCAAGCTGCGCGGAACGATCGACGTGCCGGTCGACGCCGCGAACGACCGGATCGAGTCGGATGCGCGGGCCTTGCCCGGCGTCAAGGCCGTGCTCGACGGCAAGGCCGTGCGCAAGGTCGTCATCGTGCCGGGCCGGATCGTCAACATCGTGGTTGGCGGTGCGTGACCACGCCGGGGCTCGGCCCCGTTCCGGACCCCGCGGGTCTGCTGCTACGCTTGCCTCCGACACGTCCGACGGATTCCACCCGCACATGACCCGCATCGGGCGCTGGCTGCCCCGCACACTGGTGGTGATCGGCGCCGTTGCGCTTGCCGGCTGCGGCTTCCACCTGCGCAAGGAAGCGACGCTTCCGCCGAGCATGGCGAAGGTTCATCTCGATGTCGCGGATCCGCTGAGCCCGCTCGCCCGCGACCTGAAGAAGGCGCTGCCGCGTTCCGGCACGGTCGTCGTCGACAAGGCCGAGCCGGGTGTCGCGGTCCTGCAGATTCCGGTCAGCACGTTCACCACTGACGTGCTGACGGTCAGCGGCACCGCCCGCGCCAGTGAATACCAGATCCGCTACCACGTCGAGTTCAGCGTGCAGGACGCGGCGGGCGCCATGATCGTCCCGCACCAGGTCATCGAGCTGTCGCGCGATTTCACGTTCGATGCGAGCCAGGCGCTCGGCGTCGGTCCCGAGCAGGATCTGCTGAAGCAGGAACTCGAACGCGACATGGTCGAAACGCTGCTGCGCCGGCTCGAAGTCCTCGGGCAGGCTGCCGCGCATTGATGGTGCGGCTCGCGTCGCACGCTGCCGTACAATCCACCGATGGCCACGACCCCGGAACGCTTCCGGCAAAGCCTCGCGAAAGGCCCGCTGCCGCCGGTCGTGCTGATCGCGGGCGCCGAGCACCTCGTCGTCATCGAAACCGTGGACGCGCTGCGCGACCGGGCGCGCGAGGAAGGCTATTCCGAGCGCGAGGTCCTCGATGTCGAACCCGGCTTCGACTGGAACCGGCTGACCGAATCCGTGAATGAGCTGTCGCTGTTTGCGACCCGGCGCCTGATCGATCTGCGATTGCCGACCGGGCGGCCCGGCAAGGAAGGCGCGGCCGCGATCACGGCGTTCTGCGCCGCGCCACCTGCCGACACGCTGCTGCTGGTCACCGCGCACGACTGGAGCAACCGGCATGCGGGCGCGTGGAGCGCCGCGATCGAGAAGGCCGGTACCGCGGTCATCTGCTGGCCGATCGGCGCCGACAAGTTGCCGGGCTGGATCGCGGCGCGCATGGCGTCCCGCGGGCTCCACGCGGGCAACGATGCGATCGCGGTGCTGGCCGAGCGGGTCGAGGGCAACCTGCTGGCGGCGGCACAGGACATCGACCGCCTGGCGCTGCTGCATACGGGCGGGACGATCGATGCGGCGACGCTCGAATCGCTGGTCGCCGATGACGCCCGCTTCGACGTGTTCCGGCTGACCGACGCGGCGCTCGCGGGGGACGCGGCGCGCGCCTTGCGCATCGTCGACGGTCTGCACGCGGAAGGCGAGGAGATCATTCCGTTGCTGGGCTGGCTCTCCAACCAGTTGCGCGTTGTCGAGCGGGTCGCGCGCGATCCGGGCGGGACGGCTTCGGCACTGCGCAGCGAGCACTTGCGGCCGGCGGCTCATGACGCGCTGTCACGCGCCGTGCGGGTTGCGCCGCATGCGCATTGGGAAGCGTGCCTCGCCGCGGTCGGGCGCATCGACCGGATTGCCAAGGGTCGCAATCCCGACGCGGGTGGCCGTGCGTATGGTGATGCGTGGCGGGAACTGGAACGGCTGCTGGTCGCGATCGCGCAGCCGCGCCGGTCCGCGGCGTTGCTCGCGGCATGACCTTGGGTCCCGCGATCGGCTGCACGGCGCCTCGTTGCGGAGGTGGCGGGTGAATCGTCCGCTTGCGATCCTCGGCGGCACGTTCGATCCGGTGCACAACGGACACCTGCGCGTCGCGTGGGAAGCGGCCGAATTCCTCGATGCCGAGGTCAACCTGGTGCCGGCCGCGGTTCCGCCGCATCGCGATCCGCCGGTCGCGAGCGCGGCGCAGCGCGTCGCGTTGGTGCGTGCGGCGCTGCGCGGACAGGACCGCATCGGGATCGACGCGCGCGAACTCCATCGCGACGGACCGTCGTACACCTTCGACACCCTCGCCGAGCTGCGGGCCGAGACCGGACCAGAACGGCCTCTCGTGCTGCTGCTCGGCGCCGATGCGTTCGCAGGCCTGCCGACGTGGCACCGTTGGCGCGAGCTGTTCGAGCTTGCGCATGTCGGCGTACTGACGCGGCCCGGCCATGACGGTGGCCCGTTGCCGACCGAACTTCGCACCAAGATCGCGTCGCGGCGCTGTTCGGGACCGACGGCGTTGCGGGAGTCACCGGCGGGGCGGGTCCTGCCGGTTCCGGTTACCGCGCTCGACATTTCGGCGCGGCGGATCCGGGAAATCCTCGCCGCCGGCGGTGAACCGCGCTGGCTGGTCCCGGATGCGTTCAGCGAATCCCCGGTGCTGCTGGGGCCATACCGGAAGAATCCGGGCGCCGCAGGGATGCGCGGCGATGCAGAACTGATCCGCAACTAGGGATGCTCTGATCAAACCCGCGCAGGCGTCACCGGTCGGTCTGCCGGCAGATCGCAGGACCGGCGGCAAAGGCAGACTGGCGGTCTGTCGAGACGGCGGGCCGAGGAGCTGACGGCAGACCGACCGGCCTCAACCGATGGATTTCAACTGACGAGGTGATGTCCAGAAAGTCCTCATGTCGTCGCGCGCGTCTTGCCCAGACCGCCAGTCTGGGCTGCGCCACGCACGCCAATCTGCGAACCTTCTGGACATCATGCCGCCTACTTGGGTTTGATCAGAGCATCCCTGGCAAGGCCCCGGGTTTCCCGCATCCTGCCGTTGCTTGACCGGGATATCCGTACGATGCACGCCTTCCGTTCGTGGCCGGGTCGTCGACCCTTGGCCCGGTTCGGAATTTTCGAGGTTCCCGAAGGCCTATACTGGCGTCGCGCCAAACCGGCGTCCCGCCCATGAGAGGGTGTTTGCACTTGGCCACGACGGAAAAGCGCTCCCGGCCGCGCCGTGCCGGCAAGACCACGACCACTGCCGCCTCGACCCGAAAGACTTCACGCGGCTCGACCCGCGCGGCGGCGAAACCGAAGCCATCCGCTGCACGTCAAGCCGCCCCGCGAAGTCCGCGCGGGCGGGGCAAGGACACCGAGCCCCGCGCACCGTCCCGCTCCAAGCGGCCGCCGACGCCGCCGCGCCCGCAGCGGAAGCAACGCGCACCGGCGCGCGTTGTCGACGAAGCGGTGCGATTGCACGGGATCGTCCGCGGCGCACTCGATGATTTGAAGGCGCGTGACGTCACCGAGATCGACGTGCGCGGCAAGAGCGGCGTCACCGATCTGCTCGTCATTGCCAGCGGCACCTCGTCGCGGCATGTGAAGTCGATCGCCGACGAAGTGGTGCGCAAGGCCAAGCAGGCGGGGTTGCCGCCGATCGGCGTCGAAGGCCACCGCGAGGCGGAATGGGTCCTGGTCGACCTCGGCGACATCGTCGTGCATGTGATGCTGCCGCGGGCGCGCGAGTACTACGGCCTCGAGCGGCTCTGGTCGGTCGACGAACCCTTGCCCGAGGCGCTGGCCGTTTGACGGCTCCATCCGGCACAGCCGGAAATCCGCGCCTGCGCCCCGCGAAGCCCGAGCCGTGAAGGCGCGATTGGTGTGCATCGGCGAGCGGATGCCGGCGTGGGTTGCCGAAGGTCTTGCCGAGTACCGCAAGCGCCTGTCGCACGCGCTGCCGCTGGAACTGGTCGAGATCCCGCATCGCACCCGTTCGCGCGACGCCGAGGGTGCGGCCGTGCTTGGGGTGCTGCAGAAAACGTGGCACGTGGTGGCGCTCGATGGCGGCGGCGAGGCGTGGTCGAGTGAGCGGTTGGCCGAAGAGCTGACCCGTTGGCGGATGGCGGGCCGTGACGTCGCGTTCGTCGTCGGTGGCCCCGAGGGCCACGCCCCGGCCGTCCTCGAACGCGCCGACCGGCGCTGGTCGCTCGGCCCGCTGACGCTGCCGCACATGCTGGTGCGGCTGGTCGTCGCCGAGCAGCTCTACCGGGCGACGACGATCGTTGCCGGGCATCCGTATCACCGCGCGTGAAGCGTTGCTGCCTTGTGATCCAGACGTTCACCGCGGCAGCGCGCGAGCGACTATCCTCTCGCGGATGATTTTCCTCGCCTCGCGATCACCGCGCCGCCGCGAACTGCTGGCGCAGCTTGGCCTCGCATTCGACGTGCTCGACGTTGAGGTCGAGGAGCGGCGCCGCGCGGACGAATCACCCGGAGCGTACGTCGCGCGGGTCGCGCGCGACAAGGCGCGGGCGGGCTGGGACCTCGTGTCGGGACGCCCGGGCAGCATCGTGCTTGGAGCCGACACCGAAGTCGTGCTGGACGATGCGGTATTCGGCAAGCCCGAAGATGCTGCCGACGCCATGCGGATGTTGCGTGAACTGTCCGGCCAGGCGCACGCGGTGATTTCGTCGGTTTGCTGCCGCAGCGCCAGCGGGGGCGAGTCGGCGGCCTGCGTGTCGACGGTCACGCTCGATGTCCTCGATCGCCGCACGATCGAGCGCTACGTCGCCTCGGGTGAGCCCTTCGGCAAGTCCGGTGCCTACGCCATCCAGGGGCGCGCGGCGGCGTTCATCACCCGGCTCGAAGGCAGCTATTCCGGGGTGGTCGGACTGCCCTTGCACGAGACCGCGCGACTGCTGCGGCGGGCTGGCCTCGAACCGCTGGCCGCGCCGGCCGTGACCGGGGCATTCGACAAGGACGCGGCCGGAAAGCTATAAGTCGGCTCAACTTCCTGTCGCAAATATCCCATGTCCGAGGAGATCCTCGTCAACGTGACGCCGCGCGAGGCCCGGGTGGCGCTGGTCGAGAACGGGACGCTGCAGGAAGTCCACGTCGAGCGCGCGAGCCGTCGCGGCTTCGTCGGCCATATCTACAAGGGCCGCGTCAGCCGCGTCATGCCGGGCATGCAGGCCGCCTTCGTCGAAATCGGGCTCGAACGCGCGGCATTCCTGCACGCGTCGGACATCCTGCGCCCACGGCCGCTCGCGGCGGAAGCGCCGCAGGACGCCGAACTCGAGCTGGCGCCACCGCCGTCTCCGCCCGGTGGACCGTCGATCACCGAGCTGCTCCGCGAGGGCCAGCAGGTCGTCGTGCAGGTGATGAAGGACCCGATCGGCAGCAAGGGCGCGCGCCTGACGACCCACTTGTCGCTGCCCTCGCGCTACCTCGTGCTGCTGCCTTACAGCAACGTGCTCGGCATTTCGGCCAAGATCGAGGACGATGCCGAGCGGGTCCGCCTGAAGGCGCTGGTTGCGGAGATCCTCGGCGACCCGCACCCGGGTTGCATCGTCCGCACCAACGCGGAGGGCCTGTCTCGTGAAGCCCTGGCCGAGGAACTCGCTTACCTCGGCAAGGTGTGGTCGGCCATCACCGGACGGATCGAGACGGCCGGCGTCGGCGAGCGCATTTACGCCGACCTTGCGTTGCCGTTGCGGGTGCTGCGTGACCTCGTGCGGCCCGCGACCGAACGAATCCGCGTCGATTCGCGCGACATGTGGCGGCAGGTGCGGGACTTCATCGCGCAGTTCATGCCCGATATGGTCGAGCGGGTGGAGCATTACCCTGGCGAGCGTCCGATCTTCGACCTGTATGGCGTCGAGGACGAAATCCAGCGGGCGTTGAACAAGGAAGTGCCGCTGAAGTCGGGCGGTTACCTCATCGTCGACCAGACCGAGGCGATGACGACGATCGACGTGAACACCGGCGCGTACCTCGGCACCCGCAACCTCGAGGAAACGGCGTACCGCACCAACCTCGAAGCCGCGCAATCGGCGGCGCGGCAGATGCGCCTGCGCAACCTCGGAGGCATCATCATCATCGATTTCATCGACATGCGCGACGAGGAACACAAGCGCCAGGTGCTGCGGCAGTTGCAGAAGTCGCTCACTCGCGACCATGCCCGCACGACGATCTTCGACATGTCGCCGCTCGGCCTCGTCGAGATGACTCGCAAGCGCACCACCGAGAGCCTCGAGCGGCAACTGTGCGAACCCTGCCCGACGTGCAATGGCCGCGGCAATGTGCGCAGCGCGGAAACCGTCGCCTACGAGATTTTCCGCGAAGTCACCCGCACGGTGCGTCAGTTCGAGGCGCGCAAGCTGCTGGTGCTGGCGGCGCCGAAAGTCGTCAACCGGATCCTCGAGGAGGAGGCCGCCGCGGTCGCCGAGCTCGAGGAGTTCATTGGCAAGGCCATCACGTTCCAGCCCGAGGAGCACTATTCGCAGGAGCAGTTCGATGTCGTCCTGCTCTAGGAAAGGCCTGATCTGTCCATCTTGGCGTCATTCCCGCGCCGGCGGGAACCGCCACGTGGCCGGCGGCCGTCCGTGACCGGATGGCGCCGCCACCTGCGGCGCGCGCGCCGGATCCTGCTCGGATTCGCTGCCGCCGCGATCATCGTCCTCGGCATCATCGCCGGCATCGTCCAGTTGGCGCTGCCGTGGATGGTCCACCATCCGCAACGGGTCGCGGCACAGTTGTCGCAGTGGATCGGCCAGCCCGTTTCGTTCGGGCGCCTCGACGCCCACTGGGTGTCGGGTGGTCCGTTGCTGCAACTGGACGACGTGCGGATCGGTTCGCCGCCACTTGAACTCGACCGTGCCGAGCTCGCATTCGACTTGTTCGCGCCGTTGCAGCGCGGGCGCTCGTTCAGCGAGTTCCGGGTCCGTGGTGTCCGGCTCGACCTCGATCGGGCCAGCGACGGTGCGTGGCACCTGCGTGGCTTCGACCTGCCCGACACCGGTGCTGCGGGATCTTCCCCCTCCCTGGGTCCGCTTGGCGCGGTGGTCTTCACCGACCTCGCGATCGACATTTCCGATCCCGCGCACGGCATCGACGTCGGCCTGTATTCGCCGCTGCTGCGGATCCTGAACAAGGGCGAGCGGATGCGCGTGCTCGGGCGCATCGGCCGGGCCGGGTCGAGCGCGCCACCGATTGACATGGTGACCGAGTTCAATGCGGCGGAACGGAGTGGTGAAATCTACGCCGGTGGCACCGACGTCGACCTTGCGACGTTGCTCGGCGACTACGCGCCGGTGGCGGTGCGCGCGGTCGATGCGAAGGGCCGCGTGCAACTCTGGGGCCGCCTCGATCGCGGCCACGTCGACGATGTGCGCCTTCGCGTCGATCTTGCGAATCCGGTGTTCACCACCACGGCGCCCGTGGCGACCGATGACCGCACCACGGTACTGCCGCGCGTCCACTTCGACCGGCTTGCGTTCGTCGCCCGCTGGCAGCGCGCGGGCGATGGCTGGACGGTGGATGTCGCCGGACTCGACACCGGCACCGCCGGCAGCGAGCCGGGACGGGTCTCGATCCGGCGGCGGGGTGACGCCGCGGCGCCCGCGTTCGATTTCGCGGCGCGGTCGGTTCCGGCCGGAGCCGCCGGCGCGCTCGCGATGCTGAGTGACCGGCCACCGACGGCGCTGCGGCGCTGGCTCTACCTCGCCCAGCCCAAGGGTCGCATCGAGCGCGCCGATGGCCATTGGGCGAATGTCGACGACTACCGGATCGACGCAAGCCTGCGCGATCTCGCGATCGTCTCGACTCCGGCTTCGCCGGGCATCGCGCATCTCGACGCGGACCTCGCGGGCGACGAGCAAGCGCTGCTGCTGGCGATTCCGAAGCAACCCTTCACGTTCGACTACCCGCGCGTGTTCCGGCACCCAATCACGCTGGACTCGATCGCGGGCGATGTCGTCGCGTACCGTGACGGCCCGGCGTGGCGGGTCGCGACCGACCACGTCGATTTCGACAGCGCGGGATTCGGCGGGCAGGCGCTCGGCAGCGTGCTGCTGAAGGATGACCACAGCCGTCCGGTGCTCGACCTCTATGCCGTGCTCGATCATGCCGACCTCACGTCGGCGCCGCTGTTCTGGCCGGTGAACGTGATGCCGCCCGACGCGGTGGCGTGGCTCGACCGCGCGCTGGTGTCGGGACGGGTGACGTCGGCGCGTGCGGTCGTGCGCGGGGACCTGCACAGTTGGCCGTTCCACAACAGCGCGGGGCGGTTCGAGGCGCGGGGCACGGTCGAAGACGCGACATTCGAGTTTTCCGACGAGTGGCCGCGCGTCCACGGGCTGTCGGCGACCGCGAGCTTCGTCGACGACCGCATGCAGGTCGACGTGGCGGGCGGCGAGATCGGCGGCATTGCGGCCGGACCCGCCAGCGCGTCGATCCCGAACCTCGACAACTCGGTTCTCTCATTGACCGCGCAAGGCGCCGGAACCGGGGCGCAGATGCTCGCGTTCCTGATGCAGACGCCGATCGGCAAGCGTTATGCCGATGGCTTGCGTGAAATCGGCATCGGTGGCAGCGGCAAGGCAACGATGACGTTGTCGCTGCCGGTGCACGACACCGACGCGCTGCAGCTCGACGGCAGCGTCGACCTCGAGCGTGCCGACATCACCGAAAAAACCTACGGGCTGGTGTTCAAGGGTGCCACGGGGTCGTTGCGATTCAACCAGGCGGGCTTCGCCACGGGGCCACTTTCCGGTACTTTTCGAGACCGGCCAGCGACCCTCGAAGTGGCCGCTGGCGGCGGCGTCACCGATTCCCGCCATGCATTCGAAGCCGCCGTCACCGGAACTTTTCCCGCCACGGTGGTGTTCGCCGATGCGCCGGTCCTCGCGCCGGCGCTGCCGCATTTCCCGGGCGAGTCGAAATGGACGGGGCGTTCTCGATCGACGCGGCCAAGGATGCGACAGCCGGTGCGAAAACCCTGGCGCTCTCGAGCGACCTCGTCGGGACCACGATCGACCTGCCGTCACCGCTCGGCAAGGACGCCGCGTCGCCGGAAAGCATCCGGATCGAGCTGCCGGTGCCGTGGGCCGGGCAGACGTTGCATGCGGCTCTCGGCGATGCCGCCACTGCGGCCGTGCGGTTGCCGGAAGGTGTCAAGCCGGTCGCTGCCACGATCACGTTCGGCGCCGCCGCCGGCACGCTGCCCGCACGCGGCATCCGCATCGACGGCAGCACCGGCACGGTCGACATCGGGGCTGGTTCGACCTCGCCACCCACGCTTCCGGCGGCAACGGCAGCGACTTGCTCGACGGCATCGACGTGGCGGCCACGGATCTGATGCTGGACGGCCACCACTTCGGCGCGACGCGACTGACCGTGAAACCGGATGCCGGTGCCTTGGCGGTCGGGTTCGATGGCGCCGCGGTGGCGGGATCCATCGTGCTGCCGTCCGGACCCGCCACGAACGGAATCACCGCGCGGTTCGACCGCATTTACTGGCCGGCCTCCGAACCCGGCGGCCCGGCGCCCGCCAAGACGCTGTCGATCACGCCGGCCAAGGTTCCGCCACTCGACCTGTCGGTGGCGGATTTCAAGCTCGGCAACGCGACGTTCGGCGAGGCGCACTTCAAGAGCCACCCCGCCGGCGGCGGGTTGCTGATCGATGCCCTGACCTCGAAGTCGCCGAACATCACGATGGATGCGACCGGAACCTGGACCGGCGATGCCACCAGCAACACGTCGCACCTCGAGATCACGCTCACCGCGCACGATCTCGGCAAGATGATGGACTCATTGGGATTCGATGGCCTGATCACCGGTGGCCCGACGAAGGCGGAAATCGACGCGACGTTCCCCGGCCCGCCGTCATCGTTCGCGTTCGCCGACATCACCAACGGCACGTTGACGCTGCACGTCGGCGAAGGGCGCATCCCGGACGTCGAGCCCGGCGCGGGCCGCCTGTTCGGGCTGTTGTCGCTGCGCGAGATTCCGCGGCGGCTCAGCCTCGACTTCAGCGACTTCTTCAAGTCCGGCCTCGGCTTCAATTCGATCGAAGGCAGTTTCCGGATCACCGACGGCAATGCGTACACCGACGGACTCGTCATCAAGTCGCCCGCGGCCGACATCCGGATCACCGGGCGCACCGGGCTCAAGGCGCGTGACTACGACCAGGAAATGGTCGTCACTCCGCATCCGGGAATGACGCTGCCGGTCATTGGCGCGCTGACCGGCGGGCCGGTCGGCGCCGCGGCGGGCCTCGTGCTGCAGGGCGTGCTCGGCAAGCCGCTTGCCAACGCCGCGCAAACGCACTATCGCGTCACCGGGTCGTGGGACAAGCCGGTCATCGCCGAAGTGTCGAAGACGAAAGCCAAGGCCGCACCCGTTGCGCCGCCCCCCGCCGTGCCGGCGGAGAAGAAGCTCGATGCAACACCCGCGGGTACGCCTGCGAATACGCCGGAACAGCCGGCAGCGGGCAGCGGGCCGCAAGCGGGCTGAGGGTTGCAAGCGGATGGATCGGCAGGGTTTTCGCGGATTGTGGATGCGCCCCTGCACGAAACGGCATTCGCGCCCATTGCAGGCGCGAATGCCGTTTCATTTGCCCGCCAATCTTTGCATCGATGCCGGTCGCCGGGTTCTTGCCACGTGCTGCCCGCAGTCCGTCGCAGGCAGCTGCATGATCAGGCGTGCGCGGCGGTGCCGTGTTGTTGCGGCTCGCGCTGGTCACGCAATTCCCGGCGTTCGCCGAGCGACAGCACGACGTGACCGGTGCCTTCGTTGATCGTTTCGGCCGCGGAGATGTAGCCGGCGATCAACGCCGTGATGAGGCCGAGGTAGCCACCGAGGATGGTGAAACCCTCGATGCCGCTCCAATCGGCAATCGCGAGCGCCAGCATCGTGAGCCACAGGCCCAGCGTGAACAGGTTGCGCAGTGCGCCGGCGTGCATCGAGCCGAGCCAGATCCAGCATGCGAACACTGCCCACATCAGGAAGAACCACCCCATGTAACCGCCGTCAGTCGGCGGCATGTTGCCGTTGCCGGCACTGAAGGAATGCAACGCCCAGCTCCACCAGAACGCGGCGAAGCCGAGGAAGATCAGCATGTCGAGGGTGCGGCCGCGCCCGTATTCCATCAGGCCGGCCAGTGCCATTGCCGTGCCGCCCACCGTGAACGCAAGCATCATGTTCATGTGGGCGGGCGCGGCGGAGAACCAATCGGCGTTGAGCATGCTCGCCATCCACAGCGTGATGGCAAATGCCGCATAGCCCAAGGTCGAGGAATTGGCAGTTTGCGTAGTCATGGCAACCTCCATTCAAGTGTGAAGGAGAACGGTCGCTCGATGACTTGCGCCAGGGAACGGCTGGCGCCAACGGTGTGAACCGCGCTGCCAGCGCGGCCGCCTGTCGGTAGGCATCAGCAAGAGACAACGGAAAGCGCGAAAAAATCCCGCCCGTACAAAAAAAAGGGGGAAAGACGATACCGGCAACGGCCGCATGACAAATCAAACGGTTGCGGGCGGACATGGCCCACGGCACGGCGCTCGCACCGTGAGCCCCTGTTCGCGGGGCCTTGGGGCAACCGACGTCGCGGGCAGCTGCGCTTGGGCCGTGTCGACTGGCCGGGTTGCGCGTGTCATTCGGCGCGCGGGCTGCGCAACAGGCTCAGTGCAAATGCGCCGACCAGCACGACGCCAGCGACGAGTACGGCCCACAACAGCCAGCGGCGCCAAGCCGGCGGCGCCGGGGCCGGCTGCAGCGCAGCGTCACCGCCACTCGGGTGGCCTGCGCCAATGTGCGCAGGCGGCGGTCGCCAATCCGCGCCGAGTCGTGCCCTGAGGCTCGCGAGCGCGGCTTCGACCGGGTAGTCGGGGCGCATCGCCCGCGCGCTGCCGGTCGCGAGCGTGTACGGCAAGGAACCCTCGGCGAGGAACACGAAGCGATCGGGATGAAACGCGACCTGCACGCGCGGCGCGGTGTTGAGCGGAGTGCGCGACTCGATGCGCAACGAGTCGAGCCGGGCACGCGGCGTGACGTCCAGATCGCCATTCCGCAGGCTGTCGCTGCCGTCGCGCAGGCGGAACGCGGTCGCATGCGCGAGCGTTTCACGCTGTTCGCCGGAGCTGCCATAGAGCACGACGTCGGCAAGCGCGTTGTCGGTCTGGAGTTCGATTCGCACGCGCCGCACCGGCAATGCGGCCGGCAGGACGTAGTCTTGATGCACGCTGTCGTCGTTCGCTTGCGCCGGGGCCGGCAGCGCCTTCGCGTCGACCCACACCAGGGCGGGCACGACGGCGTTCGCCACCGTGTAGCGCAGCTCGGCGCGCAGACCCGTCAATGCCGCACCGTCGTCGCTGCGATGCAGGCGCAGGTATTTCGCGTGCACTCCGCCGAGCGGCAGATCGCGGCGATCGAGGCGCGCATCGCCCTGGCGCAGTGCGAACACCCTGCCGCTGCCGACCGGTCGCCAATGGTCGAGATCGTTGCCGGCGGCAAGCTCGAAGTGTGCGACGACGCCATCGGCGGGCGCGTCCCATGCCAGCACGAGGCGCTCGAGCGCGCCGTGGATCGCGCTCGCATCGATGAGCCAGTCATGCGTTGCGGCGGCGCCGGCAGGCGCGCTCGAATCGCCGGCCTCGAGTCGGCGCAAGCGTCCATTCGCGTCGCGCTCGACGACGAGGCGAAGATCGCCGATGGCGTTCGGCGACTTCACGACAGGCAGTGCGAGCAGCGTTGCCGGCTCGCCGCGTTCGCTGCTGCCGGGCGGCGCGTCGGCACCGACACGCGCACTCGGTACCGGCCGTCCGTCGGCATTGAACACGGCGATGTCGCGCAGCGCGGCGTCGTGGACATGCGCGTAGACTTCGGTCGTCAAGTCGATGCGCCAGGCATTGCCGGGGTCGGTCGAGGGCAGGGTGAGCGGGAACGCCCAGGCGTAGTCGCGCAGGTCCTGCGCCGCGGCAGTGGACAGCGCCAGCGAGGCGGCGATCGCGATGGTCGCGAGCGTCCTCATGCTCCTTTCGCCTGTCCGATCGCCCGCGGTGGCGCCGGCGCGAAGTAGCCGATGACGGTGCAGAGCAGGCCGTAGCCGATGAACGACGCGATTCCGAACAGGTTGCCGAGTCGCGTGCGATCGATCAGCAGCAGCTTGGCCAGCACGATCCCCATCAGCACGGCGCCGGCGAGCCAGAGCAGGCGCTGGCTGCGCCGCGACCCCGCGACCCAGCCGATCACTCCGAGCACGCTCCACGCGAGGGTGAGCGCCATCTGCGCGAGGTTCGACGACAGCAGGCGACCGTCCCACGGGACGCCGCCGAGATGATGCGTTGCGCGCAGCGTCGCTGCGGTGACGAACAGGAAACCGGCGCCGGCGATCACTACCGCTCGCCGGGCTCCGATGATGTCGGGTGTCGACGGGTCGGCGAGCCAGCGCGCGGCGAGGATCAGCGTACCGAGTTGCACCAGCTCGACGGGATTGAGCAATGGCAGCCACGGCAGCGGCCGGGCGTCGCCGGCATGCCAGAGCAGGATGCAGAACAGGCACGCGCCGACGATCGCCTGTTGCAGCAGGAGCGAACCGCGCCAGCCGTCGAAGCGCTGCTGCAGGGGCACACCAATCCACTGCGGGCGCACCAACGCGAGCGACCACGCGGCGAGCAGGGGCAACGCGCCGAGTGCAATGCGCCAACCGCTGCCAAGCTGCGCCTCGGCGGCGATGCGATCGAGCGCCACGGCGGCGAAGCAGGTCCAGCTCCAGACCCAGCCGGTGTGGCCGACCGCGGGCGTCAGGCCGTCTTGCCCGCGGAGCGTCGTCAGCGCGTAAACACCGGCAAGCATGAACGCCGCCAGCGCGCCGAGTGGCTGGCCGGCGAACGGCTGCACGCCGTCGATGCCCATCCATAGTGCGACCGGTATGCCGGCGACCAGCGCCAGTGCCGCCGTACCCGCGACGGCGATCGCCCGCGTGCGTTGCGTCGCCACGGTCGCCAGCACCGCGGTCAGGGCGACGAATGCAAGCACCGCCGCGGCGTGCCGATGCGGCGGCACGAAGCGATCGATTTCGTGCAACCCGTCGCCGCACCACCACACGAGGCCCCAGAGATAAAGCACGACCGCGGGCGTCGGGCGCAGCGCGCGGTGGTAGAGCCACGCGCTCGCGAACGCGGCCAGTGCGACCAGCAGCGCGCTGATGGCAGTCGGATTCGCGAGTGGCGTGGCATCGCCGACACCGTTGACGGTCATGCCGAACAGGAATGCGGCGGCGGCGAGCACCTGCAGCGCGAGGCCGCTCAACTCGGGCAGCCGACGCTGCTGGCGCAGCCCGAGCCAGACCAGTGCCGCGCCTTCGAGGGCGAACGTCGAGGCGGTGCTGCGCGCGCTGAGGGCGAGCGGTACCGCAAGCGTCGCAAAACCGACCGCGAGCACCAGGAACGATTCGCCGAGCACGCGCCGCCGTGGCAACTGCCACCAGCCGAGCAGCGCGTACAGCGCGGCGAGGGCGAGCGCCGACCACGCCAGCGGCATGCGTTCGCCTTGCAGCAGCGCGGCCTGCAGTGCAAACGCGAGCAGCGGATTGCCGAACACGAGCGTGCCGTCGACGAGGTCGCGTCGCGTCCTGTCGCCGCGTGCGGCGTGCAGGATCGGCACTGCGATGTAGATCGCGAAGAAGGCGAGCAGGAACGGTTCGGTGCTCGCGAACAGCGCATGCTCGTAGCGCAGTACGCCCCAGGCCGTGCCGATCGCGAACGTGGAGAAGAAGCCGAGCAGGTCCAGCGCGCGCCATGACTTCCGCCACGCGATCGCGAGGATCGCGAGGTTCAGCACGAGGTAATACGCGAACAGCACGATGTGGTCGCCGCTGCCGGTAGAAACCAGGATCGGCGCGGCGAAGCCGGCGACGAGGCCGAGCACCGCAAGGGCCAGTGCGTCCTGCAGTACGGCCAGTATGCCGGTGCCGGCGACCAGCGCGAGCAGCAGCGCGAACGCGGCGCCGGCGGGCAGCAGGTGATACAACCGGAGCGCGGCGAACACGGTCAGCAGCAGGATGCCGATCGCGCCGCCCTGCAATGACAGCGCGAAGGTGCGTCGCCGGGTGCGCTCGCGCCAGCCGAACGCCAGCGCGCCGATCGCGACCGCGGCGATGCCGGCGAGGCGCAGTTCGATCGGAACGCTGAGCCAACCCTGGTCGGTCGCATACTTCAGCAGCGCGGCGACGCCGGCGAACAGCACCAGCATGCCGATCTTGACGGGCACGTTGCCTTCGGTGAACCAATGCCGAATTGCAGTGACGGCCTTCTCGAAGGCATCGGGTGGCGTGGGCGCGCGCGCGACCGACGAGGCCGCGATGCGCGGTGGCGTGACGGTTTCGCCCGCCGGAGCCGCGCGCGGAGCAGGGGCCGGAGGCGCCGTGGCGAGCACCGACGTGTCGATCACCGATTCGTCGGCCGGTGTGGTCGCGGCGAGCGGGGGCGCATCGGCGACTGGCGCGCGAGCCGGTTGCGCGGCCGTCGCCGGTCCCGCGGCGGCGTCGCGCGGGAGCGCGTGACTGGTGATGCCCTGCGGTGAAACCCTCCTTGCGACGCGCAGCGCATTGACCTCGCGTTGCAGGGTCTCGATGCGCATGTCGAGCGCGCGCAGGCGCACGCAAACGACGCCGATCGCGAGGCCGGTGAAAAAACCGAGCGCGAGACCGGTATCGGAACCGGACATGGTGCCAACGAACACCCCGGCAATGCACGAGACGACTACGATCAGATACCCCATGCGTCCTCCCCACGGCGCGACCGGACGCAATCATCGGTTGCGCCGGTGCGGTTCAATCGTACCGTGACGGCGTGTCCGGCGTGCAAGCCTCACGGCTCTTGTGCGGCCTCCACAGCGGCGCCGACGCTCCGCGCACGACCCGTTCGGTGGTTGCATTCACGCGACGGAGTCGTCGACGGGGTCGGCGGCAGGTTGGCAAGCCGTCGGATGGCGCCACCGACCGGACGAGGCAGCCGCCGCCACCGGCTACCGAGGCATCGCCGGCTCTGCACCAAACGGGTTGGCGGTGAAGCTCCAGCTCCACACCGTCGTCGCGCTGCCGGCGGGTGGATTACCCTGCCTTGTGTTTTTTGTTTCAAATCAATCGAGTCTGACCCCATCGATTCACGGCGAGCGCATCCCCGTGCGCAGCCTGCACTTCATCCTCGGCACCATGAAGGCCCACCCGCAAATCCTTATCATCGGCCTGCTGCGCTCGCCAGTCAGTCCCGCCGATCTCGACGAGCAGCCGGGGTTTTTCTCCTTTGCCTCCACGCAACCCATGCCCCCAGTGGCCCGAGGAATCCTGCTGCCGAAGCGAGAAGCCCTACGGGCAAGTTCGCTGTCAACCACCACCCGATGGCTACGAGCGCCACGAGCACCACCGAAGCAGCTACTTCTACGCGCGGTCTTCGCGAGGTTGGCGCCAACCACCAAACAAACATGCTGACTAAAAGCACCGCGGAAACTACAGTTGGAAATCCAGAGAACCCCCAAGCCAGCCGAGGTCCCGACTGAGATCGGAATTCTGCATCAATAATCGCAACCGTCATCGAGATACGACGCCAGTCATAGCAGCAGACGACGGGAGCCAACACATCTGAAATAAGGAGGATGCAAAGTAACACTCCCAATGCGCAAAGTAATGGGAATGCGAAGCGCAGCCAACCTGATTGACCTACTCTAGTGCTGACAATCACGACACTCTGGCTCATTGGGTGGATATAGATGTTCGATGCTCGTCTCGACGGAGTGCGTAATCGGTTCGATCAGGAACATGCCAGATTCGAGGCGCAACTTCGCGACTTGGCTCGCGCAGATCAACTTGGCATTGATTTGCGTCAAATCGTGATCTGCGTTTGGGTATTTGCAATCGCACACCTTTCTTCCATCCAGCACGCACTTGAACAGTAGGCACGTGGCGACGACTGCGCCACCCACCATTAGCGCGTCAACGGACTGCCCGCGTGAATCATAAAACCGAAGCGGATTGCCCGCCCCGAATCACGAATCAAAAAGATCAGACTCGATTGATATCGCAGACAAGGCCTGTGAGCGCGGCCCAGTCGTATCTTTTCCATGACGATGACGCGCAGCCGGTACAAGGAATGCAGAAGTTCATGTTCCGTCGAATCCGTCCGCGAACAACGCGTTGTCCGGGTCGAGGACGACGCGCATCGCGGCGAAGTGCAGCGTGGCGTCCGGGGCCGGGTTCTGCACCGCGCCGGCGACGACGATCTTGCCGTCCGGTTGCACGGCAGCGCGCGTGGCGTAGAAGTGGCGGCCGTCAGCGAGGTCGAGCGTGACGATGCCGTTGTCGCCGAAATCCGTATCGAATTGACCGTTCGCATCGATGCGCGCGAGTGCGGGAGGGCGCTGCACGCCATAAGGTTCGATAAGGCTTCCGCCGGCCACGGCCAGCCAGCCGCCATCGATCATTGGCACGATCAGGTCCGGGGCCACGAAAGCTCCGGGGGTCGGCAGCTCGGCAATGCCGGCGTTGCCGAAGGTCGTATCGAGCGTGCCGTCTGCCTCGAATCGCGCGAAGAACAGTTCCGCTGCGTCGTAGGTCGCCCCGCCTTCACCGGCGGCGATGAATCGACCGCCATCCATTGCGTGCAATGCGGTAATCGCCCCGGAATCGATGCCCAACAGGCTGTGGCCATACTGCCCGAAGGTGTCGTCGTAGGCACCATCGGCTGAGACGCGATAGGCGACGGCATCGGACGGGATGGGGTCGCGCACGCTGCCACCCAGCAGGATGCGTTCACTGTCGTCGAACGCAAGTGCTAGCGGGTAGTTGAAGTTGCTGTGCCGGGGGGGCGGAATCGTCGGGTCGCTCCAGAACGGCACACTGAAGTATCCGCCGCTCGCGAACGTGGCATCGAACTGGCCGTCCGGCGTCAGCCGCGCAAGGCCTGCCCAGAAGTGCAGTGTCTCGTTTACGGCGAAATCGACGTTGACCATGCCGGTCGTGACGATGCGATCCTCGCTGTCCAACGCAAGACGGAAGGCGAAGTCGATGTTGCCGAAGTCCTGGAAGTTGAAATGCACGAGTCCGAGTGATCCGAACCCCGGATCGAGCACGCCGCTCGAGTCCGTGCGGACAAGCGCGAACTGCGAATTGAGCGCGCCGAAGCCGAAGTGCGCGTCGCCGAGCGCGATAGCCGTTCCATCGTCCAGCACGACGAGGTCGTTGATGACATCGTCGCTGTTCGGCCCGATGCCGTCGAGGTCGAAATCGACGAGGCGTACGCCGCCGGCATCGGTCGCGTAGGTCGTGTCGAACGTGCCGTCGGGCAACAGCCGCAGCAGCGCGAAATCGTCGTCACCCCACGGACCGGCCGCAAAGCCACCGAGAACGATGCGTCCGCTGCCGTCGACGCCGACTGCATTGGCGGCCGCGGATCCGGCAGACCACTCGACTTCGGCGACGCCGCCGGTGCCGAATCCGGGATCGAGATGGGCGCCTGCCGCCAGCGCGGCGCTGGGGATGGCGGCAACCAGCAACGGCAGGATGCGCATGGCCCCGACCTCCCTGATGATATGCGCATGCCGATCCTACTCCCATCGGCAGCCGGGAGCGCGCCGCCAGTCCCGATTCCAGAAAGGAGAGCTTGCGAACCCGCCAGCGTGCCATTACGTTGAAGGGTCTCCCGCCGCCCGGAACACGTGCCGATGGATTCATCCCTGGTTCTCGCCGAACGCGGCCTGCTGGCGCCGGGCGGCCTGTCGACCGGCGATCTCGAACGCGTGTTCGACCACCTGCTCGGGCCGTCGATCGACGCCGCCGACCTCTACTTCCAGCATTCCCGCAGCGAGTCGTGGCTGCTCGAGGACGGCATCGTCAAGGAAGGCAGCCACAGCATCGAGCAGGGCGTCGGCGTGCGCGCGATGAGCGGCGAAAAGACCGGTTTCGCGTATTCGGACGAGATCGTGCTGCCGGCGTTGCGGCAAGCCGCCGACTCGGCGCGCGCGATCGCCCGCGCTGGCGGCAATGGCGTCGGCAAGCCGCTGGCGATCACCGTGCCGCGGGTGCTGTATCCGGCGGACGATCCGATCGAATCGCTCGCCAGCACCGACAAGGTCGATCGGTTGCGGGCGCTCGACGCGTTCTGCCGTGGCCTCGATCCGCGCATCACCGAAGTCGTGGTCAGCCTCGCTGCGACGCACGACACGGTGCTGGTGGCGGCGTCGGATGGCGCCCTCGCGGCCGACGTGCGGCCGATGGTGCGGGTCAACGTGCATGTCATCGCCGAGCAGGATGGGCGCCGCGAGCAGGGCAGCTTCGGCGGCGGCGGCCGCTACGGCTTCGATGCGCTGTTCGCCGATGGGCGCGCCGAGCGGTATGCCCGCGAAGCGGTGCGACAGGCGCTGGTCAACCTCGAATCGGTCGACGCGCCGGCTGGAACAATGACCGTCGTGCTCGGCCCCGGCTGGCCCGGCGTGCTGCTGCACGAGGCGATCGGCCACGGCTTCGAGGGCGACTTCAACCGCAAGGGCACGTCGGCGTTCGCCGGGCGTCTCGGCAAACGCGTCGCGTCGCCGCTGTGCACGATCGTCGACGATGGCAGCCTGCCGGGCCGTCGCGGTTCGCTCAGCGTCGACGACGAAGGCGTGCCGGGGCAGTGCACGACGCTGGTCGACAAGGGCGTCATGGCCGGACACATGCAGGACAAGATGAATGCGCGGCTGATGGGCACGGCATCGACCGGCAACGGCCGGCGCGAGTCGTTCGCGCACCTGCCGATGCCGCGCATGACGAACACCTACATGCTGCCGGGCGAGAGCGATCCGGAAGAGATCATCCGTTCCGTGAAGCGCGGACTCTACGCGACCAACTTCGGCGGCGGACAGGTCGACATCACGAACGGCAAATTCGTGTTCTCGGCGAGCGAGGCCTACCTGATCGAGGACGGCCGCATCACGCGGCCGGTGAAGGGCGCGACGCTGACCCAGTTCGAGCCCGGACATCCTGACCCGGTGATGGTCGGCAACGACCTGCAACTCGGCGAAGGCGTCAGCGTCTGCGGCAAGGAAGGCCAGAGCGTGCCGGTCGGCGTCGGCCAGCCGACGCTGCGCATCGATGCGATGACGGTCGGCGGCACGGCCGCGTGACGCGTGCGACGGGGTGGTCAGTCGCCGGCGGAGTGCAGCCCGGCATTGGTGGCAAGGTCCCGCAACAGCCGGAACAGTTCGCGTGCGGCGCGTGGCGGTTTCGACGCGGCGGCCTCGCCGCGCGCCTGCCGCACGAGACGGCGGACCTGCGTCACGTCGACGCCGGGGTGCGCATCGACGAAAGCGGCCAACGCCGCATCGCCCCCGGCGAGCAGGTGGTCGCGCCACGCTTCGAGCCGGTGCAGGCGCGCGGTTTCCCGGGCGGTGGCGTCGCGGTCGTGGCGCAACGCGTCGCGCAGCCGGTCGAGTTCGGCCGCGTCAAGCCCGCGCATCAATTTCGCGATCCGGTGCACCTGCCGTTTGCGCGCGATATGCGACGTGATACGGTGCGCCTCGCCGATCTCGGCACGCAGGCCGCCGTCGATTCCGAGCCGGTCGAGCTGTGCCGTCGACTGGCCGGCGAGCGCTTCGGCAAGTTCGAGTACATCAAGCGCGTCGCGCCGCCGTGCGCTGCGGCTCGGGCGGGCGGGGGCCGGCAGGTCGGAGTCGGAAGAATGCATGCCGTCGATGGAAGCACCGGGTGAACGACGTCGCTCCGGCTCAGGATAACAGCCTCGCCGAGCTCGATCGGCTCGCGTCGATCGCGGCCGACATGGTGCGGCGCTGCCGCGCGCAAGGCGCGAGCGAAGCCGATGCGGTCGCGACGATCGAACGCGGACTGGCGGTGAACGTGCGTCTCGGCGATGTCGAAACGGTCGAACATACGCGCGACCGCGGCATCGCGGTGACGGTGCTGTTCGGCAAGCGCAAGGGTTCCGCCAGCACCGCCGACCTCGCGCCGGCCTCGATCGACAAGACGATCGAACAGGCCTGCGCGATCGCCCGCCACACCGAACCCGATGCCGCGCACGGCTTGCCCGACGCTGCGCTGCTTGCGCGCGATGCGCCCGATCTCGACCTGTGGCATCCATGGCCGATCACGGCGCCGGAGGCGATCGCGCTCGCGCTCGAGATCGAGAACGCCGGCCGTGGCGCCGATGCGCGCATCGGCAATTCGGAAGGCGCGTCGGTGCAGTCTGGCGAGACGCTGACGGCGTATGCGAACAGCCTCGATTTCACCGGCACCGAGCGCAGTACGCGACACTCCTTGTCGTGCTCGTTGATTGCGGGCCACGGCGATGGCATGCAGCGCGACTACTGGTACGACGTCGTGCGGCGGGCTGGCGATTTCACACCGGCGGCAACCGTCGGCACGCGCGCGGCCGAGCGCGCGGTGGCGCGTCTCGGCGCGCAGTCGCTGACGACCCGCGAGTGCCCGGTACTGTTCGCGCCGGAAACCGCGCGCACGCTGGTCGGGCATTTCCTGTCGGCGGTGAGCGGCGGCGCCCTGTACCGGCGCGCCAGTTTCCTGCTCGACCGGCTCGGTACCGCGGTTTTCCCAGCCCACGTCGAGATTACCGAGCGCCCGCACATCCCGCGCGGCCACGGTTCCAGCGCGTTCGATGCCGAAGGCGTCGCGACGCGCGACTCCGACCTCGTGCGCGGCGGCGTGCTGTCGCGCTACATCCTCGGCAGCTATTCGGCGCGGCGGCTCGGCATGACGACCACCGGCAACGCCGGCGGCGTGCACAACATCGTCGTGCGCTCCGGGCCCGACGGTTTCGAAGACTTGCTGCGCCGGATGGAACGCGGCCTGGTCGTGACCGAGTTGATGGGGCAGGGCGTGTCGCTGGTGACCGGCGACTACTCGCGCGGCGCGTCCGGGTTCTGGGTCGAGGACGGCGCCATCGCGTTCCCCGTCGAGGAGATCACGATTGCCGGAAACCTGCGCGACCTGTTCAACGGCATCGTCGCGATCGGCGCCGACGTCGACCCGCGCTCGCATGTGTTGACCGGGTCGATCCTGCTCGAGCGGATGACGGTCGCCGGCGAGGCATGACTTCCGGCGCTTGAAGTGCGCGGGCATCGGCGCAACATCGGCCCTGGCGCGCCACACTCGGCGCGTTCGCCGGCCACCGGCAGGAGACTGCGATGAGCGAAACCGAAACCGTACCGAACGTGCCGAACCCACCGCACGCAATGGCCACGCCGGCGGCTCCATCGGCCGAAGAACGGACGTGGGCGATGCTCGGCCATCTCGCCGCGTTCAGCTTCTTCATCACCGGCATCGGCTGCATCGTCGGCCCACTGATCGTGTGGCTGATCAAGCGTGACAGCATGCCGTTCGCCGGCGACCAGGCGCGCGAGGCGCTGAACTTCAACATCACGACCGCGATTGTCTGCATCGCGCTCGTCGTGTTGTCGATCGTCACGCTCGGTCTTGGCTTGCTGCTGACGGTCCCGGCCGGCGTCGTGATCGCGATCGTGTGGTTCGTGTTGACGATCGTGGCTGCGATCAAGGCCAACGAAGGGGTCGCCTACCGGTATCCGTTCACGCTGCGGTTGGTGTCGTGATTCCGGTTCGCCCGCGCCGGGGTCAGTTCCCGCGCGCGGCCGCGTAGCGGGCCAGCGACACCAGGGCATCGGCACGGCCGCCGAGGCCGGCGATCGCTTCGATGGCGTCGGCGACGAGTTCGCCAAGCCGCCGGTACGACGCCTCGATACCGAGGATCGACGGGTAGGTCGGCTTGCGGGCCACGGCGTCCTTGCCGGCTGTTTTCCCGAGTTGTTCCGTCGCGGACTCGACGTCGAGCAGGTCGTCGCGCACCTGGAACGCGAGGCCAACCGCCGCGGCGTAGCGGTCGAGCGCATCGAGCGAAGGCGTGGCGGCGGCTCCGGCGACCAGCGCGCCGAGCCGCACCGACGCCCGAATCAGCGCTCCGGTCTTGTGCGCGTGCATCCGCTCGAGTTCGGCGACGGTCAGCGTCCGTCCGACTGCGGCGAGATCGAGTGCCTGGCCGCCGGCCATGCCCTGCGCGCCGCAGGCGCGGGCCAGCGTGTGGAACATCTCGACCCTTCCCCGGGCGTCTCCCGGTGCCGAACCGGGGTCGACCAGCACCTCGAACGCGAGTGCCTGCAATGCATCGCCGGCCAGGATCGCCATGGCTTCGCCAAACGCGACGTGGCAGGTCGGCCGCCCGCGGCGCAGCGCGTCGTCGTCCATGGCCGGCAAGTCGTCGTGGACGAGCGAATAGGCGTGCACGAGTTCGACCGCGGCTGCCGGACCATCGAGCCGCGCGGGATCGGCGCCGAAGGCGTGGCCGGTCGCGTAGACCAGCAGCGGACGCAACCGCTTGCCGGGTCCCAGCACGGCGTAGCGCATCGCGGCGGCGAGGTCCCCGTCCGGGGGCAGTTGCCCAGCGAGCACTTGCTCCAGCACCCGCTCGGCACGCAGCTGCCAGATGGCGAGGTCCGGAGCCGGCATTTCCACGAAAGACTCCCTGGTCGGCCCGGCGTGTCAGGGCGGGGCGGAGTCGAATGGCACGGCGGAGTCAGGGTCGGACGGATCGAGCAATTGGCGCACGCGCAACTCGGCCTGCTCCAGCGCGTCGTGGCAGCTTCGATACAACGCGATTCCCTGCTCGAACGATTTCAGCGATTCGTCGAGCGTCAGGTCGCCCTGTTCCATCCGCGCGACGAGCCGTTCGAGTTCGTCGAGCGACTTTTCGAAGTCGGCAATGCGGAGGGCGTCGTCTGCGGCTTCTTTCGCCATGGTGCGAACGCTAGCCGACCGCCGGGCGGGATTCAATGCGCGGTGTCCGCCGGACGCCAGTCGATGCGCGCATTGGCGGCAGCGAGCAACGCCGCACCATCATCGCTCTGCCACAGGTCCGCGACGGCGAGGAGGTGGCCGTGCCGGTCGATCAGGAGGGGCAGGCGGCCCCGCCACCACGGCGTGATGCCCGCGGACTGGAACAGCTCCCGCAATTCGCGCACGTGGTTTTCGCCGGTCGGGCGCATCGATTCGCCACCGCGGCGGAACGTCACCAACAGTGGCGTGGAAAGGTGCGGCTGGCGTCCCCCCGCCTGGCGCGACACCAGCGCGAGGGTACCGGCGCCGCCGGGCAACTCGACCGGGGCGCCGCTGAACATGGCTTGCCACCCTCCCGGCACGGCCGGGAGCGGCGCGAGCGCATGCAGCAGGCCGCGATAGCGGCGGACTTCCGTCCCCGGCCAACTGACGCACGGTTGCCGGTCCTCCCCGGCTTCGGCGAGCTGGCGGACGAGTTCGGAAGCCTGGAAATGGGTCGGCCCCGGCAGGCCGATGTCGCGCAGCCACTGGCGCAGCACCGGATCGCGCAGCGCCTCCGGCAGGGCGAGCCAACGCCCGAAGTCGAGCGTCCGGGGATCGAGGCCCTGGACTTGCGCCAACGCCGCCGTGGCTTCCTCGTCGATGAAGGCCGCCGCTGCGCGCGACCACGTTGCGCTCTGCGCGATGCTGCTTTCGGCTTCGGGCCAGCGATGGATGAGGCGCGGCAGGATGTCGTGCCGGACATAGTTGCGATCGAACGACGTGTCGAAGTTGCTGGGGTCGTCGACCCATTGCGCTCCCCAGGCTTCGGCGCACGCGCGCAGGAGGGCGTGTGGAAGGCCGAGCAGCGGACGCCAGATGGCGCCGCTCGCGAACGGGCGCAACGTGCGCATCGCGCCAAGCCCCTCCGGGCCCGCGCCACGCAGCAGCTTGAGCAGCACGGTTTCGGCCTGGTCGCCTCGGTGATGCGCAAGCGTCAGGATTTCGGACTCGCGCAGCGCACGCGTGAATGCGGCGTAACGGGCCCGCCGGGCGACGCCCTCGGGTCCTTCCGCGCCGCCGCGCTCGACGTCGACACGCACGACGGAGAGCGGGACGTTCAAGTCGAGGCAAAGGCGCCGGCAATGCTCGGCCCAGTCCGCACTGCTGCCTTGCAAGCCGTGGTCGACGTGGATCGCCCGCAGGCCCCGGGTGCGGACGGAACCGGTTTCCGCCAGTGCGCGCAACAGGACCGATGAGTCGAGCCCACCGCTCAACGCGACCAGCAGCGGCCCCGGCGGCAGTTTGGCGAGCGCCGCCTCGAGGGCGTCGTGCAGGCGCTGTTCGGGTGGGGCGGTGGTCGGCCGGGTCATGTCGTCGCGGGCTTCGCGGGCGTCGGGGTGCGCCGTGCGGCGCGGTGTCCGGTCAGGCCGGCTGGCGGCCCGATGGCGGCATGCCTACCAGCTGCAGACGACCTTGCCGCAGTTGCCCGATTCCATCAGGTCGAAGCCGTGCTGGAAGTCCTCGACCGCGATCTGGTGGGTCAGCACCTTCTGCAACGGGAAGCCGGTCAGCAGCATCTGCGTCATCTTGTACCAGGTCTCGTACATGCGGCGTCCGTAAATGCCGTGCAGCACGAGTCCCTTGAAGATCACGCGGCTCCAGTCGATCGCGGCGCTGCTGGGCAGCAGGCCGAGCAGCGCAATGCGGCCGCCGTTGTACATGCAGTCAAGCATGTCGCTGAAGGCGTGCGGGTTGCCGCTCATTTCGAGGCCGACGTCGAAGCCTTCCATGTGCAGGTCGGCGACGACGTCCTTCAGCCGTTGCTGGGACACGTTGACGACCCGTGTCGCGCCCATGTCGGCCGCGAGCTTCAGCCGGTAGTCGTTGACGTCGGTGACGACGACGTTGCGGGCGCCGACGTGCTTGGCGATGCCGGCGGCGATGATGCCGATCGGTCCCGCGCCGGTGATCAGCACATCCTCGCCGATCAGGTCGAACTCGAGCGCGCAATGCGCGGCGTTGCCGTACGGGTCGAAGAATGCGGCGAGCTCGCTCGGCACCTGGTCGGGAATCGGCCACAGGTTGGACGACGGCACCGAGATGAATTCGGCGAACGCGCCGTTGCGGTTGACGCCGATGCCGATCGTGTTCGGGCACAGGTGCTGCTTGCCCGCGCGGCAGTTGCGGCACACGCCGCACACGATATGGCCCTCGGCCGACACACGCTGGCCGAGACGGTAACCGCGCACCGCCGCGCCGATATCGACGATGCGGCCGACGAACTCGTGGCCGATGACCAGGCCCGGCTTGATCGTGCGCTGGCTCCACTCGTCCCACTTGTAGATGTGCAGGTCGGTACCGCAGATCGCGGTCTTCTCGAGCTTGACGAGCACGTCGTTGGGGCCGATTTCCGGGACCGGGACTTCTTCCATCCACAGCCCGCGCGCGGGTTCGCGCTTAACCAGGGCCCGCATCGTCGCCTGTGCCATTGCCATGCCTCCGGATAACGACCCTGATTATAGGCCGCCACGCGGCGGGCCGATCGCAGAGGCGCGGGGCCGCTCGGCTACAATCACGCGGTGAACGACGTCGACAGGCGACCGCCCGCCGTGTTCCTGATGGGGGCGACGGCGACCGGCAAGACGGCGCTTGCCTGCGCATTGGCAGCCCGCTTTCCACTCGGGCTCGTCAGCGTCGATTCGACCCAGGTCTACCGCGGGTTCGATATCGGGTCGGCCAAGCCGGACGAACGTATCCGTGCCCGATTCCCGCACTGGCTGATCGACATCCAGGATCCGTCCGGAGCCTATTCCGCGGCCCGGTTCCGGCTCGATGCGCGGGCGGCGATGGCGGAAATCACCGCAGCAGGACGCGTACCCCTGCTCGTCGGCGGGACCGGGCTCTACTTCCGCTCGCTGGAACGCGGGTTGTCGCCGATGCCGCCGGCGGACACCGCATTGCGTGCGGACATCATGCGGCTGGCCGGCCGGTTGGGGTGGCCGGCACTGCACGCCCAGCTGGCCGCGCGCGACCCGGTGTCGGCACGCCGCATCCGGCCACGGGACGCCCAGCGGATCCAGCGTGCGCTCGAGGTCATTGCGCTGACCGGCCACGCGCTTCCCGCCCAGCGGTCCGGAACGGGAGAGCGACTGCCATGGCGCGTGTTGAAGCTCGCCTTGCTGCCACCATCCCGGGAGCAACTGCGCACGGGCATCATGGCGCGGTTCGACGCGATGCTGGAAGCGGGGTTCGTCGAGGAAGTACGGCGACTTGCCGCGACCCATCCCGATTCCGCCACACTCCCGGCGTTCCGGGCCGTCGGCTATCGGCAGGCGGTCGAGTACCTCGAAGGGCGCATCGGGCACGACGAATTCCGCATGCGTTCGATTTTCGCGACGCGCCAGCTCGCGAAACGCCAGCTCACATGGCTGCGGGGCGAACTCGACGCGCGCATGGTTCCTGCCGGTGCCCGCGACACCGAGTCGACTACCGTGCGCGCGTTGGCAGACTTCCTTGGCGCGACATCGCAGGATCGGCCCTGAACCGTTGCCGATTTGCGGATCTCGCGGCGTTTGATTTGTCGATGCGAACCGTTAAGATGGCCCTCGCCGGGGGCCTGCGAGGCGCCGGGCGGGCGGGTATCCCGAGAGTTTCCCGAGCGCACCGGTTCGATGCCGAAACGATGGAGAACAATACATGTCGAAGGGACAATCGCTGCAGGACCCGTTTCTGAATGCATTGCGGCGTGAACGAGTTCCCGTTTCCATATACCTCGTGAACGGCATCAAGCTGCAGGGCACGGTCGAATCGTTCGACCAGTTCGTCGTGCTGCTGCGGAATACCGTCAGCCAGATGGTCTACAAGCATGCCATCTCGACCGTGGTGCCGACCCGGAATGTCCGGGTGACGGCTCCCGGCGAGGGACCGCCATCGGGCCCGGAACCGGCGGTGGAACCGCCTGCGCGGGAGTAGACGACGCTGTTCGAACGATCCCCACGGGGCGAACGCGCGCTGCTGCTGCATCTGTGGTCCGGCCGGCCCGATCCCGAGTCCGCCGACGAATTCCGCCGTTTGGCCGAAGCCGCGGGCGCCGAAGTCGCCGGGGTGGTTTCGGCCCGCGTCGAGCGCCCCGATCCGAAATATTTCATCGGTACCGGCAAGGCCGACGAACTGAAGTCGGCGCGTGAAGCCCTCGCGGCGGACCTGGTGCTGGTGAACGGCACCTTGACGCCGGTGCAGGAGCGCAACCTCGAGGCACTGGCAACATGCCGGGTGGTCGATCGTACCGGCCTGATCCTCGACATTTTCGCGCAACGGGCCCGCTCCCACGAGGGCAAGCTGCAGGTCGAACTCGCGCAACTCGAGCACCTGTCGACGCGCCTCGTGCGCGGCTGGACCCACCTCGAGCGCCAGCGCGGCGGCTCGATCGGCCTGCGCGGGCCCGGCGAGACCCAGCTCGAACTCGATCGCCGCCTCATCGGCGAGAAGATCAAGCAACTCCACCGGCGCCTCGACAAGGTCGAATTGCAGCGCGCCCAGTCACGGCGGCGCCGGCAACGCAACGCGCTGCCGGTCGTCGCGCTGGTCGGCTACACCAATGCCGGCAAGTCGACGTTGTTCAACGCGTTGACGGGAGCGGACGCCTTCGTCGCGGACCAGTTGTTCGCGACACTCGACCCGACCGTGCGCCGCCGCGACGGGCTCGCGTGCGGTCCGATCCTCGTCGCCGACACGGTCGGCTTCGTGCGCGACCTTCCACATGACCTCGTGGCCGCGTTCCGCGCGACTCTGGCGGAGGCACGCGAAGCGGACCTGCTGCTGCACGTCGTCGATGCGGCCGATCCCGATCGCGGCGAACGGATTGCCGACGTCGACGCCGTGCTCGCGGAAATCGGCGCCGACCGTGTGCCGCAGGTGCTGGTGTTCAACAAGTCGGACCTGCTGGATGCCGCGCCGGACGCCGTGAACGGCTCGGTATTCCGCCTGCCGTTCGCCGGAAACGCCAGCGGGCGAACGCCGCGCGTCGCGGTGTCGGCGCTGACGCGCGACGGCTTCGATCGGCTCGACGCAGCCATCGTCGCGCAGCTGGCCCGGGATCGGGTGCAGGCCGAACTGCGGCTGCCGGCGTCGGCCGGCCGCTTGCGCGCGCGGTTGCATGCCCGTGGTGTCGTGGCCGGGGAGACCGCGGACGATTCCGGCTGGCAGCTCAGGATCGACGCCCCGCGGGCCGTGCTCGAACCCCTGTACGGCCTGCCCGGCGGCGATGGCGAATGGCTGCGCGGAGCCTTGCTTGCCGCGTCGGAAGGGGCTTCCTACAATCCGAAAGTGAGTTCCGCGTAATCGAAGCGGTACCGAATCCCGGAACCGGATCCAATACGTGGTTGCGGGTCGAAGCACCGTCGCCGGAACCGTTCGGGCCGCGCGGCAGGCCTGCCCGCGTGGCATTCGAGAGGTGACTGGCAATGGCATGGAACGAACCGGGAAGCGGCAACAAGCCGCGTGAACCGTGGCACGGTGGCGGACCATCGCCCGACCTGGATGCCTTGCTCACGCGGATCCGGAACTGGTACCAGCGCCGCCTCGGCGGCGGGGGCGGCAATGGCATCGCGCTGGCAGCGCTCGGCCTCGTCATTGCCTGGTGCCTGTTCGATTCGTGGACCGTCATCAATGCCAACCAGGCGGGTGTCGTGCTGCGCTTCGGCCGCTTCACCCGGACGTTGCCGCCGGGATTCAACCTCAAGTGGCCGCGACCGATCGAGAGCGTCACCAAGGTCGATGCGACGTCCGTGCGCACCGTTTCCGACCAAGTGTCGATGTTGACCAACGACCAGAACATCGTGCGCGTCCATTTCAACGTGCAGTACAACGTGTCCGATCCGGTGCAATTCCTGTTCAGCGTGCGCGATCCGGACGACACGCTGAAGCAGGCCTCCGAGAGCGCGGTCCGCTCGGTGATCGGCGCCAGTGACATGGACACGATCCTGTCCGGGCAGCGCGCGCAATTGATGACGGACGCCAAGAAGCTTTTGCAGCAAACGATCGATTCGTACAAGTCGGGCCTGTTCGTCACCGAATTGAATTTCCAGGACGTGCGGCCACCGCAGGAAGTGAAGGACGCATTCGATGACGTGATCCGCGCCAAGGAGGACCGCACCACCGCGCAGAACGAGGCCAGGGCCTACGCCAGCAAGGTCGTGCCCGAGGCACGCGGCGACGTGGCCCGCATCCACAACGAGGCGGAAGGCTACAAGGCCGAGCGGATCGCCAAGGCGCAAGGCGAGGCCGCGCGGTTCAATCTCGTCGATGCGGAGTATCGCGCGGCGCCGGAAGTGACGCGCAAGCGGCTCTATCTCGAAACGCTGGAGAAGGTCGTTGGCGAGACGCCGAAGGTGATCGACCTCAGCGCCGGACGCAACATCCTGTACCTGCCGGTCGGTCCGGCTTCGTCCGCGCCATCCGAACCCGCGGCGGCGGCCGTCGCCAAGGAACCGGCGACTCACGGAGGTTCGAAATGAAGATTCGCCTCCCGGTCGTCATTGCAATCGTCGTGCTGCTGATCGCCGGCAGCTCGGTTTACGTCGTCGATGAAGGGCGCACCGCGATCGTGCTGCAGTTCGGCCGCATCGTGAAGTCCGATGTCGGGCCCGGGTTGCATTTCCGGATTCCGCTGGTCCAGCAGGTGCTGCGCTTCGATCGCCGCCTGCTGACCTTCGACTCGGCGCCGGAACGCTACCTGACGTCGGAGAAGAAGGATGTCAATGTCGACTTCTTCGTGAAATGGCGGATTTCCGACCCGTCGAACTACTACAAGGCGGTCGGCGGCGACGAGGCGCGGGCGCAGCAGCGCCTCGGGCAAATCGTCAAGGAAGGGCTGCGCACGGCCATCAACTCGCGCACGCTGCAAGACCTCGTGTCGGGTGCGCGCGCCGACCTCACCTCGATGCTGGTCGCCGAATCGAGCAAAGGCACGGAAGGCCTGGGCATCAAGATCGACGACATCCGCATCAAGCGGATCGACCTGCCGGAGGAAGGCGACGTGCTGGCGTCGGTCTACCGGCGCATGAGCGCCGAACGCAAGCAGGTCGCGGCCGAACTCCGCGCGGAAGGGCAGGAAAAGGCGGAATCGATCCGCGCCGATGCCGATCGCCAGGTGCAGGTCCTGAAGGCGGACGCGAACCGTGACGCCGACAAGCTGCGTGGCCAAGGCGACGCCGAGGCATCACGCATCTATGCCGACGCCTATGGCAAGGATCCCGAGTTCTTCGCGTTCTACCGCAGCCTACAGGCTTACCAGCGCGCGTTCGCGACACCCGATGGCGTCATGGTGCTCGATCCGAAGTCGGAGTTCCTGCAATACCTGCAAAACAGCGGCAAGTAGCACGATGGGTTGGCGCGACCTGCTCGCGGCGATCTGCCTCGTGCTGGTGATCGAGGGATTGTTCCTGTTCGCCGCGCCGGATGCGTGGAAAAGGTTTGCCGGGGAACTGCAACGCATCGAGCCGAAACGGCTGCGGATCATCGGTGGCTGCATGGTCCTGGTGGGCGTCGTGATCCTGCGGCTGGTGGTCTGAGTCCGGGATTCCAGGCCGGGTGACGTGGCGAGATCGGGATGATCGAGCCCGACACCGATCGTCGCCCCATGGCGACGCATTTCGAACAAGGCGAAGGATCATGGGCAAGTCGGTCGTGGTGCTGGGTGCGCAGTGGGGCGACGAAGGCAAAGGCAAGATCGTCGACCTCTTGACCGAGCAGGTCGGTGCCGTCGCGCGCTTCCAGGGCGGGCACAACGCAGGCCACACGCTCGTCATCGGCGGGCGCAAGACGGTGCTGCACCTGATCCCGTCCGGAATCCTGCGGTCCGGCGTGCTGTGCCTGATCGGCAACGGCGTCGTGCTGTCGCCGGCCGCGCTGCGGGCGGAGATCGGCGAACTCGAGGGGCAGGGCATCGACGTGCGCGAGCGGCTGCGCGTCAGTCCGGCGGCGCCGTTGATCATGCCGTACCACGTCGCGCTCGACCAGGCGCGCGAGCAGCGCGCCGGCGGGCAGGCGATCGGCACGACCGGACGCGGCATCGGGCCCGCCTATGAGGACAAGGCGGCACGCCGCGGCATTCGTGTCGCCGACCTGATGTATCCGGGGGAACTGCCGGACAAATTGCGTGCGGTCGTCGACTACCACAACTTCGTGCTGCGCGACTGGTTCCACGTGCAGGAAGTCGACTATGCGAAGGTGCTCGACGAGGCCCTTGCGTTCGGCGAGTACGTGAAGCCGATGATCGACGACGTTGCGAGCGTGCTGCACGACCTGCGGCGTGATGGCAAGCGGATCCTGTTCGAGGGCGCGCAGGGCGCGCTGCTCGACATCGACCACGGCACGTATCCGTACGTGACTTCGTCGAACACGACGGTCGGCGGCGCGTGCGCGGGTACCGGGGTCGGCACCGCCGACATCGACTACGTGCTCGGCATCTGCAAGGCGTATGCAACCCGCGTGGGCGGTGGTCCGTTCCCGACCGAGCTGTTCGACGCGACCGGCGAGATCCTGCGCCAGCGCGGGCAGGAATTCGGCGCGACGACGGGACGGCCGCGCCGCTGCGGCTGGATCGACCTCGTCGCGCTCAAGCGCGCGGTGATGATCAACGGCATCAGCGGCCTCGCGATCACCAAGCTCGACGTCCTCGACGGCCTGCCGAGCGTGCGCCTGTGCATCGCCTACGAGTACCGCGGCAAGCGCCGCGAGCTCGCGCCGCTGGATCCCGACGGCTGGGCCGAGTGCAAGCCGGTCTACCTCGACTTCCCGGGATGGGAGGAACCGTCGTCCGGCGTGCGCGACTGGAACCGCCTGCCGCCGGCGGCGCGCGCGTACCTGCGCGCGCTCGAGGAGCTGTCTGGCTGCCCGCTCTCGATCGTCGCGACCGGCGCCGACCGCGACGACACGATCGTGCTGCGCGACCCGTTCCACTGAGCATCCTTGCCGGCGTCGCGGGCGGAACAGGCGCCGGCGATTCCACGACGCAACGCCGATGCCGTGACGAAAGCCAATCCATCCGCAACCGCAACACCGCCCTGGATCGTCGTCAAGTACGGCGGCACCAGCGTGTCGTCACGGGCAAGCTGGGATTCGATTGCGGCCACCGCGCGCGCGCTGCGTTCGAGCGGCCATCGCGTGCTGATCGTCGTGTCGGCGCTGACCGGCATCACCGACCGGCTGCACGCGCTCGGCGAACTTGGCGTCGCGGATGCGCGACGGCAGGCGCTGCTCCGGGAAATTGCCGATCGGCACCACGGGCTGATCGCCGAACTCGCCCTTGCCGACGCGACGTTGCTGGATGGCCCGCTCGCCGAACTGGCACGCCTTTGTCCGGCGGCGGGTGGCGCATCGTCACCCGCGGCGCAGGCCCGGTTGCTGTCGCAGGGGGAATTGCTGTCGAGCACGCTGGGCGCCGCGTACCTGCGTGCCGCGGGGCTTGCGGTCGCATGGATCGACGCGAGGGAGTGGCTCGACGCCCGGGTGTTGCCGAATCAGACGCCACGCACCCGTTACCTGTCCGCGACCGTCCCTGCCGAACCTGACCGCGTGAAGGCGGATCGCCTGGCGGAGCGCGGGGACCTGCTCATCACGCAAGGCTTCATCGCCCGCGGCGAGGGCGGCGACACGGTCGTGCTCGGCCGCGGCGGTTCGGACACGTCAGCCGGCTGTTTCGGCGCGCTGTTGCAGGCGGAGCGGGTGGAAATCTGGACGGATGTGCCCGGCTTGTTCAGTGCCGACCCGCGGCGCGTCCCGGACGCGCGGTTGCTGGCGCGGCTCGACTACGAAGAGGCGCAGGAGATTGCGACGAGCGGCGCGAAGGTGTTGCATCCGCGTTGCCTGAGTCCGGTCCGCCGTGCGCGCGTGCCGCTGGTCATCAAGGATACGCGCCGCCCCGGGTTGCCTGGCACCGTGATTTCGCGGCAGGTGCCGGGATCGGCGCCGTGCGTCAAGGCCATCAACGTGCGCAAGGGCGTGACGCTGGTCGCGATGGACACCATCGGCATGTGGCAGCAGGTGGGTTTCCTCGCCGACGTGTTCGCCGAGTTCAAGCGCCACGGCCTGTCGGTCGACCTGATCGGTTCGGCGGAGACGAACGTCACGGTATCGCTCGATCCGGCGGAAAACCTGCTGACTTCGGGCGTCGTGGCCGCGCTCGCGGCCGACCTCGCGAAGATCTGCCGGGTCCGCGTCATCGCGCCGTGCGCCGCGGTCACGCTGGTCGGGCGCGGCATGCGTTCGCTGCTGCATCGGCTGTCCGGCGTGCTGGCGGAGTTCGGGGCGATCGACGTGCACCTGATCAGCCAGTCGGCCAACAACCTCAACCTGACGTTCGTGGTCGACGAGCGGCTGGTCGATGAGTTGATCCCGCGGTTGCACGAGCTGCTGATCCGCGCCGATGCGATGCGGATCGATGACGGCGAGGTCTTCGGGCCGTCGTGGCGGGAACTCGAACGGCCGCGCGCGACGCCGCCGGCGGCGCCGTGGTGGCGGGCGCGCGGCGGCGAGTTGCTGCGGCTCGCCGCGGCCGCGACACCGCACTACGTGTATGCGCTCGATGTCGTGCGCGCGCAGGCGGCGTCGCTGCACGCGCTGCCCGCGGTCGACCGCTGGCACTACGCGTTGAAGGCCAACCCGCATCCGGCGATCCTGCGCGCGCTGGGCGATTCGGCGTTCGGGTTCGAGTGCGTGTCGCAAGGTGAACTCGAAGCGTTGTTCGCGGCAATCCCCGGCCTGGCGCCCGAACGCGTGCTGTTCACGCCGAATTTCGCGCCGCGGGGCGAATACGCCGCCGCGCTGGCGCACGGCGTCCACGTCACGCTCGATGCGTTGCATCCGCTCCGGCACTGGGGCGAGTTGTTCAGGGGTCGCGACATCTGGCTGCGCGTCGACCCCGGGTTCGGCCGCGGCCACCACGACAAGGTGCGTACCGGCGGCTCGGCGTCGAAGTTCGGCGTGGCGCTGGCCGATGTCGCGGAGTTCATGCGGCTCGCCGTTGCTGCCGGCGCGCGGGTCACCGGCCTGCACGCGCACGCGGGCTCCGGGATCCTCGACGACGCGCACTGGCGTTCGCTGTACGCCGATCTCGCGAGCCTCGCCGAATCGCTCGGCAGCATCGTCCATCTCGACATCGGTGGCGGTCTCGGCGTGCCGTCGCGGCCGGGCGAGGCGCCGCTCGATCTCGCCGCGCTCGGCGCTGCGCTGGCCGAGGTCCGCAGCGCGTACCCGCAGTTCGAACTGTGGCTCGAGCCCGGCCGCTTCCTGGTCGCCGAGGCTGGCGTGCTGCTCGCGCGCGTGACGCAGACCAAACGCAAGGGGGAAGTCGCGTTCGTCGGCGTCGACGCCGGCATGCATACGCTGCTGCGGCCGGCGCTGTATGGCGCATGGCACGAGATCGTGAACCTGTCGCGGCCCGGCGAACCGGCGGCCGACCTCGTGCAGGTCGTCGGGCCGATTTGCGAGTCGGGCGACGTGCTGGGTGCGAACCGGCGTCTGCCGGAATGCCGCGAGGGTGACGTGCTGCTGATCGCCCGCGCGGGCGCCTACGGCGCAGTGATGGCGTCGCGCTACAACCTGCGTTCGCCGGCGACGGAAACGGTGCTCGACTCCGGCGCGTCGCCGGTGTCGAGCGACGGCGGGAGGGCCAATGGCCATGTTGCCTGACCCGCGCCGCGCCCGGGCCTTCCGGTTCGTCCGGCGCGAACTGGCGGGTGGCGAAGCGCGGCTCACCTATGCCTTCGACGACGGCCCGGAACTGGTGGAGCGGATCGTTTTCCCGGGCGCGCCGGAATCGGCCGGTGATCGCCGGGCCGCCATCGACGCTGCACTCGAGATCCTGCACTTCGTCGCCGGCATCAGCTATTACAAGGCAGGGGTTCCCGACAGGATTGCGTTCGACGTGGCGCCGCCGGACGCAGGCACCGCGGCATTCCTCGACACGCTGTATCTCGACGGCCTCGGCGAGTTCGCGTATCGCAACCGCCTGGACCTCCGCGGACGGATCCGGTTTCCGCGCGGTGCGGCCGCGGTTGCGCCGGCTGCGCCGGTCACCCTGCCGCGCAGCAGCCTCGTCGCGATCGGCGGGGGCAAGGACTCGCTGGTCAGCGTCGAAATGCTGAGGGCGGCCGGCGAACGCCCGACTGTCGCGTGGGTCGGCGAGTCGCCGTTGATCCGGGCCTGCGTCGGCGCGACGGCGTCGCCGGCCCTGAACATCAGGCGGGAACTCTCGCCGTTGCTGTTCCAGTACAACGCGCAAGGTGCATGGAACGGACACATCCCGGTCACCGCGATCAATTCGGCGATCCTCGTGCTGGCGGCGGTGCTGTTCGGGCACGACGCGGTCGTGTTCTCGAACGAGCGGTCGGCTTCGAGCGCGACGCTCGAGTACGACGGCCAGCCGGTGAACCACCAGTGGAGCAAGAGCTGGGCGTTCGAGCAGGCGTTTCGCGCGCTCGTGCACGCGCGCGTCGCGCTGAACCTCGATTACTACTCGCTGCTGCGCCCGCTATCCGAACTCGCGGTCGCCGCGCGATTCGCGCGCACCCAGCGTTACGACGCGGTGTTCTCGAGCTGCAACCGGAACTTCCGCATCCTCGGGCCCAAGCCCGCCGACCGCTGGTGCGGGGTCTGTCCCAAGTGCCACTTCGTGTTCCTCGCGCTGGCGCCATTCATGCCCAAACCACGGTTGCTGTCGATTTTCGGGCGCAACCTGCTCGACGACGCGTCATTGGTGCCGGCGTTCGACGCGTTGATGGAATATCGCGACCACAAGCCGTTCGAATGCGTCGGCGAGGGCATCGAGTCGCGGGCGGCGATGGCCGCGCTTGCCGCGCGGGCGGAGTGGCGCGAAGACGCCGTCGTGGCACATTTTCTGGAAGAGATCGCGCCGCAGGTCGACCTCCGGGCGCTCGCGCTGGCGCCGCTGCTGGCGCCGGCCGGTCCCCATGCCGTGCCGGCGCGGCTGCTCGAGGTCGTCGATGCGCTTCACTGAACTCGCGGCCCGGCGGATTGCGGTCTGGGGCTTCGGGCGAGAAGGCCGGGCGGCGCTGACGGCGTTGCGGGCCCGGCTTCCCGATCAGCCAGTCACGGTGTTCTGCACGGCCGCCGAAGCCGAGCGCGTTGCCGCGACGGCGCCACCGGAAGCGGGCGTGGTGTCAAGGGGCAACCCACCCGACGCCGATGCGTTGGCGGCGTTCGACGTCGTCGTGAAGTCACCCGGCATCAGCATGTACCGGCCCGAGATCGCCGCGGCGGCGGCACGCGGCACCGTGTTCACATCCGGCACAGCGCTGTGGTTCGGCGAGAATCCGCAGGCCCGCGCGATCGCCGTCACCGGCACCAAGGGCAAGAGCACCACCAGCGCGATGATCGCGCACGTCGGCCGCGTGCTCGGCATGCGCACGGCGCTCGCGGGCAACATCGGCATGCCGCTGCTCGATTTGCTCGGGCAGCATGCCGCGCTGTGGGTCATCGAGTTGTCGAGCTTCCAGGCCGGCGATGCGGGTCCGGTCGACGTCGGCGTCGTCACCAACCTGCACGAGGAACACCTCGACTGGCACGGTTCGCGCGAACGCTATGTCGCCGACAAGTTGCGGCTTGTCGATGCCGCGCGCACCCTCGTCATCGGCGCGGACCAGGATGAGGTGCGGCGGCGCACGCAGACCCATCCGCGTCGAATCGAGTTCGGCGGCCGCGACGGCTGGCATGTCGATGGCAGCGGCGCGATCGCGCGCGGGCACTCGGTCGTCGACCCTGCGTTCGGCGCGTCATTGCGCGTTCCCGGACACCACAACCGGATGAACGCGTGCGCCGCGCTGGCGGCGCTCGATGCGCGGCTCGCGTTCGACGTCCGGACGGCGGCCGAGGCGGCACGCAGCCTGGCGTCTTTCCGCGGCTTGCCGCACCGGTTGCAGTTCGTCGGCGAGCGCGACGGTACGCGCTACATCGACGATTCGATCAGCACCACGCCGGCGGCGACGCTGGCGGGCTTGTCCAGCGTCGGCGGGAACGGGCGGACGGCCGTCATCGTCGGTGGACATGAGCGTGGCGTCGACTGGAGCGGCTTTGCGCGTGCCGTCCGGGAGCGCCGCGACATCGAAGTCATCGCGCAGGGTGCCAACGGGCCGCGCATCGCCGCCGCGCTGCGTGCTGCGTCCGTCGGGTGCGCCGTGCGCGAATTGGAGGATCTCGCCGCGGCGACAGCCCTCGCCATCCGCGCGCACGCGGACGTCGTGCTGCTGTCGCCCGGTGCACCGAGTTTCGACCAGTTCGTCGACTACGCAGAACGCGGACGCGCGTTCGCTGCGCTCGCCGGCTTCGACGGCACCGGCGACGACGGCATTCCCGGCCTCGGCATCGCCTGATCGCTTCGGATCGCCGCGCGCTGCGCGTTGCCGTTCCACGGCGGTACCATCGCGTTCCCGCACCCGCGAGGAAAGCCGACATGACGATGCGACCGATCTTTCTGGCAGTGTTGCTGTGCGCCGCGGGCTCCGTGCACGCCGCGATGGTGGCCCGGAACGTGGACTACACGATCGGCGACCAGGCCTACCAGGGGGTACTCGTTTACGACGACGCGAGCAGCGCGAAGCGCCCCGGCCTGCTGATGATCCCGAACTGGTACGGCATCGGCACGGACGCCGTCGCCAAGGCCAAGTCGATCGCTGGCAAGGAGTACGTGATCTTCCTCGGCGACATGTACGGCAAGGGCGTGCGCCCGGCCGACAACGCGGGCGCCGAGGCGGCGATCAAGCCCCTGTACGCCGACCGCAAACTGATGCGCTCGCGCGTCAATGCGGCGTTGGACCAGCTCCGCGCGCAAGAGAAGTCGGCACCGATCGACCCGGCGCGCATTGCGGCGATCGGCTTCTGTTTCGGCGGTTCGGCGGTACTCGATCTTGCGCGCTCGGGCGCCGCCGTTGCCGCGGTCGTGAGCTTCCACGGTGGGCTCTCGACCGACAACCCGCTGCTCGCGCGGAACATCCGCGCCCGCGTGCTGGCCATGAACGGCGCCGACGACCGTGGCACGATGCCCGACGCCCCGGCGTTCGAACGGGAGATGGGCAACAGCCCCGCCGACTGGCAGTTCGTCGTCTTCGGCCATGCGGTGCATTGCTTCACCGAGGTCGGAGACAACTCGCCCGGCTGCCGCTACGACGCGAAGATCGCGGCGCGTGCGTACCGGCTGATGCACTTCTGGCTCTCCGACTCGTTCGCGAACTGACTGGTGTCGTCACCGGATGTCGCCGTCGCAGGGCGGGTCTCTACCCGCCGTTCGGACCCGCCCCCACAGGCACGTCAGGCGCTGCGGTCGACCGCGTAATCGGCGAGGTCCGCCAGGGCATCGCGCGCCGCGGACGCGGGCAACACGGTGAGCGCATCGCGGGCCGTGGCGGCATACTGGTGTGCGGTGGCCGAGGTTAGCGCAAGCGCATCCGTCGCGCGCACTGCCTCCAGCACCGCATCGAGGTGTTCGCGGCCGCCGTGCACGATCGCCTGCCGGAGCTCCGCAGCTTGTGCGGGCGGGCTGTGCGCGATCGCGTGGATCAGCGGCAACGTCGGCTTGCCTTCGGCGAGGTCGGCGCCGATGTTCTTGCCGAGCGTGCCCGCATCGGCGACGTAGTCGAGCATGTCATCCGCGATCTGGAACGCGAAGCCGAGCGCGAGACCGTAGCGTTCGAGCGCGTCCTCGGCGCTCGGTGCCAGTCCTCCGAGCTCCGCGCCAAGCCGCGTCGCCGCGGCGAACAGCACCGCGGTCTTGCGTTCGATCACGTCGAGATAGGCGTCGACACCGGTATCGGGATTGTTGATGTTGAGGAGCTGCAGCACCTCGCCTTCGGCAATCCGGTTGGTGGTGTCGGCGAGGATCCGCATCACCGCCGGGCGTTCCAGTTCCACCATCATCTGGAACGACCGCGAATACAGGAAATCGCCGACCAGCACGCTGGCGGCGTTGCCCCACAGCGCGTTCGCGGTGCGCCGGCCGCGGCGCAGGTCCGATTCATCGACGACGTCGTCGTGCAGCAGCGTCGCGGTGTGGATGAACTCGATGACCGCCGCGAGCTGGATGTGCTCATTGCCGCGGTATCCCGCGGCGTGCGCGGCCAGGAGGTGCAAAGCCGGCCGCAGGCGCTTGCCGCCGCCGGCGACGATGTGCTCGGCCACCTGGTTGACCAGCACCACGTCGGACGCGAGGCGGCGGCGGATCAGCGCGTCGACCTCGGCCATTTCCGGCGCGACCTGCGCGAGCGCCCCGACACGGCCATCGGTGGCGGCGGCAGGATGAACGGGGGCGATGGTCGGCACGCGAGGCTTTCCCGGGCAGCGCACTCAAAGCGTGGATTATACGGGCGAAGGCGGGCGACAACGGCCGGCAGGCTGGCGCGGCATTTTCCGACAGCGCGCCGGGACGCCCCGTCCATGCTTCGCGCGCGGACCACTGGTATCGTGTGCGGCAACAGAACGGTGGATCAACCACCGTACGGAGCCTCGCAACATGGCACGCGGCATCAACAAGGTCATCCTGGTCGGCAACCTCGGCGCCGATCCCGAGATCCGCTACACGGCGGGTGGTTCGGCGGTCACGACGATCCGGATCGCGACGTCGGAATCGTGGAAGGACAAGCAGACCGGAGAGCAGCAGGAACGCACCGAATGGCACCGGGTGAAGTTCTTCGGCCGGCTGGCCGAAATCGCCGGCGAGTACCTGAAAAAGGGCCGGCAGGTGTACGTCGAGGGCTCGCTGCGCACCGACAAGTACACCGACCGTGAAGGCGTCGAACGCTACACGACCGACATCATCGCCAACGAGATGCAGATGCTCGGGGGCGGCGGCGAAGGTGGTGGCGGCGGGCGTCCGCGTGGCGAATCCGCCGAGGGTGGCGGTTTCCGGGCACGCCCGTCGCGCGGCACCGCGCCGGCACCGGCCGGGGCGCCAGCCGCAGGTGGCGGTGCGGGCGGCGGCGGAGTTGGCGACATCGAGGACGACGACATTCCGTTCTGACCGGAATGGCTGTTGATTGGGGTCGGACCGCTGAATCCGCCGTCGGCGCGCGTTACCATGCGCGTCTCTCCACGACCCGCGGCCGGGCCGAATGAAAACCCTGCTCGTCACCGGCGGCGCCGGATTCATCGGCGGCAATTTCGTGCTCGACGCGCTGGCCGACGACGGCACGCGTATCGTCAATCTCGACAAGCTGACGTACGCCGGGAACCTCGACACGCTGGCCGCGGTGCGGCACCACGCGGAGCACGTGTTCGTCGAGGGCGATATCGGTGATCGCGGCTGCATCGAAAACCTGCTGGCGACCCATCATCCCGACGCCATCGTCAACTTCGCGGCCGAGTCGCACGTCGACCGCTCGATCGACGGGCCGGCGGCTTTCGTCGAGACCAATGTCGTCGGTACCTTGAACCTGCTCGAATGCGCGCTCGCCTACTGGCGCGCGCTGCCGCTGGAACGGCAGGACGCGTTCCGCTTCCTGCACGTGTCGACCGACGAGGTGTACGGCTCGCTCGGACCGGTGGGGCGTTTCACGGAGGAATCGCCGTACTGCCCGAACTCGCCGTACTCGGCGACGAAGGCGGCGTCCGATCACCTGGTGCGCGCGTTCCATCATACGTATGGCTTGCCGACCTTGACGACGAACTGCTCGAACAACTACGGGCCGTACCAGTTCCCGGAAAAGCTGATTCCATTGGTGATCCAGAAGGCGCTCGCCGGTGATCCGCTGCCGGTCTACGGCGATGGCCGCAACGTGCGCGACTGGCTGTACGTCAAGGATCATTGCGCGGCGATCCGGACCGTGCTGACCAAAGGCCGCGCCGGCGAGGTCTACAACGTCGGCGGCAATGCCGAGCGCGAGAACATCACGGTCGTCCGCACGATCTGCGCGTTGCTCGACGAGCGCCGGCCACGCGACGACCACCAGCCGCGTGCGATGCTGATCACGTATGTACGCGATCGGCCAGGGCACGACCGCCGCTACGCGATCGACGCGACGCGCATCCGGCGCGAGCTCGGCTGGCAACCGACCGAGACGTTCGAGTCGGGCCTCGCACGCACCATCGACTGGTACCTCGACAACCAGGCGTGGGTCGCGCGCGTGCTCGACGGGAGCTATCGCATGGAACGTTTGGGAGCCTGACGTGTCGACGCGACGCGGCATCATCCTCGCCGGTGGCTCCGGCACCCGGCTTTATCCGCTGACGCAGGCGGTCAGCAAGCAACTGCTGCCGGTCTACGACAAGCCGATGATCTACTACCCGCTGTCGACGCTGATGCTGGCCGGCATCCGCGACGTGCTGGTCATCAACACGCCGCATGAGCAGGCCTTGTTCCAGCGCCTGCTCGGCGACGGATCGCAGTGGGGCATCGCGATCCGCTACGCGGTGCAACCCTCGCCGGACGGCCTCGCGCAGGCATTCCACATCGGGCGGGATTTCGTCGCGGGCGAACCTTGCGCGCTGGTGCTCGGCGACAACATCTTCCATGGCCACGGCCTGACGGCGCAGCTCGCGAACGCCGCAGCGAGCCACAGCGGCGCGACGGTATTCGGCTACTGGGTCAGCGACCCGGAACGCTACGGTGTCGCCGAGTTCGATTCGGTGGGTCGCGTGATCGCGCTCGAGGAGAAACCTTCGAAGCCACGTTCGAACTGGGCCGTGACGGGACTCTATTTCTACGACGGTGACGTCTGCGAACACGCGGCGGCCCTCGCACCTTCCGCGCGCGGCGAGTACGAGATCACCGACCTCAACCGGCGTTACCTCGAGGCCGGAAACCTGCGGCTCGAACGCCTCGGCCGCGGCTACGCCTGGCTCGACACCGGCACGCACGAATCGCTGGTCGAAGCCTCGAACTTCATCGAGACGATCGAGAAGCGGCAGGGCCTCAAGGTGTGCTGCCCGGAGGAAGTCGCGTTCCAGCAGGGCTGGATCGATGCGGCGCAGGTCGAGCGCCTTGCCGCACCGCTGGCGAAGAATGGCTATGGCCAGTATTTGTTGCGGATGCTCGAACAGGGTGCCACCCGATGAAGGTGCGTCCGACGCCGTTGCCGGGTTGCGTCGTCATCGAACCGCGCGTGCACGGCGATTCGCGCGGCTGGTTCTTCGAGAGCTTCAATGCGGCGAAATTCGCTGCGGCCGAATTGCCGCGCGGCTTCGTGCAGACCAACGTCTCGCATTCCACGCACGGCGTCCTGCGCGGACTGCATTACCAGTGGCCGAACCCGCAAGGCAAGCTGGTCAACGTTCTCGAAGGCGAGGTGTACGACGTCGCCGTCGACATCCGCCACGGATCGCCGACGTTCGGGCAGTGGGCCGCGGCCGTGTTGTCGGCCGACAACAAGCGGCACTTCTGGATACCCGAAGGATTCGCGCACGGCTTCGTCGTCTTGTCCGATGCGGCGACGTTCGTCTATCAGTGCACCGCGCTTTACGACGCCGCTTGCGATTCAGGAATCCGCTGGAACGACGCGTCACTCGCGATCGACTGGCCGATCGCCGCGCCGACCTTGTCGGACAAGGATGCCGCGGCGCCGTTTCTCGCCGATGTACCGCGATCGGGGTTGCCGGCGTATCCGGCCTGATCGCTCCTTCACCGAAAGGTGCCCTGTTCGCGAAGGCGCGGTCGCCGCGACTTCCCAACCGAGGCTGTTATGCCCTCGGTTTTGCGTGCGTGACCAGAACCGGCAATCGCCCACTCGTTGCGCGGGCTCACGCGGGTCACCTCGGACCTAGTCCTCGGGGGAAGTGGAGACTCTCGTGTCGATGTTCGCCGCGCCGGATTCCCGGTGCCGCATCGGACGTGGCGCTGGTTGTCTTCACGAACCCCGTGGCGTGTCGAGGCGCCAGACGTGAACCCGCGCAGGCTGGTCGAGTCGGGCGTCGACAGCGTCACGACCGTGCGGGAGTGGCGGGCAGCGAGGCGAGCAGTTCGTCGAGTTGCCCGAACGTCTCGCTCATGACGTCCTGCGCGCCGGTGCCGGCGGCGTCGAGCGCTTCCTTCGTGGGGTAGAGCTCGCGCAGCACGAGCGTCGTCTTGCCGTTCTTCTCTTCGAGGGTGACGGTGGTGACGGAGCCGTCGGCACCGCTTTCCTCGTTCGTCCAGACGATGCGCTGGTTCGGCACCACGTCGAGGTACTTGCCGAAGAAGGCCATCGCGTTTGTGGGGTCCTCGCCGAACACGAGGCGGTACTTGCCGCCGGTGCGCACGTCCAGCTCGCACGAACGCAGCGTCATGCCCATCGACCGCGGCACCCACCATTGCTTGAACAGCTCGGGTTTGGTCCACGCCTCGAACACGAGGCGCGCGGGCGCGTCGAAGGTGCGGGTGACCACGACTTCGCGATCGGACGTGCGCTCAACGGTCGTGTGATTCATGCGGTCCTCCCGTTCTCTTCTTGCGGACAGCGGGTTTGTCACGGGCCTTGAGCTGCCCGACCACGTCGTCCAGCGCTGCGAAGCGGGCATCCCAAACCTGGCGGTATCGCGAGATCCACTCGATCTCCTCTTCGAGCCGGCAGGGGCCTATCCTGCAGGTGCGCACACGGCCGACCTTTTCCGTCGCGACGAGCCCGGCCTGTTCGAGTACGCCGACGTGTTTCTTCATGCCGGTGAGGGTCATGTCGAACCTGTCGGCGAGGTCGGTGATCGACGCGTTGCCGCGCGAGAGCTGCTCGAGAACGCCGCGTCGGGTCGCGTCCGCGAGCGCGGCGAAGGAGGCGTTGCAGCGGGAATGGAAATGCTGAACCATGTGGTTCAGTGTAGTGGACGGCGAAGGAAGGATGCAAGCGCCCTGCGCACCGGGTCCCGGTATCCAGTCTTCTGGCATGGTGCCTTTGGCCATGTCATGCTCGTCGCCAGTTCAGCCTCCGAGTCTCGAATCCGGGTCTTCGAGTGTGATCTCGAATCCGAACGAGGGGAAGTTGGCCAACAAGGTGTTTCCGCCGATCGTTTTCGTCTTGCCTCGATTCGCCCTTTGGTCGACGGTCGCCGTTTGATCTCGGGAACAGGATTTCGGATCCCGGAGGAAAGCATGCAGCGCGTTACAGGCATTGGCGGCATCTTCTTCAAGTCGAGGGACCCGAAGGCACTTTGCGCGTGGTACCGCGATCACCTCGGTCTGGATGCGACGGACTGGGGCGGTGCCGTCTTCCAATGGGGTGGTCCTGACAGCGCGCCGGGCACGACCATCTGGAGCGTCTTCCCGTCGGACACGTCGCGGATGGAACCGGGCGATGCCTCTTTCATGCTCAACTTCCGCGTCGCCGACCTTGACGCCCTGCTGGCGGCATTGCGTGCCGAGGGGTGCAACGTGCTCGATGACATCGAGGCTTCGGAGTTCGGCAAGTTCGGTTGGGTGATGGATCCGGACGGCAACAAGGTGGAGCTGTGGCAGCCACCATCCGGGCAATAGCGGTCTGCAGTCCGTCACCTCGTCCAGGACGAAACGGCTTCGCTCCGGCAACGGAGCGGCGGATCAAGCTGGCGACGCCGAAGCCCGCGCCACGCCGATCGGCTCAACTCGGGTTTCAGGTCGCGGGAGTATCCCCATGAGGCGCATGTGGACGACCATCGCCGTTCGGGATGTGGCGAGCAGCCTCGAGTGGTACCAGGCTCTCCTGGGCCTGGCTTCAATTCCCCCGGACCACGACTACTTCGGCCAGGTCCTGGACTCCGATGGATGTGTCTTGCTGTGTCTCCACAGGTGGGGCGATCACGACCATCCTTCCCTGGCCGGTCCCGGGAATGGACAACCGGGAAACGGCCTGCTGCTGTTCCTTCGGGTTGACGATTTCGACGAGACTCTGGCACGGGCTCGCGGGCTCGGCCTTCGATTTGAAGAGGAGCCGCACGTCAATCCCGGCCCACACGCCTGGGAGTTCTCCGTGCGGGACCCGGATGGTTACCACGTTTCAATCTGTGCCACGGCTGCGGCCTGACACCTCGTTCAAGCCGATACCACTTCGGTTGGACTTCCCACGGTATTTGGGACCCCTGTCACCCGGAACGCATGGGTCATTGCCGCGTTCATCGGCGGAGGTCGACTAAGATCAGGCGCATGAAGATCCTGCTGCTCGGCGCGAACGGCCAGGTTGGCCATGAGTTGCGGCGCGCGCTGGCTCCACTCGGCGAGGTGGTCGCGGCAACGCGCGATGGGCAGCTGGCCGACGGTGCGCCGTGCGTCACGGCCGATCTGGCCGATGCGGCATCGCTCGCGCGTGCCCTGGATGCCGCACGCGCGGACGTCATCGTCAACGCGGCGGCGTACACCGCCGTCGATCGCGCCGAGGACGAGCCGGGGCTTGCCGAACGGATCAACGGGGCGGCAGTCGGTGAGATCGGCGCATGGGCAGCGAAGCACGGTGCGCGTGTCGTGCACTTCTCGACCGACTACGTGTTCGACGGAACCTCGTCCCGTCCGTACCGCGAGGACGACACGACCGCGCCGCTCGGTACGTACGGGCGCACCAAACTCGCCGGCGAACGGGCGTTGCAGGCGAGCGGCGCACCGCACCTGATCCTGCGCACGTCGTGGGTGTACGCGGCGCGCGGCCACAACTTCCTGCGCACGATGTTGCGCCTCGGCGGTGAACGTGACGAGCTGGCCGTCGTCGACGATCAGACCGGCGCGCCGACGCCGGCACACGGGTTGGCGGATGCCACGGCGGCGGCGTTGCGCCGGTGGGCAGTCGACGATGCGCCGGCATCCGGCCTGTTTCATCTCACCGCCGGCGGAGAGTGCACCTGGTGCGGTTTCGCGAAGGCAATCTTCGACCGCGCGCGCCAGCGGGGATTGCTCGAGCACGACGTGCGCGTGCGCCCGATCACGACGGCGGAATATCCCACCCGCGCCCGGCGTCCGGCGTATTCGGTGCTCGACAATTCGCGGGTGAACGCGGCGCTGGCGGTACAATTGGCGGACTGGCGCATCGGGCTCGCCGAGGTCCTCGACGAGGTCGCACGCGCCGGCGCGTGACGGCACGGTGCCGTTGCGCGGTCCAGTGGAGCCGCGCGTGCTCGTTCCCGTGATCCTGTCCGGCGGCAGCGGTACCCGGCTCTGGCCGGTGTCGCGCAGCGCCTTTCCGAAACCGTTCATGCGGATGGGCGACGGCGAGTCGTTGCTTGCGAAGACCCTGAAACGCGCGTTGCGCGTGGCGGACGGCGCACCGGTCCTGACCGTCACCGGCCGCGACTACTATTTCCTCAGCCGCGACGAATACCAGCAGCTGGGCGCCGACACGCACCGGTTGCCGTTCCTGCTCGAACCCGCCGCCCGCAACACCGCGCCGGCCGTGTTGCTGGCGGCCCTGCACGTCGCGCGAGTGGTCGGTCGCGACGCGACGTTGCTGGTGTTGCCGGCCGATCACCTGATTCGTGATCTCGACGCCTTCGCGGCCGATGTCGCGCACGCCCGCGCGCTGGCCGGCGACGGCTGGCTGGTGACCTTCGGCATCCGGCCGACACACCCGGAAACCGGCTTCGGCTACATCCGCATGGGCGAAACGGTCGGGGCCGGACCGGGGCGCCGAGCCGCGGCGTTCGTCGAGAAGCCGTCGCTGCAAACCGCCGAGAGTTACGTCGCGTCGGGTGACCATGTCTGGAACTCCGGCATGTTCTGCTTCCGCTGTGATGCCTTGCTCGATGCGGCAGCGCGCGCATGCCCCGACGTGTTGCGCGCGGCCGAGGCGTGCGACGCGCAGGCATCGGGCCACGAGAGTCCGGTCGAGTTCCCGCGCGAGGCCTTCCTCGCGCAGCCCGATATTTCGCTCGACTACGCACTGATGGAGCGTGCCGAACGCGTCGCCGTCGTGCCGGCGACGTTCGACTGGAGCGACATCGGTTCGTGGAAGGCGATGAGCGACCTCGAAGGCGATGCCGATGACGCCGGCAATCGCGCGCGCGGTCCGGCGATCCTGGTCGACAGCCGCGATTGCTACGTGCAATCCGACGCGCGGCTGGTGGCGGCGGTCGGCGTGCACGACCTCGTCATCGTCGACACCGCCGACGCGGTGCTGGTCGCGCACCGCGAACGCGCGCAGCAGGTGCGCGCGGTGGTCGACCGGTTGCGCGCGGACAATCACCCGATGGCAGCGTTCCATCGCACCGTGCACCGTCCGTGGGGCACGTTCACCGTGCTGGAGGATGCACCGGACTGCAAGGTCAAGCGGCTCGTGGTGCGACCGGGGCACGTGCTGTCGTTGCAGTTGCACCACCGCCGCAGCGAGCACTGGACCGTCGTCGATGGCACCGCCAAGGTTCGCATCGGCGAGCGCGAGTTCCTGCTGCACCGGAACGAATCCGCGTTCATCCCGATGGAGACGGTGCATCGGCTCGAAAACCCCGAGGCGACCGACCTGCACCTGATCGAGGTGCAGTGCGGCGACTACTTCGGCGAGGACGACATCGTGCGTCTCGAGGATCGTTACGGCCGCATCGCCGGCTGACCTCGCAGCCGCCAACCCAGGGAGAGGCTCATGCCGCTGCAAGTGCTATCAGGAATGCTGATGCTGGCTGTGCTGGCAGCGGTCTCGCTGCCGGCGAACGCCGCCGAAGTCCCGCTGGCCGATTTCGCGCGCCATCCTCAGTTCGTCAATGCGGAACTGTCGCCGCATGGTGACTATCTCGCCGCGACGATCGTGTTGCACGACCAGACCGTGCTGTCGCTGATGCGGTTGTCCGACCACAAGGGCGTCAACGTCGTGCCGCGTGGCGATCGCGACGTGTACCGGTTCTGGTGGGTCGCGCCGGACCGGTTGATGTATGCGCTGGCCGAGCGCGGGAGTCCGCTCGACATGCCCTCGGCCACCGGAGAACTGTTTGGCGTCAATGCCGATGGCAGCGGTGACGGCACACTGTACAGCTGGCGCGGCGTGCCGCAGGACAGCGGGCGCGTGCAGAAGGTATTGCCGCACCGGGCCATCGCGACGATGCTCGACCCGATGCCCGACGATCCGAAGTACGCCCTGATCGAGACCGAGCCGTTGAACAGTTCCGGGCGCGGCATCTACATGACGACGGCGCCCTCCGGCGTGTACCCGGAAGTCGACCGGATCGACGTGCGCACCGGCGCGACGACCAAGGTCGTCACGTCGCCGATGCGCAACGCGTCGTTCCTGACCGACCACGATCACGTCGTGCGCTTCGCGTACGGCTACGACATCGACCTCGTGTACCGCGTCTGGTACCGCGCCGGCAACGACCAGAAATGGGAACTGGTGTTCGATGGCAAGCGCGACGGACGGGAAGTTTCACCGGTCGCATTCAACCGTGCGCAGGATGCGGTGTACTTCGACTGTCCCGGCGCGCATGGCGTCGGCGGCTTCTGCATTTGGGACCTCAAGACCCGCAAGCTGTCGACCTTGTGGAGTGGCACCGAGGCCGGGCTCGATCCCGGCAACGCAATCGAGGAAACCTTCGATGACCGCGACGTGCTCGCCATCCGTTCGCTGCCGGGCCGCCCGGCGACGACCATCGTCGACCGCAATGCGCCGGAGGCGAAGGTGCTGGCGGAGTTGCTGAACCAGTTCCCCGGCGAGGATGTGTTCTTCACGAGCCACTCGCGTGACGGGAAAAAGGCGCTGTTCGTCGTCGAGTCCGACGTCGATCCGGGCCGCTTCTACCTGTATGACACGGCCGCGAAGAAGGCGACCTTCCTGTTCGCGCGCCGGCCGTGGATCGACCCGGCGAAGATGGCGTCGAAGGAGCCGATCGCATTGCAGGCGCGCGACGGCTTGCCGCTGCACGGTTACCTGACCCGGCCGGTCGATGCGAAGGAGGGCAAGAACCTGCCGTTGGTCGTGTTCGTGCACGGCGGTCCGTTCGGCATCCGCGACACCTGGAAGTTCGAACCGTACGTGCAGGTGCTCGCGAGCCGCGGCTACGCCGTGCTGCAGGTCAACTTCCGGGGCTCGGGCGGCTACGGCGACGCGTTCGAGCACGCCGGCTATCGGCAGTGGGGCGGCAAGATGCAGGACGACGTCACCGACGCGACGCACTGGGCGGTCGCGCAGGGGCTTGCCGACCCGAAGCGGATATGCATCTTCGGCGGCAGCTACGGCGGCTACGCGGCGCTCGAAGGAGTGGTCAGGGAACCCGACCTCTATCGCTGCGCGATCGGTTATGCCGGTGTCTACGACCTGAAGAAGATGTACTCGACCGGTGACGTCCCGCAGTCGGATTTCGGTACGAACTACCTGAAGCAGACGATCGGCACCGACGCGGCCGACCTGTGGAACCGCTCGCCGATTGCGCACGTCGACCGGATCAAGGCGAAGGTGATGCTGATAGTCGGCGGCCAGGATTGGCGCGTTGCGCCGGAGCAGGGCATCGCGATGCGCGAGGCCCTCGACAAGGCGCACGTCGCGAACGAGTGGCTGTATCGCCGCACCGAAGGGCACGGCTTCTACACCGAACCGGATGTCGAGGACCTGTTCGCGAAGGTGCTCGCGTTCCTCGACGCCAACATCGGTGCCGCCGCAGGTGGATCGGCGGCGCCGCACTGACCTCGGCCATGGCGGCGGCGCGCGACTTGCGCGGACCGTCTCGGCCCCGTACTGTCGCGGCTGGTTTTCCATCCCGGATTCGCTGATGAACGTGAAGCTCGTCCTTGGCACGCTGGCCTGTTTCGGCGCGTTCTGCTTCGAAGGAGCCGCAATGGCCGCCCCACATCCGTTCAATGCACACGACCTCGCGATGATGGATCGCGTTTCCGATCCGCACCTCGCGCCGGACGGGCGGCACGTCGTGTTCGGCGTGCGCACGACGGACTGGGCGGCGAACAAGGGTGTGAACGGCGTCTGGCTGCTCGACCTGTCGCACCGCGGCGCCGAGCCGGCGCAGATCACCGGACGCGAAGGACAACGCCAGCAACGGCCGCTTCTCGCCCGATGGCAGCGTCGTGTACTGGCTCGCCGCCGACAAGGACGGAACGAGTCAACTGTGGTCGCGGAACACGGCCGGGGCGAGCCGGTGCAGGTGACGCACCTGCCGGTCGGCATCGACAACTACCGCATCTCGCCCGACGGCAAGTCGCTGCTGTTCTCGGCGCAGGTATTCGAGGACTGTGCCGACCTCGTGTGCACGAAACAGCGGCTCGATGCGCGCAAGGACGACAAGGCGACCGGGCGTGTCTACGACCGGTTGTTCATCCGGCACTGGGACACCTGGTCCGACGGCCGCCGCGGACAGCTTTTCATCATGCCGCTCGACGGTTCGGCGGCGCCGATCCGGCTGACGCGCGGCATCGACGGCGACGTGCCGTCGAAACCGTTCGGCGACGAGACCGAGTACGTGTTCTCGCCGGACGGGCGGACGGTGTATTTCGACGTGCGCATCGCCGGCCATGACGAGGCCTGGTCGACCAACTTCGACGTCTACTCGGTGCCGGCCGACGGCACGGCCGCGCCGCGCAACCTCACCGCGCAAAACAAGGCCTGGGATGCGTATCCGCTGGTTTCACCCGACGGCAAGACGCTGTACGACCTCGCGATGAAGGTGCCGGCTTCCGAGTCCGACCGCTTCGCGATCACGGCGCTCGACCTCGCGACGATGACGCGCCGCGAGATCGACCCGCACTGGGACCGTTCCGCCGGCGCGCTCGCGATTTCGGCCGATGGCCGCACGCTCTACACCGCCGCCGACGACAACGGCAGTCACCGTTTGTTCGCGATCGATGTCGGGAGCGGCGAAGCCAAGGCCCTGTCGGGCGATGGCACCGTCACGGGCTTCGATGTCGCCGGCGGGCGGATCGTCATCGCGCGGGCTGACTTCAAGCGGCCGGCCGACCTGTGGACGCTGCCGCAACGCGGCGGACGACTCGCGCAAGTCACCCACTTCAACGCGGCCGCGCTGGCGGACGTGCAAATGAGCGACGCGACGTGGTTCACGTTCCCGGGTTGGAATGGCGAGACCGTGCACGGCTATGCGATGCCGCCGGTCGGCGCGCAGCCGGGCCGGAAGTACCCGGTCGCGTTCCTGATCCACGGTGGCCCGGAAGGCGGGTGGACCGACGAGTTCCACTATCGCTGGAACCCGCAGGCCTACACCGGCGCCGGCTTCGCCGTCGTCGCAATCAACTTCCACGGCTCGACCGGCTATGGCCAGGCGTTCACCGATTCCATCCTGCAGCATTGGGGTGATCGTCCGCTCGAGGACTTGCAGAAGGGCTGGGCAGCGGCGCTGGCGCGGTTCCCGTACCTCGACGGCGGCAATGCCTGTGCGCTCGGCGCGAGCTACGGCGGCTTCATGGTGTACTGGATGGCCGGCGTGTGGAACCAGCCGTGGAAATGCTTCGTCGACCACGACGGCGTGTTCGATCAGCGGATGATGTACTACGCGACCGAAGAGCTGTGGTTCGAGGAACGCGAGAACGGCGGCACGCAGTACGAGCATCCGGAGAACTACGAGAAGTTCAACCCGGTCGACCACGTCAAGGACTGGCGCGTGCCGATGCTGGTCGTGCACGGCGCGCACGATTACCGGATTCCGGATACCCAGGGGTTCGGTGCATTCACGGCGTTGCAGCGGCGCGGCATCCCGAGCCGCCTGCTGTACTTCCCGGACGAGAGCCACTGGGTCCAGAAGCCGCAGAACAGCGTGCAATGGCACGACGCCGTCATCGGCTGGCTGAAGCAGTGGACCACGCCGCAGTGATGCCGGCTGCGGTGTTCCTCGCCGAGGCGTCGGCCCGCGTCGTGGGGTGCGGGCGCGACCCGGATGCGGGCGGCGTTCGATGAATCACCGGACCTGAGAGGCGACACCGATGCCGTGCCTGTTCGTCATCCTCGCGCTGTTCATCCCGCGTGTCGTGATCGTGCTGCTGTGGTTGTTCTCGTCGTGGTTCCACGGCCTGTTTTCGATCGCGCTGTGGCCGGTGCTCGGTTTCATCTTCCTGCCGACGACGCTGCTCTGGTACTCGGCCGTCCAGCACTGGTACGGCGGCCACTGGACGCTGGTGCCCGCCATCGGCCTCGTGATCGCGCTCGCGATCGACCTGTCACCGGCGGGCGGGCGGCGCTCGCGCCGCTGACGGCGGCCGGTTTCCGGCAAATGCGAAGAGACCGTGCGCTTCTCCGTGGTACTGCTATAACATTGCCGCCGCTGCGGCACGGTCGAGCCGTCGATGCCGGTGCCGCTGGCGCCGCTGTGCAGAAGCAGCGGCGGCTTCCTCAACCCGTCCGGCCATCCGCTGATCCGCGCCCATCGAGCAGTTGTCCATGATCCGGACCGTGCGTCCGCTCGCGTCCTGATCATCATGTTGCACAACCGGCTGCGCGGCGAGGTCCCGACTTCCGGCCGCCGGCGCCGCCGCAGGCCTTGCAGGCTACACCTCGCGGCCACCGACGGCGGCCGTTGCTCCAGGTGTCGCAGGCGGCGCGGCGCAGCAGTTCGACCCGGGCGCGGACATCCCCGGCGACTGGTGGGTCCTGTTCCACGCTCGCCGGCGCTGAACGCGCTGGTCGAAGAGGCGTTGCGGAACAACCATGACCTGAAGGCCGCGCAAGCCGCGTTGAAAGCCGCGCAGAAGCCGTCCTCGCACAACGCGGATCGTTCCTGCCAGGTGTTTCGGCAGGGTTCGATGCCAACCGGCAGCGCCAGCCCGGATCGCTGGCGCCGGTGCCGAGCAACAACGCGCGTTCCAGTACAGCTGTTCACGCCGCAGCTCGAGCACCACCAGGGCACCGGATCTGTCTGGCCTCCAGCGCCGCACGCACGAGTCGCTCGCCGCGCAGGCGGAAGCCACGCGGTTCCAGATGCTCGCGGCGTGGACGACGCTCGGTTCCAACGTCGTCGTGACCGCCGTGCAACTGGCATCGCTGCAGGAGCAGGTCGATGCGACGAAGCAGGCGATCGACGCCGAACGAAAGTTGCTCGGCATCCTGCGGTTGCGACTCGCGAAGGGTGACGCCAGCAAACTCGACGTCGCGGCGCAACAGTCGCAACTTGCGCAAGCCGAGGCGGCGTTGCCGCCGCTGGCGAAGCAGGTGGAACAGACCCGCCATGCACTGGCCGTGCTGGTCGGCCGGTTTCCGGTTGACGCCCCCGCGCAGCCGTTCGCGCTGGCCGATCTGCGCACCGCGGAACTTGCCGCTGAGCTTGCCCTCGGGCTGGTCGCGCAGCCTCCCAGAACGTGCGCGTGGCGCGCGCCAACCTGCATGCGGCCAGTGCGCGATCGGCATCGCGGCCGCGGAACGCCTGCCGCAAGGTCGAACTCCTGCGGGCGCCGGCGGCGCACTCGCGATTTCGAAAAGTGTTCGATTCCGGCACCGGGTTCTGGGGCATCGCCGCATCGCTGGCCGCGCCGATCTTCGAAGGTGGCGCGTTGCGGCATCAGGAACGCGCGGCCAGGGCCGCGTACGTCGAAACGCCGCCGAACAGTACCGCAGCGGTGCTTGGCGCGTTCAGGATGTCGCGGACACCCTGGTCGCGCAACAGGATGCACGGGCGCTGCAGACGGCCGTGCACGCGGAAGCCGCGGCAAGGACCACGCTGGATCTCTCGCAGCGACAACTGCGCGATGGCGCCATTGGCGCGTTCGAGCTGTTGAATGCCGAGCAGGCGTACCAGCAGGCGCGGATCGCACGGGTCGCAGCCACGGCCAATCGTTTCGCCGATACCGCCGCGCTCTATCAGGCGCTCGGCGGCGGCTGGTGGCATCAACCGCAACTGGCGGAGGGCACGCATGGCCGGTAGATCGCGTTCCGGGTTCGCGCACGTGGGGAAAGGCCTTCCGCGCCAGCGGCAGGCCCGGCCGCGGCCCGGCTTTGCCATCATCGCGGCGTCGTTCGCGGCGCTGCTCGCGGGCTGCTCTGGCGGGAGTCCGCAAGCCGCGCAGGCACCGGCCTCGCCACGGAACGTGATGCTGACCCGGGACCAGCAACGGCGCCATCCACGTCGTCACGGTCGAACCGTCGTCCTATCACGCCAGCATCGCGACGACCGCGGTGATGGACTTCATTTCCACGACCACGCAACCGACGTCACGGCGCCGTTCTCCGGTCGGTCACCCGCGTGCGCGTGACGCTCGGTGACCACGTGCAGCAGGGACAGGCCTGGCGGACGTTGCGTCCCCGATTTCACCAGTGCGGTCGGTGCCTATCGCAAGGCACTTGTGATCGCGCGCGCGGCGGATCGCGTCGCCGCGAATGACCGTGACCTCGTCGCGCACCAGGCGATTTCCGAACGCGAGAACGCGCAGGCGCAGGCCGATGCGATCGGCGCGGACGCGGACCGTGATGCCGCGCGGCAGGCGCTGGTGGCTGCATGTCGATCCTCGTCGATCGCCGATCTCGCCGCCGGAGCGCCCGCTCGCGCACCCGGCTGGCGTATCCGCGCACCGATCGCCGGAACCGTGGTCGCGAAGTCGATCGCGCCGGGGCAGACGCTGGCAGCGGGCACGACGGCGTGTTTCACCATCGCCGACACCTCGACGATGTGGGTGATGGCGCAGTTGTTCGGTGCCGACGCCGGTTCCACCCGGCCCGGCGATGCCGCGGCGATCGACCCCGGCGATGGCGGCAAGGCGATCGACGGCAAGGTGGCGCGCGTCGGCGCCGTGGTCGACCCCGACACGCGCTCGGTCACCGCCCGCATCGCGGTCGACAACCCCGCCGGCGCACTGCGGAAGGGGATGTATGTGCAGGTGCGCATCGAGTCGCAGGACGCGCGGACCGGGTTGCTGGTTCCGGTGTCGGCGGTGCTGCGTGACGACGAGAACCTGCCCTTCGTCTACGTCGTCGCCCCGGACGGCAGCTACGCGCGCCGGCCAGTGACCCTGGGCGTGCGTGTCGACGATCGCTACGTCATCCCCGGCGGGCTGCGCGCCGGCGACCGGGTCGTGGTGGACGGCAGCATCTTCCTGCGCTTCATCCAGACGCAATGAGCGCACGGAATCCGGGCGGCGGGCCGGAACGCGACGCCTCGATCATCAACCGCATCGTCGCGTTCGCGCTGCAACAACGCCTGATGATCGTCCTGCTGTCGCTGGCGCTCGCCGGCGCCGGCGTGTGGGCGTACCACGTCCTGCCCATGGATGCGTACCCGAACCTGTCGCCGCCGATGGTGGAGGTCATCACGCAATGGCCGGGGCATTCGGCCGAGGAGGTCGAGCGCCTGATCACGATCCCGGTCGAGCTGCAGATGAACGCGATCCCGGGCCTCGTGACCAAGCGGTCGATCTCGCTGTATGGCCTGTCCGACGTCACGCTCACGTTCGCCGACGGCACCGATCACTACTTTGCGCGCCAGCGCGTCTACAACCGGCTGCCCGGCATCGCGTTGCCGACCGGCGTCGCGCCGTCCATTTCACCGATGTCGCCGCCCTCGGGCCTGGTGTACCGGTACGTGCTGCAGAGCAAGGACCGCACTCCGACGGAATTGAAGACGCTGCAGGACTGGGTTATCGCACCGCAGTACCGCTCGGTGCCGGGGGTCGCCGACGATTCCGCGTTCGGCGGCGGCAACCTGCAGTACCAGGTGCTGCTCGATCCGGTGAAGATCGCGGCCTCGGGGCTTTCGGTGTCGCAGGTCGCGGCGGCGCTGGCGGCCAACAACGGCAATTCCGGCGGCGGCTTCTACGAGCAGGGCGGGCAGTTCTTCTACGTGCGCGGCCTCGGCCGGCTCGCGACCCTCGAAGACATCGGCAACGTGGTGCTGGCCGTGCACGACGGCACGCCGATCCTGGTCAAGGACGTCGGCACGGTGCAGGCCGGCATTGCGCCGCGGCTCGGCCAGTTCGGCTACATGGGCCAGGACGACGCGGTCGAGGGCGTGATCCTCGCGTTGACGGGTTCGAAGGCGCAGAACGTGCTGCAGCGGGTCGAGGCGAAGACGCGGGAGATCAACGACACGATCCTGCCGAAGGACGTCCGGATCCACCCGTTCTACGACCTCACCGACCTGATCCGGCAAACCCGGGACGTGGTGCGGCACAACCTGCTGGTCGGGATGGCGCTGGTGGTCGCGGTGCTGATCTTCTTCCTGTACGACGTGCGCGCCGGGCTGATCGTCGCGGTGACGATCCCGCTCGCGTTGCTGTTCGCATTCCTCGGCCTGCAACTGAAGAATGCCTCGGCCAACCTGCTGTCGATCGGCGCGGTGGACTTCGGCATCCTCGTCGATGGCGCGATCTTCATGGTCGAGAACGTCTTCCGTGAACTCGCCGTACGGCGCGGCACCGAGTACGACCTCATGGACGTGATCCGCAGCGCCGCGTCGGAAGTCGATCGCCCGCTGGTGTACGCGGTCGCGGTGATCGTCGCGAGCTTCCTGCCGATCTACGTCCTCACCGGTCCCGCCGGGATGCTGTTCACGCCGATGGCCGACACGATGATCTTCGCGCTCATCGGCTCGCTGGTCGTCACGCTGACCCTGCTGCCGGTGTTGTGCGCGCTCTGCATGCGCCGGGGCGTGCGCGAGCGGCGCAACGCGGCCTGGGAGAAGGTGAAGGCGTGGTACGTACGCGGGCTGGACCACGCGATACGGCGCGCGGCCGCCACGGTCGCGGTACCGGCGGTGATGCTCGTCCTCGCCTTCGCGATGATGCAAGGGGTCGGCGCCGAGTTCATGCCGCACCTCGACGAAGGCGCGCTGTGGGTGCGCGCGACGATGCCGTACACGATTTCGTTCGACGAAGCGGCCAGGCTCTCGCCCGAGATCCGTGCGGTGCTGCGGTCCTTCCCGGTCGTCACGACGGTGACTTCCGAACTCGGCCGTCCCGACGACGGCACCGATTCCACCGGGTTCTTCAACGACGAATTCTTCGTCGGCTTGAAGCCGTACTCCGAATGGCGCGGTGCGTACCGCGACAAGCAGGCGTTGATCGATGCGATCGACGCGAAGCTGGCGCGTTTCCCCGGCATCCAGTTCAACTACACCCAACCCGCGGAAGATGCGGTCGACGAAGCCGAGACTGGGCTCAAGAGCGCGCTGGCGGTGAAGATCTACGGCCCGGACCTGCAGACGCTGCAGCAGAAGGGCCGGCAGATCAAGGCGGTGATGGAAAAGGTCCGCGGCATCACCGACGTGACGCTGGTGCACGAACTCGGGCAGCCCAACCTCGCGATCACGATCGACCGCGCGAAGATCGCCCGCTACGGCATCAACGTCGACGACATCAACAACCTGATCGAGGCCGCGATCGGCGGCAACGTCGCGACCGAGGTGGTGCAGGGCGAGAAGCAGTTCGACCTCGTGGTGCGGCTGCAGCCGCGCTATCGCGACGATCCGCAGGCCATCGGCGCGATTCCGGTCGCGACACCGGGCGGGCAGCAGATTCCGCTGCGGGAGCTCGCGCATATCGAGGTCGGGAACGGCGCGTCGTTCATCTACCGCGAGGACAACCTTCACGCTACATCGGCGTGCAGTTCTCGGTCACGGGACGCATCCTCGCCAGCGCGGTCGGCGCGGCGATCGACCGGGTGGCGCAGGACGAAGCTGCCGCAAGGCTACCGGCTCGACTGGGGCGGCGAGTACAGGGAGTACACGGCGTCGCGCGCGCAGATGGACGTGATCCTGCCGCTGACCGTGCTGCTGATCTTCGGCCTGCTGTTCGTGCTGTACGGCAACTTCAAGTTCCCGTTCATCACGGTGGCCGGCGTGCTGTTGTCCGCGCCGTTCGGGGCGGTGCTGGCGTTGTGGCTGACCGGCACGCCGTTCTCGGTGTCGTCGGGAATCGGTTTCATCGTGCTGTTCGGCGTGTCGGTGCTGACGGGCGTCGTCTACATTTCCTGCGCCAACGAATTGCGGATCGGGGGCATGGGCATCGCGGAGGCGGCGCATGCGGCCGCGGTGCTGCGCCTGCGCCCGATCGTGATGACCGCGCTGGTCGCGGCGCTCGGCCTGTTGCCGGCCGCGGTCGCGACCGGCGTCGGCACTGATTCGCAGCGGCCGTTCGCGCTGGTGATCGTGGCCGGATGTTGTCGCGCCTCGTCATTGGCATCTTCCTGATGCCGGTGCTGTACCGGATGGTTGCGCGTGACGGTGACCGGCTGCAAGCGTGACGGTGCCCGCTGGCGTCGCCGGTCACGCGTCGTGCGGAAAATGCGCCGCCGCGATGGCTACGGGCGGCGCTGCGCCCTCGGGCGCGCAACCAATACCTCGCGGCCCGATCCGGATGAGGCCGGGCCCGCATCCGTGCCCGGCCGCGATCAAAGCGTCGCGTACCAGCACACCGCCCGCGAGATGTGCGAGCCGGTCGGCGCCGCCCACGCGCATTCGTAGGCGCCCCTCTGGCCGCGCGTCAGGATGCGGTTGATCGCTTCCTGGTCGTTGAGCACGGTGACGAGGTCCGCCTTGTCCACCGCCTGCCCGTCCTGTTCGCGCTGCAACACGGCCTTGATGTCGGTGATCCGGCTCTCGACCTCGGCACGGGCTTGCGGGGTGACGAAATCGTAGGCACCTCCGGGCTGCATGCCGGCGCGGACGTTGGCGGCCTGCTGTTCGAGGCCGCCGGGGGCCGTGAGGTCGAAGGGCTTGGCGGGTGCCTGTCCGGCGGTTGCCGCGGGTGCGGCGAGGAAGGCGAGGCTTGCGAGGATTCGAACGGAACGTGACGAACCCATGGTGCACCTCCTGCGTCGAAGAAGTCGCACGTGTAGCCATGTGCAGTATCTGCGCATCGAGGTTACGCCGGCGTGAAGCCGGGATCGGAACGCACGCGTTCGCTGGCCGAATCCGGACGCGGCGGGCGTGGGTTTGATCAGAGCATCCCAAGGCTGGAATCGGGATCCCGGAGGGAAGGCGCAGACGCGGGCGGCGTGGACGCCAGCCAGCGGCGTCACGCGGGGCTGCTCGATGGTGCCCAGGAGAGGACTCGAACCTCCACGGTTTTACCCGCTAGTACCTGAAACTAGTGCGTCTACCAATTCCGCCACCTGGGCAGGTGTCCGGGCCGTGGCGCCGAGCGCCCGCGGGCCGCACAAGGTAGCGGCGGGGCATCGGCATTGTCAATTTCGGGGCGGTGCGGTGGCGGGGCACCGGCGATCGGCAGGTGAGGAAGGTCCTTGCCTTCGTCGCCGTTCTGCGTGACCCTGCCGATCGAGAGCCGCCCGGTCCGGGAGATTCCCGTGGACGAGTGCAGTCCGGCAACGGCCGCGGGCACGGCCGATGCGTTGTTCGCCGAGGTCTACGAGCGCCTGAAAGCCATGGCGTCGCGTCGGCTCGCGAGCAGGAATCGCAACGGGACCCTCGACACCACCGAGTTGGTGCACGAGTTGTACCTGCGGATGGGGGATCGCCCGGAACTGCGGTTCGAGGATCCGGCGAAGTTCTTCGCCTACGCCGCACGCGCGATGCGCCACCTGCTGCTCAACCGCGCCCGCGATCGCCTGCGCCTGCGTGCCGGTGGGCAATGGAATCGCGTGACCCTCGACGACGACAACCTGAAGCTGGCGATCGACACCGCCGAGCAGGCGCTGGCGCTGGACGCCGCGCTGGACGCGCTGGAGGCAACCGACGTCCGCGCGGCCAAGGTCGTCGAATTGCGCTATTTCGCGGGATTGGGCCTCGAACAGGTCGCCGCAACGCTGGGTCTTGCGCGGCGCACGATCGATCGCGACTGGCGTTTCGCACGGGCCTTCCTCAAGACCCGGCTCGGCTGAAAGTCGCAGGCCGTGGGCGAACGGGGTTCAACGGGAAACGCGACGGAGAGCCCGCCCGTGGACGCCACACCGACCCTGCGCGAGGTGTTCGAAGCAGCGCTGTTGCTGCCGCCGGAAGCGCGCGCGCGCCTCCTGGCCGAACGCTGTCCCGATCCCGTCCGCCGCGCCGATCTCGAGCGGATGCTGGCGGCAGACGCCGACGCGGAGGATCCATTGCCCGCGGGCGATGCGGCGGGGGCAGCGGAAGCCATCGGCGAGGTCGAGGACGACGCTCCTTCACTGGCCGGCAGCCGCATCGGGCCATTCGAGCTGCTGGAAGTACTGGGCGAGGGCGGCTCGTCGACGGTGTTCCGCGCGTTTCGCGAGGTGGCTGGCGTGCGCCAGTACGTCGCGGTGAAGCTGTTGGCGCGCGGCATCCACACGGTCGACTCGCAGCGCAGCTTTCGCCACGAGCGCGAGGCGTTGGCACGCCTGCGGCACCCCGGCATCGCGCGCCTGATCGAAGGCGGCGTTGCCGACAACGGCCTTGCCTACATCGCACTGGAGTTGATCGATGGCGTGCCGATCACGCAGTACGCGGAGCAGCGCAACCTGTCCGAGCGGCAGCGCCTGCGGCTGTTCCTGCAGGTCTGCCGAGCGGTCGAATCGGCGCATCGCGCGTTGATCGTGCATCGCGACCTCAAGCCTTCGAACGTACTGGTGACCGACGATGGCGAAGTGAAGCTGCTCGACTTCGGCATCGCCAAGCTGCTCGATGACACCGACGACGCGACCCGGACCCGGCACCGGGCGATGACGCCGGCCTATGCCGCGCCGGAGCAGTTCGCGGCCGGCCCGGTCACGACCGCGACCGACGTCTTCGCTCTCGGCGTGCTGTTGCACGAGTTGCTGACGGGTGAACGCGGCGCGCTCGCCGACCCTCCGGAATCGCCTCGCTTCCCGCGCGGCAGGGCGCGCGCACCCACGGGGTTGGCGGGGCGTTCCGGCGGATACCGGCTCCCCGGCGACCTGCGCAACATCATCGCGACCGCGACCGCGGCCGAACCCGAACAGCGCTACGGTTCGGGCGGAACGCTGGGCGACGACATCGAACGCTGGCTCGGCCGCCTGCCGGTGCAGGCGCACGCGCCGTCACACTGGTATCGCGTGCGCAAGTTCCTGGTACGCCATCGTGGCGGTGTTGCGATCACCGCGGCCCTGCTGCTGGCGCTCCTCGCATCGCTTTCGGTCGCGCTGTGGCAGGCGGAAGTGGCTCGTCACGAAGCGCAACACGCCGCCGTGATCCGCGACTTCGTGGTGGAGCTGCTCGAGAAGACCGCGCCCGATGTGCCGGCGGCGCAGCGGCCCGACATCCCGACCCTCGTGTATGCGGCGGCGAAGGATCTGCCACTGGAGTTGCAGGATCAACCGGATCTCCGCGCGCAACTGCTGTACACCCTTGGCAACGTGTTGCGCGACATGGGCGACTTGTCCCATTCCGAGGCACTCTTGCGCAACGCCGAAAGCATCACCCGGAACCTGCCCGTCGCATCGCCAACCCGGGTCGGAACCGAAGTCGGCATGGTCCGCACCCTGATCCGCATGGGCGATCTGGAAGGGGCGGAAGGCCGGATGGCATCGCTGCTGGCGATCCCCCCACGCAACCTGCCCCGGAGCGCCCCGCGCGAGATGCTGCTGAAGATCGCGATGGTGATTGCCGACCAGCGCCGCGACATGACGACGGCAGTCGCTCGTGGCCAGGAGATGCTGAAGGAATACCGGGTGGATTGCGCGGCCGGACGAAACTGCGACGAGGTTGCTTCCGCCACTCATGATCTTGCTAGCGTCTTGCTGGATGCCGACAAAGTCACCGAGGCTCGCGGTCTCGCCGACGAGGCACTGGCGCGCAAGCGCGGTCATGCGACCCCGCACGACCTTGCCGACACGCTGGAGCTGCAGTCCAAGATTGCGCTCTATCGCGGCGACCTCGATGCCGCCGAAGCCGACGCACGCGAAGCCGACGCACAGCTCGAGTCGTTGGGGAACGGCCTGCATCGCAAACCGTTGGATGCGCGTACGCAACTTGCCTACGTACTGCTGGCAAAGGGAAGGGCCGATGATGCGCTCGCCCTGGCGAGTTCGCTGGTCGACGCACTGAGGGCACGGGGCGCGGCACCTTGCGATCTTGCCGAGAACGAGGTCCAGGAGGTCCGTGCACTGATCCTGTTGCAACGCGCCCAGGACGCCGTGGCAGCTTCCGTGAAAGGGGCGGCGGATGCAGCAGGCTGCCATGGCAGCATCCACGAAATTGCGGTCCCCATGGCCGATCTGGAGTACGGCCGCGCCTTGGTGGCCGCCGGTAATTCGGCGAAGGCCGAGGGGATATACCGCGAACTGGAGGCACACACTGCCCGGACGCATGTGGCCAGCCCGTTGTCGTGGCCCTTGTATCTGGTGGAATCGATGCGACTGGCCGGCGCACTCGGCCACACTGCCGACGTCGCGCGCGACGCCCGGATGTTGATCACTGCGCTCGACCGCGCCGAATCCCTGCCGGCGCACCCTTGGCGCCTGGAAGCACAACTGTCTCTCGCGCGTACGTCCTCCGATCCCGCCACGCGCGCAGAGGTGAACGCGCCTGCGTTCGATGCTGCGCTCGCCAGTATCCGCGCGTGGCCGGTCGGTGTGCGTCTGGCGCAGGAACGCGCAAGCCTCCGCGGCCAACCTGGCCGGTGACCTCGCATGAGTTGCTCCCCGGTTGCGAGGGAGGTGCGAATCCGCCCGCGACAGCCGGGCGCCTGCCCGCCAGCCACCACGAACGGTAGCAGGGCGTATGCTGTCCCGTCGCGGACGAACCTGCGGAGAGAGGGACATGAACAAGACTTTCGCGATTGCGTTGGCGGCGGCGTTCTCGGCGGTGCTGTTTTCGGCAGCACCGGCATCCGCTGCGCTCGAACCTGGCGCCGTGGCGCCCGTCTTCACGGCCGAAGCCAGCCTCGCCGGCAAGGACTTTTCATTTTCACTCCACGATGCGCTGGCGAAGGGGCCGGTCGTCGTGTACTTCTATCCGGCCGCGTACACGGGCGGGTGCGATCTCGAAGCGCACACGTTCGCGACCCATGCCGGCCAGTTCAAGGCCGCGGGAGCAACGATCATCGGCGTGTCGGCCGACTCGATCCAGCGCCTCAACGAGTTTTCGTCCGATCCGAAGTACTGCGCGGGGAAATTCCCGGTCGCGTCGGATCCGCATGGCGCGATCGCCGCGACGTACGGCCTCGATCTGATTCCGCCGCAGCCCGACGTCGTCGACGTGCGCGGTGACAAGGTCGACCATGGGTTCATTCCGCGCACGACCTTCGTGATCGGCGGGGATGGCCGGATCACGAAGGTGTTCTCGTCGAAGGAAGACCACCTGACACCCGATGCGCACGTGACGGAATCGCTGGCGATCGTGCGGCGCCTGCACGCGGCCAAGGCACCCTGAACCACGCGATCGTCACTTGGCCGGCCGTTCCGCCGGCGCCGGGTTCGCCGCGAACAGGGCGGGCAGTTCACCGGCGCGCGTGCCGGTCAAAGTGCCGGCGGCGAGTCGCGCGCGCGCGTCCCGGGCGCGTTTGGCCAGCGCGTCGTCGCCGAGCCTTCGCGCCGCCGTCTCGATCCAGCCGAGTTCGAAGTCGTCCGCTGAGGCGAGGTCCGGCACGCCGGTGGTGGCGTCCTGCCACTCGACCCGCGCCTCGTCCTGCCGGCCGAGCTTGGCGAGGATGTTGCCGCGCAAGGCGTGGCCGGCGCGCGACGGCTCCAGTTCGAGTGCCGCATCGACCTCGACCAGCGCGGACGCATGGTCGTCGGTGCGGTAGCGCAGCAGGCCGGCGTTGAAGTGCGTGGTCGAGCATTCGCCAGCCTGCCGATAGCTCTCGAGCGCGCCCTCGCGGTCACCGATGCGTTCGCGGTAGATGCCGCGCAGGTTCAGCAGCGACGTCGTCTTGCCCTGCTCCTGCATGGCCAGGCCAACGAAGTGCAGGGCTTTCTCGTATTCGCCGAGCGTCGCGCAATCGCGGGCATTCTGCTCGCACGCCGCGCCGAGTTCGGAGCTCGGAACCTCGAAGTTGCGGATGGCCTCCTCGCGTTCGAGCTGGCGGCAGCGCACGACCTGGCCCGGATCGCGGTGCATGATCGGCGCATCGAACCGGTGCACGAAGGGCGAGGTATCCGGATCATCCATGCGCGTCAGCCGCAGTTCCATGCACTGGTTGTCGTCCATGCTCCAGTCGAGCGCAAGGCGGTCGCTGACCCGCACCGGCGGCGGCAGACTCCACAGCGAGCGGCCGACGAGGCGCTGGCCGTCGGCGACGATTTCGACCGCGATGTCGGTGGCGCCATCCCCGTTGTCGCGCGGTGGGCGCAGCAATGTCGGCTGCCGGGACGCGATCGGCACGGCTGCGCCGGCACGCACCAGGGGCACGGTTCCCGACTCCACGCACAGGGACAGGTCGGCGCTGCACACCGGCGCGACCAGCGGTTCGCCGAGCGCCTGCAGGCTCAGCGCCTGCAGCGCCGCGCCGCGCGCGACGGCGCCCTGCAGCGCCCCGGCGTCGCCGAGCAGGACGTGCGCCGCGCCGGGGAACTTGCCGCGCAGCGCCGCGCGTACCGGCGCCAGCAGGCTGCTCGATCCGCACAGCAGGATGGCCTGGATGTCGTCGGGTTCCAGCCGGGACCGCATCAGCGCCTGCGCGACCGGCGCCAGCATCGAGCTGCGCTGCACGTACTCGTCGCCCGCCTCCGGCGGCGGGTCGGGATCGAGGAACGGGCGCAGCAGGCGTTCGAACTGCAGGGTCGACAGTGCGGGTGAGGACAGCGTGAACTCGCGGTCCCTGCCGAACAGGGTGATGCCCGGGATCCCCACGCCATCGCCGTCGCGCGCCGGCGCACTGCGCGCATCCAGCGCGTCGAGGCGATCGCTCAGCGCGATTTTCAGGCGCTCGGCGGCGCCCAGCAACTGCGGCTCGAGGACGCGGCGCTTGTCGAACCACGTCAGCGCGTGTGGCTTGAGCCCGTTCTCGGCGGCCAGCGCCGGGATCAGCACGTCGTGGACGATGGCGCGGTCGATGTCGCCACCGCCCAGGCGGTGGTAACGGCTGGTGCCGAGCAGGCGCGCGCCGAGCATGCCGCCCGTGGTGCCGTCGATCCGGAAGATCGCGACGTCGCAGGTGCCCCCGCCGAAATCGAACACGATGACGTTCGCGCCGTCGCGCAGCACGGGGCCGGCGCGTTCGGGGTTGCGGAACCCGAGGTCGACGAATGCGGCATACGGCTCGTCGATCAGGCGTACCGCAGCGGGCGACTCGGCCTCGAACGCGGCGAGTCCGGCGCGCACGGTGGCGTGCCGCTGCGCGCCATGGAACGACGCCGGCACGCCGATGACGATCGGTGGCTCCGCACGCCGCGCAGCGGCATCGGTGATGCCTTCGCGCAGGTGGCGCAGCAGCTGCGTGGCGACCTCGACCGGCGTGCGCAGCCCCTTCGGTGCACGCGAGAACGTGTAGCGCAGGCCGATCAGGTTCTTGGTTTCGTAGAACAGGTCGCGTTCGGCCAGCATGCGTGGCTGGCCTCGCCGGGCCAGGGCGTCGGCGCCGTACTCGATGCGTCCGTCGACGGCCGAGATCGCCGATGGCACCGCGACGCCGGACGCACCGCCGGCCTGCGGGAAAGCAAGGCACTCGCAGGCCAGCGTGCCGGCGCGCGCATCGAAGCGCGCGCAGGCGATGCTGCTCTTCGTCGTGCCGAGGTCGATCCCGAGTGCCGTGGCGGACCGGCCTCGCGTGCGCAGGCGGGCGAGCAGTTGGCGGCCCAGGTCCGAATGGTTCATCGCAATCCCCCCGATTGACCGCGGATCGCGGCGGTGTCATTGCAGCGCGGCGGCGTCGCAGCACGTGCGACGGCAGCCCGATGCGGGCCGCGGTGCAACGACGGCGCACCGCCGTGGCTTGCGTTTGCGCCGGTGAAGCCTCACGCTGGCCGCGACCGCGGCGGCGCAGCGCCGCCTGCGGGCGGATCGGGCGACGCCGTGCGCGCGGATCCGCCACGCCGCTTCCCGATCCGGACGCCACGATGACCCCACGCAAGGAACCCCCTGCCCGCCGCAGCGACGGCCGCGCGGCCCGAGTCGGGCGGAAACGCGCTCCCGATGCGCCGGGCGCGCCGCGGCCGGCTGGCGGACGCCGCCGGGACGATGCGAAGCCGGTCGCACGCAGCGCGTCGCCTCCGCCGGTCCATGACCCGCACGCCGAGCGCGAAGCGTCTCGCTATGCGCGGCCGATCCCGAGCCGGGAGGCCATCCTCGCGCTGCTGGCCCGCCACGGCGCGTTGATGAAGGTCGACCGTGTCGCGTTGGCGCTCGGCCTCGACGATCCGCGCGATCTCGAAGCCTTGTCCAAGCGCCTCGCCGCGATGCAGCGCGACGGCCAGCTCGTGCAGAACCGGCGCGGCGGCTTCGGCGTCGCCGAGCGGCTCAACCTGATTCCCGGAAGCGTGCTCGCCAACGCGGAGGGTTACGGCTTCCTGCGGCCCGACGACGGCGGCGAGGACCTGTACCTGTCGCCGGCCGAGATGCGCAAGGTGCTGCATGGCGACCGCGTGCTCGGCAGCGTGGTCGGCATCGACCGCCGCGGGCGCCGGCAGGGCGCGATCGTCGAGGTGCTCGAACGCCGTGCGACGCGCCTCGTCGGCCGCATCGTCGAGGAACGCGGCATGACGCTGGTGGAACCCGACGACCGGCGCCTGCACCAGAACGTGCTGATTCCGCCCGGCGAGCAGAACGGCGCGCATTCCGGCCAGATCGTGATCGCCGAAATCACCGCGCCACCGAGTGCGCAGCGCGGGCCGATCGGCCGCGTCGTCGGCGTGCTCGGCGACCGCCTGACGCCATCGCTGATCGTCGAGATGACGATCGCGAGCCATGACCTGCCGCACGTCTGGCCGGACGAGGTGCTGCGCGATGCCGCGCGGGTCGAACCGGCCGTCGCGCCGGCGGAAATCGCCGGGCGCATCGACCTGCGTGGCCTGCCGCTGGTGACGATCGACGGCGAGGACGCGAAGGACTTCGACGACGCGGTGTTCGCCGAGCCACGCCCGTCCGGCGGCTTCCGGCTGGTCGTCGCGATCGCCGACGTGTCGCACTACGTCGTGCCGGGGACGCCGCTCGACGGCGAGGCGTTCCGGCGCGCGACGTCGGTGTACTTCCCGGGCTACGTCGTGCCGATGCTGCCGGAGACGCTGTCGAACGGCATCTGCTCGCTGAATCCGGGCGTCGAGCGCCTGTGCATGGCGTGCGACATGCAGGTCGATGCCGACGGCGAGGTGATGCGCGCGAAATTCCATCCGGCGGTCATGCGCTCACGGGCACGGCTGACCTACACGACGGTCGCGGCCGCGCTGGCCGGCGACCCGGACGCGTGCGCCGAGCTCGGCGACCTGCTCGCGCCGATCCGCCACCTGCACCGCCTGTACCGCCTGTTCGCGGCCGCGCGCCGCCGCCGTGGCGCGATCGATTTCGAGAGCACCGAGTTCGAGTTCCGGCTCGATGCGCACGGCGAAGTCGTGCAGGTCGCGCCACGCGGCCGCAACGACGCGCACAAGCTGATCGAGGAGTGCATGATCGCGGCCAACGTCGAGGCCGCGAAGTTCATCCACCGCAAGCGCATCCCGGCGCCGTATCGCGTCCATGCGCCGCCGCCGGCGTCGAAATACGAGGACTTGCTGGAGTTCCTGCGCGAGTTCCATCTCAAGTTGCCGCCGCACGACAAGGTGCGGCCCGCGGATTTCGCGGCGTTGCTGGAGCGCGTGCGCCTGCGTCCCGACGCGGCGCTGATCGAATCGGTGGTGCTGCGCGCGCAGAGCCTTGCCGTGTACCAGCCCGGCGATCCCGGGCATTTCGGCCTCGGGCTCGATACTTACACGCACTTCACGTCGCCGATCCGCCGCTATCCGGACCTGCTGGTGCACCGCGCGATCCGCTACGCCCTGGCCGGGAGTCCGCCGTCGGGCTACCGTTACAGCGCGAACGACATGGCGGGGCTGTGCGTCCACTGCTCGCAGTGCGAACGCCGCGCCGACGAAGCCGAGCGCGACGTCGACGAACGCTACAAGTGCGCGTGGATGGAGAAGCACGTCGGCGACGAGTACGACGGCATCGTCACCGGCGTCGCGTCGTTCGGCCTGTTCGTCGAACTGACGGCCACCGGCATCAGCGGGCTCGTCCACATCACGCAGTTGCCGAACGACTACTACCAGTTCGACGCGGTGCGCCGGCAGTTGACCGGTGCGCGGAGGCGCTTGACGTTCCGCCTCGGCGACCCGGTGCGGGTGCGCGTGCTGCGCGCCGACATGCAGGATCGCAAGATCGACTTCGCGCTGGTGCCGAAGGCCTGATCCACGGTTTCGGTCGGAGCGCGGGACGATCGTCGTTCCGCGCCATCGGCTACCATGGCGCGGGTTCATGGAATTCCGGGGCGTACGGCAAAGGGCGATGCGCGGCGAACTGCTGATCGGGATCCATGCGGTCGAGGCGGCGCTCGAGCACGATGCCGTGCACGTGCTCGAGTTGTACCTCGAGTCCGGTGTCCACAACCCGCGCCTGAAACGGATCGCCGACCGCGCGCGCGAACTTGGGCTCACGCCGCATGCGCGTGAGCGTATCGCGCTCGACCGGATGACCGGCGGCGCGCGCCATCAGGGCGCGGTCGCCCGCTGGGAGGCACCGCCGCCGCTGCCGGACTCGACGCTGCCGGAACGGGCTGCCGCGGCGGGCCGCGATGCGCTGTTCCTCGTCCTCGACGGCGTCACCGACCCGCACAACCTCGGCGCGTGCCTGCGCAGCGCCCTCGCTGCCGGCGTCACCGCCGTCGTCGTGCCGAAGGACCGCGCGGTCGCGCTGACGCCGACCGTGCGTCGCGCCGCGGCCGGCGCGGCGGACCAGGTTCCCGTCGTCGTCGCGACGAACCTCGCGCGCTCGCTGCGCGCGCTGAAGGATGCGGGTGTCTGGCTGACCGGGCTCGACGCCACGGCGCAGCGGCCGCTGTACGCGATCGACCTGACCGGACCCACGGCGATCGTGCTCGGGGGAGAGGGCGAGGGGTTGCGGCGGCTCACGCGCGAGCACTGCGACCACGTCGCATCGATCCCGATGGCGGGCGGCGCCGAAAGCCTCAACGTATCGGTCACTGCCGGCATCGCGCTGTTCGAGGCGCGCCGCCAGCGCGGTGCCGCCGTCCGATGAGCGCGCCGTGGTACGAGTGGGCGGGCTTCGCCGGCGTCGCGCTGGTGCTGCTGGCGTACTTCCTGCTGCAGGCGCGGCGCCTGCACGGCAACGGAGTGATTTATCAGGCGATGAACGCCTTCGGCGCGCTCGGCGTGCTGCTGTCGCTGGTGTTCGGCGCGTTCAACCTGCCGGCGTTCGTGATGGAGGCCGCGTGGCTTGCGGTCAGCGTCTACGGCATGGTGGTCGGCTGGCGCACGCGCCGCAGCGGCCCCTAGTCACGGCGGCCAAGCGCCCGGCGCCAATGGTTCTGGCCACTCTTGCCGGAACAAGAGTGGCTCGCTCACGCAGTGAGCGAAAGCACTTCCGGGAAAGTAACCCGCGCGTCGCGCGGAAGCCTTGCGATCGAGCCACGCGCGGCGCGGAGCCTTGCTGCAAGGAGGCCGCGCAATGCGCGGAGGACTTCCGGGACCGGCAGGGTCAGGGGACGAGCGCGCGCCGTCGGCGCGACGTGCTGCGTTGCCGGCGTGCGGTGTCGCGGCGTTCGGCGCGGAACGCGGCGCGGTAGCTCTTCAACTCGGCGCGCAGCGCCTGCGAAGCACGCGGCAACCGGCCCGCGTCGATGGCGGCCTGCATCCGTTTCATCAGGTCCCAGTCATGGTAGTCACGGTAAGGCTTGAGGTCGAGGTCCGCCGGAACCTTCTTCAGGCGTTCGTCACCGACGCTCTTGACGTGCTTCTGCATGAAACGGTCGTACGCGCGCCACGGGATGCGTTCGGCGCGCACCGCGGCCTCCTCGGCCCGCGTCGCGATCTGGTGCGCGTGCAGGTAGTGCAGGCCGAGCTGGTCGATCAGCGTCTTCTCGACCTCCTCGTGCATGATCAGGAAGCGGTCCACTTCGATCGTGCGGCCGCGCCAGGCGAAACCCTTCGGCAGGTGGCGATCGATGTAGATCGTCCTGCCGTCCTGGCTGTAGCCGGCGAGGTAAGGCACGTCATGGCTGCGGTCGAGTTTCCTGACGCGGCGCAAGATCGCGTCGAGCGCGCGGTCCAGCATCAGGCTCGACACGAACCAGTCGGGAACGTGGAGCTTCGCGTGCGGGGCGTCGGGATGGCAGGTGCGATCGAAATGCATGGGATTGTCCCTGGAGGGCAGCCGGAATCCTCGACCGCCCGGAATTGCCGCAAGTTCAGTCCTTGTCGGCCGACAGCGTCGCGGGCCCGGTGCCGACGGTCTTCTCGTACTGGCCCTGGCCGACCTTCCGGTATTGAGTGAAACCATGCTTCGCGAGATGGCCCTCGCGCAGGCGGTGCGCGCCGCCGGATACGACCTGCGCCGCGCTCTGGACACGCGCCACTGCCGCGCCGCATTCAGGGCATGCAGCGGGTGGCGCATCGGACAGGCGTTGCAGCACTTCGAAACCGTCGCGGCAGGTTGCGCATCCGGAATCTTCGGCGGCTGCCCTGTAGACGTAGATTGGCATGCACGCACGATGGCGCGAGCCGTCCCGCCATGCAAGTGCCGGAAGCGGCGGCGGCCGGCGTCAAGGGCCGATCGCGTTGGCGCGCCAGTACAGGTCCATTTCGCGCCAGCGGTTGACGATGTCGCAGAAAAGTTCCGCGGTGCGTTCGGCGTCGTATACCGCCGCATGCGCCTCGTTCGCGTTCCAGCGCCGTCCACTCGCCTCCACGGCACGGCTCAGCACCGTCTGCCCGCAGGCGAGGCCGCCGAGTGTCACCGTGTCGAAGCAGCTGAACGGGTGGAACGGGCTGCGCTTGTGGCCGGTGCGGCGAATCGCGGCATTGAGAAACCCGAGGTCGAACGCCGCGTTGTGACCGACCAGGATCGCGCGTTGGCAACCTGCCGCGCGCACTGCTGCACGCACCGGGTCGAAGACCTTCTCCAGAGCCGCGCGCTCGTCGAGCGCGGCGCGGAACGGGTGGTCGACGTCGATACCGGTGATTTCCAGCGAGCGGGGATCGATGTTGGCGCCGGGGAACGGCGTCACGTGCGTGGATACCGCCGGTTCCGGGCGCAGCACGCCCTCGCCATCCATCGCGATGACGATCGCGGCGATTTCGAGCAACGCATCGCGTTCGCTGTCGAAGCCGCCGGTCTCGACGTCGACGACGACCGGCAGGAAACCGCGGAAGCGTTCGGCCATCGTGGCCGCGGGAACGGGCAGCATCCGGCGAGGATAGCAAGCTGCCGCGGCGCGTGGGCTCGTGGCGGCGATTGGTTGCGCCGGGCCGGCGATCGCGATCGCCGGCCCGGCGCGTTCCGGCTTGCGTCACTGCGCAGGCAGCGCCGCACATTCCGGATGGCGCCGGGTTCCACGGGCCGCCGCATCCGTGCGGTGGCGTGCGGACCGACTCACATCGCCGGATCGAATCCGCCGAAGAAGATTTCGTCGGGCCGGCTGATCACCGCGCCGAGGATCTGGAACGCGTAGTCACCGCCGATCTGGCTCGACGGCGCGGAGACGAAGCATGTCGCGAAGTCTTCCCACGTGTCGCACGGCGTGCCGTACGTGCCGCCCGGGTTCTGCCACTGCGCCGCCTGGCCCGCAATTGGCGCCCGCACGGCCCAGCCGCTGACGGTGCCGAACGTGACGTTGGCGAACGCCAGCTCGAGCCAGTATGAGCCTTCGGTAAGCTCGCAAGGAATGGCCAACGTCAGCGTGAAGTTCCCGCCGGCAGCGGTTCCCGGCGTGCCGGTACGGTCGCACACCACGGCGCCGGTCGGATGGCCGCTGCCGTCGTCGGCGAGCACCAGCACGTCGGCCGCGGCCGGCACCCCGGACGCATTCCCGGGCTGGCCAAAGGGAATCACGAAACCGTCGATCGCCCAGGCTTCGCCGGTCGGCACGATGAAGTCATCGGCGCCTTGGGATGAGTAGTTGGCATAGAACGCCGTGAAATTGTCGACCGGCACCACGGCTCCCGGCATGCCCGAAGTCTGGTCGTACAGCACCGTTGATCCGGCGAGTACGGCACGGTACTGCGACGCCGGCCGCGGCGGCGGTGCGCTGGCCGGGGATGATTCCCGGGTGACCGAAGGCGCGGCGTCGGCGTTGGAGCCCGCGAGCACGATCAGCACCGCGGCGGAAAGGAGCGACAGGGGGTTCTTCATGGCGGGTGACCCTTCTTCCGGAAGCAGGGGATGCGGGCAGCGCGCGGAGACACGTGACGATTCCGCAATCCATGCGACCGTAACACCGCCACTCGTCGCCGGGCAATACGCGTCGCGGCATCGGGGAATGCATGTCGAGCCGGTCGCAGCGATGGCCGACAGGTGCGGGTGCGTTGCGCGATGACGCCGGGATCCATTGCCTTCACCCCGGTCGCAGCGAGCGAAGGAATGCCGGTGGCCCGCGCGGGCAAAAAAAGCGCCGCCCCGGTGGGCGGCGCGAGGATCCACTCACCGCCGCGTCCATGCGGCGGCGGATGCGTGGCATCAGGGTCCGTCGAAACCATTCTCGAACACGGTGTCGTTGCCGCCGACCGTGAACGTGACTGGCACTGCGATGAGGGGATGGATCGGATCGTAGCTCCACACGCAGACGTTGCCGGTGTACGTTCCGTCCGCAAGGCTGGTGGCATCCATCGTCACGGTGACCGTGGACGAGCCTCCCGGTGGCGTCGTGCCGGTACTGGCATCCTCGGACAACCATGGCACGTCGGATGGCATCGAGCACGGGTTCGACGGCACCGCGATCACCATCGCGCCCAGATTGACGCCATCCGGCCCGATCAACCCGATCGCGGTCGCGAAACCGGTTGCCGTATCGATCGTGTACATGGTGCCGAGGTAGGCGTTGTTGTAGTCGAGCCCCGCGAAGCGCTACAGCGTGCCGGTGGCCTGATCAAAGTCGAGGCCTTCGCCGAAATTGGCATCGGTGCTGCCGAGCGGGCCGATGGTTTGCGAAGCGCCGGTGTTCTTGTAGATCCGCACCAAGGAACTGGTGAGGGCATCGACGCCGTACATCGCGCCGTACGGATCGATGGCGATGTCGATGATGCAGGTGCTCTCGCTCGTGCTGCCGACCAGCGTCGTCGCACCGGTGCCGAGGTCCAACGTATACAGCGACGAAGGGCCTCCGCACGAACTGGCCATCGCGTAGGTCATGCCGCTGGTCGGATCCCAGCGGATGCCGGTCAAGCTGCTGCCGAAGCCGGTATTGCCGATGACCTGGAGTGCGCCCGTCGACGTGTCGATTGCGACGAGATCACCGTCCGGGTAGGAAATCGCGTACTCGGTCGAGAAGTCGTTGCTGGCGAAAGTGCCGGCGAAGAAATTCGTTCCCATCGACGCGTTGATCGTCTGCAAGGTGCCAGGATCGGCCGCATCGAACGCGACGTACGCGACGCCCGACGACGTGTAGGTCTCGCCGAATGCCGGTACCGGCGACCCGGCGGGGGCATGGTGGGGCGGATGGCGCCGGGCTGCCGCGAGCGCGCTGGCGCGCTTGCGTGGATCGACGTGTCCAATGTCGGCCGGAGGGGTGCCCATTGCGTGGCCCCGGGGCGTGACGCGCGCTGGTTGCTCCGGAAGTTTGGGCGGCGCGTTGGCCGGGGCCTCGCCGATGTACCAGACCAGGTCACGGTTGCCGGTGTTGCCGATGGCCAGCGTCGCCGTGGTGGTGTCGCCGGGCGCTGCGCTGCCGGACAACGCCGCCGGGCTGACCGTCGCCGCCCCCGCGCCGACATTGATCGTGTAGCCGGCGGTGGCCGCATACACAGTCGGGTGGTTCGGTGTCCATGTCAGGGTCAGGTAGTCGCTGACCGCCGAGGAGTTGTACGACCACTGGTTGGCGAACGACTGGTCATGCTGCAGGCCGATGGTTGCCGAGACGCCGTTGGCGTGGCCGGGGCCGCCGGACACGGTGTCGTACGCGAACTTGATCGTGCCGTCCTGCCACAACTGCACTTCGAACGTCAGTGGCGGGGTGATCGAGGATGAATCGCCATAATAATTGCGGTTGTAGTACTCGATCACGAACGGGTCACCGCCAGGGGCGACGCCCGTGTACACGGTGCCGCCGCTGCCCATGTCGTCCCAGTACGGGAAGATCACCGGGGTGCTGAACGAAGACGTGGGCAGCGAGGAGTTGGACCAGGCGCCATAGCAGAGGCTGCTGGTGGTGCCGAACGTGATCCAGCCATTGGCGTCGACGCACAGCGCGTTCGAGACCTGCCCGTACAGCGGGATCGAGAACGGCATCGTGATGCCGACGCCGAATTCGGAGTCGAACAGGCTGAGCGCCGTGCCCGATACGGTGATGTCGATGAAGTTCGGGTTCGACGACGACGCCCCGGCGGACGACGTGACGCTGTAATTCGGGGGCACGTCCTGCGCGATCCACGTCGCGGTGGGCGTGAAGATGCCGTTCACGGAAAAACCGCGCGTGCTGTTGACCTGCATGGTACCGCCGCCGCCGAAGACGGGGTTGCTGAACGAGGCGAAGACGGTGCCGTAGAGGTTGTCGGACAGCGTGTGGTAGTCGAGCGTCTCCGAGGTGTAGTTGGTGAAGGTGTAGCAAATGTTGATGAGATCGCCCATGGCCGCAAACAGGTAGGTCGCGGTGCCGCACTGGGTCGGGTTGCTGCTGTCGTACAGCGCCATGCCGACGGTGAGGCAGGTCAGGCTGCTGGAGGTGCAGGGTGCGGGCGAGGACGCGTTGCCGATGATCTGGAAGGCCCAGTCGCCGCCGATCTGGCTCGACGGCACGCTCGGGAAGCAGGCCGCGAGGTCGCTCCATGCGCTGCAGGCGGTTTCGAAGCCGCCGTTCGGGTTCTGCCACTGGCCCGGCTGGTTGGCGATCGGGCCATTCACCATCCACCACACGAAGTAGTTCGACGTGTTGGCGTTGGTCGAAAACTCGAACCAGTAGCTTCCTTCCGGCAGCACGCACGGCGTCGCCAGCGTCATCGAGACGGTATCGTTGGCGAACGTGATCGGCGTGTTGGTGCCATCGCAGGCGAGCGTCGTGCCCGGGTGGCCGTCGCCATCATCGCTCCACACCCGCGGATTGCCGGTCGTCGGCGGACTCGAGGTCCCGATGGCTACCGGCAGCACGAAGCCGTTGACCGTCCACGTCTGGCCGCTCGGCACGACGAAGTCATCGGCGCCTTGCGAGGAATAAACGGCATACGCGGAAGTCGAGAATGTGGCGACCAGGAAGTTTTGCCCGGTCATGCCCGCGGTCTGATCCCACAGGATCCCGCCGGCCGGCGCCTGGCGGTGCTGCGAGGCTGGTCGTGGTGCTGGCGTGCTGGTGTGAATCGATCTCTGGATCGCCGGTGACGTGGCATCGGCGGTGGAACCCGCGAGCGCGAGCAGCACCGCGGTGGAAAGCAGTGTAAGTGGTCCCTTCATTGTGGGTTGCTCCGAAGAAGGCTGCTGGCATCCATGGCATGCGCGAACGCATGTCGCCTATCCGGTACCGGTCGCGTGGTTCGGTGTCGCCGAGTGCGCCTTGCGCCAACGCCTGCGGTGCGGGCCGGACCGCCCCCGAGCGCGGTACCGGCGCGCAGCCTAACATGTTACATATATGTTGTGCGCTATATATGAAATAACCATTTCCTCGACTACGCTGGACCGGGTGAATCGACATGCAAAGTGCAGTGATTTCGGAAGTCGTTGCGGTTCGCATCGGCGGTGCCGGGATGCGATGCCGCAGCGTGGGATGGCGAAGTCACGACGGTACGCGACGACGTCGGGGTTCTGCATTCACCCCGACCGGGCTCGTGCTGGTCGGTCCCGGCTTGCGGATCGGGGTGGCCTTGCGAATCCCGACACCGGCCCGACATGAAAAGTGCCGTCCATTGCGGGTGGCGCGGGAACGGGTGGGCCGCCGCGCAAGCGGGGTGGCTGGCTCAGGGGTCGAAGCCGTTTTCGAAGACGATGTCCGCGGCGGCGGCGGTGACGGTGAACGTGACCGGCACCGAGACGTTCCGCTGCGTCAGGTCGTTCGATGCGATGCACAGGCTGCCGGCATACGTGCCGGGGGAAAGACCGGTTGCGTCCATCGTCACGGTGACTGGTGATGTGGTTCCCGGCGCTGTCGTGCCGCCGCTGACGTCCTCGGACAGCCACGGTACATCGGTTGCGTTCACGCACTGGGTGCTCGGGATCGCGATGGCGAAGGCATCCATTTCGTCGCCGTCCGGTCCGATCGGTCCGATCAGCGTGGCGGCGCCGGTGGCGAGATCGATCGTGTACATTCCGCCGAGAAAGGTGTCGGTGTCGTAGCCGGCGAAATACAACGCACCGGTCGAGGGGTCGAAGTCCAACCCTTCCGCGTAGCCGGCGTTGAAACCGAGTGAACCGATGGGCTGCGTGGCACCGGTGGTCTTGTCGATGGCGACCAGCGCATACGGCATGAGGTCGACGCCATACAGGTTGCCATCCGGATCGATCGCGATGTCGATGATGCACGTGCCGGAACTCGAACCGACCAGCGTGGTGGCGCCGGTGCCGAGGTCGATCGTGTACAGCGACGAGGCGGTTCCGCACGACTCCGCCATGGCATAGGCAACGCCCGTGCTGGCGTCCCAACGCATGCCGGACACGTTGCCGTTCAAGCCGGTCGGGCCAATGGCCTCGATCGCGCCAGTGGCGGTATCGATGGCGTAGAGGTCGTTGCCCGGGTTCAAAATCGCGTATTCGGTCGAGAAGTCGTTGTTGGCGAACGTTCCGGCGAAGAAGCTGGTCGTCATCGAAGCAGCAATCGTCTGCAGCGTGCCCGGGTTGGCGGCATCGAGGGCGACGTAGGCCGACCCGAACATCGTGAACGTCTGGCCGAATGCCGGTACGGCTGAAACGCCGCGGCCATGCGACACGTGCTGCGCCGCGCGCGGGACCGGCTTGCCCGGCAGGACCGGGGATCGCGGCACTCGACCGTCGTGGATGCCGGCGGCGGGGCGACGCGGAGCCCAGTGCGCCGGATGAGCCGGGAAGTGTGCGTTTCCCGCCGGGGCGGGCGCCTCCGCGAGGCTCCAGATCAGGTCGCGGTTGCCGGTGTTGCCGATGTCCAGCGTCGTGGTCGTCGACGCATCGGGCGCCGCGCTGCCGGACAGCGCGGTCGGGCTCGGGGCCAGGACCGGAGCCCCGACATTCAACGTGTAGCTTGCGCTTGCCGCATGCACGTTCGGGTTGACCGGTGTCCAGGCCAGCGTGCCGTAGTCGGGAACCACCGGTGAGTTGTACGAGTACTGGTTGGCGTACGACGAGTCCTGCTGCAGTCCGACGGTGGCCGACAGACCGTTGTGATGCTGCGAACCGCCGGACATGACCTCGTAGGCAAACCTGATCGTACCGTCCTGCCACATCTGCACTTCGAACGTGTACGGCGGACTGACCGTCGAGTTGAAGACGTCTTTGTCCTGCCATTGCACCACGTACGGGTCGCCGCCGGGCGCCGCGCCGACATACACGTTGCCCGCGGACGCGAGATCGTCCCAGAACGGAAACAACACGGGGCCGGTGACTTCCACCGTGGGCAGGCTGAAGTTGTTGCCGAAGATGTTGAGGCACGACGAGTCGGTGTTGTCGAACGAGATGAAGCCGTTGTTGTTGACGCAAATGGCGTTCGACGACTCCCCGTAGAACACGAACGAAAATGGCATCGTGACGCCGGCAGATGCGCTGTCGCTGAGGCTCAACGCCGTGCCGGAGGCCGAAATGTCGATGAAGTCCGGGTTCGATGACGTGCCGGCATTCGAAGTCACCGTGTAACCCTGCCGCGTGTCCTGCGCGGTCCAGGTCGCGGTGTGCGCGAAGGTGCCGGTGTCGTTGGCGGTGGCGATGGAGTTGTACTGGTACGTGCCGCCGCCGCCCGGGACGGCCTGGTTCAGCAGGGTGAAGAGGTTGCCGTCGAGGTTGTCGGACAGCGTGTGGTAGTCGAGCGAGCCCGCGGTGTTGTTGGTGAAGGTGAAGCAGGTGTTGATCTTGTCGCCCGCGGTGGCCGACAGCGACGTCGCGGTGCCGCACTCGGCCGGATCGCCATTGTCGAGCGCCATGCCGACGGTGAGGCAGGTCGGGCTCGACGCACTGCAAGCGGTCGGCGAGCTGGCGTTGCCGATGACCTGGAATGCGAAGTCGCCACCGGCGAGGCTCGACGGCACGGTGGTGAAGCAGGTGGCGAAGTCGTGCCATGCATTGCTGCAGGTGACGCCGAAGCCGCCACCCGGGTTCTGCCACACGGCCGGCTGGCCGGCGATCGGACCATTCGCGAGCCAGAACGTGTAGTCGGTGAGGTCGATGTCGGCAAACGCGAAGTCGAGCCAATACGTTCCGGCCTGCAGGACGCACGGCGTCGCCAGCGTGAACGAGAACACCGCGCTGGTGGCGGTGCCCGGCGTGCCGGTGCCGTCGCAGAGCACCGTGGGGCCCGGATGGCCGCTGCCGTCATCGTTGTGCACCAGGACATCCGCGGATGCCGGCAGGCGCGACGCGGCCGTCTGGACGTAGGGAATCACGAATCCGTTGACGGTCCAGGTCTGGCCGGTCGGCACGATGAAGTCGTCGGCGCCGCGGGAGGTCAGCGACGAATACGACGACGTCATCTCGTTGGCGAAGAAGCCTTCGCCGGTCATGCCGCCGGTCTGGTCGTGCAGGATCGAGCCGGTGGGAGCGGTGCGGTGCCTCGATGCCGGGCGTGCCGGTGGGGTGTTGGAGTGGGCCGATTGCCGGATTGCCGGCGAGTTGGCTTCGGCGGCGGAGCCTGCGAGTGCCAACAGCACCGCGGCGGGAAGTGCCGAGAGCGGACCCTTCATGACGAGCGATCCTCCCTGTGCATGCCTGTGGGACGGCCAACCCGCGGACACAAGCTGCGTATCTGCAACCCTACGAACGTAGCACCCCCACGCGAATGGGGACAATACGCATCGCGTCATCGAACCGCAGGAGTCGTAGCACGGGCGCCGTGTTGCGCATCGTTCCCGCGCGCGATGACATGCACACGGGATCGACGGATCGAACGACGGGCCGGTCGTCGATCCGCGCGCAGGTTCGAGGGTGCCGACGCTTGCGGAAATCGCGCAGCGTCATTCGGTCAATCGCGCTGCGCCAGCGCCACATCGGCGCCGGATGCGTGTTCCCGCAACGCCATGCGCAGCGGATCCAGCAGTCCGCCATAGCAGCCAGCGAGCGGTGGCGAGGGGCGAATCGGCTGCCTGACTTGCGCTGCGCTCGGGGTGCGGATCGCACGCGCCGAGGCGTGCGCGCGGAGTACGGCGTCGTCGTATGGCAGGTTGCAGAACGCCAGCAAGCCCCGGGCCTGTCCCTCGACGTCCGCGGCCAGGGCCTCGAGTGACTGGATCCGGATGCGGTCCGCGTGGCGCGCCTGCAGGGCGTCGATCGCTGCATCATGGTCGCGCAGGTAAGCGGCGATTTCGCGTACGTCGTAGCTTGCGGCCATCCGCGATTCGGGGAACAACTGCTTCAGGCACGACCAGCAGGTTTCCACCGGGTCACGGCGGCAGTCGATGATCCGCGCGCCGGGCAGCATGGCGAATGCGGCACCGATCAACTCCCAGTTCTCCGGTCGTTTGTCGGTGAAGACTGGCGCGCGCGTGCGCCAGCGCGCGGTGCGCGCTAGATACTCGCGCCCAAGCCGCGACCAGTCAGCCGGTGACGCGGCGACGACCCAGTCCGGGAACGGCTGGCCCCGGCGCGTCGATTCGGCGGCGAGGACAAGCTGCAGGTCGGGCAGTTCACCAGCGCCTTCGACCTGCGGATGTGCGGCGAGAACTTGTTCGACCAGGGTGGTACCCGACCGCGGCAGGCCGACGATGAAGATGGCCTCCCGGCCGAGGTCCGATTCGTCCGCGACGGTCGTGCCGCGCGCGAGCACCCCGGTCCACCTCTCCATCTGCGCGGTGAAGGCTGCTGCGTCCCACTCCAGCGTCGCGCGCTTGGCCGCGCACGCTTCGGCGAAAGTCGCGAAGGCGCGGTCGTACCGGCCCCGATCCTCGAGCGCCTTGCCGAGCGCGAAGCCGAACATCGTGCGCTCCGCCGATCCCGCGGGCGCCCGATCGAACTCGCGGTGGAGCGATTCGAGCTCGACTTCCGTGAGTGGCTCGACCTTGAGGTTGGCGAGGCCGAGCCAGGCCTTGGCCGCGTGCGGATCCGTCCGTATCGCCGCTCGAAATTGCTCGGCGGCGCCGGTTCGGCCAAGCGTGTTCAAGGCTTCGGCATGCAGGATCCTCGCGGGGACGTGGCGTGGTTCGAGCTCGACGGCGCGCGCAAACGCTTCCGCAGCATCCTCGGGTTCGCGCATGGCCTCGAGCTGATTGCCGAGGTTGAACCACGCGCCAGCGGACTCAGGATCCGCCCTGGCAGCGCGCCGAAATGTTTCGAGTGCCTGGCCGTCGTTGCCCACGCCTGCGAGCATGGTGCCGACGTTGCCAAGCGTCGCCGCGTCCTCCGGCCACGCGGCCAGCACGCGCCGGAAGCAATCCAATGCCGCATCGAAGCGTTTTTGGCGAAAGCGCAGGATGCCCAGCAGACGCAGGATTTCCGGATGCCCGGGGGCCGCTGCCAACAGCGCATCGAGCTGCGTCGCGGCGGCTTCGAGATGGCCCGCGTCGATCGCCTGTACCGTCGCGCGCAGCCGTGCGACGCATTCCGGCGGGAGGCCGGCAAGCCTGCGCGCCATGGCGTCGGGTGTCCCCGGGGAAATGTTGCCGTGCATCGGGAAATCAACTGCTGGCGAACGGTCCGGATGTTAGCGTGGGCCCCGCGGCCAAGCAAAAGCGCCGCCCTTGGGGGCGGCGCGAGGGTCTCTGGCCGCCGCGTCCATGCGGCGGCTTGGGCTGGGCTCAAGGATCGAAGCCGTTCTCGAAGATGATGTCGTTGCCACCGCTGACCGTGAACGTGACCGGCACCGCGATGTGGTGCTGGGTCAGGTCGTTGGTGGTGACGCACACGTTGCCGGCATAGGTGCCGCCGGTGAGGCCGGTGGCATCCATCGTCACCGTGACCGGGGTCGAACCACCGCTCGGGACGGTACCGCCGGTGAGGTCCTCGGACAGCCACGGCACGTCGGACGGCGTCGCACACGGTCCGGACGCCACCGCGATCGCCATCGCATCCAGCTCGTCGCCGGCCGGGCCGATCGGACCGACCAGGGTGGCCACACCCGTGGTCAGGTCGATCGTGTAGATCTGGCCGCTGCTGGTGTAGGCCGCGTAGTACAACGTACCGGTGGACTGATCCAGGTCCATGCCCTGGGCGTAGTTCACGAAGATGCCGAGCGAGCCGATCGTCTGCGAGGCGCCGGTGGTCTTGTCGATGGCCACGAACGTGTCGGCCACGAGGTCGACGCCGTACATGTTGCCCTGCGGGTCGATCGCGATGTCGATGATGCAGTCGGGCTGGCCGGAGTTGCCAACCAGCGTGGTCGCGCCGGTGCTGAGATCCAGCGTGTACAGCGTCGATCCGGCGCCGCACGATACGGCCATCGCATAGGTGTTGCCGGTGGTCGGATCCCAGCGGATGCCGGTGACGTTGCCGCCAAGGCCGGTGTTGCCGATGGTCTGGGTGGCGCCGGTGGACGTATCGATCGCATCGAGGTTGCCGCCCGGGTAGGACACCGCGTACTCGGTCGAGAAGTCGTTGCTGGCGAAGGTGCCGGCGAAGTACGAGTTCGGCATCGCGGCGATCGTCTGCAACGTGCCCGGGTTGGCCGCGTTGAAGGCGACGTACGAGTTGCCCGAGAACGTGAAGGTCTCGCCGTAGGCCGGTACCGACGACACGCCGGCGGGATGCCGCGGCGGGTGGTTGCGGGCGGCGGCGAGCAGGTTGGCCCGCTTCTGCGCATCCATGGGCTTGGCGGCGTGGGTGGAAGCCGTCGCCCCGGGCCGTGGCGCGATGTGCACCGGCACCTTCGGGAAGTTGCTCGGCTTGGTGCCGGCCGGCGCCTCGTCGAGGCTCCAGATCAGGTCGCGGTTGCCGGTGTTGCCGATGTCCAGCGTCGCCGTGGTGGTGTCGCCGGACGCCGCGCTGCCGGACAGGGCCGTCGGGGTGACTGCCGCCACCGGCGCACCGACGTTGACGGTGTAGCCGGCCTGTACCGAGTACACGGTCGGCGTGGTCGGCGACCAGGTCAGCGTGTCGTAGTCCTGCACCGCCGAGGAGTTGATCGAGTACTGATTGGCGAACGAGGTGTTCTGCTGCAGGCCGATCGTCGCCGAGATGCCGTTGTGGTGGCTGGTGCTGCCGGACACGGTGTCGTAGGCGAACTTGACCGTGCCGTCCTGCCACAACTGCACTTCGAACGTCAGCAGCGGGGTGAACGACGAGGACGCGAAGTAGTCCATGCCGGTGTATTGGATGATGAACGGATCGCCGCCGCCACCGGTGCCGGTGTAGACCGTGCCGCCGAGGCCGACATCGTCCCAGAACGGGACGATCGCCGGGGTGCTGAAGTCCGCGGTCGGCAGTGAGCTGTTGAGGTACAGGAAGCCGCACGAGCCCGTCGTGTTGTCGAACAGGATGTAGCCATTCGTGCAAACCTGCAGCGCGTTCGACGTCTGGCCGTACAGCGAGAACGAGAACGGCATCGTCACCGGGGCGCCGCTGTCGGAACCGGAAATGGCGAGCGCGGTGCCGGATGCCGAGATGTCGATGAAGTTCGGGTTCGACGACGACGAGCCGGCCGACGCGGACACCGAGTAGCCCGGCGGCACGTCCTGCGCGGTCCAGGTCGCGGTGTGCACGAAGTTGCCGGTGTTGTTGGCGGTGGCGACGCGGTTGTACTGGTAGGTGCCGCCGCCACCCGGGACGGCCTGGTTCAACAGCGTGAAGATGTTGCCGTCGAGGTTGTCGGACAGCGTGTGGTAGTCGAGCGAGCTCGAGGTGTTGTTGGTGAAGGTGTAGCAGTAGTTGATCTTGTCGCCCGCGGTCACCGACAGCGTGGTGGCGGTGCCGCACTGGGTCGGGTTGCTGCTGTTGTACAGCGCCATGCCGACGGTGAGGCAGGTCGGGCTGGACGAGTTGCAGGCCGTCGGCGAGGAGGCGTTGCCGATGATCTGGAAGGCCCAGTCACCGCCGGCCTGGCTCGATGGCACGGTCGAGAAGCAGGTCGCGAAATCACCCCATGACGTGCATATCGAAGTGAACCCGCCGCCGGGGTTCTCCCATTGTCCCGGCTGGCCGGCGATCGGACCATTGACTTCCCAGTAGGCGAAGCTGGTCGGGAACAGCGCATTCGCAAACTGGAACGTGAACCAGTAGCTGCCTTCCGGCAGCACGCACGGGGTGGTCAGCGTGAACGAACCGACGTTGCTGGCAGTGGTGCCGGGCGTCCCGGTGCCGTCGCAAAGAAGCGTTGCACCCGGATGGCCGGCGCCGTCGTCGCTCCATACGCCGATATTGGCGGACGATGGCACGCTGCTGCTGCCGCCTGGGCTGAACGGGATCTCGAACCCATTGATCACCCACGTCTGGCCGCTCGGCACGACGAAGTCGTCGGCGCCTTGCGCGGAATACGACATGGACGCCGGATAGCTGTTGGCGGTAAAGCCGTTGCCGGTCATGCCGCCGGTCTGGTCATACAGGATTCCGCCGGCCGGGGCGCGGCGATGTTTCGACGCCGGTCGCACCGGCGGGGTGCTGGAGTGGAACGACTTGGAACGCGCGACCTGGGTCGCGTCGGCGGTGGAACCCGCGAGTGCGAACAGCACCGCGGCAGAGAGTATCGAGACTGGACCTTTCATCGCGATTTACCCCCGCTGGGTTTAGGTGGCACGGATGAGATGCCGGGTCGGACGACCCTTCCCCGGTACCGTTCGCGTGGGGCGGCATGGCCGAAGGCGCCTCGAGCTGGCGCTTGCGATGCAGCCCGGACTGCACCCGAACGCGGTACCACGGGGCAGTCTAGCACTCGGGCGGGGCCACCGGACGTGCAGATATGCATCGCGCAGCGGACGTCTCCGCCATCACGCGATGGCGCCGGGGTTCATTGCTTTCGCCCCGCCCAACGCACCCACTGGATTCCCGCCCCCGACGAAGGCACTCGGTGGCAGGGCCTGCGCGGGAATGACGGCGTCCTGCGCGTTCGGCAGGTCGGGCTGGGCGCAGCGAACCCCGGCAGCGGGACATAAAAAAAGCGCCGCCCTTGGGGGGCGGCGCGAGGATCCACTGGCCGCCGCGTCCATGCGGCGGCGGGTTGGTTGGCTCAGGGATCGAAGCCGTTCTGGAAGATGATGTCGTTGCCACCGGAGACCGTGAACGTGACCGGCACCGCGATGTGGTGCTGGGTCAGGTCGTTGGTGGTGACGCAGACATTGCCGGCATAGGTGCCGCCGGTGAGGCCGGTGGCATCCATCGTCACCGTGACCGGGGTCGAACCACCGCTCGGGACGGTACCGCCGGTGAGGTCCTCGGACAGCCACGGCACGTCGGACGGCATCGCACGGTCCGGACGCCACCGCGATCGCCATCGCATCCAGCTCGTCGCGGCCGGGCCGATCGAGGACAGCCGAGGTGGCCACACCCGTGGTCAGGTCGATCGTGTAGTCGGCCGCTGCTGGTGTAGGCCGCGTAGTACAACGTACCGGTGGACTGATCCAGGTCCTGGGCGTAGTTCACGAAGATGCCGAGCGAGCCGATCGTCTGCGGGCGCCGGTAGGCTTGTCGATGGCCACGAACGTGTCGGCCACGAGGTCGACGCCGCATGTTGCCCTGCGGGTCGATCGCGATGTCGATGATGCAGTCCGGGCTGGCCGGAGTTGCCAACCAGCGTGGTCGCGCCGGTGCTGGTCCAGCGTGGCGTCGATCCGGCGCCGCACGATACGGCCATCGCGCAGGTACCGGTGGTCGGATCCCAGCGGATGCCGGTGACGTTGCCGCCAAGGCCGGTGTTGCCGATGGTCTGGGTGGCGCCGGTGGACGTATCGATCACATCGAGGTGCCGCCCGGAGTAGGACACCGCGTACTCGGTCGAGAAGTCGTTGCTGGCGAAGGTGCCGGCGAGTACGAGTTCGGCATCGCGGCGATCGTCTGCAACGTGCCCGGGTTGGCCGCGTTGAAGGCGACGTACGAAGTTGCCGAGAACGTGAAGGTCTCGCCGTAGGCGGTACCGACACGCCGGCGGGATGCCGCGGCGGGTGGTTGCGGGCGGCGGCGAGCAGGTTGGCCCTTCTGCGCATCCGCTGGGCTTGGCGGCGTGGGTGAAGCCGTCGCCCCTGGCGATGTGCACCGGCACCTTCGGGAAGTTGCTCGGCTTGGTGCCGGCCGGCGCCTCGTCGAAGTCCAGATCGGTCGGTTGCGGTGTTGCCGATGTCCAGCGTCGCCGTGGTGGTGTCGCCGGACGCCGCGCTGCCGGACAGGGCCGTCGGGGTGACTGCGCCACCGGCACGCACCAGGCGGTGACGGTGCTCAACCGGCACATGCCAGTACACGGTCGGCGTGGTCGGCAGCCAGGTCAGCGTGTCGTAGTCCTGCACCGCCGAGGAGTTGATCAGTACTGGTCGCCGAACGAGGTGTTCTGCTGAGCCGATCGTCGCCGAGATGCCGTTGTGGTGGCTGGTGCTGCCGGACACGGTGTCGTAGGCGAACTTGACGATGCCGTCCTGCCGCTGCACTTCGAACATCAGCAGCGGGGTGAACGACGAGGACGCGAAGCCGTCCCATGCCGGTGTATTGGATGATGAACATGATCGCCGCCGCCACCGGTGCCGGTGTAGACCGTGCCGCCGAGGCCGACATCGTCCAGAACGGGACGATGCCGGTGCTGAAGTCCGCGGTCGGCAGTGAGCTGTTGAGGTACAGGAAGCCACGCGACGTATTTATCGAGCAGGATACATAGCCATTCGTGCAAGCCTGCAGCGCGTTCGACAGCCTTGGCCGTACAGCGAGAACGAGAACGGCATCGTCACCGGGAGCGCCGCTGTCGGAGCCCGGAAATGGCGAGCGCGGTGCCGGATGCCGAGATGTCGATGAAGTTCGAGTTCGGCGACGACGAGCCGGCGACGCGGACACCGAGTAGCCCGGCGGCGTCTTGCCGGTCAGGTCGCGGTGTGCACGAAGTTGCCGGTGTTGTTGGCGGTGGCGACGTTGTACTGGTAGGGCGCGCCGCCACCCGGGACGGCCAGCAGCGTGAAGATGTTGCCGTCGAGGTTGTCGGACAGCGTGTGGTAGTCGAGCGAGCTCGAGGTGTTGTTGGTGAAGGTGAAGCAGTAGTTGACCTGGTCACCGGCGGTCACCGACAGCGTGAGTAGCGGTGCCGCACTGAGTCGGGTTGCTGCTGTTGTACAGCGCCATGCCGACGGTGAGGCAGGTCGGGCTGGACGATGCGCACGTCACCACGGCGAGAAGCGTTACCGGTAAACGCGGAACGCGAAGTCGCACCGATCAGGCTCGACGGCACGGTGGTGAAGCGACGAAATCTTTGTGCATACGGTACCAGCCCGCCGGTCGGGTTCTGCCGTGCGCCGAGCTGGCCGACGATTGGCCATTTCAACCAGTACGTGTAGTTGGTGAGATTGATGTTGGCAAACGCGAAGTCGAGCCAATGGGTGCCAACCGGCGGTACGCACGGTGTCGACAGCGTAAGCGAAGTTGAACTGTACCGGTTCCCGGAGTGCCGGTGCCGTCGCAGAGCACGGTGGCTCGGGATGACCGCTACCATCATCGCTGTGTACCAGCACATCACCAGACGTCGGCAATTGCGATGCGGCAGTCTGGACGTAGAAATCACAAACCGTTGACGGTCCACACGGCCCGCCGGAACGACGAAATCGTCAACCCTGCGAGTGTATTGCCGAAGTACGACGTCGTCATGTCGTTGGCGAAGAATCCTTCGCCGGTCTGGCCGCCCGTCTTGGTCGTACAGGATGCCGCCGGCCGGGGCGGTGCGGTGCTTCGACGACGGTCGACCCGGGGTGTTGGTGTGTACCGATTTCTGGATTGCCGGCGATGTCGCGTCGGCGGTGGAACCCGCGAGTGCAAACAGCACCGCGGCGGAAAGCTACGGAAAGTGGACCCTTCATCGCGAATTACCCCAGTGGATTACGGTGGCTCGGATGGCAACGAAACGGGCGATGGTTCCGCCCGCCGCGCGACCGCGCTTTCCTCGGTGCCGCGAGGAGCAACACGCACCGCCGCATACGCTGCGGCATGGAACTGGCCGACGTGGCCGCGCGGGAGATCCGTACGCGGCACGGGTACTGGCGGTGTTTCGCGACGCGAATTCCACCTGCGCGGCTCAAGGCAACGACTTCCGCTCTTCGAGCGGCTCCGAAGCAAGCTTCCCGCGCTTCGCGCGGCCGAAGAAGTGCTTTCGCTCGCACCGCCGTGAGCGAGCCACTTTGTTTCGGCAAAGTGGCCAAAACCACGTGGCGCTGGGCGCCCCGGGCCGCCGTGACATCGGTCACGGCGGCTGCCCTCGGCGGGACACTGCCGCGCCCGCGCCGGCGCGCGACCCGTGCATCCCTGCGCCGAGGGCATGCGCGCTTTGCTCGCGGGCGCGTCGAGCCCGCCTCGGCCATGCGCAACAGCGCCGGTCGCTCAATGTCCGGCCGTCCATGGCCTGCGTCATCGCAAACTTGCACAAAGAAGGAAACCGCGGGGATGGCCGTGTTGGGCGAGCATTCAAGCGCCGTTGCAGGCCGCCCAGGCCTCGCAGCCGAATGGCGGAGCAAGCGCCGCATGTCTGAGCACAAGGACGTGCGAGTTCGGCGCGGCCGCCGTTCGGCGAGCAAGGCGTTGCGAGGTCGCGGCAACCGGCCTGCCCGGCGCAATGGCTTGGTTACTTTTCCCCGAAAGGAAAGTAACCCGCTCGAAGAGCGGAAGCTTTATCCTGAACTCGCTCACGCAGTGGCCGGCCTCTTCGAGGCCGCTCGAAGAGCAGAAGCTCTGCCTTGAGCCGCGCGCAGCGCAGCTTTAGCTGAGCCGCGCGGCGCGGATCTCACGCGCCCGCGAGCGCCCGCCGCGGCGGGTCGACAGCGGACGTAGTCGCGGCCGGCGACGATGCCGGCGAGCAGTTGGCGCACCTGCGCGCTGCTGGGCGTGCGGATGTCGCCGGTCGGCCGCGTGGAAGTCGAGTACGCCGGATCGAAAGCGAGGCCGCAGTGCGCGAACAGCGCGCGGGCTACCGCGCTCCAGGTCGCGCAGCCAGGGCCTCGAGTTCCTTGCCGGTGGATGCGTCAGCGCGCGCGGAGCAGGCATCGACCGTGCGCCGGTACGCGCCGACCAGGTCGCGATGTCGGCAGACGCGTGCGCGAACACCGCGCCACCGGAGAAAAGCTGCTTGTAGCACGACCATGCCGTTTCGAATGCATCGCGCCGGCAGTCGACGACGCGGGCGCCGGGCAGCATGGCCAGTGCCGCGCCGAGGTAGAGCCAGTTGTTCGGCATCTTGTCGATCATGCGCGGCTTCTCGCGCCGCCATTTCGCGGTGCGGTCGAGATAACGGCGCCCGAGCCGCCGCCAGTCCGCCGCGGAAGCGACACCCAGCCATTCAGGGTAACGCTGCCCGCGGCGGTGCGATTCCTCGTCGATCACCGCACCGAGGTCGGCCAGCTCGTCGGCGGCGGCGACATCCGGGTGCGCGGCGAGGGTTTGCTCGACGAGGTCGAGCCGGAACGCGGCACGCCGATGACGAAGATCGCCCAGTGCCGCGCGCAGTGGGCATCCCTCGCAAGGGCATCGCCCGTCGCCAGGGCGATGGCGGCGAATCGTTCCAGCAACTGGTCGACGCGCGCACGGAAGCCGTCGCGGTCCCACGGCAGGCGCGCGCGCACCGCGGCGTTGGCGTCGTCCAGCACGGCCAGCGCATCCGCGTGACGGCCGGCGGCCTACATACGCCGTGCCGAGCGCGAAACCCATCGCGTCGCGGTCCGGCCGGCCCGGCCGCGGCATGCGCCGTCTCCAGCGCCGCCAGTTCATCCGCGGTGAATTCGCGGGTCTTGAGATTGGCGAGGCTCCACCACGCGGCGCCGCGGCCGGGTTCACGCGCGAGCACGGCGCGCAGGCGCGCCGCCGCGGCATCGACGTCGCCGCGGTACAGCAGCACGTCGATGGAAATGGCGACGCCGGCGTCGTCCGGCGCCAGCGCCAGCGCGCGTTCATCGCGCTGTGCGCGTTCAAGGGTCACCGAGTACCAGATGGCAACGCCCGCGTTGCAGCACGGCCAGCATCCAGTCCGGCGCCAGCGCGACGACAGCGGCGCGATCGAGCGCGGGCAGCGCAGCATCACGGGCGTGCGCGACGAGCAAGGCGCGCCCGAGTTCGAACCAGCGGTCGGCGCGCGGGGTTCGCGTTGCGCGGCGGCCTGCAGCGCCGCGATGCCCCGCCGTTGGCGGAGTTCGCGGCGAGCGCGGTGCTCACGGCCAGACGCACCACGTCCCGCAGGTTGGCGGCGGCGCATCGCGCAGCGGATCGGCTGTAGCGCGCCGTAGGCCTGGCGTCACCGCGGTGTCGCGGCGCAGCGGCGCGCGGACCTGTGCGCTGCTCGGCGTGCGGATCTCGCGTGCGGCGGCGTGGAACTCGAGGCAGGCCGGGTCGAAGGCGAGTCCGCAATGCGCGAGCAATGCGCGGATCGCGCCCTCGGGGTCGGCCAGCAGATCCTCGTACACGAAGTCGAACACCGCGCCGGGGTGGATCGCGCGCCACGTCGCGAGCAGCCGGTCATGGCCGTGGAACACGCCAGCGATGTCGTCGAACGCGTACGCCCACGGCTGCCCCGCCGGGAAGAACTGCTTGTAGCACGACCACGCGGTTTCGAGCGGATCGCGGCGGCAGGCGACAATCGCTGCGCCGGGCAGCATCGCGCGGATCGCGCCGACCAGTTGCCAGTTGCCGAGGCCCTTGTCGGTGAAACGGCGGCCCTCGGGTGCGAGCGCCCGGGCGCGCTGGAGATAGTCGAGGCCGAGCCGGCGCCAGTCCTCGGGCGTCGCGTCGGCGACCCACTCCGGCCACGCGCGTTCGCGCCGCCGCGATTCGTCCTCGATCACGCCGAACAGCTCGCGCAACTCGCCGGCGGCGGAAACATCCGGGTGCGCGGCGAGGATCTGCTCGGCCAGCGTCGAACCGGAACGCGGCAGGCTGATGATGAAGATCGCCTCGTGCCCGAGCGTCGCGTCGGTGACGGGCGCGGGTGGCGGCGTGAAGGCCGCGGCGATGGCGTCGAGCACGGCAGCGAATCCCGGCCCGGACCAGCGGATCTGCGCATGGCGCGCCGCATTCGCGCGGCCGAGCGCGGCGAACGCATCGGCGTGACGTCCGGCGCGCTCGAGCGCGTTGCCGAGCGCAAAGCCGGCCAGCATCTTCGCCTGCGGCGGCGTCGCGGCGCCGGCTTCGAGCCTTTCGAGGTCTGCGAGTTCACCACCATCGATCGGCACGGTCTTGAGGTCGACCAGTTCGCGCCACGCGGCTCCGGACTGCGGGTGCATGCGGATCGCCTCGCGCAATTTCGCCGCGGCCTCGGCGGTGCGGCCGGTCGCGGCGAGCGCGCGCGCCCAGCCGATCAGCACCGGCGCCCGCCGCGGGTCGAGTTCGGCGGCGCGTGCGTACGGCGCGAGCGACCGTTCCGCCTGCCGCGTCATGAAGAGCTGCAGGCCGAGTTGCTGGAATGCCGGTGCGAGGTCCGGCCCGGCCTCGGTCGCCTGTTCGAACGCGGCCAACGCGTCGCGGTGCCGGCCGGTTTCACGCAGTGCGCAACCGTACTCGACAAGTATCCGCGCGTCGCCCGGTCGGGACGCCAACGCTCGTTCGAGCGTGATCACCGCGGCCGCGGCCTGTCCGCGGCGCCGTTGCAGCGCCGCGTCGATGCGCAGCACTTCCGGATGGTCCGGCGCGACCGCGCGGACGTCGACCATCGCGCGATCGGCGGACCTGAAGTCGCCGCGCTCGATCCATTGCGCGGCGCGGCGCAGTTCGCGGGCGGCGTGCGGCGGCAGTGCGCCGACGGCGGTGGCGGGGGTGTTCACGCAGCAAGGCTCCTTCGCAACGGGTCGAGCAGGCTGCCGTAGCGTTCGACGGCGGACGGCCCACGCTGCAACGGCTGGCGTACCTGGCTCGCGCTGAGGTTGCGCACGCCGCGCGGGTTCCGGTGGAACGCGAGGCAACGTGGGTCGTACGCGAGGCCGCAAGCGGCGAGCAACGCGCGTACTTCGCGCTCCGGATCGTCCAGCAGCCGTTCGAGGGAGTGACCGTGGACCAGGCCCGGGAAGCGCGCGTCCCAGAAGCGCATCAGCCGCGCGTGTTCGCGCAGGTACGCGCCGATGTCGTCGAACGCGAAGGCGAACGGCTGCGTGCCGAAGAACAGCCGCGAGTACATCGACCAGCCCGTGGCCAGCGGGTCCCGCTGCGTCGCGATGAAGCGCGCGCCGGGCAGCATCGCATGCAGGGCGCCGAGGTTCAGCCAGTGGTTGAGCGCCTTGTCGGTGAACACCGGCGCCTCGCCTCGCAGGTGCGCCGAGCGGGACAGGTATTCGCGGCCGAGCCGCGCCCAGTCGGCGGGGGTCGCCCTGGCGGCCCAGCCGGGATACGCCATGCCGCGTCGGCGCGATTCCGCGTCGAGGATCTTCCCGGCCAGCGGCCGCTCGCCGCCCGCGGCGACTTGCGGGTGCGCCGACAGGATTTGTTCCGCCAGCGTGGTGCCGGAGCGCGGGGTCCCGGCGATGAAGACGACGCCGGCGCCGAGCGCCTGGTCGTCCGCGCCGGCGGGTGCCGGCGAGAACGCTTCCAGCGTGCGTTCGACCAGCGTGGAAAATGCCGCGCGATCCCATGTCGAGTCGCGACGCCAGCGGTCGTTGGCGGCCATGATCGCGGCGAACGCCTCCGGCAGGCGGCCCGCATCCTCGAGGGCACGTCCGAGCGCGAAGCCCGCCGCGGCGCGGTCCTTTTCCGGTCGTGACGGATCGGCGGCGAGCCTTTCGAGCGCGGTGGTTTCAGCCGGCGTGAATGGCACGGTGCGCAAATCCCCGAGCGCGGCCCAAGGTCCACCCGCGAACGGTTGCAGCGCGATCGCCGCGCGATAGGCGGCGGCGGCATCGTCGATCCGGCCGAGCGTCGCCAGTGCGTTGCCGCTCGCGAAGTGCGCGGGAACATGGTTCGGATCGCAGTGCACCGCTTCGCGCGCGGCCGCGAGGGCCTTGTCGTGCTCGCCGCGTTCGGTGTGCGCGGTGGCGAGGTTGATCCAGGCCGATGCGAGGTCGGGGGCGAGCTCGCACGAGCGTTGCAACAACGGTAGCGCCGCATCGACGTCGCCGGCCTGCAGGATCGCGGCGGCGAGGTGGTGCAGGATCAGCGCGTCGTCGGGCCGCGCGGCGTGCGCGCGCTGCAGCAGTTCGATGGCCTCGTTCCGCCGGCCCTTGACGTGCGCGATGGCGGCCTTCAGGCGCAGCGCCTCGGGATGGTCCGGCACCATCGCCAGCACGCCGGTGAGCAAGCGGTCGGCTTCGTCGGGTTGGTTCGAGGTGAGTTTGCGGCCGGCTTCCTTCAGGATCCGCAGCGGTTCGGGTGCGAGGCCCGCGAAGCGCGCGTCCAGGGTCGTGCCGTGCACGCGGCGGGTATCGGCCGGGCTCGGCTTCGTCGGGGCGGGAGACGTCATCGGCAGGGATGCGGAGTGTGCGGGCGGGCCGACAAGGATAGCGTGCGGGTTGGCGCGCGTTGCGCGGCGTCAGATGTCGATCACGTTCTCGATGCCGAGCGCCCAGCGCAGCGGCGCCATCAGTTCGGTGCCGTAGCGCTCGGCGCGGCCGGGGCTGCGCGTCGGCGGCTGGCGAATCTGCGCCGCGCTGGCCGTCCGTACCGCGCGCGGGTTGTCCCAGTACCGCAGGCACGCGGGGTCGAACGGCAGCCCGCAATAATCGAGGATGCGGCGCACTTCGGTTTCGGGGTCGTCGACCAGTTGCTCGAGCCGCACGTCGAGCATGCGGTGCGGGTAACGCGCCTGCCAGAACCGGATCAGCCGGTCGTAGTCCTTCCAATACGCCGCGACTTCGGCGAGGTCGTAGGTGTACGTGTGCCCCTTGCCGAACAGTTGCCGGAAGTTGGCGAGGCAGGTCTCGACCGGATCGCGGCGGCAGTTGATGAAGCGCGCACCGGGCAGCATGGCCATCGCGGCGCCGAACACCCGCCAACTGGCGAGGCCCTTGTCGGTGAAGTACTTCGTGTGGCGGTGGTAGCGCTCGGTGCGGTCGAGGTACTCGCGGCCGAGCCGCGTCCAGTCCGCCGCGCGCGCGACGTGCATCCACTCGGCAATGTCGGTCTTGCGGCGGTGGCACTCGGCGGTCAGCACGTCGGTCAGCACCGACAGTTCACCCGCGCCCTCGACATCGGGATGCGCGGACAGGATCTGCTCGGTGAGCGTCGTCCCCGAGCGCGGCATCGCGGTGATGAAGATGACGCCCTCGCCGAGGTCGGCCGGCGCCGAGGCCGGCGGCGGGCGGTCGAACGCGGCGATCGTCGCGTCGATCGTCTTGCTGAAGCCCGCCGCGTCCCAGTCGACGAGCCGGCGCTTGGCGGCGTTGGCCGAAGTCAGCACCGTGAACGCTTCGGGGTAGCGGTCCTGGTCCTCGAGCGCCCGCGCCAACGCGAAGCCGGCGGTGGCGATCTGCTCGGCGTCGAGTTGCCCCGAGTCGATCAGCTTGCCGAGCGCGTCGGCATCCTCGGCGCCAAGCCTGCGGGTCTTGATGCCGGCGAGGCCGGACCAGGCGGCGACGCTGCCGGGGTGTGCGTCGATGGCACTGCGGAAGGCGCCGATGGCCTCGTCGATGCGCCCCAGCGACACCAGCGCTTCCGCGCGCCCGACCCGCGCCCGCAAATGTCCCGGCTCGGTGGCGACGGCGCGCGCGAACGCTTCCTCGGCGGCGTCGACGTTGCCCTGCGCAAGGCACGCGCGGGCGAGGTTGAACCACGATGCGGCCAGCCCCGGCGCCAGCTCGCAGGCGCGGCGGAACACCGCTTCGGCGGCGACGAGGTCACCCGCGCCGCGCAGCGCGCTGCCGAGGTTGTTCTGGATCAGGCCGTCGTGCGGTGCGGCCGCCGCGGCTTCGCGCAGCAGCGCGATGGCTTCCGCGTGCCGGTCCTGCAGGTGGCGGACGATGCCGAGCAGGCGCAGGAACTCCGGCAGCGTGCCGCAACTGGAACGGACGCCTTCCAGCAGGCGTTCGGCTTCCTGCGGGCGGTTCTGCCCGATCGCGACGCCGGCGTTGTGCAGCCCGCGCCGGGAGCGGCTCGACAGGTTGCCGATCCGGTCCGCGAGCATGCGCTCGACTTCCGGCGAGTTCTGCTCGCCGGTCGAAAGGGGAGATGTCGAGGCGGGATCGGCCATGTCGTCACGGATGCGGTGAGCAGGACACTTTAGCAGGCCGGCCCTTGCGATGCCGCCTGGATCCGGGCGAGCGCCACGCGCACCGGTGCGAACGTGCGCCGGTGGATCGCACACGGGCCGAGGCGCTCCAGCGCCGCGACGTGTTCGGCGGTCGGGTATCCCTTGTGGCGGCGGAAGCCGTAGCCCGGATGCACGTCGTCGAGGCGGATCATCTCGGCGTCCCGCGTCGTTTTCGCGAGGATCGACGCGGCGCTGATCGCGGGTTCGCTCGCATCGCCGCGGACGATCGCGCGCGCCGCGCACGGCAAGCCGGGCGGCAGCCGGTTGCCGTCGACCAGCGCCAGCGCCGGGCACGGGCGGAGGGCGGCGACGGCGCGGCCCATTCCGGCCAGCGTTGCCCGCAGGATGTCCGTGCGGTCGATCTCGTCGACGTCGACCGCGACGACCGCGACCGCGAGGGCCAGCATGCGGATCCGCGCGGCGAGGTACTCGCGCCGGGACGCGGACAGGGTCTTCGAGTCGGCCAGGCCGGTGATCGGGCGCGCCGGATCGAGCACCACCGCCGCGACGACAACCGGACCCGCGAGCGGTCCGCGCCCGGCTTCATCGACACCGGCGACCAGGTCCACCGGGCCAGCGGTGCCGCGGGTCATGGTGCAAGGTCGTCCAAGCGATTGAATACATACGCATGGTAGGACGCGACGATGCCGTGCCGGGGGCAATCGACGTAATGGCCGCCACAGCGTTCACGCAGCAGGCTGTTGGCCTGGAAGTAGGAACCTTGCGGGATGCCCGCGACGTCGAGGACGAGCGAGCCGAGCAGCGCGATGTCGAGCACCGGGTAACTCCTGGCGGCGGGCGCCGCGAAGTTGGCGTCGATGCGGTAGTACGTCACGCGGCCGGGATCGGTGCCATTGGCGTCCGCGGGCAGGCGCTTCGGGATGGCGTAGATCGCGCCGTCGAACGAGGGCTGGTGGTCGCCGAACTGCACCAGCACGGCCGGCCCGCCACCGCCGAACAGGAGGTGGGCGAGCTGCGCGAGCATCGCATCGGATTCGTGCAGGCGTTCGAGGTAGTTGCCGAGGTTGAGGTTGAGCCAGGCGTCGAGGTCGGGCGGTGTGAACGCGCCGGTGAACAGCGGCTGGTCGAACGGCGGCGGCAGTTCGGCCAGCGGCGTCATGTGCGGCCCGTGCTGGTGCAGCGTCAGCATGAACACGAACAGCGGCACGCCGGGATGCGCGGCTTTTTCGGCCGCGAGGATCCGCTCGAACACGCGCAGCAGGTCGGCGTCGGTGCTCTTCCAGCCGAGTCCGTATTGCGTGCCGTCGTAGAACGCGTCGAAGCCGTAGTCGGCGTACGCATTGCGCGCGTTCATGAAATCGCCGGACAGCGGGTAGATCGCGATGCTGCGATACCCCGCGGCGGCGAGGGTCTTCGGCAACGTGTGCGCGACGCGCGGCGCGAGGTTGTACGGCGCGTAAAGCCCCGCATTGCCGAACAGCGTATCGGGCAGGCCGGTCAGGAACGCGAACTCGCTGGTCCAGGTGCCGCCACCGAAGGTGTGCACTTCGAGCAGGCCGTGCGCGCGCGTGCGCGCATCGGGCCGGAACATCGCCGGCCGGCATGCCGGGATCGTGCAGGGTTTGAGGATCGACGGATCGAAGGTGCTTTCCTCGAGCACCGCGACGATGTCGGGCCGCCGCGTGGCTGCTCCATCCGGGCCGGCGCGGCGCCAGTCGATCGACGTGTCGATGTTGGCGGGCAGCACCGGGCGGTGGGCCTGGGTATCGTGGAACGACGTGAAGAAGTCGGTGACGAAGCTGCGGTCGTTCATCCGCGCCCACATTGGCTTGCCGTACACCATCGCGAACGGGCCGCGCGGCGCGAGGGCGGCGACCAGCACCGAGCCGGCCGCGAGCGCGCCGACGGCCCGCAGCGAACGTCGCACTGCCGGCGTGCGGCCGGCGAACGGGCGCTTCCGGCTGGCGACGAAGGCCGCGGCCAGCAGCGCCGGAACCGCGATCGCCGCGATCGCGAACGCCGCCAGCAATGTCGGGTAGCGGCGGATGACCTCGAACGTCTCGCGATTGATGAAGTACTCGAGGTCCGGCGCCAGCAGCGGCGTGCCCATGTAGCGGAGCTTCAACGCGCCGGCCACCACGATCAGCGCGAACGGCAACGCGGTCGCGAGCAGCGCGAACGCGAGGCGGCCGGTCGCGAACAGCACCAGCAGCAGCGCCGCGAGCAGCAGCGTCGACGCGAAGCCGCGCTCGGTCATCGTCTGTTCGGACAGCGGGCCGCACGCCAGCACGACGACGAACGCGACCAGCGCAAACGCCGCCAGCACCGATTCCAGGCGATCGCGCGCGCCTGGCGTCACGCGGTCCTCGCGGCGAGGAAGGCGGCGACGATGTCCGCGGCCGATCCGCCCGGTGGTGTGCGCAGGGCCAGGTGCAGGCGACGGAATTCACCGAGCAGCGCGGGGTCGGGTTCACGCGCGCGCAGCAGTGGCGCAACGGCGGCGGCGAGGGCGTCGGGCGTGCAATCGTGCTGCAGCCGTTCCGGGACCAGGGCGCGGCCGGCGAGGATGTTCGGCAGCGCGACGTACGGGGATTTCAGCAGCCGTGCCCACTTCACCATCCGGTACGTCGTTGGCGCGACGCGATAGGCGGCCACCATGGGCCGCTTGCACAACATGGCTTCGAGCGTCGCGGTACCGGAGGCGAGCAACACCGCGTTCGCGGCGGTCATCGCGGCATCCGCGCCGCCATCGAGTACCGTGACCGGGGTGTCGGCCCGGGCCAGCGCGGCGCGGAATTCGAGCGCGCACGCAGCATTGGCCATTGGCGCGAGCACGGCGAGATCGGCGAACTCGCGGCGCAGGCGCTGCACCGCGCCGATGAAATCGGGCGCCAACATCCGCACTTCGGACACGCGGCTGCCGGGCAGCAGCGCGAGCACGGGTGCATCGGCCGTGACGCCGAGGTTCGCGCGCGCGACCGCGCGATCGGGGTCCAGCGGGAACGCGTCAGCGAGCGGATGGCCGACGAAGCGTGCGTCGACACCGTGGCGCGCGTAAATCGCGGGTTCCATCGGGAACAGGCACAGCACGAGATCGGCGGAACGGCCGATGGACTTCGCGCGGCCCTCGCGCCAGGCCCAGACCGCCGGGCTCACGTAGTGGGCCGTCGGGAAGCCGGCGCGCCGCAAGCGGCGTTCGAGCCCGAGGTTGAAGTCCGGCGCGTCGATGCCGATCGCGACGTCCGGATCCCAGTCGATGATCCGTCGCCGCAGCGCGCCACGCAGGCGCAGCAGGCGCGGCAGGTGCCGCACGACTTCGGCCAGGCCCATCACCGACAGCTCGCCGATGTCGTGCCAGCCCTCGAAGCCCGCCGCGCGCATGCGCGGGCCACCGACGCCGGCGAACTGCACGTCCGGCAGCCGTGCCTTGAGGCCTTCGATCAGCGTGGCGCCGAGGCCATCGCCCGACGCCTCGCCGGCGACGAGCGCAATGCGTTGGGCGCGAAAGTCCATCCGGGTCGCCGGCTCGCGCGGCCGCGCGATTCAGCGCACCAGCGCGCGCTCGCTGCGCGCGATGAAGTCGACCATCTGCCGCACGTCGTCGCTGGCGCGGGCCTGGACTTCCAGCTCGACGCGCGCTTCGGCAAGCGTCTTGCGCGACAGGTACAGCGTGCGGTACGCGCGCTTGATCGCGGCGATGCGTTCGCCGCTGAAGCCGCGCCGCTTGAGGCCCTCGGCGTTGACTCCGCGCGGGACCGCGAACTGGCCGGCCGCGTACACGAACGGCGGGACGTCGCGGTTGATCGCGGCGAACATCGCGGCGAACGCGTGCGCGCCGATCTTGCAGAACTGGTGCACGCCGGCGAAGCCGCCGAGCACGACGTGGTCGCCGACCTCGACGTGGCCGGCCAGCGTGACGTTGTTGGCGAGGATGGTGTGGTCGCCGACGCGGCAGTCGTGCGCGACATGCACGTAGGCCATGATCCAGTTGTCGTCGCCGATGCGGGTCACGCCGCCGCCTTCGGCGGTGCCGCGGTTCAACGTCACGAACTCGCGGATCGTGTTGCCGTCGCCGATGACGAGTTCGCTGCGCTCGCCGGCGTACTTCTTGTCCTGCGGGTCGCCGCCGATCGCGGCGTAGGCGCCGATCCGGTTGCCGCGGCCAATGCGCGTTGGTCCCTCGACGAGGCCATGCGGCCCGACCGTGGTGCCGGCGTCGACCTCGACCTCGGCGCCGATGACCGTGTACGGGCCGACGGTGACGTCGGGCGCGAGGCGCGCGCCGGGATCGACCAGCGCGGTCGGGTGGATCATTCCACGATGACCTGCGCGCACAGGAGTTCGGCCTCGGCGACCAGCTTGCCGTCGACCTTCGCCTCGGCGCGGAACTGGCTCATGTTGCGTTTGGTACGCACGATCACGACCTCGAGGTCGAGCCGGTCGCCCGGCACCACCGGCTGCATGAAGCGCGCGTTGTCGACCTTGGCGAGGTAGAACACGGTGGGCCGGTCGGTCTGGTGCATCTGCGACAGCTTGACGAGGACACCGGCGGCCTGCGCCATCGCCTCGATGACGAGCACGCCCGGCATGACCGGGTGGCCCGGGAAGTGGCCCTGGAAAAACTCCTCGTTGCAGGTGACGTTCTTGTACGCGTGCGCACGCTTGCCCGGCTCGAGCTCGGTCACGCGGTCGAGCATCAGGAACGGGTAGCGGTGCGGCAGCACGGCCGCGATCCCCTCGACGTCGAGCGGCAAGCGTGGCGCGCCGGTGGCAATGTCCTTCATGGATCGGAATCCTTGCGGGAGGGGTCGATGCGGCGGACCAGTTCGTCGAGGTGCTTGAAGCGCGCCGCGTTGCGGCGCCACCGCCGGTTGTCCTGGATCGGCGTGCCGGACGAGTAGGTGCCGGGTTCCCGGATCGAATGCGTGACGAGGCTCATCGCGGTCACCGTGACACCGTCGGCGATTTCGAGGTGGCCGAGTATGCCAGCGCCGCCGCCGATCTGGCAGCGCCGGCCGATGTGCGCGCTGCCGGCCACGGCCGCGCAGCCGGCCATCGCGGTGTGCGCGCCGATGTGCACGTTGTGCGCGACCTGGATCTGGTTGTCGAGCCGCACGTCCTCCTCGAGCACGGTGTCGCCGAGCGCGCCGCGGTCGATCGTCGTGTTGGCGCCGATCTCGCAGTCGTCGCCGACGCGCACCCCGCCGAGCTGGGGCACCTTGCGCCACTTCCCGCCGTCGAGCGCGAGGCCGAAGCCGTCCGCGCCGATGACCGCCCCGGGGTGGACGAGGACCCGCTGGCCGAGCGTCACGTCCTCGACCAGCGTGACCCGTGCGACGAGGCGCGACCCGGCGCCGATCCGGCAGCCGCGGCCGACGATGCAGTGCGGCCCGAGCCGCGCGCCGGCACCGATCTCGACGTCCGCGGCAATCGCGCAAAACGGACCGATGGCGGTGTCGGGGGCAATGCGGGCGCCCGGGGCGACGACCGCGGTGGGGTGGATCCCGGGCGCTTCGGCCGGCGGCGGTTCGAACAGCGCGGCAATCCTGGCGAAGGTGGCGTATGGATCGGCGCTGACCAGCGTCGCGGTCGGGCACGCCGTCGAATCGCCTTCGGCCAGCACCACCGCGGCGGCGCGGGTCCGGGCAAGGTCGGCGCGATAGCGTGGGTTGGCAAGGAAGGCGACCTGGTCCGGCCCCGCGTCGGCCAGCGTCGCGACGCCGCGCACGATCGTCGCGGGGTTGCCCCGGAGTTCGGCTCCGGTGCTGGCCGCGACGTCGCCGAGCGTCAGGGTCACGGGTTGCCGCCCCGCGTGGACTGGTACTGCCGCCGCAACTGGTCGAGGACCTGGTCGGTGACGTCGACGCGTGGGCCGGCGAAGATGACCGGGCTCGGCAGGATCAGGTCGTAGCCCTTCTCGCGGGCGAAGTCGACGACGGCCTCGTTGATCTGGCGCCAGCTCGTGTCGAGTTCCTGGTCGCTGCGCGCCTTCAGTTCGGCCCGCAAGGTCTCGCGCGTGCGCTTGAGGGACCGGGACAGGGCGTCGATCTCGCGTTGCAGTGACGCGGAATCGGCGCCGGTCGCGGCAGCGCGCTTCTTCTCGAGTTCGGCAAGCCGGGCCTCGTCCGCCTTGAGGCCGGCGTCGCGCGCGGCGAACTCCTGCGTCAGCTGCTGGCGGCCGGCGACGACCTGCGGAGCATTGTCGAGCAGGCGCTTCATGTCGACGTAGCCGATGCGGATCGCAGGACTCTGCGCCGGCACCGGCGGCGCCGTCACCGCGGCGAGCGCGAGCAGGACCGCGGCCAGGGCCGGGAGCGGGCGGACGCGGTGAACCATGCGGGCACTCCGTTCGGTTGCGGGGGGCGCCGGCCTTCTCCTAGGGACGCTCTGATCAAACCCGCGCAGGCGGCATGATGTCCGGAAGGTTCGCAGATTGGCGTGCGTGGCGCAGCCCAGACTGGTGGTCTGGGCAAGACGCGCGCGACGATATGAGGACCTTCTGGACATCACCTCGTCATTTGAAACCAATCGGTTGAGGCCGGTCGGTCTGCCGTCATCTCCTCGGTCCGCCGTCTCGACAGACCGCCAGTCTGCCTTCGCCGCCGGTCCTGCGATCTGCCGGCAGACAGGCCGGTGACGCCTGCGCGGGTTTGATCAGATCATCCCTAGAAGGTGTTGCCGAACATGAACTGCAACGTCTCGGTGTCGTCACCGGGCTGTTTGCGCAACGGCACGGCGAGGTTGATGACGATCGGCCCGACCGGCGCCTGCCAGCGGAACGACAGGCCGGTCGAGGCGCGCAGGTCGCCGACACTCCACTTGCTCATGCCGTTGCAGTCGGGATTGATCGCAGTGCACAGGTTGTTCTTGAACACATTGCCGACGTCGACGAACCAGGACAAGCGGGTGGCGTCGCTGTTTTCCTTCACGAACGGCGTCGGGAAGATCAGCTCGCCGGTGAAGACGGTCTTCAGCGCACCGCCGATCGGCAGCCGGCACAGCTTGTTGTCGGCCGGGCACGCGATCGGGTTGACGACTTCGTACGGGCCGAGCGAGTTGTCGCGGAAGCCACGCACGTCCGAAACGCCGCCGGCGTAGAAGTCCTGGAAGAACGGCAGCCCGGACAGGTCGGAGATGTAGCGCGGGTCGCTGGTCGGCATCACGCTCTTCGGCTGGCTGTACGTATCGCCCCAGCCGAGCCCGACCTTGCCGTACAGCGTCAGCTTGTCGGTCAGCGGCGTGTAGTGCGAGAACTGGTACTGGACCTTGTAGTACTCGAGCGTCGAGCCCGGCAGGTTGACGTCGAGCGTCAGGGCCTGCAGGGATCCGCGAGTCGGGTTCCAGAACTTGTTGCGGGTGTCGTGTGCCCACGAGAACTGGGTCGACCAGGAGTGGAACGTGTAGTGCCCGAGGTTGTCGATGTAGTTGACGATGCTCTGCGGCGTGAAACCGGGAATCGTCGAGATCTTCGTCTTGTCGATGCCGATCTGGGTGTTCAGGGTGTCGTTTTCGGTGATCGGCAGGCCGAGGTAGATGTCGAAGCCGTCGCTCGACGTCAGGAAGCTCGCGATGTTGGCCTGGCCGGCATTGAACTCGGTATGGTGGATGTCATAGCCGAGGCCGATGCCGTCCTGGGTCAGGTACGGCTCGAAATAGTTGAGCTCGTAGCGCGTCAGGAACTTGCTGTGCTGCGCGGTGAGGCCGATCCGCTCGCCGGTGCCGAAGAAGTTGCTCTGCTGCAGCGAGATGCTGGTGATGAGTCCGGCGATCTGCGAATAGCCGACGCCGAACTGGAACGCGCCGAAGTTCTGCTCCTCGACCGTGACGACGACGTCGACCTGGTCGTCGGTGCCGGGCACCTTGGGCGTGTCGATCGTCACCGTCTTGAAATAGCCGAGCCGCTGCAGGCGGATCTTCGAGCGGTCGATCGCCGCCTGCGAATACCACGAGCCTTCGAGCTGCCGCATTTCGCGGCGCAACACGACATCCTGCGTCTGCACGTTGCCCTTGAAGATGATGTGGCGGACGTACACGCGCTTGCCGGGCGCGACGAAGAAATTGAGCGCGACCTCCTTCTTCTCCTTGTCGATGGTCGGGATCGGCTCGACCGTCGCGAAGGCATAGCCGATGTTGGCCAGCACCGCGGTGAGCGCATCGACCGACTGCTCGACCTTGGCGCGCGAAAAGAGGTCGCCGTGCTTGATCGTGACCAGCTTGCGCAGTTCCTCCTCGCGCAGCACGAGGTTGCCGGTCAGCTTGATGTCGCTGACGTGGTACACATCGCCTTCGTGGATGTCGGCGACGATGTACATCTTGCGCTTGTCCGGGCTGATCGCGACTTCAGTCGAATTGATGTCGAAGTCGACGTAGCCGCGGTCCATGTAGTACGACTGCAGCTTCTGCAGGTCGCCCGACATCTTCTCGCGCGAATACTGGTCGTCCTTCGTGTACCACGAGAGCAGGTTGCTGGTGTCCGACTCGAAGTTGTCGCGAATGTCCTGGTCGGAAAACGCGGTGTTGCCGACGATGTTGATGTGCTTGACCTTCGCGGCCTGGCCTTCGGCGATGTTGATCGCGACCTCGACGCGGTTGCGGTCGAGCGGCACGACCGAGGTCTTGACCGAGACGTTGTACTTGCCGCGGTTGTAGTACTGGCGGGTCAGCTCGTTCTGGATCTCGTCGAGCTTCAGCGGGTCGTACGCTTCGCCTTCCGCGAGCCCGATGCCCTTGAGGCCCTTCATCAGGTCGTCGGTCTGGATGTCCTTGTTGCCGCGGAGCACGAGCTTGGAGATTTGCGGGCGCTCCTTGACGGTGACGACGAGGATGTCCCCCTGGCGCGACAGCTCGACGTCGTCGAAGAACCCGGTCTTGTAGAGCGCGCGGATCGCCTGTGCGGCGCGTTCCGGCGTGACGGTGTCGCCCTTCTCGATCGTCAGGTACGTGAAGACCGTGCCGGGCGCGATGCGCGACAGCCCGTCGATCCGGATGTCCGAGACCTTGAAGGCGTCGAAGGCCAGGGCCTGCTGGGCGGCGAATGCCGTCAACACGAGCAGGAGCAGGGTAGCGATACGCTTCATCGTCATTCCGTCTCGAGCAAGACCGCAAAAGGCGGACAACACGCAACCGCCACCCCAGGCGCCGGACATGGCGGCGCCATCACGATTTCGGGGCCGTCTGCGGCGGGCGCCGGCCGCGGCCCGAGGCGCATCTTATCCGGGAAAGCCCGCGCTCAGGAAACGATGCGCAGGATGTCGTTGTAGAAGGCCAGTCCCATCAGCGCCGCGAGCAGCGCGAGGCCGACGTACTGGCCGGCGATCTGGGTCCGCTCGCTGACGGGGGTGCCCTTGACGAGCTCGATAAGGTAATACAGCAGGTGCCCACCGTCCAAGATCGGGATCGGCAGCAGGTTCATCACCGCGAGCGACAGCGACACCAGCGCGAGGAAGTCGAGGAACCACGCGACACCCATGTGCGCGGACGCATTCGCGGCCTGGCCGATGCCGATGATGCCGGAGATGTTGCGGGTCGATGCGCGGCCGCTGACGAGATCGCCGACCATCTTGAACATGTTCGCGGTCGTGCGCCAGGTTTCGGCGAATGCCGCGGGCACCGCCCGCAACGGGCCGAAACGCTGAACCGCGTTGTGCGGGTCGGGGGATTCGATACCGGTCACCCAGCGGGAACCCGCCGCTCCGGAATCCTGGCGTTCGGCATGGACGGTGACGTCGCGCGTCGCGCCGCCGCGCTCGATCGTCAACGCCAGCACCGGCGATTCCGCCGCCGCCTTCTGGATCGCGGCGCCGAGCGCGGCGAAATTGGCGACCGGATTGCCGTCGATCGCAACGATGCGGTCGCCGTCCTGCAGGCCGGCCTTCGCGGCCGGCATGCCGGGCACCACGCGTGCGGCGATGGCCGGCACGTCGGGCGCCTGCAACTGCAGGCCGATCGCGGGAATGGCCTTGGTGAGATCCGCATCGGCAGGGAGCTTTTCGAGCGGCAGGTTCAGCACGCGGTGCTGCCGATCCGGCGTCTCGACGGTCACGGTGGTGGCCTGGCGGCCAAGCGCTGCCTGCGCGATCGCGTCGAGCGCATCCGACCACGTGTCGACGGGCTCGCCACCGACCGCGGTGATGCGATCGCCGGCGGCGAAGCCGGCGCTCGCGGCGAGGCCGGTCGGCGCCGCCACCAGCGGTTGGAAATCCGGCCGGCCGACGACGAACATCAGCCAGAACGCGGCCAGCGCGAACAGCAGGTTGAACACGGGCCCGGCGGCCGCGATCGCGATTCGTTGCCCCACCGGCTTCCGCGTGAATGCCCGCGGCAACTCGGCGGCGGCGACTTCGCCCTCGCGTTCGTCGAGCATCTTGACGTAGCCGCCGAGCGGGATCGCGGCGATGACGAATTCGGTCCCGTGGCGGTCGCGCCGCGACCACAGCGCCTTGCCGAAGCCGACCGAGAAGCGCAGCACCTTGACGCCGCAGCGGCGTGCGACGACGAAGTGGCCGAACTCGTGGAACGTGATCAGCAGGCCCAGGGTGACCAGCAGCCACCAGGTCGAGCCGAAGAATTCAGCCATTGCGCCGCCGCTTCGCCGTCATCGGGATTGACGCGAAATGATACGGCCGGCAGCCCGACGCGCAGTTAAATCGGCGTCAACGACGGCTTCGAGCGTGGTGGCCGGGGCGGCCGGTGCAGCGGCGAGGGTGGCCTCGACGACGTCGGCGATGGCGGTGAACGGCAGCCGCCGGTCGAGGAAGGCGGCCACGGCCTCCTCGTTGGCCGCGTTCAGGTGGATGGGTGCCTGGCCGCCCTGGTCGAGCGCCGCGCGCGCGAGGTCGAGGCAGCGGAACGTCGCCCGGTCCGGCGGCTCGAAGCCGAGCGGTGCCGCGGCAACGAGATCGAGCGGGGCGACCCCGGCGTCGAGGCGCCCGGGAAACCCGAGTGCGTGCGCCAGTGCGGTGCGCATGTCCGGGTTGCCGAGCTGCGCCAGCGTCGAACCGTCGATGTATTCGACCAGTGAATGGACGATGCTCTGCGGATGCACGACGACATCGATGCGGTCCGCCGGCAGTCCGAACAGGAAGTGCGCCTCGATCACCTCGAGGCCCTTGTTCATCAGCGTCGCCGAGTCGACCGAAATCTTGCGCCCCATGCGCCAGTTCGGGTGGGCGCACGCCATTTCCGGCGTGACCGCGGCAAGCTCGTCGCGGGACTTGCCGCGAAATGGACCGCCGGACGCCGTCAACACGATTCGCCGCAGGCCGGCGGCGGGCGCGGCGGCCGCGCCGGGTCGGCGCGCGCCGGACGGGAGGCACTGGAACACCGCATTGTGTTCGGAGTCGATCGGCAGCAGCTCGCCGCCACCACGCTCGAGCGCGGCGTGGAACAGCGGGCCGGCCATGACCACCGCTTCCTTGTTCGCGAGCAACAGCCGCTTGCCGGCTTCGGCCGCGGCCAGTGTCGACGCGAGCCCCGCCGCGCCGACGATTGCCGCGATCGTCGTGTCCCCGTGTGGTCCGGCCGCGGCTTCGACCAGCGCCGCGGGACCCGAGCCAATGCGCGCCTCGACACCGGCGGCGGCGAGCCGTTCGCGCAGCTCTCCTTCGCAGGCGGGATCGGCGATGGCGACGAACGCGGGACGGAATCGCGCGGCGAGCGAAGCCAGCGCCGCGACGCTGCGGTGCGCGGCCAGCGCGCCGACCGCGAGCCGCTCCGGGTGCCGCGCAATCACGTCGAGCGCGCTGGCTCCGATCGAGCCGGTCGCGCCGAGCAGGTTCACGCGCCTCATTGGGAGAGCCAACAGTCGACCAGCAACTTGCCGGCAGCCAACACCGGCAGGGCGGCGAATACGCTGTCCATCCGGTCGAGGATCCCGCCGTGGCCGGGGAACAACGCGCCGGAGTCCTTGACGCCGGCCTGACGCTTCAGGAGGCTTTCGAACAGGTCGCCGACGATCGACGCGGCGATGGCACACAGGGCAACCGCGACGAGGGCAGGCAGCGCGATGCCGCGCGCGCCCAGCACCAGTGCCCCGGCGAGCGCCAGCATGCCGCCGCCCGCGAACGCGCCGGCGAGCCCTGCCCAGGTCTTGTTCGGGCTGATCAGCGGCGCCATCTTGCGCCGCCCCCAACGGCTGCCGACAAGGTACGCGGACGTATCCGCGGCCCACACCAGCATCAGCGCGTACAGCGCCCAGCCGTGGCCGTGCCGGGGCATGGCGTGCAGCGTGAACAAGGCCTGGAAAGCGGGGACGATCGCCAGGATGCCGGCGGCGCATTTGATGCCGGCGTTGCCGGTCGTCGGCGCCGCCGCGAACGCCGTGTGGCGCAGCCACGCGCAAGCCACGAGCCACCAAGCGACCCCGATCGCGATGACCCACTCGGCGGCCGGCGCGGCGTGGATGCCCCAGGCGCCGAAGTTCAGCACCGACACGATCACGACGAACAGGGCCCGCGCGGGCGGCGACACGACGCCCGCGACTTCGGCCCATTCCCACGCGGCGATTGCAATCATGGCGCCGATCACCACCGCGAGCAACGCGCTCGGCAGCAACAGGACGAGGACGATCGCCGCTGGCGCGGTCAGCAGTGCCGTCACGGTGCGTTGCTGCAGCCGCGTCACGGCGGTCAACCCGCGGCCCGGAGTTGCGCGGAAGTCTTGCCGTAGCGCCGCTCGCGCCGCGCGTATTCCGTGCAGGCGGCATCCAGCACGTCGGCATCGACGTCCGGCCACAGCGTGTCGGTGAACCATAGTTCGGCGTAGGCGACCTGCCAGAGCAGGAAGTTGCTGACGCGCAGTTCGCCGCCGGTGCGGATCAGCAGGTCGACGGGCGCTTCGTCGGCCAGGGTCAGGTACGGGGCCAGGGTCGCCTCGGAAATCGAGTCGACGGCCAGATCGCCGCGTACCGCGGCCGCGGCCACCTTCCGCGCGGCCTGCGCGATGTCCCAGCGGCCGCCGTAGTTGACCGCGACGTTGAAGTGGAGCGCGCCGTTCGCGGCGGTGCGGGCCATGGCGTCCGCCATCCGCGTGCGCAGGTCCGGTGCGAATGCCGTGGGGTCGCCAATGAAACGGATGCGCACGCCATTGCGGTCGAGCTCGGCGGTTTCCGAGTCGATCGCCTTCACGAACAGGTGCATGAGCGTCCGGACTTCGCGCGCGGGACGCTGCCAGTTCTCCGAGGAAAAGGCGAACAACGTCAGCGCGTCGATGTGCCGCCGCAGGCAGAACTCGACTGCCGCGCGCCCGGCCTTTTGGCCTTCGCGGTGGCCGGCCTGGCGCGGCAGGTGGCGGCGCGCGGCCCAGCGGCCGTTACCGTCCATGATGATCGCGATGTGGCGCGGCAGTCGTGCCGCGCTGTCGCCGGCCGCCGGCGTGGTCCCGGGCATCGGCATGTCGGTCAAACCGCGAGCAACTCGTCTTCCTTCTGGCGGACCACGCCGTCGACATCGTGCACGAAGCGGTCCGTCAGTTTCTGGATTTCATCGCCGACACGCCGTTCGTCGTCTTCGGACACCTTCTTGTCCTTGACGAGCTCCTTGATGTGGTGCAGCGCGTCGCGGCGCACGTTGCGAATCGCGACCTTCGCGGCCTCGCCTGCATGGGCGACGTGCTTGGACAGTTCCTTGCGGCGCTCCTCGGTCAGGGTCGGCAGGTTGATGCGGATGACGTTGCCGACGGTCGTCGGCGTCAGGCCGAGGTCGGAAGCGAGGATCGCCTTTTCGATCGGCCCGACCATGTTCTTCTCGTACGGCGTGATCGTGAGCGAGCGCGGGTCGGCGACCGCGACGTTGGCCACCTGCATCACCGGCGTGTCGTTGCCGTAGTAGGGGACTTTCAGCGGTTCGATCAGGGCGGTGCTGGCGCGGCCGGTGCGCAGGTGCTGCAGCTCGTGGCGCAGGGCCTCGATGCTCTTGCGCATGCGGGCCTGGGCGTCCGATTTGATGTCGTCGAGCATGGCCGGGCCGCGGGATGGGCTGTCTGAGATTCGACGGAGTATAGCAGTCGCGCAATCGTGCCCTGGTCTTGCCACCAGGCGAAGGACCTCTTCGTCTGACGATGGCGGTCGAAGGGGGCGGCGCGGCAGTCGCCTGCCGGTGGGTTGGCGCGGGGAATCGCCGGCCCGAAACGCGAATCGGATCTTGACCGCCGGTCCCGGCAGCCGGTGCACCGCGTGGTCTCGCGACACCCGCAGACCGACGGGTGACGCTCTCGCGGGGCGGCGGTGCGATCGGTCCTGCCGTCAGGAACCGCGCGAACGCATGCTGGTCTCGATCGCCTTCAGATACCGGTTCAAGTTCGCGTCGGCGTTGACCGCCAGCGGGTACGCCGCCTTCAATGCCGCTTCCTGCCCGGGATCGAGTACCGGAATGAGGGCAGGCCGGGAGCTCGCGCTGGCGAGCGTCGTGGCAACTGCCGCGACGTTGGCCCCGCCGGTGATGATGATGTCGTATGGTCGTGCGCCCAGGTCGCGTGCCAGCGCCGCCGGGGAATCGGCCAACGTGACATGGTGGCCGGCCTTTTCGAGGCTTGCCCGGAGCCGCTCACTCGCCTTGGCGATGGACGGGTCTGCCGCGTTGCCGGAGGTGTAAATCAGAATCCGTGCCGGGTGCCGGGTGACGAACGATTGGTAACGCAGGGCACTGCCCATGCGTGACATGACCTCGCCGCACGCGAAGGCGGATCCCGCGGCGAAGGTTGACAAGATCGCCATCAGCGCCAAGGTCGAGATGGAACGGTTCTTGTTCATGACGTGGTCCTCTTGTGTGCGGATGGCCAAGCCGTTCCCCGATCTTCCGGTTCGGAGCGAAGGTTGGCGGCCGCCGGGTCGGCTTGCTGATGTTATTCCGTTTGTGGCGGCATGGATTACGCTTTCCGTCCGTTGCTTCCGGAAAGTGCGGCTCGGTGCCAATTCACCGGGCGGCTGCCATCAAAAATCCCGGGTCAGTCGAACATCGGCCGAGTAGACGAAGTTGCTGACCGAGGTTCCCCAGATCAGCTTCTGGAACGCGCCCGACAGCGTGTAATGGTCGCCGAAGTGGTAGTCGGCCCCAACCCCGAGCGAGGCATAGTCGTGCACGACGATCTGGTCGTGGTGATACCAGTAGTCATTGGTCCCGTGGTTGGTCAACGGCCCGAGCTCGGCGATCGTGTAGCCCATCCCCTTCTTGCCGGTCGCGAACGAACGCAAGGTCAGCCGTTCGTCCACGAACCAGCCAAATTCGAGCTCGAGGCGGCTGAAGTTCATCCGCGTGTCGAGCACGTGCTCGGTAGCCGTGTAGCCATAGCGCACCCGGTAGTACAGATTGGTGAAATCGAACTGGTGCGCGAGCTCGAAGGCGGCCTCCAGTTGCGAGTAGCCGGGACCGGCGGCGGCGTTGGAAAAAAACACGTAGTCGTGGCTTGGTACGTGCAGGTCCAGCGATGGCGTGAGCAGATAGTTGCCGAACACTGCAGTGTGCCAGGCGACGCCGAGGTTCCAGTCCTGCCAGGTGCCGTGGTAGCGGCCGTCGTCCTGGAACTTCGATTCGGGATGCTGCGGATCAAGTGGTGGCACGTTCTGACACTGCGGCGGCCGCGTGGTGGGACAGTGGGGCGAGCCGTTGAACACGTTCGAGACATACGGAATCCCCACATGCACCGACCACGCGTCAGCGAAGAAGTATTCGACATCGAAGAAGATCGCGCGCAACCGCCCGTTGCCACTGTCGACGACCGTGGCGTTGTCCTTGCGCAATCCGCGGACGTAGCTGTCCTGGAACCCGACCGAAATTGAACCGTGTCCCCGGCCTGACGGTTGCAGGGCATCCGTCGAGGGCTCGGTGTCGCCTTCGGCGTCCGGCTGGTCTTCGGCAAGGCAAGTGCTGCTCGCGGTTCCCGTCAGAATCAGCATTGCGAGGGCGAGGGCGAGACGCGCTGTCTGGAAGTCAACGGCTTGTGTTGCCATCGGAGGTCCCCTTGCCGGCGTGGTACGGACGCTTGGCTTTCGACGTGTCCTTGACGATGGAGATACTCCCTTTCGCGGAAGAGATTACCGGTTCGACAGTGATGGCAAGGAACACCGGGTGCGCCAATACGTCTCGCCCCGCTTCCAGGTCCAGCGACCTGATCCGTCGTTCCGGGTAGGGATTGCGCAGGCGCGGGTTGCTGAAGTACTGGACTCGCGTCAATCCGATCTGGCGCAGGTAATCGCTGCGCACCCATCCGACGGGTACGTTGCGGTCGTTGCCGGACATCGCGGGGACCTCGATTCCGGTGCGGAGCGGCAGGCGGGCCGTCCTGCCATCCGCATAGTGCAGGACCACGCGGGCGTAATCCTGCCCGGGGCTGGCGGGCGTCGCGAGCGGTGCGAACACCAGCACATGCAACGCCGCGATCGCGACGTCCGGTACGCCGATGCCGGTGGCGCGGTCGAAGCCGGCGGCGCCCCGCGTGCGCAACTCGATCACGCCCCGCAAGTCGTAGTCGATGCCGTCGAGGCGCGCCAAACCAGAACGCAACCCCTGGTAGCCGACCATCGCGGCCGAGGCCACGTCAGTCTGCTGGTCGGTGGCCCGGTTGTAGACGGCGGTCAGGTCGAGCTGCAACGGGGTCGCCGCCGGATCGCGGGCGGGAATGGGCAGACCGTGCACTTGGCGTGCTGCGGCGAAGGTCGGCCTTTTTTCCGGCGCCGGCGGCGGACCGGGATCGGCCTCACGCAGCCGGTCACGTTCCGCTTGTTCCGGCAGCGCGAGCACCGCGCGCGCCATGCCGGACGGCGCCAGCAGGGCCACTTCGCGACGCAAGTCAACGAGCGGTCGCCTTTCCGCAGCGACGGGCCAGACGAGCCACGGACGCAGGCCGCCGAGCAACAGGGTGTCATCGGGGGAGAACGCCAACTGGAACGGCGGTGCGTACGTGCTGAGATTGGAGCGCAGCGGCGGTCCGATTCGCGCCAGTGTCGTGGAATCGTAAAGCTGCACGTCACGGCCGATGAAGTGGGCCAGCATGCGCCCGTCGTGGCTGCGCGCGAACACGGTAGTCGCTTCGTCATGCGGGGTGGTTGGAGAGACGACGGCGGCCTCGGTAGCCGGGGCGAGGATGTCCTGGCGGCGTGTGGCCAGAAGTGGCTTGTTGCCGATTGTCGTGACGCCGATCGGGTAAACGTCGGCGACGTGGCGGTGTTGGTAGGTCGCGTCAGTCGTCGGGTTCCACAAGAAGAGATCGGCGTCCTCGGCGGTGGCATCGTCTGCATCTCGTGCGAGCAGCCACAGGGCCTCCGAGTCCGGGGCGAATGCCGCCCAGGTGACTGGACGCCGCGAATCGTTTGGACGACTGCCGATGCGATGGAGTGTCGAACTGTCGAACACGTCGAGCGCCCCATCGGCGGGTCCGACGGCAAGCAGGCGTTTGCCGTCCGCAGACAGCTCGAACTGGCGTAGCGGCCCCTCCACACGCGCCTGCGCGCGGTGAGTTCCGTTCGTGAGATCGATGTTCTCGATGACGACACCGAATCCGGCTGCGCTGTTGTGGCCGAACCCGAGTACCGCCTGCTTCCCACCCGCATCAACCGTCGCATATAGCGGGTTGGCGCGCAGTGCGACTGGCGGGATGCTCGGAGAGAGGGGATTGCCTGCGAGCACATGCAGCGCTGGACCTGACGTTGCCACCAGCGTACGGCCCTGGTCCGTCAACGCAATGAAACCCGGGGGCTGCGGCAACATCGCCCAGGGTGTAAGCGGTGTCCCGCGGGTACTGGTCAGGCGGACCCGGTTCCAGGCGACGTCGGGCAGGTGCACGCCGTCGAACCGGAAATTGTCCGGCACGACGGTGCCGAACTCGCCGCCCAGTGCAGGAATGGCGGCCGGTGGCGCCACGCGCCAGAGCCTGATTTCGCCATTCATGTCCGCGCTCGCGAGCAGCCGTGCCGGGAGACAGATCGCCACGGCGTTGGTGCCAGCGCGTTCCATGTTCGTTGGTGCCGAGATCACGCGCGTCGCGGCCAACGGATTTGGCCCTGGTTCGGGCAGGCGCCACAACGCGGTCTGGCCGAGGCCCGCCACGACCAGCGTACGTTCGCGATGACTGATCGCGACTTCGTGCGGCTCGAAGGCATGCTGCAACTGTCCCGAATGGAGCGGATCGCCGGTCGCGACATCGAACGCGAACGCCGCGCCGTCCCAACGCGCCGCCGCCAGCCACTGGTCATCCTCGCTGAACGCAATCCAGGTGATTTCGCGCCCCGACGGCGTCGGCAGCTGGCGCAGTGCGCGGGTCCCGACATCGACGAGATACAGGCGGCCTCGCGCATCGCCGATCGCGAGGAGTCGGCCATCGGCGCTTTCCGCCCACGCCGTGACTGCGGCACGCAGCCCGGCCACGGGCCGGGCCGGCCCCCCACCACGCGGGTCGCGTAGCGTCAGGTAGCCATCGCCGTCCTCGCGTTTTTCCGCGAGGAAGCGGGCCGCGCGGCCGAGCAGCGCTTCCCAGACGTTGTTGCGCCGGACCGACTCGAGTGGGCCGAGGGGTCGCCACGGATCGACCTGCCACAGCTGCACCTGCCCGTGACGATTGTGCAGCAGCGCATGGTGGGCGTCGGCGCTGTAGATCGCTTCGGCCAGGTCCGCGAAGGAATCCGGCGGCGACACCAGTTTCGACCGGTCAAGGTCGACGAGGATGCCGTCGTTGTGGGACGGGCTGGCAAGATAGTCGTACCAGTCGAGCGTCACGACGAGCCGGTGGCTGTCGATGAACCTCAGCACGCGCGGCAGTCGCATGATGCCATCCGAGGTCGGTACGTCCGAGATATCGACCCGACCTCGCTCGGCCAGCGTGGCCGTGTCGTACCAGCGCACGCTGGCATCGCTCAGCGCCACGGCGAGCATTCCGCCGTCGGCGCTCAGCGCGCTGGCCAGCGGTGATGCATCGGGCAGGATCATGCGATCGATCAGCCTGACACCTTGGGACAGGATCATGCCGATCTCCCGTCGCTCGATGCCGCTGGCGTCGATGTGGCCGGCGCGCTCCTGTTCGGCGATGTTGTCGACCAGTGGTGACAGCGCGGCGAAGCCATTGCCGTCCTGCATGAAGCGCAGGGCAGCCTCACGCCGACCTTCCCACAGGCGGGCGTTGGCTTGCTCGGCGTTGGCGGCGGCCCGTTGCGCTGCGGTCGTGGCTCGCGTGGCATTGGCGTCGGCCCGCCGCCATTGTTGGGACGTGGCGATCAGCCCGGCAAGCAGCAGCATGAATGCAAGCATTGCGGTGCCGGCGAGGCGCGGCTCGCGCTTTGCCCACCGGCCGATGCGCTGCGCGGGATTCAGTGGGCGCGCGGCGACCGGACGGCCTTCGACGAAACGCGCGAGATCTTCGGCGAGCGCGCGCGCCGTTTCGTACCGCTCGGAGGGCTCCTTGCGCAAGCAGCGCAAGATGATCGCCTCGAGATCCAGTGGAAGACGGCGCCGCAAGCTTCGCGGACGGCGAACGGGTGCTTCGCGCAACAGCGAAAGGGTGGAGTGCGCGTCGACGCCCCGGAACGGGGGCTCACCCGTGGTCAATTCATACAGGATCGCGCCGAGACCCCAGATGTCCGTCAGCGGTGTCAACGGTTGCGCACCGACTGCGGCCTGTTCCGGCGCCATGTAACTCGGGGTGCCCGAGATTTCCGTATTGCCGGAGGTCAGCAGCGGATCGAATCGGCGCGCGAGTCCGAAGTCGGCGACGTGGGGAACGCCATCGACGTCGAGCAGCACGTTGGCTGGCTTCAGGTCGAGGTGCAGCACGCCGAGACTGTGCGCGTAGGCGACGGCCTCCGCGATCGTCTGGACCAGCGCCGCCGCATGCCGTGGATCGAATGTCCCCCTGGAAGCGAGCGCATGCGCGAGACTTGTTCCCCGCACGAGCCGCATCGAGAAATAGTGCAGATCCTCATGCGTACCGACCTCGTACACGGTGACGATGTTCGGGTGCTGCATCCGCGCGGTGTGGCGTGCCTCCTCGAGAAAGCGTTCGATGAAGGCGTGGGAAGCCCACGGTCCCGCCGCGAGGAGCTTGATCGCGACCTCCCGATCGAGGTTGTTCTGGCGGGCGCGGTAGACCACACCCATGCCGCCCTCGCCGATGCGTTCGAGCAGATCGTAGTCGCCGAACGCGCGCTGCTCGGGATCGGACAGGTCGAGCGCCAGCGCATCGGACGGCAACACCGCGAGGGGTGCATCATCGCGGCCGGATCCCGCGTGCCTGCGTGTCAGGCTGCCAAACGCGAGCTCGGCCAACACACCCGCAGCCCCGGAATCGACCGGCCGATCGCGCGCAGGTGTTCCGGGCCGGGTCGGGGCGCTCGACACTTCGCCTATTCCAGTGCAGGGACGGACGCGGAGCTGGCCAGCCCTCTGGCGCGTCGGATCCGCGAAGAACGGTTGCATGCGCCCCGGACGTGTCCGGGCAGGCAACCAGCACATCGCGCGGCGAGCCAGCAGCGAACGGTCAAATGCGCCACGTCCGGGTCGTCGGAGACCTTGTGCATCGTTCGATCCCCCGGTCGGGCCGGGCCGCACGCATGGATGCGCTACTGCTGGATACCGCTTTCGTGTTGCGCCATTACACGGCTACTCGACAATGGTCTTTTCGATCGCGCCGCGGAGATCGTGCAATTCCGCGTCGAGTTCTTCCCGGCTGCTGGTCGTTTCGCCGATCTCCTCGCGCACCAGTTCGCGCAGGCGGTGCCGGAGGCGGTGCACGGCCACCGCCACCGTGTTGCGACGCAGGCCGAGTTCCGTCGCGATTCGGCTGTAGTCGGCATCGTCGGGACGCTCGATCAGAAACTCACGCAAGTGCAGGAATAAGTCCCGCTTGCCGGCGGCTTCTGCCTCGTCGTTCAAGCGAGTCATCGCGCCGTCCAGCACGGCGATGGCCCAGTCGTGCTCGAAGGCCTTGTCCGGACCATCGTCATGACCGAGCGACGCCGCGTCGCCTTCGTCGACCGGTTCGAATTGGACGCCACCGCCGCGCTTGAGCCGCGTCGCGCGCAGGTGCTGGTCGATCAGGAAGCGCTTGACCGCGGTCAGCAGGTAGGCCCGGAAACGCCCGCGCGCGGGATCGGCGTTGGCGTGCAGCGAGTCGGCGACGAAGCTGGTGAAGAAGGTCTGCGCCAGGTCGTCGGCGTCATCGGCGTTGCCGGTACGCCGCCGGATGTACGCGAGCACTGGGGCGCGGTAGGTGCGGCACAGCGTTTCGAGCGCGCCGCGCGCTTCGACCGGTCCGCCACGGGCCTGCAGAACGATGCTCCAGCGCGTCGTCTCGAACTGCCCCACCGCAGTGGTCCGAAGGCCCCGACCGTGGCCGATTATGCATCAGCCGAAGCGGCCGGACGATGGCCTCCGGTTCCTGCCTTGGGCGCCGCCGGCGCCGCAGTCAGGCGCGCCCGCAGCAGGGCGAGGTACGGGTTGCCCGATGCGCGCAGCCAAGGCTCGACCTCGAGGCGCATGGCGTGGCTCTCGTTTTTCCGCCCCTGCATCGTGAACACGCGGGCCAAGGCGACCTTCACCTCGAGTACGCGCGGGTCGGCCGCGGCCTGCGCGGCGCCACGTAGCGCCAACGCTTCGCGCAACAGCGGTTCGGCGGATGCGGCATCCCCGCGCGTGATCGCCACGCGCGCGAGGGCGTAGAGCGGTGCGCCGAGGTCCGGATGGCCCGCGGGCAGGACCTCGCGCGCCATCGCGACACCCGTGCGTGCCGTTTCCCGAGCCGCCGCCGCGTCGCCGCTGTCGAGTTCGGCTTCCGCGAGTGCGGCGAGTACGCCGGCGTGGACCGGGTTGCGGGTTGCAGCCAGTTTGGCCGCCGCGGCGCGGGTCTGCATCAGGGCATCGGCATACCGCTGCTGCCAGCGCATGAGGTTGCCGAGGTCGGCCAAGGCGCGATTGAGCCACGGTGACGAGGGCGACTCGTGCTTTCCGAGGATCGCGATTTCCTTCCGGTACGCCATTTCGGCGGCAGCGAGCTCGCCGCGGAACTGCAGCGCCTGCGCGAGGTTGTGCAGGGCTTCGGTACTGTCCCAGGTGTCGTCCGCACCGTGCACGCGGACCCACTGCGCGAGCGCTGCACGCGCCGACTGTTCCGCTTCGTCGAAGCGGCCGAGGGCGTTGTAGTCGCCGGCAAGGTACTGGACGGCATAGGCCATCTGTTCCGGACGCGTTCCCTGCATGGACTGCTCGAGGGTCCGCAGTTCGAGGCGTCCCTGCAGGGCCTCCTGCCAGCGGCCCTGGCGCTCCAATGTCCACAGCAGGTTGGAGCGCTGGACCACCGTTTCACGGTGCGTCGGACCGTACAGCCGCGTGGCGATGGCCACGGCTTCGCGCAACGCACGTTCGGCTTCGACGCAGCGCCCCTGGCTGCAGCGCGCCGACGCGAGCATCTGCAGCCCGTTGATGACGCTGCTGTGGTTGCGGCCGTGCAATTCGGTGGCGTGCGTGATCTCCTCGTCGGCAACCCGCGCGGCTTCCTCGAAGCGGCCTTGTTCCTTCAGGGCATCGGAGAGCGACTGCAAGTCCTGGATCACGGGTTCGCTCGGTTCGCGGAACTGGCGGCGGTCGCGGGCCAGTGCTTCGCGCAACAGGGGTTCGGCATGGCGGGCGTCGCCACGACCGGTCAGTGAATCGGCGACGAGCCGCCGCGCCGCCGACGCGTCGAGGCTCGCGGCGGCGCCGGACGCTTCGAGCAGGTCGAGGGCGCTCCGGGCATGGTCGATGGCATCGTTGAACCGGTTGCGCTCGACTTCCGTGCGCGCCATCGTCAACAGGATGCGTGCGCGGACGTCGGCGGGCACCAGCGGGACCGAGCTGGACGCGAGCGCCTGCGCGAGCAGTGCATCGGCGCGCGGGTAGTCGCCGATGCCCCAGTACAGGCCGCCGAGCAACCCCGTCAAGTCCGCGCGCAGGGCCGGGTCCGCGCGCCGGTCCCGTTCGATCGCGGCGGTCCCCCGATCGAGCAGTTGCCGGGCATCGAGTGGTTGGCCGTGGTTATGGTCGGGATCGGCCTGCGCGAAGACTCCGGTGAGGAACTCGCGCACCGCTTCGCCGCGTGCCGCGTTGTGCTCGGCGCGACGCCACTGGGAAGCCGACGTTGCCAACCCGCCGACGAGGAGCAGCGTGACGAGGGCGGCGGCAATCGTGATGCGCGGTTCGCGCCGTATCCACCGGCCGATGCGTTGCGCGGCATCGAGTGGACGCGCGTGGACGGGGTGCCCCTCGATGTATCGGCCGAGTTCGTCGGCCAGTTCCCGTGCGCTTGCATAGCGGTCCTCGGGTCGCTTGGCGAGGCACCTGGCGATGATGGCATCGAGGTCGCGCGAGAGGTGCCGGCGCAATGAACGTGGCCGGCGCAGTTCGCCGGTGCGCAGCGACGCCAGCGTCTGCGCGGTGTCGCTGCCGTGGAATGGCGGTACGCCGGTGACGAGCTCGTACAGGATTGCTCCGAGGCCCCAGACGTCGGTGGCCGGAGTCAGCGGATGCATGCCAATTTCGGCTTGCTCCGGCGCCATGTAGTCGGGCGTGCCCGAAATCTCGGAATTGCCCGTTCCGCGCAGCGGGTCGAACTTGCGGGCGACACCGAAGTCGGTCACGTGCGGTTCGTCCGCCGAGTCCAGCAGCACGTTGGCCGGTTTCAGGTCGAGGTGCAGCAGGCCGAGGCTGTGCGCGTAGGCGACCGCTTCGGCAATCGTCTGCACCAGCGCGGCCGCCCGGCGCGGTTCGATCGGACCGCTGTCGGCGATGGCCTTGTCCAGGCTCTGCCCGGCCACCAGTTGCATCGAGAAGAACGGCAGGCCTTCGGCGGTACCGACCTCGTACACGGTGACGAGGTTCGGGTGCTGCATTTGCGCCGCGTGGCGAGCCTCGGCGATCAACCGCTCGACGATGTCGCGCGAGGCCCACGGGCCCGCGGCCAGCAATTTGATCGCGACATCGCGGTCGAGGCTCTTCTGGCGCGCGTGGAACACGACGCCCATGCCGCCTTCACCGACCCGTTCGATCAGTTCGTAGTCGCCGAATTCGCGTTGTGCGGGTTCGGACAGGTCGAAGGCGAGCGCGTCGAGTCGTCGCTGGCGGCGGGTGGCGCCAGCCGTTCCGTTGGTTCGCGTCGCCGGGGACGGACCGCTGAAGGCGAGGTCGGCGAGTTCGACGAGGTCTTCCGTTGCGCCGGCGGGTTGTCCGGCGCGCATCGACGTCGTCGTCGGTACCGGCTGGGCCATGTCAACGGACCGAGCGCAGGATCGCGTGCAACGTCCGTTGTTCGTCGGCGAGTTCGCCGGATGAGCTGACCGTATCCGAAAGCTCGCGCCCCGCCAGTTCGCGGAAGCGCTGCCGCAGCCGCTTCAGGGCGACCATCAGCGCAAGCGGGCGGCGGTCGAGGCGCGTCGCCAGCGCATCGACGTCGCCGGGTTGCGGATCACGCGACAGGTAGGGCAGCAGCGCGTCGTACATGTCGCCATGGCCGTTGTGCTCGGCTTCTTCGCGCAGTCGCGCCATGGCGCGCGTGATCACTTCGTTCGCGAAGCTGCACTGGAAGGCTTCGTCGGGAGTCGCGCAGTGCGTGCATTCGCGCTGGTAGCGCGCCTCGAGGCCGGCAAACGGCGGATCCTCCGGATCTTCGTCGTCGTCCTGCAGCTCGCGCCAGTCTCCGGCGAGGAAGTCGTGCAGTTTGCCGAGCAGGTAGTCGCGGAAACGCGGTCGCGGCGCCGGCGGCATTTCGGTCATGGCGCCTTGCTCGAGCCGGTGCAGGAAGGTCCGCGTGATGTCCTGCGCGATCGCAGGAGGGTGGCCGGCGCGACGGACGTGGGCGTAGACGGGAAGCCAGTAGCGGCGGCACAGCTTGCCGAGCGCCGCGCGCCCGGACTCGGCGGACGCGTCCGGCTGCACGACGATCGACCAATACGACTGCGGGAATCCCGATCCCGATTTTTCGGTGGCTACGTTCATCGGCAGCGTCCTCGTCGCAAGGCAGCCCGCCAAGGGGCGGGACTTCCGCCAACGACAGCTTCCCCGCTCGTGCCCGGGAATGCAATGGCATGCTGCATATGCATCCGTGCGGATCCGCGGATGGCCATCGGCGGCGACGGAGCGTCGCGGCGCGGACCGGCCCTTGCCGGATACCGCGCCGCAGGGCATGGCTTCAGCACACGCGGAAGATCCGCTCCGCGGCCGAGCTCGCGTATTCACCCTGGCGCACGCGGTGCAACTGCCGCTCGAGCCGCCGCTCGGCGTCGCGCACCTCGTTCCACTGCGCGCGCCCGGCCTCGACGGCCGAGTCCTCGACGCCGAGGCGCACGGCTTCGCCGTGGCGATAGCGGCGGAATTCGGCGTAATCGTCCAGTTCGTCTCGCAGGGTATCCATCGCGATGTCGACCAGCAGCGCGTCGTCCAGCATGCCGATCACCGGCACGTCGTCGGGGATCAGGCCACCGGGGCCGTCGAGATAAGCCAGCAACTCGTGCACGCGTCCGCTGGTCGTCGCGTCGAGCGTCCACGACGCATCGGCCACCATCGCGCGCATTTCGGCCGCGCGCCGCAGGCGCGAACGGATGAATGGCGACTCCCCGCCCGCGGCCGCCGTACGCAACACGCGTCGCGCGACGCCGGTGAGTTGGTCGATCGTCAGCGCCGGCATTTCCGGGTTCAGGTTGCGGGCGAGCGCGTTGAAGCGCCGCACGTCGTCCTCCTGGATGTCGATGGCTTCGATGCCCGGCGTGAAGATGCCCGAGTGCGCGGGCGACAGGTCGAGGTTGGCGACTGACCGTTGCGGTTCGATCTTGAAATGGGTCGGCATGGTGGTGGTCCCGGTGCTGGGCCGGCGAAGTGCCGGTGTCGATCAGTGATTCGCCGTTCGCCGCAGGCGATTACAACGGCGCGCCGGTTGCTGCCTGCGGTTTCGTCGGCACGACCGGATCGAGGCGCTGCAGCAGCGTGCGCGCATGGGGCCGTGATGTTGCGGCATGGTCCAGGATCGGTTCGAGGGTGCGTCGCAGGGCTTGCGACTCCTGCGCCTGGCCGAGCGCCGCCAAGGCCTGGACACGTTCCACCTGCACCTCGAGGACGCGGGGATCATCCGCGGGCAGGGACGCGCTGCGCAGGGTCAGGGCATGGTCCAGCAGGGGCATTGCCGCGGCGGCGTCACCCCCCGCGAGGTCGCTGCGGGCGAGGGAGAAGTCGATGGCCGCGAACCGGATGTTGCCGGCCGGCAGCGAATCGCGAGCGGTCGCCATGGCGTGGGTGGCGTCGATCCTGGCCTGCGCGGGATTGCCGGCATCGAGTTCCGCTTCCGCGAGGGCCGCCTGCAATTCGGCGCGGACCGGATTCGCCGTTTCGGGGAGCTCCGCCAGCGCACTGCGGAGCTGCGCCACGGCAGCGGCGTCCCGACGTTCGAGGCGCAGCAGGTTGCCGAGGAGACCCAGTGTCTGGTTCAGCCACACCGACCCGGGCCGTTCGTGACCGCGCTGGATCTCCACCGTCTTGCGCAGCACGTCTTCCGCTTCGGCGTAGCGGCCCTGGTACTGCAGCGCCAGGGCGAGGGTGTTCCTCGCCGCGACGCTGTTCCATTCGAGACTGACGTCTTCGATCCGCGCCCACGTCGACAAGGCGGTCCTGGCGGCCGTCTCGGCTTCGTGCAGGCGGCCGAGCGCGAGGTAATCGCTGGCGATGTTCTTGTAGGCGTAGGCAAGTATTTCCGGGTGGTTGGGCACCAGCTTCGCCTGTTTCGGCAACATCGCAAGGCGTTCCTGCAGCGCTTCCGCGTAACGGCCCTGGCTCTCCACCGCAATCAACATGTTCGAGCTTGCGGTCAGCGTGTTGCTGCTGTCGGGACCGTACAGCAGGGCCGTGCCCGCGACATCCTTGCGCATGATGGCTTCCGCCTGCGCATACCGGCCCTGCAGGCGCAGGGCCCGCCCGAAGAGGTCCATCGCATTGAGGGCCGCGCTGCTCCCCGATCCGAATGCCGCGGATGCCGCCGCGATCGCGTCGCGCAACATCGGGACCGCTTGATCGAACCTGGATTCCTCCACCAGGGCCTCGCCGAGCCACACTTCGTCGGACGCGACTTCGCGGCTGGCCTTGCCGAACCGGCGCAGGTCATCGGCGAGCGTCGATCGAAGCCGTCGGTCCGCCTCGACTGCGAGGCCAGTGCCGATCTCGGCACTGGCAATCGTGCGTTGGGCGTCGCCGGCCAGGTCCGGGGCCGATGGCGAGGAATGCCGGGCCAGGGCGAGCGCGCGCTGCGCGTGGGCGATCGCCGAGTCATAACGATTCTGGTCGAAGTCGACTTTGGCCTGCTGCAACAGGACACGCGCCTGCACGCTGTCCGCGACGCCGCCGCTGGCGACGAGCCGCAGGGTCTGCCGCAGCAGGGATTCGGCATGGTCGTAGTCGCCGATGTCCCAGTACAGCGTGCCGAGCAACCCGGCAAGGTCGGCGTGCAGGCTCGGATCCAGCCGGCCTTGTCCGCCGAGTTGCCTTTCGCCGACTTCGAGCAACTGCCGCGCCGAGATCGACTTTCCCTTGTCCTTGTCCGGAGCGGCCTGATCGAAGACGTTGACAAGGAACCCCCGCACGGCGTCCGCGCGGCTCGCGTCCAGCCGCGCGCGACGCCACTGGGTCGCCGCTGCCGCGAGGCCAATGCCGAGTGCCAGGACGATCGTGATCGCCGCTCCGGCCAGCAGCGGTTCGCGGCGTATCCAGCGCTCGGCCTGTTGCAGGACGTTGAGTGGTTGCGCGCGCACGGCGCGGTGTTCGACGAAGCGGCCGAGGTCGTCGGCCAAGGCCCGGGCGGAGGAATAGCGATCGGCGGGGTTGCGCGCGAGGCATTTGAGGATGATGGCTTCGAGATCGCGTGGCAGCGCGCGCGCGAAACGACGTGGCGACGGCACGTTGGCTTCGCGCAGTTGGCGCAATGTCTCCTGCGCGCTGACGGAACGGAACGGCGGGGCGCCGGCGACCAGTTCGTACAGGATCGCGCCGAGTCCCCAGAGATCCGTCGCCGCGGTGATGCGGTGCGAGCGCGGGTCGGCCTGCTCCGGCGCCATGTAGCTCGGCGTGCCGGAGACCTCGTCGCTGTCGGCGCTGCGCCGGTCGTCCAGTCGCCGCGCGAGGCCGAAGTCGGCGACCAGCGGTTCTTCATTTTCGTCGAGCAGTACATTCGCGGGTTTCAGGTCGAGATGCAGCACGCCGAGGCTGTGCGCGTAGTCGACGGCCTCGGCGACGGTCCGCAGGAGCCGCGCCGCGCGGACCGGTTCGAACGGTCCGGCGGCCTCGATCGCCGCGGCCAGGCTTCGTCCGCGCACGAGGCGCATGCTGAAGAACTGGAGCTCGTCCGCGCTGCCGACTTCGTAGATGGCGACGATGTTGGGATGCTGCATGCGCGCGGCGTTCTGCGCCTCGCGCTTGAACCGCTCGATGAATTCATGCGAAGCCCACGGCCCGGCGGCGAGCAGCTTGACCGCCACTTCGCGGTCGAGGCGCTTCTGGCGGGCGCGGTAGACGACCCCCATGCCGCCTTCGCCAATGCGTTCGAGCAACTCGTAGTCGCCGAACTCGCGCTGTTCCGCGCCGGACAGGTCGAGTTCGAGCGAATCAACCGGCAGCAGCGCCAGGTGGCGGAGCTGCGTGACGGCAGCCGGATCCAGGTTCTCTCCTCCGAACGCCAGCGAGGCGATCCGGCGGGCCGACGCCGTCATCCACTCCGGCAGCCCGGATGGTTGCGCGGGAGAACCGGGGGCCGGCACCGAGGGCACGGTCACTTCACCGCATGCAGGATCGTCAGCAGCGCCTGTTGTTCCGCCGCCAGTTCGTCGCTCGATGCCACGGTGTCGGCGAGTTCGTCCCCGGCGAGTTCACGCAGGCGGCTGCGCAGCCGTTTCAGTGCCAGCATGACGGTCAACGACTTGATGCCGAGCGTGCCGGCGGCGTGCTCGAGGTCGGCCGGACTCGCGTCACGGCCGAGAAAGCGCACGAGCGCCTCGTACATGTCGGCGTGCCCGGTTTCGCGGGCTTCGGCGGCCAGCCGATCGAGCGCACGCGCCAGCACCTCGATGGCGAAGCCGAGCTGGAAGGCTTCGTCGGGCGACCCGGCATGGTCCATGTCGTGGGCGAAGCGGGATTCGAGTTCCGGGTCGGCCGCGGCGGGTTCCTCGCCATTTTCCTCGCCGAGCCGCGTCCAGTCGTCGGCCAGCCATGCATGCAGGCGATCGAGCAGGAAGCGCCGGAACTTGCCGCGGTCCGATGGTTCGATGGCGTCGCGGGCATGCCGGTGCAGGTGCGACAGGAACGCTTGGGTGATGCCGCGGGCGATGTCCGGCGCGTGGCCGCATTTGCGCACGTACGCGTACACCGGGTAGCGGTAGCGCTGGCCGAGTTCGCCGAGTGCCTCGACCGACGACGCCTTGCCGGAGGCGGAAACCCGCGTGACCATCGACCATCGCGTGGCCGGGAAGCTGCTGTCCGAAAGGCGGGGACTGATCATCTGCGTGCACCGCTGGAGTCAATGTTCGGGGTCGTGATCTGCCGTCGGGTCATCGAGGACGCGCGACGCGCCGAATTCGAAAGCGCCGTGCAGGTCGTGCAGTTCCGTTTCGAGGTCGTCGTGCGAGCTCGTGGTGTCCGCAAGTTCGGCTTCCACGAGTTCGCGCAGCCGGTGGCGCAGGCGGTGCACGGCCACCGCCAGCGTGTTGACGCGCATGCCGAGTTCCTGCGCGACGCGGGTGTACTCGGTTTCGTCGGGACGGTCCATGAGGAACTGCCGCAAGGCATCGAACAACGGCCGCTTGCCGACCTGGTCGGCTTCCCCACGCAGGCGCGCCAGTGCGTGGCTGAGCACCGTGATCGCCCACGCCCGTTCGAAGCTTCGTTCCGGCGTGTCGTCGCCGGCAGCAGTCGCGTTCGCTTCGTCGAATGGTTCGAGGAACGCTCCGCCGCCACGTTTCAGGGCGTGCGCTTCCCGTTCGGCACGGACCAGGTGCCGGCGCAACATCGTCAGCAGGTACGCGCGAAAGCGCCCGCGGCCGCTGTCCGCACCGGCATGCCAGGCCTGGTCGATGAACTTCAGGAAGAAGCCCTGCGTGAGATCCTCCGCGGCATCGGCCGGGTAGCCACGGCTGCGGACGTACGCGAGCACTGCCGGCCGGTACGTCCGGCACAGGACGTCGAGCGCCGCGCGGGCCTCGGATGAATCGCCGCGCGCCTTCAGCACGAGACTCCAGCGCGTGGTGTCGAACCGGCTCACCGCAATACCTTCCGTTGCGCGCGACGGCCGGCATTATGGATCGGAGTACCGCCTGGAACACGTCAACGCAAATGTAAAGGGCCGGGATCATGCGGCGTGATTCGCGCGTGGAAGTAACGTTCCGTACATCCGACGACGGCAAAGAGTGGAACGCCGGCGCATTGCGGCGCCGGCGTTCCGTTGGCAGCAGCCTGTTCCCGGTCACGTGCCGGCCATCGCCGCTATGGGTCGAACCCGTTCTCGAAGATCAGGTCCGACTCGCACGTGAGTGGCTGCGCCTGGAGCCGCGCCGACAACGTGAAGTTGCCGCCACTCGGCGTTGGTGCTGCCGATGGCGATTGGCTCAACGCGGCCGACAGGCTGAAGTGGCCACCCGACTGCTTCGTGGCTCCCGGCGCAAGCGTGGCCGAAGCGGAAAGCGCATACGGGCTGGCCGTCCGGGCCGGACCGGCGAGCGCGGCCAGCGGCAATCCAAGCAGGATCGTGCAGGCGCCGATCGCCGTGGTGCGCGACACGTGCCTCCAGCGCGGAGGGTTGTGGAAGGCGCCCATGTCACTCTCCCCGCTCCGCGACCTGGTACCGCGCGGTGGGTATCGCATGTTGCGCCACCTCGAGCGACGTCATGCGTGCGTCCAGTTGCGCCAGCTTCGCCGTGAGCGCCGCGTTCTGCGCCTTCAGCGCGACATTTTCATCGGCGATCTTCTTGTAGGCGTGCTCGCGCTCATTGTGTTCGCGCTCGAGCTTCTGGTTCAGGCCCTGGATCGCGGCGAACGCGACGCCGCCTTCGTCGACTTCGCCGATGTGCTTGTCGTCCTGGCCGAGCTTGAACGCCGCGTAGAAATCCTGCGCCATCGGTCCGATGTGATGGATCGAATCGCCTTCGACCTTGTACGACCAGCTCGTCACCGGCATGGCCAGGACCTTGTCCAGCACGCTGCCCAGATCGAGCGGGGCGAAGCCGAACTTCTTGTTGCGGTCCGAGTTGGGTTCCCACTGGCCACCAGAGGACAGATAAGCACCGGTCGAGGTGTCGATCACTTTGGTACTGCCGCTGGGCGAACTCGTGGCGACATATAATGCGGTGCCTCCCGCCTGGTGGTACGCCCTTACTCCAACAGAATTGTTGTTGTTGGTGTAACCAAATACACCGGCGCCTCCAGCGCCAATCCCCCCGCCATTGTTGTAACCGGTGACGCCATTGCCACCTGCCCCATCAACCTGACCGTACACGCCACTGCCGGCGTCGCCGAAGCCATCCGAGGAATAGCCACTGACGCCCGCATGCTCGCCACTGGTGTCTTCACCCCGGATGGCGGTTGTTGACGCTACCACGCGCAACTGGTTGCCGTTGGGGTTGTTGGTGCCGATGCTCACGCCGCCGGAGGCCTGGATCAGGAATTGATTGGCTCCGGTCGAAGTGCATTCACTGGGATCCGTCACCGAGTCGCACCAGACGAAACTGCCGACATCGCTGGCGCGCACGGTGGCAGCCCAGCCTGCGGCGAAACTTTCAGGTGCCGCCGCAGTGTTTTCTTGGCCACCGCCGACGGTGGCGTAGTCTCCCGTGGCCGCGTTGTCGTATCCACCGACGACCGTTGAGCTATTCGCGGTTCCCGCGCTATTGTTCGACGCACCGAAAACCACCTCCGTCCCGCCCGAATGCGGTATCAACGCCCCGGCTTGCACTCCGTCCACCTTGAAGATCAGCGAGTTGTTGTCCGTCGTGCCGAGATAGCTGCCACTCGGATTGCCACTGTTTCCGGACAGCGACCAGTAGCTGTCGCAGGTGCCCGACGGGGCGTCGAGCGAAGCCATCGAGCGCGAGTCGAGCGCCGTGAAGTTGCCGCTGCCGGCTGGCGCGACCGCGGCGCCGACCCAGACGGGGTTGCCGTTGTTCGCGGCCGCGCCGAAATCGACATCCGTGCTGAACGTGCCATCGTGCACCGGCACGGCATACAGGGTGACCGGTGAGCCGATCGCGGTGCCACCGGTCGGGTTCGAGTACAGCGTGAGGCGGATGTCGTAGCTGCCATTGGCCGGCTTGCCGCCGTCCTGCAGGTTGCCCTTGTAGGTCAGGCTCGCGGCATTCGCCGCGGAGAAGGACAAGGCCAGCAGCAGCGCTCCGGCCAGCGTGTTGAGTCGAATCGACGGGGTCATGCGTGGTCTCCCGAGTGGGGCGCGGAATGCGTCCGGTGTCGGGTTACCCATCCGGTGGGCTCAATTACAGGTCGAGTCCGACCGCCGGGGTTCCGCTTGCCGGGCAGGTACGTCTTGAATTGGCCTTTCGCATCGGGTGCGGCCTGTGTTGGACGCCAAGCCTTCGCCCGGAACGAACCGACACCCGCTTCGACGTCGTGCACGGCCCAGCGCGGAACATCCGCACTGCACGCGGCTCAGGGGAAGTACTTTTGCCCCCTGCGTGAGCGGGTTCGGAGCAGAGGTTCGGTTCTTCGTGCGGCCCAAAGCAGAGCTTTCGCGCTGCGCGCGGCTTCAAGCAAGGGCTTTCGCTCACTGCGTGAGCGAGCCACTTTTGTTTCGGCAAAAGTGGCCAAAACCATTGGCGCTGGGCGCCCGGGCCGCCGTGACATCCGGTCACGGCGGCTGCCCTCGGCGGGACACTGCCGCGCCCGCGCCGGCGCGAACTCACACGTCCCTGTGTTCAAACATGCGCGCCTTGCTCGCGGGCGCGTCAGGCCCGCCTCGGCCGTGCGCAACAGCGCCGGTCGCTCAATGCCCGGCCGTCCATGGCCTGCGTACTCGTGTGCTTGCCGATTCGAAGGCCAGGGATGGCCGTGTTGAGCGAGCATTCAAGCGCCGTTGCAGGCCGCCGAGCCTCGCAGCCGAATGGCGGAGCAAGCGCCGCATGTCTGAGCACAAGGATGTGCGAGTTCGGCGCGGCCGCCATTCGGCGAGAAGCGCAGGAGCGTTGCCGCGACACGAGGTCGCGGCAACCGGCCTGCCCGGCGCAATGGCTTTGGTTACTTTCCCCGAAAGGAAAGTAACCCGCGCAAAGCGCGGAAGCTTCTGCCTTGAGCCGCGCGCAGCGCGGAAGCTTCGCTCTGACCTGCTCGAAGAGCGGAAGCTTCTGTTTCGTGCCGCTCGCAGCGCGAAAGGGCTTGCCGTTCAACGCGCGCAGCGCGTGAACCCGCAGCTAGCGCTCGTCGATGCCGGCGCGCTTGCCGAGGATCGCCGCGATGACATCCGGTGCGTACTCGAACGAGTCGAAGAAAAGCCGGCCCTCGGGCAGTCCGGCGGCGACGAACAGGTGCCGGCCGGCGTCGATCAGCGCCGGGGGTCCACTCATGTACACGTCGAACGCCGCGAGGTCGGGCTGATCTTCGAGCACCGCTTCGTGCACGAAACCGGCGCGCAGGTTGCCGGCACGCGACGGATCGGCAATGACCGGAATGAAGCGAAAGCCGGGATCGTCCGCGGCCCAGCCTTCCGGGACCGTGCGCAGGTACAGGTCCGCGGGCGTGCGGGCGCCCCAGTAGAGCGTCATTGTGCGGCGCGAGCCGAGGTGGCGGAAATGCTCGATGATCGCCTTGATCGGCGCGAAGCCGGTGCCGCCCGCGACCATCAGCAGCGGCCGTTCGCTGTCCTCGCGCGGCACGAACGTGCCGAGCGGCCCCTCGGCGTGGACGATCGCTCCGACGCGGGCTTCGTCGAACACCCACGACGTGAAGCCGCCACCCGCGACGTGGCGCACATGCAGTTCGAGGTGGTCACCGGCGTGGGGCGCATTCGCGATCGAGAACGCGCGCCGGCGCCCGTCGTCGAGCAGGATGTCGAGGTACTGGCCGGGCAGGCGGCGCAACCGCTCGCCGCGCGCGCTCAGCAGCATCAGGCGCACGACGTCGTGGTTGAGGAATGCCTTGTCGACCAGTTTCAGCGTCAGCCGCTTGCGCGGCATGTCGGCCACGCTGGCCACTTCGCGCGCCGCGATGACGAGGTCGGTCACCGGTACCGCCTGGCACAGCAGCACCTGCCGGCTCGCGCGCTCGGCCGCGTCGAGCGCGCTCGGCGGGATGCGCGGGTAGAAGCACTCGCCTTCGAGCAGCGTCGCCTTGCAGCTTCCGCACGCGCCGGCGAGGCACGAGTACGGCAACGCGACGCCGGCGCGGCGCGCGCCCTCGAGCACCGTCTCGCCCGGACGGACGCGAAAACGCTTGCCGCTCGCCTGCAGGGTGACGGTTCGGAACACGCGAAGGATTTCGGAAGGGAGGTCCGCGATTGTCGCCGAAACCCGCCTTGCCGGGCGACTCGCGGACCTCGCCGGTCGCGGCGCTATAGTCGCCGGCGGACGAAAGGAGCGTACGGCATGCCGATCTGGAAGCGCGCGATCGATCTGCAGGACATCAACCGGTGGTCGCACGGCACGATGCTCGAACACCTCGGCATCGTCGTGACCGAAATCGGCGATGATTTTCTGCGCGGCACGCTGCCGGTCGACGCGCGCACGAAACAGGTGTTCGGCCTGTTGCACGGTGGCGCCTCGGTCGCATTGGCGGAAACCCTCGGCAGCCTCGGCGGCATGCTGAGCGTCGGTCCGGAAGAAACAGTCGTCGGCCTCGACATCAACGCGAATCACCTGCGTGCAGTGACGGGCGGCGTCGTCACCGGGACCGCGCGGCCCTTCCACATCGGGCGAACGACGCAGGTGTGGGAAATCCGCATCGACGACGAACGCGGCCGGCGGGTCGCGATCTCGCGCCTGACGCTCGCCGTCATTGCGCGCCCGCCGACACATGGGACCTGAGCGGATCGCCGGCGACACGCCGTATGCGTCCTTGGCGCCGGACGTCGTGCTCGACGCAGTCGAGGCGGCCGGCTTCGTCCCGGACGGACGTTTGCTCGCGCTGCCGAGTTACGAAAACCGCGTCTATCAGGTCGGCGTCGAGGCAGGGCCGCCGCTGGTCGCGAAGTTCTACCGGCCCGCGCGCTGGAGCGCAGCGGCGATCGGCGAGGAGCACGCGTTCGCCCGCGAACTCGCAGATGCCGAACTGCCGATCGTCGCGCCGCTCGACATTGCCGGCCGCACGCTGTTCGAATCCGGAGGATTCCGGTACGCCCTGTATCCGCGCGTCGGCGGCCGCGCGCCGGAACTCGAATCGGCCGATCATCTCGCGTGGATGGGGCGGCTGCTGGCCCGTTTGCACGGCGTCGGCAGCCGCGGGCGGTTCGCCGCGCGGGGATCGATCGATGCCGACACGATGGTGCGCGCCGCGGCGCGCGCCGCGCTTGCATCCGGGCTCGTCCCGGAGCCGCTGGCCGCTGCGTACCGGAACCGGACCGGCGCGATCGCCGCGATGATCGATGCGCGATTCGCCGCGGTCGCGCCGGCGCCATTGCGCCTGCATGGCGATTGCCACGCCGGCAATGTGTTGTGGACCGAGGCGGGGCCCGTGTTCGTCGACCTCGACGACACCCGGATGGGACCGGCGGTGCAGGATTTGTGGATGCTCGCGCCGTCGGATACCGCGCTGTCCGCGCTGCTCGAAGGCTATGCCGAGTTCCGGGATTTCGATGGCGGCGAACTCGCGCTGGTCGCACCGCTCCGGACGATGCGGCAAATCCATTGGGCCGGCTGGGTCGCCGCGCGCTGGCGCGATCCGGCGTTCCCGCACGCTTTTCCGCAGGTCGGCGAAGCCCGCTGGTGGGAGCAGCACCTGATCGACCTTGCCGAAGCCGAAGCCGCCCTGCGGGACGGGTGAATCGTCATGCGGGGCCGATGCCGCGGGGCCAATGTTGCGCCGCGGCATCGTTTCGTTACCATGATCCGGCCATGGATCAACGCATCGCACCGCCGTTGGACACCGTCGGGCACGACGCCTGGCGGCCGCTGCGATACCTGGTCCGCACGCCGCAGCTCGTGTTGCACCTCGCCATCGCGGCGCCTCTCGCGCTGCTGGTGCTGAACCCGGTCGCCGAGCGCATCCACGTCGGCGGCACGACACTCGAGAAGGCGTCGATCCGCTGGTGGTCGGCGCGCCTGGTGCGGATCTTCGGCTTCCGCATCCGCCGCTTCGGTCAACCGCTGCCGGGCGCGACGCTGTACGTCGCCAACCACATTTCCTGGCTCGACATCGAGTTGATGCACAGCCAGCGTCCGGTCAGCTTCGTCGCGAAAAGCGAGATCGCCCACTGGCCCCTGATCGGCTGGCTGGCGGCACGGGCGGGAACGATCTTCCACCGGCGCGGCAGCACCGATTCCCTGCACGTGGTCATGCGCAACGTGGTCGAGCGCCTGCACGAAGGCGAGCCGGTCGGCGTGTTTCCGGAAGGCGGCAGCGGCCACGGCGACGGCGTCGGCACGTTCCACGCGCGCATCTTCCAGACCGCGCTCGACGCCGGCGTGCCGGTGCAGCCGGTGGCGCTGCGGTACGGGCGCAATGGCAAGCTCGACCCGCGCGTTCCGTTCGGCCGCAACGAGAGTTTCTTCGCCAACGGCATCCGCGTCCTCGGTGGCCCGGCGCGCGACGCCGAAGTGCACTACCTCGAGCCGGTTCCGGCGACGCCCGAGGCGCGCCGCAAGATGGCGGAGGAAAGCCGCGCGCGGATCATCGCCGTGCTGGATGGCGGGGCGCAGCCATGACCGTGATGCCGGCGCTGCCCCGCGTGGTCGACGGGCTGCCGATGTCCCGCGGCGCGGACTTCCGGCCGCCGCGGCTGCTGCGCAATCCGCACGTCCAGTCGGTGCTGGCGTCGAGCGGGTTGCGACGCCACCTGCTCGCCGGACGATTTCGCGCACTCGAGGCCGATGCCGTCGAGCACGTGCTCGACTGCGGTGCCGGCGTGCGGCTGCAAGGCTTCCACTCCGCGCAGACGGTGCGGTCGCAGGCACGCGGACTCGTCGTGCTGCTGCACGGTTGGGAAGGCAGCGTGCGCTCGACCTACATGCTCTCCACCGGAGCCCGGCTGCTGGCCGATGGCTTCGACGTGTTCCGGCTCAACTTCCGCGACCACGGCGACACGCACCGCCTCAACCGCGGCCTGTTCCACTCGTGCCGGATCGGCGAAGCGGTCGGTGCGTTGCGCGCGATCGAGCAGCGCTTCGCGCCACCGGCGCTCGGGCTTGCCGGCTATTCGCTCGGCGGCAACTTCGCGCTGCGGATCGCGCTGCGTGCGCCGGCCGCGGGCATCGCGCTCGGCTACGCGCTCGCGGTGTGCCCGATCATCGATCCGGCCGTCGGCCTGCTCGGACTCGAAAGCGGGCCGTGGTTCTACCAGAGCTACTTCCTGCACAAGTGGCGCCGCTCGCTGCTGCGCAAGCAACACTGCTTCCCGGACGAACACTACTTCGAACCGCGGGACCTCGCCGGCGACCTGCGCGGGCTGACGCGGGCCCTGGTGCTGCGGCACACCGATTTCGGCTCGCTCGACAACTACCTCGACGGCTATTCGATCGCGGGCGACCGGCTGGCCGGCCTCGCGGTGCCGGCGACGATCCTCACGGCGGCCGACGATCCGGTGATCCCGGTCCGCAACTTCCGCGCATTGCGGCTGCCGCCGACCGTCGAACTCGACATCACGGCGCACGGCGGGCACTGCGGATTCATCAGCGACTGGCGCCTGCACACGTTCGCGGCCGGCTACATCGCGCAGCGCATGGCCCGCCACCTCGACGGGGCCGGGGGCGTCGACGGCAGGGGATGCGGCATAATGGGCGCCAGTTGAAGGTGCCGCGCGAGCTCGCCGTCGCGCCGCCTCGATCCTGACCCGCATCGCGACGGCCCCGGGTCCGCGTGGCGCCACGGCGTCCGTGCGGACCGTTCGCGCGCGAGACGGGGCTCGCCATGCTGAAGGATTCGATCGAACACCATCGCAACGGCCGCCTGTCCGAGGCCGAGGCCGGCTATCGCGCGTGGCTGGCCGAACACCCCGACGACGCCGACGCGCTGCACCTGCTCGGCCTGCTGCGCCAGCAACTCGGCGATGTCGACGACGCCCGCGACCTGCTGGGCCGCGCGCAGGCACAGGCGCCGGACGATCCGCAGGTCGTGCTGGCGCTGGCGACGATCGCATTCGGCCGCGGCGAGTTCGCAGACGCCGCCGAAGGTTTCCGCAAGGTCCTCGGCATCGATCCGAACGTGAGTGCCGCACGCACCGGACTCGGCCAGCTCGCGCAGCTCGAAGGGCGCACCGCCGAAGCCGAGGAGCATTTCCGCGTCGCGTTGCGCGGCGGCGAGGATCCGCAGGCGCTGGCCGGCCTCGCCGGAATCCTGTTCGAGCGCGGCGATCGGGATGGCGCGATGCGCCATGTGACGCGGGCTGCCGACCTTGCGCCGGACGATGCGGCGATCCAGTACGCGCTCGGCCGCGTCCTGATCGAGCATGGCGCGACGGATGCCGGCGAGCGCGCGCTGCGGAACGCACTCGCACGGGCCCCGCAAATGCCGCAGGCGCACCGCCTGCTGGCCGAACGCGCGTTGTCGGCCGGGCGCGCGGCGGAGGCGGAAACGCACTACCGAGCGTTGCGCGCCGCCCCGGGCTACGCGCTTGCCGGGACCATCGGCCTTGCCGATGTTGCCCGCGCGACCGGTCGTTTCGACCTGGCGATCGAGGGCTACCGCGCGGCGCTTGCGATGGCGCCCGCGGATCCGGGAATCCGCCGCTCGCTGGCGTGGTCGCTGGCCCGCACCGGCCGGACCGACGAGGCGCTGGCGCTGTACGACGGGGCCGCCGATACACCGGATACGACCGAGCGGCAACGCGAGCGGGCGGAGTTCCTGTCCGTGATCGGCCGCGCCGGCGACGCCCGCGAAGCGTGGCGGTCCGTGGTCGCGGACCATCCGGAAGACCTCGATGCGCAAGCGAAGCTCGCGCAGATCGACGAGGCGCAGGGACGGCTCGAGGACGCCGATGCCACCGCGGCCATGGTGCTGACCGCGCGTCCGGACGATGTTCCCATGCAGTTCATCCGCGTGCGTTCGCTGTTGCGCAATGGCGACTTCGGCGACGCGCGCGCGCGGCTCGAACGCATGGCGACCCGGCGGCTCGACGGGTTCGCGATGCGCCAGCGCTGGCACTACCTCGGCCGCGCGCTCGATGGCTCCGGCGATGCGGCCGACGCCGTGAAGGCGTTCGTCGAGGCGCAGCGCGGCGCGCCGTCCTCGCTGCCGCCACTGGAAAACCCGAACCCGCGATTGTTCGAGGCGCTGTCCGAGCCGGTCGCGGACGCATGGCCGCAGGCGCCGGTGCTGCTCCTCGGCACGCCCGGCAGCGGCGTCGAAGCGGTCGCGGCGATGCTGGCCGACCAGCCCGCGCTGATGGTGCTGCGCGACCGTTCGACGCCGATCCATCGCGCCGATGAATTCACCAATCCACGCTTCGCGTTCTATTGCGGCGCGCTCACCGATCGCGATCGCGAGACGCTGCGCGAGGACTACGCCGACACGTTGCGCGCGCTCAAGGTGCCGCCCGGACGCACGATCGTCGACTGGCTGCCGCGTTGGGATGCGCACCTCCTGGCATTGTTGCGCCGGGCCATGCCGGGTACGCGCCTCGTCGTCGTGCGACGCGATGCGCGCGATGCGTTGTTGAACTGGCTCGCGTTCGGGGGCCCGTTCGGGATGCCGTGTCCGGAACCGGACGCTGCGGCGGAGTGGCTGGTGC